>DATBZS010000083.1:0-18019 GCA_036513075.1 Acidimicrobiales bacterium
GCTGTTCGCCCATTAAAGCGGTACGCGAGCTGGGTTTAGAACGTCGTGAGACAGTTCGGTCCCTATCCGATGCAGCCGTAGGAGATTTGAGGAAGGCTATCCCTAGTACGAGAGGACCGGGATGGACGAAGCTCTCGTGTGCCAGTTGTCCTGCCAAGGGCACGGCTGGTTAGCGACCTTCGGGTGGGATAAGCGCTGAAAGCATCTAAGCGCGAAGCTCGTTCCAAGATGAAATCTCCCACAGGGTTAACCTGGTAAGGCCCGTGGCCAGACGACCACGTTGATAGGCCGGAAGTGTACGTGCGGTAACGCATTCAGCTGACCGGTACTAATCGGCCGAGGGCTTGGGAACTTGCTCGTGCTCGCTATGGAACGCTCAGGGTGACCCTATTGGGGTCACACCGGGCCTTGAGGTCGACCCGTGTTCGGGTCTCGTACCTCGGCTCGAGGGCGCACGATTTCCGGTGGCCATGGCGACAGAGATACACCCGTTCCCATTCCGAACACGGCAGTTAAGCCTGTCAGCGCCGATGGTACTTGGGGGGTAGCCCCCTGGGAGAGTAGGACGCCGCCGGGATTTTTCAGAAGAAGCCCTCCGCTCTGCGGGGGGCTTCTTCGCGAACCGGCAGCCGCCAGGCGACCCGTCCATCAGTTGGCGTCCCCCCGGACTCGAGCCGTCGTGGCCAGGGGGACGCCGTTCAGGGGTATCGAATCGTGCCGTCTGCGTAGCGTGGCAACCGGTGGTGAGCGTCGAGTCACGACCGCGGACGGTGTCTCCTCAGTTGATCTGCGGTCATCGATTCACGTGCCACGTCGGATGTGAGTGGCGTTGGCGATCACCCGGCTGGAATCAGGATCGTTCCTGACGTCCCGGGAGCGTTCGTCCAGACCATGTCAAGGTCGCTTCCCAGGGATCGCCCTCCGGTGGGGGCCCGGGAAGCACCATCCGGCCGGCCGCAACGATTGTTGGATCGCCAGGCCGATGGTAGAGACCTCCGCTTCGGCCAAGGTCCCGTGCAGGGAGGTGCCACTCGCCGATGGCGAGTCCGGAGTGTTCCGCCAGCGTCGGAGATCCGACCCCTTCCCATCTGCCGAGGAGCATCTGCCAGTCCGCAGCTGTGATGCGTTCGCCGTACTCCCGTCGCCAGGTCGAAGAAACTCGCCGATACGGTGAGGCCCGGTATCCGCCTGGAGTTCTGCGAGGTCGCGGGCGTTCATCAGCTGAAGCGCTGGACCCCGAGGTAGGCCTTGGCGTGGCGAACCTGCGAGTGCGCTGTCGGACTGATTGTCGCACGGAAGATCCATCTTCGACCTCCCCACTGGCGCACCACGCCCAGCTGAAATCCGAGGTGTCGTCAACTTTGACGGCAACGATCACCCGGGCGTTGTCGCCCAGTCGAGAGTTGAGCCGGCCCCGCCGGTTGGACTGACTACATCCGTCCCAGTCCACCTCGAACGGTCAGTCCGGCCACGCGACGACCATCGACGCTACGCACGAATGGAGCGAGTCAGGTGTCGCCTTGGCGCGGGCCGAATCCCTAGGTCGGCGGCTTCAGGCCGACAGCGATGCCCACCACCGGTTCGTTCAGAGGGAGTGAACCGGCAGAACCGGAGAATCCGGCGTCACCGAAGGCGAAGACGCCGCCGTCGGAGGCGACCTCCCAGTAGCCCTGGCCGTCGGGGCTGGCGGCGATGCCGACGATGGGCTTGTTGAGCGCGGTGCCGCCCATCGAACCGAAGAAGCCGGCACCGCTGCCGTAGTTGAAGATGCCGCCATCGGAGGCAACTTCCCAGTAGGAGCGACCTGACGGACCGAATCCGAAGGCCAATCCGGCCAGGGCCGGCACCGCCTGGTAGGTGGCGAGGAGGTCGGCCCCCGAAGGTCCCGGTGGGAAGAAGAATGCACCGGCACCGTTTCCGGACGTCAGCTGAAAAGACAGCAGTGCGGAGACGGGGTTGGATGACCTCTTCACGAATGGTGTGCTCGTCGGTGAGACGCCGAGAGCGACCAGTGACTGGATGACCAACGCCGTCGAGTCAGGGTCCGTGATGCCTGGGGTGGCCGACGTGTTGGAAAAGTACGACCACCCTCCGTCGCTGTCCTGCCCGGTCTCGAGGAAACGCAGTGCTGATGTGGACACCGAGCTCGTGAGGGCGCCCTGGGCCGCAAGCCCCTGGATGGCCAACGCCGTCGAGTTGGTGTCCGGACCGGCGAAATTGGCAGGTGTACCGCTGCAGGCGTTGTTGGTGTTGTCAGGAGTGGTCCAGCCGCCGTCGGGGCACTGCGCCTGGACCAGCCATGCGATCGCCGTGCTCACCTGACTCTGGCCCGTGACCCCGGCCGCGGCCAGTGCGGCCAGTGCCAGTCCCTGCTGGTAGCCCCCGGCCGAGTAGTTCGTCGCCTGGTTCTCTGTTCCGAACAAGCCGGCGTCGAGCCCCGTCGTCTGCTCGGTGGCCAGTAGGCGGGTGACCAGGTCGGCACCCCCGAAGTCAGTCGGTGAGACGCCGAGCGCCTCGGCGTCGAGGATGAGCAGGGCCAACTGTCCCGGACCGTCGACGCCCTGCTGGACGACGAAGGCGTCCACGTTCGTCTCGAGGTAGCCGAGGGCTTGATGGGCCAGCGTGGGGTCGACATTGGCCGCCGACAGAGACAGCACGCTCTGCACAGTTGCCGACAGGTTGGCCTGAGATCCACCGGAAGTGACGGGGATGAACCCCTGGGCGTTGAACTGGGTGACAAGCCACTGAGCGGCTTGGCGAGCAGCGGCTTGCTGGGGCAGTTGGGGGAGTGGCGCTGCGTTGGCCTGCATTGCCGACGCCGACGCTGAGGCGGCAGCGGCTGAGGCAACCGGCAGCGCCAACAGGAGCGCAAGGGAAACCGCCACCCCGGTGACGGTCAAGCGACGAACGATGGTCATGGTTTCTCGTTTCCCGGTCCAGACCCGGAAACCCCACGACAGACATCGCGGACAGCCTCCGAGCCCCGGTCCGTGTGTCTCGACAGTCGGAGCTCCACCACCGTTCTGGTATCCCGGCTTACGGCGCTCCTGGGTGGAGTCGCCGACTACGGTTGCGGACCAGCGCCGGAATTCGACCGGCTTCCCCATCTCGGTGGTACCGCGCATTTATGCGCGAGCGGGTTGAAGCTAGCACGGCCGGCTGTGGTGCGTTCACTGATCATCGGTCCCGGGTGAGCCGGTTCCGCATGGGACCACTGGTCAGACGACGAATGCCAGCTCGTCGAACGCCGCAGCAACAGTCACGCCATGGCGCGCCTCGACACCGAGTTCGATGCGGCCACGCCGCAGGTGTTGAATGCATGCACGACCTCGGATCGCCATCCGGGCGGTCCGGACTCGTTTCCGTCAGCGCGTCGGGCCCAGCCTGGCCGTCAATAGCCGACGAGCTCCCACTGCTCGAGTCAGCGGTCAGGCGACATCTCGGGAGCTGACCAGGACCGAGGAGTGATCTCCAGCCGATTCCGGGTCGATGTAATCGCGTCGCCACGCGCCAAGATGACCGGTCCGTCAGCCGGGTGATCCATCACGCAGTGACCACGGCCCACAGCCGCCGCGGCCCGGGGACGCCCTTCAGCGGCGATGATCCTCGATCGGAGAACTCGATGCCTGATCCCTCCACCAGGTCGACGATGGTTCCGGTGACCAGTACCTCACCGGAATCCGCCGCTCCAGCCACCCGGGCCGCCAGATGAACAGCGATCCCACCGACGTCAGCACCGCGCCGCTCAATTTCGCCAGCATGGAGTCCGGCCCGCATCTGAATGCCGAGATGAAGGGCACCTTCGCGTACCGCCGACGCGCATCGAATGGCACGGCTCGGACTGTCGAAGGTCGCCAGTGATCCATCACCGGTGTCCTTGACGAGCTGACCGCCGAAGCGCTGCAGCCGGTTGTCCATCAGGCTGTTGTACTCGGCAAGGACTCGGTTCCAGTTGCGGTCACCGAGGCTGGCGGCGGCGGCCGTGGACTCCACGATGTCGGTGAAGAGGATCGTGGCCAGGACCCGCTCGGGCTCTGCCTGGTAGCGGTCCCCGGTCACGAACTCCTGGATCTCATCGAGGATCTCATCGAGGTCTCCCGTGAACGGTGTCACGTCGTTGCCCGGAAGCGTGACCAGCCGTGCCCGTGGTATCCGCTCAGCCACGTACTGCCCGTGCGCCAAACTCGGGGCGCGGGCGTCTTGGCGGTGTATGACAAGCGTGGGCCGGCTGATTCCGGACAGCAAGTCACGGAAGTCGGCTCCAGCGGTGAGTTCGCTGAGTACGGCAGCCGTTGCCGGCGCGGCCCCACGTCGCGAGGCGCGTGACCACCACTGTTCGAACTCAGGATCGCCGACACCACTCGGCGCGAACAGGCGCAGATCGTTGAGATCCTCACTCACCTCGTCGGGACGGTCAGGGTCCAGTCCGGCCTGGAACTCGCGCATCAAGGCTGCGGGCACGCCGATGGAGTAGTCGTCGTCCTCGACGTATCGGGCGGTTGCGTTGATGAGGACGAGGGACTCCGTCCGGTCGGGATGGTGGGACGCGAAGAGCAGCGCCGCCAACGCGGAGCTCGACGCGGCCAGGACCACCGCCCGGGTCGACCCCACTGCATCCAGGACGGCGACCGCATCCCGTACCCAATTGTCGTACGTGAGCTGGTCGAGGCTGTCCGGCGCGTCCGAGAGACCGATGCCGATGGGATCGAATCGGATCAATCGGCCGCAGCTGGCGAGCCGCTCGGAGTAGCGGCGCCACCGGATCTGCTCGGTGGCCTCATCGATGGAGATGTAGGTACCGAACCCGAGGTCCAGGATGTCCAGTTCGCCGTCGCCCCATACCTGGTAACCGATGTGGAGACCTTCACGACGGGTGTACTGGGTGGATGGCATCGGCATCATCGAACAGTCTGGTCCACGAGGACACTCCGGGCTCGGGCCGCGTCCGTCGTTCGGTCACGCTCCTCAGACGGTGCCCGTCTCCACGAACGACTTGAGGTCGGACAGCACACGTGGCCAGCCGTTGGTGATGAGCTGGATCACCTGACCGTCGGGCAGCAGGTTCGAATGGGTGACGGTCAGCTTGACCAGGTTTCCATCGGGTTCGAGATCGAACGTGGCCACGGTGCGCGGCTCATTGACGACTGCGGTCTGCGCATCCGGGTCGAGCCCGCTCATGGCCGCCCACTCGGGACTGAGTGTGTGCCACGTGAACGAGAGGCGGTGGGGCGGGTCGGCTTCCAGGATCACCTGCTCGGGATGGGTCAGGGTCATCCCCCTGTGGTTCCAGGTCATGGGCGCGCCCGCCTCCCAGGTGGTGTCGAAGGTCGTGGCCTGCCACCACACCGTGGTGAAGGCCGGGTCGGTGAGGACCTGCCACAGCCGCTCGGGAGTGGTGCGGATATACGTCGTGTAGCGGAACTCGGTCCGATCGGTCGTCTCCATCGTGTGCTCCTCCAGTGCTCGTCTCAGGTCGGACAGTGCGTCGATGCGGGTCCGCTCGTAGCGGTGGATCCACCGCTCGCCGATGTCGTTGATGGGTGCGGGGTTGAGGTGGTGCAACTTGTTCCGGCCCTGACGCTCGGTTGTGACCAGTCCCGCCTCCTCCAGGATCCCCAGGTGCTTGGAGACCGCCTGGCGGGACTGGTGCATGCCGACACAGAGCTCGCCCAGAGTCTGCCCGTTGTGTTCGTGCAGCGAGTCGAGCAGCCGGCGGCGGGTGGGGTCGGCCAGCGCCCGGAAGGCGCTGTCCAGGTCACCTGTCCACGGCACCCCACCGCCGGCCGGTCCGATCCTCGCGGTGGGCTCAGCCCCGGGCAATGCGGTCAGCCCCAGTTGTCGAGGGGGGCGTCATTGGGGAAGGCCACGCTCGGGCCGCCTGCCAGGGTCGCCTTGAGTCCCAGGAGGAAGTACGCCCACTTGGTGCTGCAGTGGTGCATGAACGGCACCGGTTCCCGCCAGCCCTCATTGGTGAACATGAGGATGGTCTGTCCGTCCTCGGGGGAGATGGCGAAGGTGAAGGTGGTGCCCATCCAGGTGTCGGGTCCCTCCATGCAGCGCCACACGACGCGCTCGTCGGGCACCGACTCGAGTACCTCCATCGTTGCGGACGGGTCAGGGCGGCCGAAGTAGAACTCGAGCTTCCCGCCCGGTGAGGCATCACCCCGGGTGTCGCTGGTCCACCAACCGGCCAGCCCGTCGATGGTGCCGACGGCGGCGTATACCGCCGCGGGTGAGGCGGTGGTTCCGAAACGGTGCCTGATGTCTGCCATGTCCTGTCCTCCGGTCTGGACGGTGGGCCCGCCCTCAAGCGGCAGAATAGGCAACCAAATAGTTGCATGTCAAGTAATCGACCGGACGGGGCCACTGGAGGCTCAGAACAGGTCGTGGCCCCAGGGGTGGTCCGGTCCCGGTCCGGGCGGGCAGGCGAAGACGCCGCTGCCGGTGTGGGAGAGGTAGGTGGTGAGCGCGTCCTGGCCGGCCAGACGGCGCTGGATGGGGACGAACTGGTTGGCCGGGTCCTTCTGGAAGCAGATGAAGAAGAGGCCGGCGTCGAGTTCGCCGGTGGTGGGATCGACACCGTCCGCAAAGCTGTAGCCCCGGCGCAGCAGGGCGCTGCCGTGATTGGTGGACGGGGCGGCCACGCGGATGTGGGCCCCGTCCGGGATGCGGGGCTCCCCGAAACTGTCGAGGGCGGTCAGGTCGACTGGGTCGTGCTCGTGGGCTTCGCCCAGTGGGGCCCCGCTGGTTTTTGACCGACCGATGGTGCACTCCTGGTCACCCAGCGTGCTGCGGTCCCACGCCTCGAGGTGGATCCGGATGCGTCGGGCGACCAGATAGGTCCCGCCGTGCATCCACATCGGACTCGAGGATCCACCGACCCAGACGACCGTGTCCATGGCACCGGCGTTCGACGATTCGATGTTGTCGGTGCCGTCCTTGAATCCGAGCAGGTTGCGGGGGGTGGGCCCGCCCTGCCCGGACGATGCCGCACGGCCGAATCCGAGCTGGAGATAACGCAGCGTCACCGCGCCCAGCCCGATCCGAGCCAGGTTGTGGATGGCGTGGAAGGCCACCTGTGGGTCGTCGGCACAGGCCTGGATGCACACGTCGCCGCCGGTCATGGTCGGGTCGAGGGCGTCACCCGGAAAGGCCGGCAGGTCGACCAACGCCGCGGGACGCCGGTCGGCGAGCCCGAACCGACCGTCGAACAGCGAGGGTCCGAACCCCACGGTCAGGGTCAGCCGGGCGGCCGGAAGGTCCAGGGCTTCGCCGGTGTCGGCCGGTGGTGCGAACGGGCCCGTCGGACCATCGACAGCGTGGCCCCCGGTCATCCGTTCGGCCGCAACGGTCCAGCTGGCCAGTAGGTCTTTCAGCCCGGCGCGGTCGGTGCTCGTCACGTCAAAGGTGGCGAAGGCCAGTCGGGCCTGCTCCGGGGTGGCGATCCCGCTCTGGTGGGCCCCGCGGAACGGCTCGTTGGCGCCGGTCCCCGCTGTCGGGGTGTCGGCACCGGCCCGACCGGCCCCGGCGGCCGCCACCAGCGCCGCGGTGGCCAGGCCCGAGCCAGCCAGCATCTGGCGCCGCGAGACGGAGCGGGGGCGCTCGGGGCTCATGAGGGCGCGCCCGCGGTGCCGAAGGGGGCGAGCTCGGCGGCCAGGCGGGCCATGGCGGTGGCTGTGGCGTCGACCTGCTGGGACACGGCCAGCTTGGCTGCCGAGGTGGTTGAGGTGTCGGGGGTGGTGGTGGGCGGCCCGAGCGTGGCAACTGCGGTGGTCAGGGCGGCGAACTGCCCCGCCACCGTGGAGGTCCGGGCCGGATCGACGAGCCGGGCCAGCGGCTCGATGTCCTGGAACGACTGCCCGGCCGCCGCAATGGTCGAGGCCACGTCCACCAGGCCCAGGTGGGACGCGTGCTCCTGGCTGTGGGGCAGCGCGGTGTCGTCGACCCAGCTGAGTTCGTCGACGGCCACCGTGCCGATGGCCTCGGGACCGAGGCGCTCGCGGGACAAGAGGAACTGGGCGACCGGGGCTTGGCCGGCCAGGGCGGCAACGTCCGTGGCCAGTGGCCCGCCGATCCACAGGTCGCGCTCGACCGCGTGCAGGCCGCCGAACGACTGGCCGGGCAGGACGTCAGTGTCCAACTCGTCGAGGGTGGAGGCATTGATCGAGTTGCCCGCCTCGATCGCCCGGAGGGTGTCGTACTCGCCCTGGGCGGCCAGTTCGTCTTCCCGGGCCGCCGCCGTGTCGCTCGAGGCCACATCGGACTGGAGGGAAGCGACCGAAGCCACGAAGGCGGCGGCCGAGGACTGGACATGGGTGGCAAAGGCCCGGACGGCGGCCTGGGCGGCACCGGTCGTCGGCGCCGAAGGGTTCCCGACGTCGGCGCCGTAGTGGGAGGTGACTCCGGCCTCGGGCCCACTGGCCGGCACGGACGTGGCCGCCGTGGGGGCGGCGCTCGTTCCCCCGCAGGCGGTGACCAGCCCGGCCAGGCCGACGATGGATGCGACGGCCCAGACCCGGGTGGCGTGTCGTGACGGGGCATGGGGGAGTAAGCGGGTCATGGTGTCGGGCGCGGCGCCAGTACGCCCGGCGCCGGGTGCAAGGGTACGGGACGGCGGCCGGTGGGAGGATGCGCCTCGCCGCCCGTCGGACCGGTCTGCCGTTACGGGCGGACCGGTCGTGGCCCCGGGCGCGCACCGGTGCCCAGGTAGACTGGGGACATGTCGCCGAGCACTCCCTCTGGTTCACCGCGCCCGCGCAGCTCCGGGGGCGGATCACGGCCTCCGGCGGGTGGTCGCAGTGGCAGCTCCGGGCGTCCCGCGGGCAAGGGCACCGGCTCGGGCAAGGGGAGCGGGGCGCCCGGGGGCCGGCCATCGGCCAAGGGCTCGGCCAAGGGCTCTGGTACCGGCTCGGGATCCGGCTCCGGTTCGGCCAGACCGTCGGGATCGGGCTACAGCCGACCCTCCAGTTCCGGTTCCAGCTCCGGTTCGTCACGTCCGCCCCGCCGTGACGGCGCCTCTGGTGGCTACCAGGGCACTCGTTCAGGCGCCTCGTCGGGATCCCGCACCACCGGATCTCCGGCCAAGCGGCCCGGTGGGCGGCCGCCGGCACGGCGCGGCGCAACCGATGGCGCCCCCGGCCAGCGGGACGACCGGCCCGACCGGGGCCAGGTCGTCCGCAAGGGTTGGGGCAGCGTGGCCCGTCGAGGCGCCTCGACCGTGCGCGACGGGGTCGACCACGGACCGGACGAGGACACCCCCGAAGGCCGTCGACGGTCGAAGAAGCGGACCGACGAGTTCGTCCCCGAGCAGTTCGTGCGGGTGGACGACCGGTCGTCCACGGGTTCCGATCGGCTCCGGCCACCTGCCCACCGGGCGGTTCGCGAGCCCGATGAGCTGCCGGCCGACATCGCCCAGGAGCTGGCCACCGCGGCCGGCCCCGACTGGAACTTCCTCCGGGAGCGGATCAGCGAGCGGATGGCCGCCGGCATCGGCGCCTTCCAGCGGGAGCGCTACCGGGACGCGGCCCGGATCCTGCGGGCCGTGGTCGAGGCGGTGCCGAACGCCCCCTCGCCCCGGGAGCTGCTCGGCCTGTGCCAGTACCACCAGGGCAACTGGAAGGCGGCCCTGCCCAACCTCGAGATATTCACCACCTTGACCGGCTCGGTCGACCAGCACCCGGTGAGGATGGACTGCCACCGGGCCTTGGGGCGGCCGAAGCGGGTCGAGGCCCTGTTCACCGAACTCCGTGCCGGGTCGCCCGATCCCGAGGTGCTGTCCGAGGGCCGTCTGGTTCTGGCCGGCACCCGCGCCGACCTCGGCGACCTCGATGGAGCGGTCCGCCTGCTGGTCGACGCCGGGGCCGGCCGTCTGGTCCGCAACCCGGCCGAGCGGCACCTGCGCCAGTGGTACGTGCTGGGCGATCTGATGGAGCGGTCGGGCGACCTGGCCAAGGCCCGGGAGTTGTTCCTGCGGGTCGTGGCTTCCGACCCCGAGGCCTACGACGTGGCCGACCGGCTCGAATCCCTCGGCCCGCCCACCCGCCCCCGGCGGACGCCGAACCGGGGTCGCGGCGCACATTAGGCTCGACGCCCATGAACCTCGAACAGCTGCTGGGTGACGAAGCCGAGACCCTGCTGAAGCACACCGCCACCGCCTTTCCCGCCGAGCACCTCACGCTGCCCGGACCCGGCGTCATCGACGAAGTCTTTTCGGACTCGGACCGCTCGCCGACCGTGCTGCGCAACCTCGGAAGCCTCTACAACACCGGTCGCCTGTCCGGCACCGGCTACCTCTCGATCCTCCCCGTCGACCAGGGCATCGAGCACTCGGCCGCTGCCAGCTTCGCCAAGTTCCCGGCCTACTTCGACCCGGCCCGCCTGTGCGACCTGGCCATCGCCGCCGACTGCAACGCCATCGCCACCACCCTCGGCGGTCTCGGCATCGTCTCCCGCCGGTACGTGCACCGCATCCCCTTCATCGTCAAGCTGAACCACAACGACTTCCTCAACTACCCGAACACCTATGACGAGGTCCTGTTCGGCTCGGTCCGACAGGCCGCCGACCTCGGTGCGGTCGGCGTCGGGGCCACCATCTACTTCGGGTCCGACGGGGCCGATCGCCAGATCGTCGAGATCTCACGGGCCTTCGCCGAGGCCCACCGCCTCGGGATGTTCACCGTGCTCTGGTGCTATCTCCGCAACCCGGCCTTCAAGCAGGACGACATCGACTACCACCTGTCGGCCGACCTGACCGGCCAGGCCAACCACCTCGGCGTGACCATCGAGGCCGACATCATCAAGCAGAAGCAACCGGAGAACAACGGCGGCTACAACGCCCTGAAGTTCGGCAAGACCGACCCTCTGGTCTACAGCGAGCTCACCACCGACAACCCGATCGACCTGACCCGCTGGCAGGTCGTCAACTGCTACGCCGGACGGATCCCCCTGATCAACTCGGGCGGTGAGTCAAAGGGCGCCGACGATCTGGCCCAGGCCGTCCGCACCGCCGTCATCAACAAGCGGGCAGGTGGCGCCGGCCTCATCGTGGGCCGCAAGGCGTTCCAGCGGCCGACCGATGAGGGTGCCGCACTGATCCACGCCATCCAGGACGTCTACCTCGACGCACAGGTGACCGTGGCCTGACTCTGTCGCCGTGTACACGGTCCGACCGGTACGCGGCAGTAAGGTCAATGGGGACCCGCCGCGTGCCCGCGGTGCGTCCGCATGCCCGGAGCTCCTCCGAGCGGGCCCCGGTGCACGGAGACGACGTCGAGTAGTCCGGCGTCGAGCGCGGTAGTGCAGTACGAAGAGGAGCAAGGTGTCCGACACCACCATCGAACCGAAATCCCCCCACCTGATCGACCGAGTGGTCATCCGGTTCGCCGGGGACTCGGGTGACGGCATGCAGCTGGCGGGGGACCGTTTCACCACGTCGTCGGCACTGTTCGGCAACGACCTGGCCACATTCCCAGACTTCCCGGCCGAGATCCGGGCCCCGGCCGGGACCCTCGCCGGGGTATCCGCCTTCCAGGTCCACATCTCGGATCATGACATCTCGACCCCGGGCGACTCGCCCAACGTGCTGGTGGCCATGAACCCGGCGGCACTGAGAGCCAACGTGGAGGCCCTGCCCCAGGGCGCCACCATCATCGTCAATTCTGACGCATTCGACGAGCGCAACCTGGCCAAGGCCGGTTACGAGGGTGACCCGCTGGCCGACGGCTCGCTGTCGGCCTTCACCGTCTACGAAGTCCCCATGACCTCGATCACCACCCAGTCGTCGAAGGACCTGGGGGTCAAGCCCCGCGACGCCGAGCGTTCGAAGAACTTCTTCGCCCTCGGCCTCATCAGCTGGCTCTACACCCGTCCGGTGGAGCCCACGCTGACTTGGATCGCCCAGAAATACGCCGGCAAGGAGTTGGTGCTGGAGGCGAACCAGCGGGCCTTCAAGGCCGGCTACCACTTCGGCGAGACGGCCGAACTCTTCGAGTCCTCCTACGAGGTCAAGCCGGCCGTTCTCGAGCCCGGCGAGTACGCCAATGTCACCGGCAACACTGCGGCCGCCTGGGGACTGATCGCCGCCTCGCTCCGCTCCGGCCTGCCGCTGTTCCTCGGCACCTACCCGATCACCCCGGCCTCGGACATCCTCCACGAACTGTCGAAGCACAAGCACTTCGGGGTCCGGACGTTCCAGGCCGAGGACGAGATCTCCGGCATCGGTGCCGCCCTCGGGGCGGCCTTCGGGGGAGCCCTCGGCGTCACCACCACCTCGGGCCCGGGCATCGATCTGAAGGCGGAGATGATGGGCCTGGCCATCAGTCTCGAGCTTCCGTTGCTGATCATCGATATCCAACGTGGCGGCCCGTCCACCGGACTGCCGACCAAGACCGAGCAGGCCGATCTCCTCCACGCCATGTACGGACGCCACGGCGAAGCGCCGATGCCGATCGTCGCCGCCAAGACGCCGTCCCACTGTTTCGACGCCGTCATCGAGGCCTGCCGGATTGCCGTCAAGTACCGGACCCCCGTGATGCTCCTGTCCGACGGCTACCTGGCCAATGGGACCGAGCCCTGGAAGCTGCCGGTCCTGGAGGACCTGCCGATCATCGACCCCGGCTTCACCACCGGCCCCAACCACGTGGAGGCCGACGGTACCGAGGTGTTCTGGCCATACCTGCGGGACGAGGAGACGCTGGCCCGACCGTGGGCCCCCCCGGGCCTGGCCGGTCTCGAGCACCGCATCGGCGGGCTCGAGAAGTCCGACGGTGCCGGCAACGTGGCCTACGACGGCGCCAACCACGAGCGAATGACCCGACTGCGGGCGGCCAAGGTGGCGGGAATCGCCCACGACATCCCGCCGACCGAGGTCGACCACGAGGACGGGGCCGAGGTCCTGGTCATCGGCTGGGGCTCGACCTACGGCGCCATCGCCGCCGGCGTGCAGCGGACCAGGGCCCGTGGCCTCAAGGTCGACCAGGCCCACCTGGTCCACCTGAACCCGTTCCCGGCCGATTTGGGCGACGTGCTGGCCCGCTACAAGCGGGTGCTGGTGCCCGAGGTCAACCTGGGCCAGCTCAGCCGGCTCCTGCGGGCCGAGTTCCTGGTCGACGCCCTGTCCCTTACCCAGGTGGGCGGCATCCCGTTCCGGGCCGCCGCCATGGAGACCGCCATCCTGCAACTGATCGACGAACTGGCCGCCGACGCCAAGATCGAGGCCGACGGAGAGGGGTCCGAACGATGACCGACGTGACCGAAGCTGTGCCCGTCCCACTGACCACCCGCAAGGACTGGTCCTCGGACCAGGAGGTGCGATGGTGCCCCGGGTGCGGCGACTACTCGATCCTGTCCGCCGTGCAGATGCTCATGCCGGACCTCGGAGTGCGGCGCGAGTCCACGGTGTTCCTGTCGGGCATCGGATGTGCGGCCCGGTTCCCGTACTACATGAACACGTATGGGATGCACTCGATCCACGGGCGGGCCCCGGCCATCGCCACGGGTCTGGCCACCACCCGGCCCGACCTCGACGTGTGGGTCGTGACCGGAGACGGCGACGCCCTGTCGATCGGCGGCAACCACCTCATCCACGCCCTGCGCCGCAACGTGAACATCACCATCCTGTTGTTCAACAACCAGATCTACGGGCTGACCAAGGGCCAGTACTCCCCGACGTCGGAGATGGCCAAGGTGACTAAGTCCACGCCGTTCGGCTCGCTCGAGCATCCGTTCAATCCGCTCAGTCTCGCCCTCGGGGCCGAGGCCGGGTTCGTGGCCCGCACACACGACATGGACCGCAAGCACATGATGGAGACGTTCCGCCGGGCCCACGAGCACAAGGGCGCATCCTTCGTCGAGATCTATCAGAACTGCAACGTGTTCAACGACGGGGCGTTCGAGCTGATCACCGGGAAGGAGCACCGGGCCGACATGCTGATCCCCCTGGTCCACGGCGAGCCCATCCGGTTCGGGTCCGACGGCCAGTTCGGCGTGGTCATGGACCCCGACGGTTCGGTCGAGGTGGTCGAGGTGGCCACGGTGGGAGAGGATGCCCTGCTCGTTCACGACGAGCACCGGGAGAATCCGGGCCTGGCCTTCCAACTGAGCCGGCTGTCGCGGGGCCCCTACGAGCCGACGCCGATCGGAGTCTTCCGCGACGTCGACCACGAGGAGTACGGCGAGCAGATGGCCGAGCAGATTTCCGCCGCCACCGAGCGGCGCGGGTCCGGTGTCTTCGCTGACCTGCTGCGGTCCGGTTCGTCCTGGACGGTCGGCTAGTCCCGGACCGGACCAGGTCGGGCGGAACGGGGGTGGCCACCCATGTCGTCCTGATGCGAGGCGTCAACGTTGGCGGCCACAACCGTCTGCCCATGGCCGACCTGCGCTCGCTACTCGGCACCCTCGGCTACACCGACGTCGTCACCTACCTGCAGAGCGGCAACGCCGTCTGCACCGCAGCGGGCACACCCGAGGAAGTGGCCGCTGCGGTGGCCACCGGACTCGACCGCGAACTCGGCCTGTCGGTCCCGGTGGTGGCCCGGTCGGTCGAACAGTGGGGCACGCTGGTGGCCGCCAACCCCCTGGTCAACCTGGAGCGAGACCCGAAGCGCCTACACGTGACCTTCCTCGACGGCCTGCCTGACACCGACCACCTGGCCGGACTGGCCGCCGAGGCGGGCGGGCTGGCCCCCGAGCGCATCGAGGTGGTGGGACCCGACGCCTATCTCCACACCCCCGGTGGCTTTGCGTCCACCAGGTTCACACCGTCGTACCTCGAGAAGCGCCTCGGACGGGTGGCCACCACCCGGAACTGGCGGACCGTCCTCGCCCTCGCCGACCTGGTCGGCGTCGCCGGCTGACGTCCCGGGACGGACTGCTCAGCTCGCCGGGACGGTGGTGGTCGGCGGGAGGGTGGAGGCGGGGGTCGGGTCGCTTCCCTGGAAGATTGCGTAGTCGCCGTCGGCGTTGAGCACCAGGCAGAACTGGTCGGTCGGGCACGAGACACTCGTGCCGTCGGCGCTGTAGTCGACCGGGGTCGGCACCACCTTGGAGGGGACCGACCACGAACCTCCGGTCAGATGGACCACGTTGCCGTAGGCGTCGGCGGCCATGCAGAAGGTGGTCGTCGGGCACGACAGGGCGTCGAGCTGTCCGTTGGCGTCGATGACCCGGGGTAGCGACCACGACGACCCCGGGGTGCGAATCGACGCGGTCGACCCCTGGACGGCCAGGCAGGTGCCGGGCTCGGGGCAGGAGACCGCCGTGGCACCGGAGGTGCTGGCCGGCCACGGCGCCGGACCGGCGGTCCATGACGTGCCGTCGTAGTCGAGGTCGGTCCCCCCGACGATGGCGGTGCAGGAGGTCTCGTCAGCACAGGCGATGCCGACCCGCCCGGTCTGGAACAAGTCGACCGTGGCCGAGCCGACCCGGGCGGTCATGGACTGGGGGGCCGTCCAGGTCGTCCCGTTCAGGGTGGCGACGTGCCCGGTGTTGTCGACGTAGGCGCAGAACTGGCTGGTCGGGCAAGCCACCGCCGCCGAGCGCGATCCGGGGTGGTCGGGCCCGGTATCAGACGGGTCGGCCGCTGCCACCGCGGCGGAGGCCAGCGGAGTAGGGGGCGTCCAGGTGGTCCCGTCGCCGAGAGTGGTGTGACCCGAGCCGTCCACCACCGCGCAGCGGGGCCCGTCGGTGCAGGCGATGGCGGGGAGCTCGGGTGCCGTCGTCGGCCCGTCGGCCGGGGCGGCGAAGTAGGTGGCCGCCGGCATCCAGGTGTCCCCGTCCCACGACGAAACGACTCCCGGGCCGGTCGACCCGGACGCGTCGGCCTCGTTGGCGCCTCCCCCTGCAGCCAGGCAGAACACATCCGAGATGCACGAGGCCGACGTGAACCCGCCGGCCGGGGGAAGGGTGGTGGCCGGGGCGGACCAGCCGACCACCGGGACGACGGGGGTGGGCACGGTGGTCGGGACAGCCGAGGGAACGGTGGTGGTCGGAGCGGTCGTCGTGGTCGCTACTGTCGGCGGCGGCAACGGGCGCACGGCACGCACCTCCTGGGTGGACGCGCAGGCCGTACCGAGGAGGGCCATCACCACCATCAGAACCGGGATCAGGACCGCGCCCGTCCCCGCTCGTCGTCCTCCTGTCACCAGTCCTCCGAGTGGGATCGCCTGCTACCGCCACGACAGGCTAGTGGTGCCATCGTGCTGGTTTGGAGTCGGGCAGGCCGTGCCCCTCCGGGGTCGGGGCCGTTCGGCCGTCAGTGCGGAGGCACTCCCGGGTCGAGGGCCCGGAAGACCATGCCGGTGCGGGGCTTGGGGTGGAAGAAGGTGCTCTTCGGGGGCATCCGCCGCCGGGCGTGGGCCCAGGCGTCGATCTGGGACACGGCCACGGGGGGGAGCAGGACTGCGGCCTGGACCGACTCGGACTCCACGGCGGCCACGGCGTCCTGCCAGCTGTTGGCGAAGGTCAGGTCGTGGTCGGGAAGTTCCGCCAGCACCAGGGCCACCATGGAGGACACCAGATCCGAACCGGCCGCCTCCGCCGTCCCGTCGCGAGGGGTGAGGAGCCAGCAGCCCGACGTCATCACCAGGGCCAGCGCCGACGATCCGCCGAGCGCCGACATGGTCCGCCCGGTGCAGTCGCCGGCGCGGGCCACGTCGAACCACGAGTCGAAGGCGTCGACCAGGTTGAGGCCGTCGGGGAGGCCGGACAGGAGGCGGTGGATGGGTCCCACGGACAAGGTGTCCTCGGCCAATTCGACGACCAGGGCGAGCACACCGTCGGCTCCCGGCGTGGCGGCCCCCGCTCCGGCCAGGTAGGTCGAGGCGGTGGCGAGCCGGTGGTGCCCGTCGGCCACCACCACGGGGGCGGAGGCGACCACTCCGGCGATGGCGTCGACGACGACCGGGTCGTCGACCACCCACAGCTCGTGGAGGACACCGTCGTCGTCCACTGCGGACGCAGCAGGGCCGGTGTCGGTGGCCAGGAGCGCGGTGAGTCCCGGGGCCAAGGACAGTCCCCAGATGGGGGACAGGTTGAACCGGGTGGCGTCCAGCAGCTCGAGCCGGTCGCTCTTGGCCTTGGGCAGGGTCTCCTCGTGGGGGAGGATCTCCGCCGCGCTGGTATCGTCGAGGCCGAGCACGCCGAGAGCGCCCAAGGTCACCGAGCCGTCGGTGTCGGTCATCCGGTAGGGGTAGAAGGCCGCCACGGGGTCCTGCACCAGACGGCCGTCGGCCCGCCATTCGGCCAGTCGGGCCGCCGCCGCCTGGTAACGGTCGCTTCCGCTGCGGGAGTCGGGCTCGGGGAGCTCGACGAGGATGGCGTTGGCGCTGTTCCGGGCGGCCAGGTTGGCCCGCTCTTCAGGTCCGACCACGTCGTAGGGCGGGGCCACCACCTTGGCCAGCTCCACCCGGGACGGGTCGTAGCGGAGTCCGGCGAACGGTTCGAAACGCGGCATGGGGACTGACTAGCACACCTGGTGGCCCGGCCCCCTGGCCGCTGCCGGTACCGACCCGGCTCAGGCCCGTGAGGCGATGAGGGTGGCCAGGGCCACGGCCCCGGCCGGGTTCAGGTGGACCTGGTCGGCCGTGAACCACTCGGGGTGCGGGCTGGCCAGCGCGTTCCAGTCGGCCAGCACGGCCACGTCGGTGTGACGGGCCACCCCGGCGGCCAGCACCGCGTTGTCGGGTACCGCCCACGGCCGGGGCACGCACACGGTGACGAAGACGATCCGGGTCACTCCGGCGGCGGCCGTGACCACGGCGTCGACATCGTCCGGGGCGATGGGCCCGTTGCTGCCCAACTCCACCACCAGGACCCGGCCGAGCGTACCTGCGACCCGGTCCGCCTGGACGACGGCGATGCCGGCCTCGAACTGGCGGCTGACCACACCGTCGACCCGGATCCCGGGCACGTCGGCGGCCAGCTGGGGCTGGGCGTCGAGCAGGACCGAGTCACCGACCGCGGTCACCGGTCCGGCGATGGGAGTGGGGACGGTGGTGGCGGCCGCCGGTCCCGTGGTGGTGAC
>DATBZS010000084.1:0-85013 GCA_036513075.1 Acidimicrobiales bacterium
CCCATGGACCACTGCGACGAGTGCGGGTTCACCTATGCCGACCACGGCCCCGCCACCCTCGCGGCGGAGATCGCCGGCAACGGCGTCCGGTATTCGATTGTCTTGAACGATGCAGCCGTCGACGAGACCCGCCTCAACGCCCGCCCAACCCTCGATGTCTGGTCCCCGGTCCGAGTTACGGGTGCCACCATCCGCGATGTAGTCCCATGATCTAGCCTTGGGCGGTTGTTCATACAGCCAGAGAAGGGGATTCGTTGGAGGTTCGTGACGGTCGTTCGGAGGACCTCCCGAACGTGCTCAGGTTGTTGAAGCAGGCGAAGGGAACCGTCGG
This sequence comes from Acidimicrobiales bacterium, assembly GCA_036513075.1. Taxonomy (GTDB): domain Bacteria; phylum Actinomycetota; class Acidimicrobiia; order Acidimicrobiales; family RAAP-2; genus Bog-756. The sequence goes on from DATBZS010000084.1 coordinate 332, forward strand.
TTTCCTCACCGACGAGGCAGTCGAGCAACGGATCTTGAAAGGAACGCTGCTTGTCGCGCTAGTCGAGGAGGAGATCATCGGCTACCTCCTTTACGATCTTCCCGCAGACACTGTCACGATTCGCCAACTAGTGGTCACGAGCAAGGTCCGTGACACCGGAGCGGCAAGAGCGATGGTCGAAGAACTCGTCTCCCGCTACCAGACCCTTCGTCGAGATATCAGGCTCACGTGTCGCCGCGACTACGAGGCGAATGAGGTGTGGCATCGTCTTGGGTTCTCGCCTCGAAGTGAGCGCCGAGGGCGGGGCAAGACCGGCAAGGTTCTGACGCTATGGTCCCGATCGTTCGGACGACCCGACTTGTTCAGTCTGGCCCGAGAAACGGATGGCCGGCCCATCGCGGCTCTTGATACAAACTTGCTGATCCGAGGCTCCGACCTGGATCCTGAGGTCGTTGAACATCTTCTGTCTGACTGGGTCAGGGCGGAGGTCATGTTCGGTTTCATCGACCATTCGTTAGTCGAGATCAATGGAAAGGAGGAAGGAGAGGTCCGCCGGCGCCATATCCACTATGCGAGCGGGTTCGAGGATCTCCGGTACCCCTCAGACATCGCAGAGACGCTTCGATCTGCGGTTCTCGATGCCCTCGGACCCGCTGCATCACCGCACATAGACGACATCCTCCTGGCCACGCGGGCGGCGGCGGCCGGCGCCCGATGGTTTGTGACGGAAGACATTCCATTCCGCGTTAGGTGTGCCGTCGTTCTAAAGAACATCGCAGATATCGACCTCATCTCGATTTCAGAGATGGTCATGGCAGCCGACCTGCTGGTGCGAGGAGAGCTGTACCAAGGGCGACATCTTCAGGGCACCGACATCGAAGTCCGAGAGGTCACCACTGGCGATCTCGATGACATTGCCCGCATCTTCTTGAATCAAAGGGCGGGCGAGACCCTGAAAGTCTGGCGCAAGTATCTCCACTCGTTGGCGACCGACGTTGCCCGCACCCACCTGTACCTATTCTGTGACAACGGTGATCCAGTCGCTCTCGGAGCAGTCACGCTGGGCGACATCCTCGACGTTCCAGTTTGTCGGGTTCGCCGTGGGCGTGAGGAACCGACAATGGCCCGCCAACTACTCGGCTGGCTTCGAGATCAATGCCTGGAGATGGGCGCCTCAGCGATTCAGATCACCGACGAACACTCAGGTCAATGGATCGATAGCCGCTGCGCCGCCGAAGGATTCCTGCCAGATCAGCGGCCGACCGCCGTACCGATGAGAGGCGCAATCACCATCGCGGGCGTGGGTGCCGTCCTCGCCGCTCCGCCGTTGGGGACGAGGCTCAACCCCAAGCATGCGGAGGCACTAGTCCAGTTGACGCCGAGTCCGGCTGCGGCGCACTCCGTCGAGAGCGTATTTCATCCTGTGATTGTGACCGGCGCCGGTCTACCCACCATCCGAGTGCCTATCATTCTGAACTACGCCATTGAACTATTCGACCACGCATTGAGCGAAGGCCGGCTCTGGGGACGAGAGAGATCGGTGGCTCTCCGACGCGAGCATGTCTACTTCCGTACTCCTACGGTCCCGTCCTTACTCACTGCGCCCGCACGGCTTCTATGGCAGGTGACAGGTGACAGGCGATACGGCGGCGGCACGCTCCGAGCCTGGTCACTTCTCGACGAGACAGTGATCGGTGACGTCGACCAGCTCATCAGCCGATTCTCGCACCTTGGCGTGTTGGATCGAATAGAGATACTCAGAATGGCGAGAGCGGGCAGGGTGATGGCCCTTCGTTTCTCTCACACGACCGTTTTCCCTAGGCCAATCAGCCTCGCTGAGTACCGTGACGTCATGGCTGAACTCGAACCGGGCGTAGGAATCGCCAGCGTGGGTCCGCAACCGGTATCCGAACAGGTGTTCGTGCGGCTCGCTACTGTAGCGACATGACGACACCGGTCGTGCTGCTATCGGTCCGCTCGCCGCACGTCGAACGACTGCTATCGGGGGCGAAAACGGTCGAGTTCCGCCGGCGCCCATGGAAGGTGCCGGATGGATCGACCGTCATCCTCTATGAATCGAGGGGCCGGCGAGCGATTGTCGGATCCCTGGTTGTCCAGTCAACGGCCGTCGGTTCTAGGTCAGCAATGTGGGAGTCCCACGGAGCCAGATCAGGTCTCACCCGACGTGAATATCGAGAGTACTTCGCCGGTGCCAGAGTCGCCGTGGCAATCAGTGTCATCCGAGTCCGGCAACTCGACGAGCCACTTACCCTCGACGAACTCCGCCAACGCGATCCCGCGTTCCATGTGCCACAGAGCTACCGATTCATGGCCAGCGATGAACTGGGCATCGTACTCAATGGCGAACGGCGATCTCTCCTCCGACAGAGCAGCGACATCGCCCGAGCCAGCCAAGTCAAGTCTGCCTGAGCTGTTGTTCTGAAGTTCCTCGTGGCCTCGGCTCTCCTGACGCCTCGAACTTCACCAGTGGGTAGATGTGCGCGACTTCCTGAACTGCAGCCCGGATCGCACCGTCGCGGTCGAAGGCATGGGCTTCAACGGTGACGACGATGCGCCGCTCGTCCCCATGGAACCGGAGCACGCGGTTCGCTGACCGCTGGACGCTAGAGAGGAATCGCTCAGCCTGGTCGTCGAGTGGATGTTGGACGATCACGTCGACCTCGAAGTGCATCGGCCGACCGTAGCGAACATATGTTCGTACTGCAATCGCCCTGGACTACGGCCCAAGGTGAGCAAAGGGTATCTCGGCCCGTACAGTGAGTGGCCGCCCATGTCGATGGACGGGGCACGGGCCGATCACCCCGCGAGCATGACTAGTCCGATGCCCCCTCGATCACTCAGCAGATGTGTACGTGGGGGCATCGCCGCGTCAGGTGACGCGTACAGATTCCGCACATGGGTCCCATCGAGCAGGAGGTCCTGCCACCCGATACTCCGGGGCGGAACTATCACTGAACCTGTACCAATCATGCCGAGCGCGTGGTGAGATCAATGTCAGGTCAGCCGTCAGGCGTTGCTGCCGGAAGCCCGAGGTCATGTCTGACCAAGGCGACGGCTGACTTGGTCGATGCGAGGTCGCGCTGGAGTGTGGCCGTCCACCCGGACGCATCGAGGAGGTTCACGGATGACAGGCCCTGAAGATCCCCGCTGACCGCACCCATGTCGCCGATGAGCGTGTGAACGTCGGCGACGGCGTCGGCCGGCCATGGATCATTCGTCAATGTCGTATTGAGAGTCTGCAGCGCGGTGATAGCTGGCTGAGCATCGGCCTCGGCCTCGGCGTTCGTGGTGCTGCTCGTCCAGCCGTTGGCCGTGTTAGAGAATGCCGTCAATGCCGTGTTCGCGGGCGCGACCGCTGCCAGATAAGCGGCACCTGCGGCAGCAATGGAGATCGTCGTCGATGTCGTGGTTCGAGGAACCGTAACGGTTGTTGTCGTGACTGCCGGTTGGCTTGAACCACTGGACGAGCAGGCTGCCAAGGTCATGGCAACAAGCGTGATCAGCGCTATCGCCCCGTACCTGATCCGCATCTCGCGCCGCCATTTCCGCTGCCAAGCTGGCAACTTCAGAAACCTACCGCAAGGGTGTTCCTGTTCTCGGCCCGTCGAGTTGAAGGTCCAACCACCCGCTACTCCGGCATCGGCTCGAACTCATAGAGCGAACGATCGTTGCCAATGTTCGCAGTCTGTCGTCGGTCGCAATCAAGCGGCGCCAGCAGCCTCCAGGTCGGCCATCGCGTCGGCTTCGGCCTGGCCCTCATCCAACGCCAACCTCCGCTCCTCGTCCGTCATGTTCTCCCACTCAGCGTCACTTGCCCTGATGTAGAGATCCCACCGCCACATGATCTCAACCCGGCTGGTGTCGAACTTGTTGCCCCCGCGAACCTTGGCGGGATGGATGACGACCTTGTGGATCGCTCGCCCGAGGGCTTCCCGACGCTCCGGCAAGGACGCCTTCTCCCACCATGCCTCGATGTCCTCTCGGTTCCCAGGACGCAAGGCCACCTGCCGCAGCGATTCCTCCTCCTCAGCGGAAGTCTTACTTCGCGTGAGCCCCGCCAAGCGCTCCGTTAGCTCATCGTTCGTCGATCGGAAGGTGTCCTCCGGCAGGCGACCGTCGATGTAGTGATCTCTGGCCAGACGCCTGAGACTCGCTTCCGTCTCGACGATGTCCGCTTCGATCTCCGAGACCGATCTTCCCTCTTGCTCGACTGGCCGGAGTCGCGCGCCAGCCATGAAGTCCAAGAACTTGTTAGTGACGTACGTATCGGTACTTGATCTCGACGCCGATGGGCCTCCACATGCCCGACTGCCAGGACGCTTGCCGCACTTGTATCGCTTGAACGATGTGCGTCCTGGGGGATCGCCAGAACCGGCGCCCATGTTGACTCCGCAGACTCCGCACTGGACAAGACCGCTCAGGAGGTGTCGTCGCGTACTGATGCCGCCGTGCCCCCCGGGACGTGCGTCGATGACTGTTCTGACTTCCAGCCATCGCTCTTCACTGATAATCGGCTCCCAGTCGCCCGGAATGGTCTGGCCCTTGTGGACCCGAAGCGCGGCGATTCTCGGAGAACAGACCATCTGTCGCACCGTCGCACCATTCCACTCGTTGCCGGCAGACGTGCGGAGTCCGGCTCCGTTGAGGTCGTAAGCCACCTGGCGCAGTGACTTCCCACCGATGATGTCGCTGACGACTGACCGAACTACCGCCGCCTCTGCATCATTGATGGTCGAATCGCTGGTCAAGGTGCGGCGAGAGTCGCTGGTGGCAGCCTGCCCGTACCCGAACTGACGATGTCCTCCCGAGTGCATTTGACCCTGTTGGGCCTTCACCGTCTGAGCGGACTTCACTCGCTCGGAGGTCTGCTCAGACTCCAGCTGAGCAAGCGCAGCGATCATCGTGTAGATCATCTGCCCACCAGGCGTCGTCGTGTCCAGATTCATGTCCGCAACGACAAGTGCACATCCTTGCTCCTTCAGGAAGTCGGACAAGTCGAGTAGGTCTCGGACGCGCCTTCCCAACCTGGTCAACGAGTAGGCCATAACAACGTCCACTTCACCCCTCCGCACCGACTCCTTCAGTGCCTCCCAGCCAGGACGCTTCGCTCCGAGCCTCCATGCCGAAGCGTCCCTGTCCGTGAAACGGGCAACCACGTCGAACTCCCTGGCTTCAGCAAGTGCTCGACAGATGGCTTCTTGGCGGTCAGGTGACCAGGAGTCGTGATCTGGGTCGCGGCTGATCCGCGTGTAGATGGCTGCTTTCATTCCCGCCAGTCTATGGGCTACTGTCCCTACATAATACTGGGTTTCGTCACCACGCCGGCCCGGTAAAGGACGAACGGGTCGTAGACGAACGAGCCACCCAGCACGTCACGGCCGATCAGCACACCCGCGTGTCCGAGGCCGGCCTCGGCCACCAGCGGATAGGCGGCACACAGATGGCGGGTGGTGGCCACGTGGGCGGGCAGGCCGGGCGGGAGTCGGGGGGACGTCAGGTTCACGAGAGGCCCCGGCCGAGCGGCAGCAGGCACAACAGGGCAACATCTTGTTGGCCGTAGAGCCGCCGGACCTCCAGTCGGGCCTGGCCGGCCGCCTGCTCGAGGGCGGCGCAAGCGGCCTCCAGCTCGGCCGGGGTGTCAGCCGTCACCCCCAGGTAGCCGGAGTACCGGAATTGAGCGTGACCGTCGGCCAGCTCGACGTCACGCTCGTCGACGCTCTGCCGTTCGCGGGTGTGCCGGGCCGAGGTGAGGAAGCCGTTCCGCCGGCGGAGTTCGCCGTCGGCCAGACCAGCCGTACGGGCCTGGGCCACCTGGCGGGCCGCCCGGGCCGGATCGACGGGCTCCATGACCACCGATAGGGTCCGCCGCAACGGGGCGAAGAGCAGTGGTCCGAGGAAGTCGGGCTGGACGTCGACCCGGGGCCACTCAGCCACCCAGTAGGTCGCATGCCACGCGCCGTCGGTGCGCACCACATCCCACCCCGCCTCGATGCCCATCGGCCACGGGACGCCACCGGCCACGCTTCCACTGATCACACCACCGGCTGGTGCCCCGGATCCATCAGGGGCAGGGCCGAGCGCCTCAGTCAGCACGGAGGACAGTCCGGCCCGATCGAGGACCCGGTCGACCCCGATGTCCACACCCTCGAGCGTCGTGCGCACGGCGGCCACCTCGCGGGCGAGCACGTCGAGTGCACCGGTCAATCCTCCGCCCGCCGTGCGGACGGCCCGGGCCGAGCGACCCCGGTGGACGCTGACCGCCACCAGGACCCGATGGCGGCGGGTAACCGGCGATGACTCGGCGAGCAGGGCGCGGTAGGACTGTGCGGCCGGCGCATCGTCGGCCAGTACTCCGTGGTTGTCGAGGTGGCTGCGCACCGCGCTTCCGTCGTCAGGCAGGCAAGTCTCCACCCACTGCAGCCGGTGGACCGCCGAGCCTTCGCGGGCCAGCGACGCCAGGACCCGTGCCCATGCGGCCACCCGGCCGTCCTGCTCCATCGGTCCGAGCAGGGCGAAGCTGTGACCGAGCAGGGCAAGCACCGCGGTGACGGTGCGGGCCCGGTCGTCGACGATGACCCCGGTGCCCGATCCGGCATCGTCGACCCCGCCGGATGCAGCGAGGTGCAACCCCTCGAAGACCGATGTAGGCGCGTCTGGCGGCGGCTCGCCTTCCTGGCTCCGGATCGAACCGGTCCGGCCGTCGACAGCCACTGTGGCGCCGGTCGACGGGCCAGAGGCCACCTGGACACGGTGGCCGGTGGCTCCAGCCCATCCCCATCGGACCACGACGGGGAGCCACTGCTCACCGGTCCGCCCGGCGATCGGCCAGAAAGCTGTGACCACACCGGCTCCGACCAACAGGACGGCGATCACGACCCCGCCGAGCGAAGGTCGGCTCCGCACCGACAGTACGGCCAGCACGAGGCCAGCGGCAACGGCGCCGACCTGGCCGGCCCGCCACCCGGCGATCACCCCGCGCCGTTCGAGCGGCGGAAATCGGTACCGGACCCGGACGACCGGACGTGCCTCCTCCCTCATCCCACGCCGTCACGGGTCTGGTCGCCACCGATGAACACGAGGCCGAGGTGGTCCCGCCCGAGGTGGTCGGGACGCATCGCTCCCGTCTGGCGCGGCAGGGGCCCGACGTAGCTCAAGCCGGGACGCAGCGGTCGCAGGTCATCGGGGGGAGTGCCGGCGGACGGTGCAGCAGCGGCGTCCTCGTCCCGGTAGGGGTCGAGGCCGGCAGCCAGGTCGGCCAGCCGCCGGCTGGTCACCGCCGAGTGGGCCGCCGGCCTCCCCATCGGGATGGAGCTGCCGGGGGGATAGACCGGGTCGTCGTCGCCGTCCCCGACGTCGTCCGAGAGGTCCACCGGGGCCACGCCTCCTCCGGACCGACCTCCGCCCGGGAGCCTGCCGGTCGGCAAGCCACCGACCGTTCCTCCCGACCCCGACCCCGACGACGACCCGGATCCCGATGCACCCAGGGCCCGGGATCCGATCACTCCGACGGCGCCGGTAGCCATCGAGCCGGCCGCCGCGGCCCGCAGGGCGACGTTGGCCAGCCCGGTGGCCGGGGCGGCGGCACCCCGCCTGGCCCGTTGACTCAGCCCCTCGAGGTGGCCCACCGCACCGGCCTCGAGGAAGGGGAGTAGACGGAAGAGCGACCATGGTGCCAATGCGGCCAGCAGCAACAGTGCCGCCCCGCCGAGCACCGAGGCGAACCCGGTGCTCGGACCCGACGCACCCGACGGGGTGGACCCGGTGCCTCCCGCCAGCGCACCCACGGCCAGGCTGAGGACGGCCACGATGACCAGCTTGGAGAGGACCAGAGCGGCCAACGTGTCAGCCAGTCGGCGGCTCCAGTGGGAGATGGCCGGCCAGGCCAGGCCGGCCAGGGCGAGAGGCAGGAAGAGCACGGCCACGTAGACGGCGGCCGACCGCAGGAGCAGCTCCATCCACACCAGCACCGCCCCGACCACCACCGCGATTCCTCCGAGGAACAGGACGAATCCGGGGGCGCCGGGCTGGCCGCTGGTGGCTCCGACCGGCGTGAGGGCGGCGGCCACGGTGGACATGAAGTGGCCGGTATCGAGGCCGGCCCCTCCCGACACGGCAGCGCACAGGGAGTCGGTCACGGCCAGGCCGATCTGCACCAGGGTGACGGCCACCGCGGTCAACAGGATGGCCAGCGGCACGTTCACCAGCACCGAGCGCAGCAAAAGGGCCGCGCTCTGGCGGTAGAGGGCCTGGAGGACGCCGAGCAGGAGGAGGGGCACGATGACCACGCCGGCCAGCCCCACCATGGTGGCGTAGTGGGCGCGGAACCATGGAGCACCGAGATCGATGGCCGTAGTCGTCGACAGCACACCGCCGATCTGGCCCAGCAGCCACACCGCTCCGCCGGTCACCCATCCGCTGATGGCGTCCAGCACGCTGCCCACACCGAACCCGACCACCGACCCGGCAGCGCTCGAGGCGGCACTCGACACGCCATTGGCGACAGTACACACCGTGCCGAGTCCCGTGGCACCCAACGCCCCGGCCACCGGCGAACACGCGGCTGCCGGCAGAGCCGGCAGGGCGACGAGTGGGGACACTCAGTGCACACCCTGACCAGTGGCGAAGAAGAAGTTGACGATGGCCGGGCCGGCGCCGATCAGCAGGGCGGCGAACCCGGAGACCAGAACCGCCTTCCGGCCGCTGTAGGACTGCTGGTAGTTCTGACTGTGGGCACCGAGCGCCCACGCCGCGGCACCGATGAGCAGGCCGACCAACGACAGCGCGAGGGCCCAGCCGCCGAGGCCGTCGGTCAGGCGCTGGAGCACCTGCCCGCCGGGCAGTTGGCTGGGATCCGGGGTCATGGAGACCGCCGCTAGCGCAGTGTGGACGAAGGCGGAGGACATGGGGGAGGTCATCGCCCCACCTTAGAGATCCCGCCACATGGTTTCAATACTTTTCAATGGATTTCATGTCTTTTCTTGATCGCAATTCGAGGCTGGTCACCCTCCGTGCTGAGGCCTGCCACACTTGGAACCGTGAAGCCGTACGTGATCGGGTACATCGTGGTGGGAGTGGCGGCGGTGGTCGCAGCCATCATCGCCTTCCAGGTTGGGCGCAAGTCCGGCCGGCGCAGCCTCCAGCAGCGGCTGACCGCACTGTCCAACCGACTCGGTGTGGAGGCTCCTGACGACGGGGGCATGGAGCCCGTCCTCAGCCACCTGGAGAAGGTGGCCGGCGACGCCGCCGAGGCCGTGACCGAAGCCAGTTCGGACGCCATCCGGCTCCGCCGGGCACTCGACACCCTCACCCAGGGCGTGATCGTGTGCGACGAGAACGGCGAGGTGGCCTTCCGCAACGCAAGGGCCGTTGCCCTCATGAACAACCGGCACGGCGACGCCCTGGCCGCCCAGGCCGTCACCGAGCTCCTGGAGAATGCTTGGCAGGAAGGCTCGGCCGAGCGGACCCTCGACCTCTACGGGCCGCCCCGCCAGACACTGGCCGTCCGAACCCGGCTCATCGACGACGGCCGGCGGCCGCTCGGGGTCATCGCCATCATCGAGGACGTATCCGAGCGTCGTCGCCTGGAGGAGATCCGCCGCGACTTCGTGGCCAATGTCAGCCACGAACTCAAGACCCCCATCGGGGCGCTCGGGCTGTTGGCCGAGACGTTGACCGTGGAGCCCGACCCCGAAGTGGCCCAGCGCTTGGCCTCGCGCATCCACGCCGAGGCCTTCCGGGTCAGCCGCATCATCGACGACCTGCTCGACCTCAGCCGCATCGAGTCCGAGGAGGCCCCGCCCCGCGAGCCGATCTACATCAATCTGGTCATGGCCGAGGCGGTGGAGCGGGTCCGCAGCGCTGCCGAACAGCGCCGGATCTCCATCGAGCTCGACGAGCCCGACCCCCCGGTCCACGTGGTGGGCGACCGCCGCCAGCTGGTCTCGGCCATCCATAGCCTGCTCGAGAACGCGGTGACCTTCTCCTACGAGGACGCCGCTGTCGTCGTGTCGGCGGGCCAGTCCAACGGAGAGATCCGGCTGTCGGTTGCCGACACCGGGGTCGGCATCCCCACCCGCGACCTCGAGCGCATCTTCGAGCGTTTCTACCGCGTCGACCACGGCCGCAGCCGCTCGACCGGTGGCACCGGTCTGGGACTGTCCATCGTCCGCCACGTGGCCAGCAACCACCAGGGTCGGGTCGAGGTGGACTCGCGGGAAGGCGAGGGGTCCACCTTCACCCTGGTCCTCCCGAACCCGCCGGAATACACGGCGTGACCCGGGAGTTCGGATCGCAGTGGCCAAGGGACGCCAGTTGGGTAAGAGTGACGGCGTGAGCAAGGTCGAGAACGGGCGGGCGGATCTCGAGGTGCCCACCCAGACCCGGGTGCTCCTGGCCGAGGACGACGAATCGTTCGTGGACGCACTGGTCATCGGCCTGGCCCGCGAGGGCTTCGACGTGACCGTAGCCGTCGACGGGACCGAGGCGCTCCGCCTCTTTGCCGAAGTGGAGCCCGATCTGGTCCTCCTCGACCTGATGCTGCCCCGCCTGTCGGGCATCGACGTGTGCCGGTCGATCCGCGCCCACTCGACGGTGCCGATCATCATGGTCACGGCCAAGGGCACCGAGATCGACACCGTGGTGGGCCTCGAGGTCGGAGCCGACGACTACGTCACGAAGCCCTACCGGCTGCGCGAGCTTGTGGCCAGGATGCGGGCCGTCCTGCGTCGCACCCCTGGCGAAGGCGAATCATCTGGCAGCGGGGGTGGCGCCGACGCGGCGACCGAGGGCGACTCCGCCCCGAAAGGGCGGTCCCCTGAGCGCCGCCCCGAGACGGGCTCGGTCCTCGAGGCTGGCGGCATCCAAGTCGATATGGACCGCCACCTGGTGTTCATCCGGGGCAACGAGGTCCATCTCCGCCGCAAGGAGTTCGAACTGCTGTCGCTGCTCATGGAGAACGCCGGTCGGCTGCTCACCCGCGACGTGCTGATCGACCGCATCTGGGGCTCCGACTACTTCGGCGACACGAAGACCCTCGACGTCCACATCAAGCGGCTCCGGACCCACATCGAAGAGGATCCTTCGTCGCCCAAGCTGATCACCACCATCCGGGGGGTCGGCTACCGCTTCGACGCCACCCGCGACTGAGCTTGTCGCCGGAACCTGGCCTCGTCAGCGACCGTCTGCCTCGCCACATCCGGGTGGCCGGGCCCTCGGCTCGTCAGCCCGCTGCCGGAATGACCGTTTCGCCCCGCAGGTACGGGCTGAGCACCTCGGGCAGCGCTACCGAGCCGTCGGCCTGCCGTCCGGTCTCGACGATGGCCGCCCAGATCCGCGCCCAGGCCAGGGCCGACCCGTTGAGGGTGTGCACGAAGGCCGGCGTGCCGCCAGCCTCGGGCCGGTAACGGATGTTGGCCCGGCGGGCTTGGTAATCGGTGCACCAGCTGACCGAGGAGACCTCGAGCCACATATCGACACCGGGTGAGTAGACCTCGAGGTCGAAGGTCCGGGCAGCTGAGTTGCCGATGTCACCGGCGCACAGGTCGAGCACCCGGTACTGCAGCCCGAGTTGGCGAAGCATCGCCTCGGCCCGGGCCACCATCGACCCGAGCAGCGCCGGGGCCTGGTCGGGTGTCGAGTAGGCGAACAGCTCGACCTTGTCGAACTCGTGGACCCGGAGCAGGCCGCGGGTGTCCCGCCCGGCCGCCCCGGCCTCACGGCGGTAGCAGGCGGTGCCGGCGGTCAGCTTCAGCGGCAGGTCGGCCTCCTCCAGGACATCGCCCCGCCACATCGAGGTCAGCGGCACCTCGGCCGTCGGGATGGCCCACAGGTCGTCGCGCTCAAGGTGGTACGCCTCCTCCTCGAACTTCGGCAGGTGCCCGGTCGAGACCATGGTCCCGGTCAGGACGAGCGTCGGGGGCCGGACCTCCTCGAACTCGTCCGAATGGCTGTCCAGGGCGAACGAGCTGAGCGCCCGCAGCAACCGGGCGCCGAAGCCCCGGTAGAGGGGGAACATGGAGCCGGACAGCTTGGCACCGCGCTCCATGTCGAGCAGTCCGAGCTCGGTACCGATGTCCCAGTGGGGGACCCGTTGGGCGTCGGCATAGGTGGGCACCACGTCGGGCCAGCTGCGGGCTACCACATTGTCGTCGGGACCGGCGCCGTCGGGGGCGTCGGGGGCCGGCAGATTGGGCAGATAGAGGAGGGCCTGGCGGACCGCGTCCTGGGCCGCCTCGGCCATCGTGTTGAGCTCGCGCTCCTCGTCGCCCGCCGCCCGGCTCTCGTCGGCGAGCAGCCCGGCCCGGTCGGTGTCGCCGGCTTTCCGGGCCTGGCCCACCTGCTTGGACAGAGTCTTGACCTTGGCCCGCACCTCGTCCCGGGACCCGACTGCGGTGCGGGCCGCAATATCGAGCGTCGCAAGGCGGTCGACTTCGGCCGGGTCGACCCCCCGGCGGGCCAGGGCGACCTTGACCGCGTCGATGTCATCTCGGATCAGTCGGATATCGATCATGTCGGCACAACGGTAGCGTGACCGTCCGTGGACCACGCCGACGCTCCTGCAACTTCCGACCCCGCGCGCGCCCGCACCGGGCCGGATGGCGCGCCGGCTGTCGAGTGCAAGGGCGTGGTCATCCGCTATGGCACGACGCTGGCCGTCGACCAACTGTCGTTCCGGGCCCACCGTGGCGAGGTGCTGGCCCTGCTCGGCCCGAACGGCGCCGGCAAGACCAGCATCGTGGAGGCCCTCGAGGGCTACCGGGCCATTGCCGCGGGGACGGTCCGGGTGCTCGGGCTCGACCCCGGACGCGACCACGCCGCGCTGGTGCCCCGCATCGGTGTCATGCTCCAGAACAGTGGCGTGTACCCGATGCTCGGGCCGGGACAGGTCCTCCGCCTCTTTGCCGCCTACTACGACGATCCCGAGGACCCGGACACCCTGCTCCATCAGGTCGGGTTGGGCAGCTCCCGCCGGACGCCCTGGCGGCGCCTCTCCGGGGGCGAGCAGCAGCGCCTCAGCTTGGCTCTCGCCCTGGTCGGCAAGCCGGAGGTGCTGTTCCTCGACGAACCCACCGCCGGTGTCGACCCTGAGGGCCGGATCGTGGTGCGCGACATCATCGCCGCCCAACGCGACAAGGGGCTGTGCGTCCTGCTCACCACCCACGAGCTCGACGAGGCCGAGCGGGTGGCCGACCGGGTGGTCATCGTCGACCAGGGACGCCTACTGGCCGAAGGGACCCCGGCTGAGCTGGCCTCGGGCACGGCCGACGGCTCGGTCCGGTTCACTACCGACCCCGGCATCGACACCGCCGGGCTGGCCACCACCATCGGTCCCGGCGCCTCCATCTACGAGGACCGCCCGGGCGCCTATCGCCTGCGCATGTCGGCCGGGGCCGAGACCCCGGTCGTTGTCGCCGCGTTGGCCGGATGGCTGGCCGAGCGGAATCTGTCCCTCGGCGACCTGCGCACCGGCCAGTCGTTGGAGGAGGCGTACCTCGCCATCACCGGTGCCCGGGCACAGCCACGAGCGGCGGAAGACGACGGGCCTGACGCCGGTCGGGGCCGGGGTCGGGGCCGCCGGTCAGGCGGCACACGGTCGAGGGGTAGACGCTGATGCGACCACTCGCCGCCCAGCTACGCGCCGAGGCGACCATGATCTTCACCAACGGAGAGACCCTCTTCCTCACCCTCGGGATCCCGGTGGTCTTCCTGCTGTTCTTCAGCGCCGTCCACGTGCTGCCCTCCGGGACGAACCACCCGGTCGACTTCCTGGTACCAGGCATCCTGGCCCTGGCCGTCATGTCGACATCGATGACCGCCCTGTCGATCGGCACCGGGTTCGAGCGTGGCTACGGCGTCCTCAAGCGCCTGGGGTCGACCCCGCTCGGCCGTCCCCGGTTGCTGGCCGCCAAGATCCTGGCCGTACTGGGCGTGGAGATCCTCCAGGCCGCCGTCCTGGTCGGAGTCGGCTACCTGCTGGGGTGGAATCCGGGTGGACCCGGCGGGGCCACGGCGCTGGTCGGTCCGGCGCTGGCAGCCATGGTGCTCGGCACCGTCGCGTTCGGCGGAGTCGGATTGATTCTGGCCGGGACCCTCAAGCCACTGGTCAACCTGGCTGTGGTCAATGCCCTGTTCGTGATCCTGCTGCTGCTCGGCGGGATGCTGATCCCACTGGCCAAACTCCCCCACTGGTTGTCCGAACTGTCGCGCCTGCTACCGGCGGCCGCCCTGTCCGAGGCCCTGCACGACACGCTCGGCCGCGGGGTCCCGGTATCGACTCGGGACTGGGTAGTGCTGGCCGTCTGGGCGGTCGTTGCCCCGGTGGTGGCCGCCGTCTCCTTCCACTGGGAGTAACCGGGGACCAGGTAGGTGAACTACGGACCCGGTTGCCGACCGTCGCCGACCGTTCAGTGCCTGCCGACGAGTTTGTGGATCCAGCCGTCGAGCAGGTTCTTGGTCAGCGCGCCGCTGTGGTGCCCGACCACCACCCCCGACTCGTCGATGAAGTACGTCTGGGGCATACCGAACAGCCCGTAGAGGTTGGCGGACACCACGAGTGTGGCGTCCTGACCTACCGGGTAGGTGATGCCGGACTGATGGATGAAGGGAATGGCGTTCGCCGGATTGTCGGCGACGTCAACACCCACGAACTGGAGCACCGAGCCCTTGGCCTGCTCGGCCTGGGCTGTCGAGGCAATCAGCGGTGTCTCGGCCCGGCACGGCACGCACCACGAGGCGAAGAAGTTGAGGATCACCGGATGATGCACATGCTTGCCCAACGCATAGAGGTCCACGTGGGCGACGCCGACCACCGACGGCAGGGTGAAGTTCGGTGCGGTCGAGCCGACCGGCACCTGGCCGCCGCCGGCTGAGCCCTGGCCGCTGTTCGATGTGGTGCCGAGGACCACGATGAGGAACACGGCCAGTGCGATGGCCAGGACTACGCCGATCAGGAAGGCCCGAAGGCGGCGGGGTGGCGGCGGGGTTCGTGCTGCCGGTGCCTCATCAGCTGGGGGAGGCGATGCGGGAGGTTCGACCGGGTCTCCGGCGGCGGTGTCGGCGCTCGGGTCTGTCGTCGCGTCCGGTGGGAGTGTCAATGTTGGACGAACACGTCGATCGCCATCACCACGAACAGCAGTGTCAGGTACGTGATCGAGTAGCTGAACAACTGCATCGACGCCTTCGGGGTGGCCTGCATCCACAACCGCACGGCCATGGCGATGAAGCCGATCCCGAGAAGGGCGGCAGACACGACATAGAGGGTGCCGAGATGGGCCACTGGGGCCAGCGCCAGGGTGAGTCCGACCATGATCACCGTGTAGACGAGGATCTCGATGGCGGTCCGTCGGAAGGTGGCCACCACCGGCATCATCGGTACACGGGCCGCCTCGTAGTCGTCCTTGTACTTGACGGCCAGCGCCCAGAAGTGGGGTGGGGTCCACATGAAGATGACGCCGAAGAGAATGAGGGGCGTCCAGGCCAACGTGTTGGTGACCGCGGCCCAGCCGACCAGGACCGGCATGGCACCGGCGGCTCCGCCGATGACGATGTTCTGCTTGCTCGTCCGCTTGAGCCACAGTGTGTAGACGAAGACATAGAAGAGGGTCGCCGACACCGCCAGCACGGCCGAAAGCAGGTTTACCCAGGCCCACAGTTCGACGAAGGCCACCACCTCGAGGGTGACGGCGAAGATCAGGGCGTTGCGGGGGACGATGACCCCGGTGACCAGGGGGCGCCTGGCCGTCCGGTGCATGAGTTTGTCGATGTCCCGGTCGACGTACATGTTGATGGCGTTGGCGCCGCCGGCCGCCAGCGTCCCGCCCAGCAGCGTGGCGACCATGAGCCAGATGCCGGGTATGCCGTCCTTGGCCAGGATCATCGTGGGCAGCGTGGTGATCAGCAGCAACTCGATGATCCGCGGCTTGGTCAGGGCCACGTAGGCGCTGATTCGCTCGACAATCGAGAGGCGGCTCTCAATGGCCACGGCAGGGACGGACATCGTGGGCAAGACTACCCCTAACCGCTGGATGGGGTCCTGTCCGGGGCGAGCAGCTAGCGGACGCCGTTTTGGGGTGGGCCGAGGGTGGGGAGGGCCGATACGATCGGTGGACGGTGCCCAACCTGCGACTCAGCCCTCGCGGCTTCCTCCTCCTCTCCCGGATCACCCTGGCGACGGTCGTCCTCAACATCGCCACCGGGGCCGCTGTGCGCCTGTCCGGGTCGGGCCTGGGCTGCCCGGACTGGCCGACCTGTTCCCACCAACGGCTCACCCCGCCCCTCTCACTCCACCCGGTCATCGAGTTCGGCAACCGGATGGTGGTCACCGCTCTCGTCGTGGCCTGCGGGATGACCTTCGTGGCCTCGTTCTTCCGCCGGCCGGCCCGTCGGGACCTGCGCTGGCTGTCGGGGGGGCTCATCATCGGCGTCCTGGGCGAAGCGGTGCTCGGGGCGGTGGTCGTGTACTCCAAGCTCAACGCCGACGTCGTCATGACCCACTTCATGTTCGGGATCGCCCTGCTCGCCGTGTCGGTGGTGCTGTGCCTCCGGGCCGACCATGGCCCTGGCCGCGGCACCCTGGCCGTCAGCCGCCGGGTGCTCAGGCTGACCCGGGTCTACCTGGTCCTCCTGGTGGTGGCTGTGGCCGCCGGCACCGCCACCACCGGGGCCGGTCCCCACGCCGGCGGCAAGGGTGCGAAGCGGGTCGCCATCGGGCTGTCCGATATGACCCGGATCCACGCCGAGGCGGTATGGGTGACCGCCATCGTTCTGCTGGTCGTTCTCTTCACCCTGTGGAAGTCCGACGCCCCGGCCGGCATCCAGGAGTCGGGGCGCATCCTGCTGGGCGTGATGGTGGTCCAGGGGGTGATCGGCTACACCCAATATCTCACCCACCTACCCAGTCTCCTGGTCGGGATCCACGTGGTCGGGGCCACCGCGGTGGTCTCGACGGCGCTGTGGTTCCACCACGGGCTCTCGGACCACCTGCCCGAGGTGGTCGAACGAACCGTCTCGCCGACCGGCTCCGACGAGACCGTCACCCCAGAGCCAGTGCGCGAACCGGCATGAGGCTGCCCTCCCCGCGACGTTGGCGTGCCGCCCTCCGCGGCGGGCCGACTCCGCCCACCTCCGCAGCACCCGGGCGGCTGGTGCCGGGTGGTGTGGTGCCGCCGGAGACGGCACCGGTCGGTGACGTCGGGACCATCGTCGACCAGGCGACCACGTCGGACCGGCCGTGGCTGGTCATCGTGTGGAACGACCCGATCAATTTGATGTCGTTCGTGACCTTCGTGCTCCAGAAGCTGTTCGGCTACTCGAAGGAGAAGGCCACCACCCTGATGCTCGACATCCACACCAAGGGCCGGGCCGTGGTCTCGTCAGGCACCCGGGAACGAGCCGAACTCGACGTCTACCGCCTCCACGAGCACGGGCTGTGGGCGACCATGGAGCAGTCAGGTTGAGCTCACCCATCAAGCGGCGCCGGGACGGGCGCTACGTCCTCCGACTCGACGCCAACGCCAGGGTGGTGCTGGCCAACCTGGCCGCCCAGCTGCCCGAGGCACTGGCCTCCCGTGACCCGATGGTGCGCCGCCTGTTCCCCCCGGCCTACACGGCCGACGACCAGGCGGCAGCCGAGCGGGACTATCGGGAGCTCGTCGACAATGCGTTGGTCAACCACCACACCCATTCGCTCGAGACCGTGGTGGCAACGGCCGAGGCCGACTCGTTGAGCGAGGAGGAGTTCGGTGCCTGGCTCGATGCCGTGGGCACGCTCCGGCTCGTCCTCGGGACCCGGCTCGACGTCCACGAGGACATGGATGCCCCCGATCCTCAGGACCCGATGGCCACCGAGTACGGGCTGTTTGTCTTCCTCGGCGAGCTCCAATACCTGATGGTGGAGATCCTGACGGACGATCTGCCGGACGAGGGACGGCCCGAGGGCGCCATCTGATCGCTCTGCTAAAGTCCGTAAGCCCTATTCGGGATCGAGCCCCCATCGTCTAGCGGCCTAGGACGCCGCCCTTTCAAGGCGGTAACACGGGTTCGAATCCCGTTGGGGGTGCCGTATGCCCCAGCGGTAGTCGTGCTGGTTGGGGACCTGTGGTGCAGTTTGGAGTGCACGCCGCCCTGTCAAGGCGGAGGTCGCGGGTTCAAATCCCGTCAGGTCCGCCACCCCAGAACTCCCTCGTGGAGGTCCGGGGCGAGGTCGGGTAGCTCAGTTGGTAGAGCGCGCGCCTGAAAAGCGTGAGGTCACCGGATCGACGCCGGTCCCGACCACCGGAACATGCCAGATCACGACGGCATAGACGTGGCCGAACTCGGCACGACGTCGGGCATCGTGCCTACGACGTGCCCGGTAAGCGAACCGAAGTCTGCGGCTGCCGGGAAGTGCACCGACGCCGATCGAATCAGCCGGCCAAACCCTCGGCAGCGCTGATCCGGTCATCCAGGCGCTCAAGCGCCGCTGAAAAGCCGTCGGGGAGGTGTCGGGCGGCCTCTCCGTCGTCACCAACATCGTCGAGCGCTTTCACGAGCCTGCTCATGGCATGCGTCAAGTCCGCTGCCGCTGCTGCGACAGCCTCTGTCTCCGTGGTCATGTGGATCCTTTCCGAATGATGCCCTCGACCGAAGGCCGATATCGTCCATTGCCGCCCACCCGCCTCCGGGTCGGCGACGGGTCAAGTCCGACGCCTCTACGTGCGCCGGTTCCCACCACTCATGCAAATTAGCGTTACCGACCTCCGGGCGCCGCTAGTCGGTGTCAGCCGGTGCCGATGTCCGCCCGCCACCGAAAGGTCGTTAGGCAACTCAACAACGCGACCCTCCGGAATGGCACCTCATTCGTGTTCGAGTTCCGCGCCAACGGCGGCCACACGGTCGACATCGTTGATCCACGGTGCACCATGCGGCGCCAGTCGAGTCTTCCCCGATCACTGTGCGAGCGGGCGGGACGCGTTCCGCTCACACCTCAAATCCGCCACCGGATTTTGGAGGAAAATGAGCAGATTCGAGTGCATTTGTCAGGTGTCACACGGATCTGTCCCAGGCGATGCCGTGTCCCATGCGCGCCACTCCGGATCGATTGCGAGGGCAAATGACAATCAGCCCAGTTAGGGACTCGTCCCGATGGGCGCCGAAGAGATCTGCCGTCAGGACTTGTAACGCGACCTTCGCCGCGGCTAACGGACCGAGGACTCACTACGCCAACTGAGCGATGCCGCCATCTGGCAGACCGGAACCGTCCGACTGGGCGTCTCGCCCTGCGCCAGAAGACACAGTGGGACGAATCCATGAGATCCCGTGCGTTCGCCCCGTGAAGTAACCCCGGCGAGCTCGCCGTTACCTGCCCAGCCGTGGCACGTCAGGTGCGGAACTTCCGGGATCATGGTCGGCCGTCAGAGCTCCCAGGCTCGCCCCTGTTCAGTCGAGCGGGAGCCGCTCGGAGACGGCGGCGAGCGCGTCCAGGTGGTTGTCGACCATGGCCAGCCCAGCCCCCATGGTGTTGATCGACAGGTGGGTGGCACCCACCTGTCGCCAGCGCTCGACCTGGAGGGCCACGTCGTCGGCATCCCCCCGCCAATCGACCCGGCCCTCCATACCGATGAGACCGGGGTCACGCCCGGCCGCCAGGGCCGACTCGGCGATGAGAGCCCGCGCCGCCTCGAGCTGCTCGCCCGGTTGAACCAGCGGCAGCCACCCATCCGCCAGCCTTCCCATCCGCTCGTACGCTCGGGGCGACCTGCCACCGAACCAGATCGGGATCGGGCGCTGCACGGGCAACGGGGCAAGGCCGGCGCCGGTCACCCGGTCGAACTCGCCCGACGTTGTCACCGACCGCTCCGTCCAGTACCGGCGGAGCAGGCCCACCTGCTCCTCGAGCCGTCGGCCACGGGTGGTGAAGTCCTGGCCGAGCGCCTCGTACTCCACCGGGTTCCATCCGATGCCGATGCCGAGGCGGAAGCCGCCCCGGGTCAGGATGTCGACCTCGGCTGCCTGCTTGGCCACCAGGGCCGTCTGTCGCTGGGGCAGGATGGTGATGCCGGTGATCAGGTCGAGTGAGGTGCAGCCGGCCAGGAAGCCGAACAGGACGAACGGCTCGTGGAACTGGGTGTCGACGTCGTAGGGGCCCTTCCACGGGCGGTGGATCTCGGGGTCGGCTCCGACCACGTGGTCGTAGGCCAGCACGTGCTGGAATCCGAGGTCCTCCACCCCCTCGCCGTAGGCGCGGACCGCGCTAACGGCCGGTCCGATTTCGGTTTGGGGCAGAACGACGCCGATTCGCATCACGTGGCTCCTGGGGTGGTGGCGGTAGGCGCCGACGCGCCGGGCCCACGGTAGCGCCCGACACACCAGGCGACCCGCCTGTGCCACCCCTCCGGAATAGATGCTCCGACCTGATGTTGACATCAGATGTATTCCGATATATCGTGATCGCACATGAGCGGTCCAGATACTCCGCCCAATGAACCCGGCGCCGGTCGACCGATCGGCGCACCACACACCAAGGAGACATCTCTGATGCACGAACACACCAAGCACGACCACCCACACGAAGGACACCACGGGCCGCACTTCGGCCCGCCATTCCCCGACCGCGCCGATTTCCTGGCCGGTGCCACCCGGGGCCGGGGACGGAGACGGGGACGACCCGACGGCTTCGGCCGGCAGGGCGGGTTCGGACCTGGCTTCAGTCGGGGGCCCAAGGCCCGCCGGGGCGATGTCCGCGCCGCCATCCTCGCTCTGCTTTCCGAGGAGCCGATGCACGGCTACCAGATCATCACCGAGCTCATCGAGCGCAGCGGTGGAGTCTGGCGGCCGAGCCCCGGCTCGGTCTACCCGACCCTCTCGGCCTTGGAAGACCAGGGTCTGGTGACCGCCGACACGTCGGCCGGACGCCGGGTCTTCTCCCTCACCCCCGAGGGGCGGACCGAGGCGGAGGCGGCCGGCGACGGTCCCACCCCCTGGGAGGAGGCTGCCGGCGGCGACCGTTCGGTCGCCGACCTCATGAACCTCATGGTCCAGGTCGCGAAGGCCACAAAGCAGGTGGCCCAGGCCGGCACTCCCGGCCAGATCCGGACCGTGGGCGAGATCCTCACCGACACCCGTCGGAAGATCTACCTGGTTCTGGCCGACGGCGACCCCGCCGACGAGGAGACCGGGCACGCCTGACCGTCACTCCGGCGGGCCGCTCCCCCGATCCGCCGGAGACGGTCCGGTGCACCACCGACATGGCGCCCACCGGGGCGCTGTGTCGCGCGGCCCTGACCTCGGCCGCCCGACTGGTCACCAGCCCCGTCAGCGGCTCCGGCCGTGGACCAGGCCAATCAACTTGGCCGCAAGCTCGGTCGCCTTCTCCGGCCGCCCGAAGCTGGTCAGGTTGACCGGCAAGGTGAACCGCTGGGAGGTCACCGCCTTCGGGCGGGTGAACTCGCGGAGGCCGTCGGGTCCGTGGATCCGACCGAAGCCCGACTCGCCCACCCCGCCGAACGGCAGGCCGGGCACCATGGCGAAGGTCATGATCGAGTTGACCGAGGTCATGCCCGACCGCATCCGGCGGGCGAGCTCGACACCCCGACGGCGCGACTTCGTGAACACGGCGCCGCCGAGGCCGTAGTCGGAGTCGTTGGCCAGGGCCAGGCCCTCTTCCATGTCGCGCACCCGAGTGACGGTCAGGGTGGGGCCGAAGGTCTCCTCGCGGACCGCCTCGGCATCCTCGGGCACGTCCACCAGGATGGTCGGGCCGACCCCGGATGCGTCGACCGACGACGGACCACCGACGACGGCACGTCCACCGCGGGCCAGAGCGTCGGTGACATGGCGCCGGATGGTGTCGACCTGGGACGGCATCGTCGGCGGGCCCCACGATGCCTTGTCTCCCGAGCCGGGGGCCAGCTCCCCAGCTTTGACTGTCAGGATGTCGACGAAGCGGTCATAGACGGCGTCAGCCACGTACACACGCTCGGTGCCGATGCAGGTCTGGCCGCCGTTGGACATGCCACACCACAGGGCGGCATCGGCCGCCGCCTCGAGGTCGGCGTCGGCGTCGACCAGGAGCGCGTCCTTGCCACCGCACTCCATCAGGACGGGGACGAGGTCTTCGGCGCAGGCGGCCATGACCTTGCGCCCGGTGGCCGCCGAACCGGTGAAGGCGATCTTGTCCACCCCCGACCGGCACAGCGCGGCGCCGGTCTCGCCCTGGCCGGTAACCAGGACGAACACGTCCTTCCCTTCGGGCACGGCGCGGGCCCAGGCGTCCACGAGCCACCGGCCGATGGCCGGTGTGTACTCGCTGGGCTTGAACACCACGGCGTTGCCTGCCGCAAGGGCGTAGGCGATCGAGCCCATGGGGGTGAATACGGGGTAGTTCCACGGTCCGATGACGCCCACCACGCCGAGCGGCTGGTACTCCACCGAGGCGGCGCTGTTGGCCGCCATCATTCCCGACGGGACCCGGCGTGGGCCGAG
The DNA here is from genome assembly GCA_036513075.1 of Acidimicrobiales bacterium. GTDB lineage: Bacteria > Actinomycetota > Acidimicrobiia > Acidimicrobiales > RAAP-2 > Bog-756. The sequence goes on from DATBZS010000084.1 coordinate 22,811, forward strand.
GACCTTCTTGGCATGGGCCGAGGCCCAGGCCAGGTGGTCGACGCCGAGCGTAATCTCGAGGACCGCGTCGCCGTGGGGCTTGCCGTTCTCACGATGGATCAGGTCCGCCAGCTCGTCGATCCGACGGGCGATCTCGGACTTGTAACGTTTCAGGTGAGTGGCCCGGCCCTCGAAGCCGAGCGACCGCCACCACACGGCTGCCACCGATGCCCCGGCGACCACTGCCCCGACTGCCGCGGCGTCGTCGACGGGGAACGTGTCGACCACCCCGCCCGAACCCGGGTCGAGGGAGTCGAAGGTGACGGCCAGCTCGGCCGGGACGGGACGTAGCTGCTCGATGCTGGCCATGAGCTCAGGCTACCGACGCATCCCCGACGGTGCGTTTCGGTCGAGGCGCCCGCTCCGGCGGTCACACCATCACCGGACTCAGCACGGGCCTGGAGAGCGGAACCTACGCCCCCTCGTAGTCGAAGCCCAGGTCGGGGGCGGTGAGCAGGGCCCGGAAGGGCAGGCCCTCGGCCTCGGCCATGGCCGCACACGTGCCGCCCCGGTCGACCACGGCCACCAACAGCACCGGGACGGCGCCGAACTCGCGCACTGCGTGGGCCGCCTCGAGCAGCGAGGTGCCCCGGGTCACCGTGTCCTCGGTGATGACCACCTTGTCGCCAGGATCGAGGGCCCCGGCGATCCGACCGCCGGCCCCGTGAACCTTGGCCTCCTTGCGCACACTGAAGGCTTTCAGGGCGCGGCCGCGGGTGGCGGCCACGCCGGCGGTGACAAATGCCACCGGATCGGCGCCCATGGTCAGCCCGCCGATGGCGTCGGCGTCGTCGGGGACCACCGACAGGATGCCGTCGGCCACCAGCACCATGGCCTCGGGCCGGCAGACCGTCTGCTTGGAATCGATGAACCAGCTGGACGTCCGGCCGGACTTGAGCGTGAAATCGCCCCGCTTGACCGAGTGCTCGAGCAGATGGGCCCGCAGACCCTCGAACGCGGTGGCGGGTAGGTGTGTGGTCATGCTCGGGCCGCTCCTGGGTCGCCGTGGCTGATGTCGTGCTTCCTGGTGTCGTGCGTCGTCATGTCGGGCGTCCTCTGGTCGGGCATCCTGATGCTGTGGATCGTCTCGCGACGGGACCGCTCAGGCGGCGGACGGCCACAGCGGCGGCCCGGTGAGTTGAACCGCGCGCTCGCCCGCCTCCACCCGGCCGACCGCCACGGCGTCGATGCCGGCGCCGGACAGTGCCGCCCGGGCGGCATCTGCGGTGTCCGATGACACCGCGACCACCATGCCGAGCCCGAGGTTGAAGACCCGGGCCATCTCGTCGTCGGCCACACTGCCGAGCCGGCGGATCTCGGTGAAGATCGTCGGGATCTCCCACGAGCCCCGGACCAGGACGGCCCGGCAATCTTCCGGCAGCATCCGGGGGATGTTGCCCCCGAACCCGCCCCCGGTGATGTGGGCCACGGCGTGGACGTCGGCTGCGGCGATGGCCGCCCGAACCGCGGGGGTGTAGATGACCGACGGCAGGAGCAGCTCGTCGGCCACCGTTGTTGCCGCCCCCGGCCACGCCGGGTCCCCGTAGGCGAGGCCGGCCCGCTCGAGCAGGACATGGCGGGCCAACGTGTAGCCGTTGGAGCGCAGTCCGGGCGAGGGCAGACCGAGGAGCACGTCGCCGGCCACCACCCGATGGGGGCCCAGGATCTCGTCACGTTCCACCACACCCACTGCGAAGCCGACCAGGTCGAACTCGTCCGGCGACATGATGCCGGCGTGCTCGGCCATCTCACCGCCGAGCAGGGTGGCCCCCACCTGACGGCAGCCCTCGGCTACCCCCGAGACCAGATCGGCCATCCGGGACGGTTCCACATTGCCCGTCGAGATGTAGTCCAGGAAGAACAGGGGCTCGGCCCCCTGGCACACCAGGTCGTCGACGCACATGGCCACCAGATCGATGCCCACCGTGTCGAGGCGCCCGGTGGCCTCGGCCACCGCCGCCTTGGTGCCCACCCCGTCGGTGCCCGACACCAGCACCGGCTGGCGGTAGCGGGCCGTGTCGAGGGCGAAGAGACCGCCGAAATCGCCCAGGCCGCCCAACACTTCGGGCCGGCGGGTGGAGACCACCATCGGCTTGATCCGCTCGACGGCCCGCTCGCCGGCGTCGATATCGACACCGGCTGCAGCGTAGGTGGCGGGGTTGTCCGAAGACGGGTCGTTCACGCCGTGGGGGAGCCGGCGGCGGCGGTCACGATGGGCCGCTCGGTGATCGCCACCTTGACCGGCACCGGCACCGGGTAGGTGCCGGTCAGACAGGCGTCGCAGAAGCCGGCACCGGGGGCGTCGATGGCCTCGACCAGGTGCTCCAGGGTCAGGTATTCGAGGGAGTCGACGTCGAGGAACTCGCAGATCTCGTCGATGGACTTGATGGCGGCCAGCAACTCGGTCCGGTCCGGGGTGTCGATGCCGTAGAAACACGGCCACTTGAACGGCGGCGAGGAGATGCGCAGATGGATCTCGGTGGCCCCGGACTCGCGCAGCATCTTGACCATGGCCTGGGTGGTGGTGCCGCGCACGATGGAGTCGTCGACCACGATGACCCGCTTGCCGGCGATGTTCTCCCGCAGGGGGTTCAGCTTGCGCCGCACCCCGTTGGCCCGCTCGGCCTGGGTCGGTGCGATGAAGGTGCGGCCGATGTAGCGGTTCTTGACCAGGCCTTGTCCGTAGGGGATACCGGAGCCCACCGCATAGCCCTCTGCAGCCGGCACCCCCGAATCGGGCACCCCCATCACCAGGTCGGCTTGGACCGGCCGCTGGGTGGCGAGCAACTGGCCCATCCGGCGGCGGGCGCCGTGGACCTCGTTGCCGTACAGGGTGGTGTCGGGACGGGCGAAGTAGACGAACTCGAAGATGCACAGCCGGGGGTCGAGGCGCTCGTCAGGGAAGGGACGCTCGGAGCGGACTTCCTTGCCGTCGATGACCACCATCTCCCCCGGCTCGAGCTCGCGGATGAAGGTGGCGCCGATGACGTCGAGAGCCGGCGATTCCGAGGCCAGGACCCAGCCCTGCTCATGGTCGTCGGTGGCGTCGAGGCGGCCGAGGCAGAGCGGGCGGAAGCCGTTGGGATCGCGCACCCCGATGATCCGGTCGGCGTCCATCAATACGAAGGAGAAGGCGCCCTCGACGTGGGGCAGGATCTGCATCAGGGCCTGCTCGAGGTCGTCGGTGTGCTCCGAACGCGGGCGCTCGGGCACATCGGGCGGGAAGGACTGGGCCAACAGTTCAGCCACCAGGTCGCTGTCGGAGGAGACCAGACCGGGCAACATGTTGGCCTGCTCGGCCAAGGCGTCCGTATTGGTCAGGTTGCCGTTGTGGACGAGGCCGAAGCCGGCCCGGCCCACCCCCCGGAACACCGGCTGGGCGTTCATCCAGTCACTCGAGCCGGCCGTCGAATACCGGGTGTGGCCGATGGCCAGGTGACCGCGGAGGCCGGAGAGCTTGCGCTCGTCGAACACGGTGGTGACGAGGCCCATGTCCTTCATCACGGTGATGAGGTCGCCGTCGCTGACGGCCATGCCAGCCGACTCCTGGCCACGGTGCTGGAGTGCATAGAGTCCGTCAAAGGTGAGGTGTGCGACGGGGCGCCCCGGGGCATAGACCCCGAAGACTCCACACGCTTCCTTGGCCTCCATCATCGGTTGATCACCGCACACACCGGGGGTCGTCGGATAGGCCTGACGTGATCGCTAACCACGAAGCGCCGACCACGCACTTCACTCTAGTGCCACCCGTCGAGCGCCCGCCCGCTGGCCGTCCGGTCCGAGACATCGGCAACAGGTATTGGCAGATCCGGTCGCCAACCCTGCAACACATGTTCCCAGAAATTAGGCGACACGCTGGGACTTTGCCTGATACGTTGCCGCAACTTCCTAGTGAAAGAGTCGAGGACCCGATGAATGATGCATCCGTAGGCAGGACGGGCGGCCGCCGTGCGTCCAGAGGCCGACTCCTGGCGATCATCGGCGTGCTCCTGGCAGCCCTGGCGACCATCGCCGTGGGCGTGACGCCGGGCACGGCCACGGCGGCGAGTCCGGTCACGGCCCACGGGTTCGCCTCGGCGGCTCCGACCGCCTCCGGCGAGGCTGCGGCCCCCGGAATCGTCTCACCGCGGTCCGCTGGCTCGACCAAGCTCCCGGCGGTTCTGCACGCGCACGACACCGCCCCGATCTGCACCTTCGACGGCCTGCCAGTGGGCAACGTCATCGAAGGCGTGGTGCCGGGAACGGTTGTCTCGATCAGCTGCACGGGTTGGCAGCCCAGTGAGAGCGTCTACGCCGCCGAGGCGAGCCCGCTCTACTTCACCGCATCCGGTTCGAGCAACGACGTCGACGTGAACGATCAGCAGACCTACACCACGTCACCGTCCGGCGGGCTGACCGGCACGTTCACCATCCCGACGTTCACCGCTGCCGATCCGGCCGCCGCGTGCCCTCCCGGCACCGCCCAGCTCGCCGAGGGCCTGTGGCGCTGCGGGGTGCTCATGACCGACAACGTCTTTGTCAACGGCGGATATCAAGGTTTCGCCAACGTGGCCGTCGGCTACGCCTACGGTCCCTTCCCGCCTCCGGCGGCCACCGTGGTGGGCATGGCCGCCACCCAGCACGGCGGCGGCTACTGGGTGGCCTGGTCCGACGGATTCGTCGACACCCAAGGCGATGCCAACTGGTTCGGGGACGCGTCCACTCTCACCCTGTCCGCTCCCATCTCCCACATCGTGGCGACCTCCGATGGTGGTGGGTACTGGCTGGTGGCCGCTGACGGCGGGACGTTCGCCTTCGGTGACGCCGGGTTCTTCGGCTCGATGGGCGGTCAGCCGCTCAATCAACCGGTGGTCGACCTGGCCCCGACCCCGGACGGAAAGGGCTACTGGCTGGTTGCTTCGGACGGTGGCATCTTCGCCTTCGGTGACGCCGGCTTCCACGGGTCGATGGGCGGCCAGCACCTGAACCGGCCGGTGGTGGGCATTGCTGGCGACAACTTGACCGGCGGCTACTGGGAGGTAGCCACTGACGGCGGCATCTTCGCCTTCGGCGCCCCGTTCTTCGGGTCGACCGGGAGCCTGCAGCTCAACAAACCCATCAACGGGATGACCGCGACGGTCAACGACCTCGGGTACCTCTTCGTGGCCTCGGACGGCGGCGTCTTCGCCTTCGGCGACGCACCGTTCCACGGGTCGGCCGGCAGCCTGGCGCTCAACGCCCCCGTGGTGGGCATGGCTCTCGACCCGGTCACGGGCGGCTACTGGCTGGTGGGTGCCGACGGCGGCATCTTCGCCTTCGGCTGCCCGTTCTACGGAGCCGGCTGAGCCGGACCGAACGGAGCCGGCTGATCCGGACGGTCTCCATGAGCCGGCGGAGCCGGACAATCTGAACGACCTACCGGCCGGGCGTCACGCCCGGCCGGTAGCGTCCCCCGGGTGATCGACCTCCACACCCACTCGACCGTCTCCGACGGCAGCGAGGCGCCTGAGCGCATCGTAGAGCTGGCCCACGACGTCGGGTGTTCGGCTGTGGCCCTCACCGACCACGACTCGTTGGCCGGTCTGGCCCGGGCCGGGGAGCGGGCCGACGAGCTCGGCATCCGCCTGGTTCCAGGGTGCGAGGTATCCTGTGTGCCCATCGCCACCGGTGGTGTCCACGTGCTCGTGTACTTCGTCGACGATCCGACCAGCCCGCTCGGTCTCGAGCTCGACCGGCTCCGCGACGACCGGGGCGTCCGTAACCTGGCCCTCATCGAGCGCCTCGGCGAACTCGGGTTCCCGGTCACCTTCGCCATGGTTGCCGCCCATGCCGGCAGCGTCGAGGGTATCGGCCGGCCCCACTTCGCCCAGGCCCTGGTCGACATCGGTGCCGTCGGCTCGGTCGACGAGGCGTTCGAGCGCTACCTGGCCAACGGCGGTACGGCCTACATCCCGAAGGGCCGTCTGACGGTGGCCGACGTATGCGGTCTGGCCCGCGACTCGGGCGGCGTGGCTGTGCTCGCCCACCCGACAACGGTGGGACTGGAAGGCGACGCCCTGGCCGGGATGGTACGGGACATGGCCGAGGCCGGACTCGGCGGCCTCGAGGCCGTCTACGGCCGGTACTCGCCCCAGATGCGGACCGACCTGGGCAACCTGGCCCGCCGCTTCGGCCTGGTGGCGACCGGTGGCTCCGACTTCCACGGGGCCACCAAGCCCGACCTCTACGTGGGGACCGGGACGGGGGATCTCAAGGTGTCCGACCGGGTGCTCGACCAGCTCGAGGCGGCCCGGACCGCCTGAACCCCGCCGCCGGGCCACCTGGCGCTCTGTCAGATGGTGACCGGGGCCAGGTCGTCGAGGAGATCGGGCAGGCGGGCTCGCCAGGCGTCGACGGCCTGCGCCACGCCCACGTCGACCAGGTCGTCGACCACGATGCGGTCGCCACCAGCGCTGCCGAGCACCCGGAAGCCCACGCCGGCGTCGGCCGCCCGCGACAGCAGTTGGTGGGAGTCGGTGGTGCACACGATGACCCGCGACGGAGCCTCGGTGAACAGCTCATGGTGGTCGGCCACCCCAGAGACCTGCAGGCCGATGCCCGACCGCACGGCCAGCTCGGCCAGGGCCACGCCCAGGCCACCGCCGGACACGTCGTGGATGCCCTGGACCAGACCTTCACCCCCGGCTACACCCTCGGCCACCAGGCCGGCCACGAAGTCGACCAGGCGACCATGGCCCGCAAGGTCGATCGGCGGCAATGTGCCATTGCGATGACGGCGGAGCTCGATAGCCCAACGTGACCCGGCCAGCGACGACCGGTGGTGCCCGATGTCGGAACGGCCGATGCTGGCATCCAGTAGCACCAGGGTGCCGCCGTCGACCATGGTGACGCCAGGGGGCCGGGCGGCCAGACGGTCGATGAGGCCCAGTGCCCCGATGACCGGCGTCGGGTCGATGTCCTTCCCGAAGCTCTCGTTGTAGAGGCTGACGTTGCCGCCGATGACCGGCAGGCCGAGGGCCAGGCAGGCCTCCGACATCCCGTCGATGGCCTCGGACAACTGCCACATCACCTCAGGGTGCTCGGGATTGCCGAAGTTGAGGCAGTTGACCACTGCCTTCGGGGTGGCTCCCGAGCAGGCCAGGTTGAGGGCGGCCTCGGCCACGGTGGCGATAGTGCCTTGCCGCGGATCCAGTGAGCACCAGGCCGGGTTGGAATCAGTGGTGAGGGCGATGCCCCGCTCGGAGGGCGGAAGGCCGGGGGCGGCCAGGCGCAAGACAGCGCTGTCCCCGCCCGGGCCCTCCACCGTGTTCAGGAACAGCTGGTGGTCGTACTGGCGATAGACCCACGACGGGTCGGCCAGCAGGGCCAGCACGTCGTGGCCGCAGTCCGTCGGGGCGACCAACTTGCCCGGGTCGTCGGCCAGCCGCGCGTCCTGGTCGGTCGGGCGGGCCAGTGGTCGACGGTACAGCGGGGCATCCTCGCTGAGGGCGACAGCCGGGACGTCGCCGACGACCGGGCCGTCGAATCCGTCCAGGATCCGGAGCCGCCCGGGGGCGCCGTCGGGCGCCTCGGTCACCTTGCCGACCACCGCGGCCCGGACCTCCCACTTGGCGCAGACCTGCTGGACCCGCTCGAGGTCCGCAGGGGTGACGATGGCCAGCATCCGCTCCTGGCTCTCGGAGGTCATGACCTCGTAGTCGGCCATCCCCGGTTCTCGGCGGGGCACGGCCGACACGTCGACGTCCATGCCCACACCCCCCCGGGCGGCAGTCTCGCTGGTGGCGCACACGAGTCCGGCTCCGCCGAGGTCTTGGATGCCCACGACGAGCTTGGCGTCCAGAAGCTCGAGACACGCCTCGATCAGCCGCTTCTCCTCGTAGGGGTCGCCGACCTGGACGCTCGGGCGCTTGGCCGCCTCCTCCGCTTCGTCGCCACCACCGAACCCGGCAGAGGCCAGCACGCTGACCCCGCCGATGCCGTCGCGCCCGGTAGACGAACCGAGCAGCACGGCCAGATTGCCCGGGCCTGACGCCTGGCCCAGAACCAACCGATCGGTGGGCAGCACACCCATGCACAGCACATTGACCAGGGGGTTCTGCGAGTAGCAGGGGTCAAAGGTGAGCTCACCCCCGATCGTCGGCACCCCGACCGAGTTGCCGTAGCCGGAGATGCCGGCCACCACGCCCTCGATCAGCCACTGCTGCTTGGCCTCGGTCGGGTCGCCGAAGAACAGGGGGTCCATGACGGCGATCGGGCGGGCACCCATGGTGAAGATGTCGCGGAGGATTCCGCCCACCCCGGTGGCCGCACCCTGATACGGCTCGATAGCCGACGGGTGGTTGTGGGACTCGATCCGAATGGCCACGGCGATCCCGTCGCCTGCGTCGATGACACCGGCATTTTCGCCCGGCCCCACCAGGACATGGGGACCCTCAGTAGGCAGCCGCTTCAGGTGGATGCGCGACGACTTGTAGGAGCAGTGCTCGCTCCACATCACGGCGAACAAGGCCAGCTCCAGGTGGTTGGGCGACCGGCCCAGGATGCCTTCCACTTCGTCACGCTCTGCGTCGGTCAGGCCGAGCGCACGGTGCAGCGGCTCCCCCGTGTCGGTCACCAGGTCGGCCTGCTCGACTCTGCTCGCATCCATGGCCTGCAGGTTACCTGCCGGCGGCATCGATCCCGATGCCCCGAAGCGTCCGGCAGCCGGCGCCGCGCACCACGTTCGCCAGGGTCGCGCAATGGTTCCGGATACAACTCCGAATTAGTCCTATGAGGGGCGCAACGGGCGTTGTGGAGGGCAAGGATTCCAGGTGTCTTTCGTGGGTGCGGGCGGCAAGAATTGTACCAATGGACGGCGGCGGGAATCCTCTGTCGACCTCGTCCGTCCTCGTCGGACCACTGACCGAACTTCGCAGGAGTCGCGCCGCGACTTTCCTTAAGAGAGCGGATGGTGTTTACTAGCATTGCCGAAGTAGTACCGTACCGATTTGTCCTAAATGCCCAACTCAGGAACCGTGAGAACATGTCAGCTGCCACCGCCACCAAGTCCCGCAAGAAGACCCCGATGTCCGCCGACCACAAGGCCGCGCTGGCCAAGGGTCGTGAGGAGGGTCGCATCGTCCGCCAATACCTCGAGGCGCTCGAGTCGACCAAGCCCCGCCGCGGCCGCAAGCGAACTCCGGACTCGATCCGCAAGCGGCTGGCCACTATCGAGGCCGCCCTGCCCGAGGCCGAGCCGCTGAACCGGCTCCACCTGGTCGAGGAGAAGCAGCGACTCGAGGCTGAGCTGGCCCACAGCGGTGACGTCGTCGACCTGGCCGCCCTGGAGAAGACCTTCGTCAAGGTCGCCCGCCAGTACGGCGAGCGCAAGGGCATCTCCTACTCGGCGTGGCGCACCGTCGGCGTGAGCGCCTCGGTGCTCCAGCAGGCCAAGATCCCCCGCTCACGCAGCTGAGCGGGTCGGGCCCCCTTCCGGGAGCCCACCGCCCTCGCCGGAGGGACAATGCTCGACCGAATGACGAACTGACCGTCCCGAACCGGTCAGACCCGCGTTGGGACCGGCGTCCGTTGCTCAAGCAGCGGACGCCGCCGCGCCGGCGGTGCGCAGCAGTGCATCGAGAAGCACCACGCCGTCCTCGGAGCCGAGCAGCGGGTCCGAAGCGCGCTCGGGATGGGGCATGAGGCCGACCACATTGCGGCCGGCGTTGCAGACGCCGGCGATGTCGTCGACCGAGCCGTTCGGGTTGTCGACGTAGCGGAGCACGATGCGCCCCTCGTCCCGCAGCTGGGCCAGCGTGGCCGCGTCGCAGGTGTAGTTGCCCTCAAAGTGGTTGATGGGGATGGCCAGCTCGGTACCGACCGGGACGCCCGCGGTCAGAGCGGTGTCGTCCTGCTCGACCCGCAGGGTGGCCGTGGTGCAGAGGAAGCGAAGTCCCCGGTTCTTCTGCAGGGCGCCGGGCAGTAGGCCGGCTTCGGTCAATACCTGGAAGCCGTTGCAGATCCCGACGACCGGGCCGCCGTCGTGGGCGAAGGCGGCGACGGTGTCCATGACCGGTGAGAACCGGGCGATGGCACCGGGCCGTAGGTAGTCGCCGTGGGCGAATCCACCGGGCAGGATCAGGGCGTCGTAGCCGGCAGCTGTGGTGGCACCGTGCCAGATCAGGTCGGCGGAGCCGCCGAGTCGCTCGACGGCCTGGACGGCGTCGTGCTCACAGTTCGTCCCCGGGAAGAGGACCACGCCGACCCGGGGGGCCATCAGCGCGCCCTTGTGACCGGCCGGACCGTCACTTGTGACTCCTCGATAACCGGGTTGGCCAACAACCGGTCGGCCACCACCGTGGCCTGGGCCAGGGCGTCGGACTCGTCGGACGCCGCCAGGTCGAACCGGAATGACTTGCCGGCCCGGACGGCGGTCACACCACCGAGGCCGAGGGCGGGCAGCGCCCGCTCGATCGTGGCCCCCTGGGGGTCGGCGATGCCATCGCGCAGAAGCACTTCGACCTGCACCGAGAACTGACGGGAGGCGGCCATGTCAGGCACCGTACCAGTCACCCAGCGAACGCCCGCAGACTCGCTCGTAGGCAGCCACGTACCGGGTCGACGTGGCCTCTACGATCTCCGTCGGCAGCACCGGCGGCGGCGGTTGCTTGTCCCACGGTTGGTCCTCCAACCAGTCACGCAACGGCTGCTTGTCGAATGAGGGCGGATTGCTGCCCGGTGCGCTGTCGTCGGCCGGCCAGAACCTCGACGAGTCCGGGGTGAGGACCTCGTCGCACAGCGAGAGCTCGCCGTCGATGTAGCCGAGCTCGAACTTGGTGTCGCAGATCACGATGCCCACCTCCACGGCCCGGGCTGCGGCCCGCGAGTACGCGGCCAGGCAGAGCTCCGACGCGGCATCGGCGGCCTCCTTGCCCACGATGTCCGCGGCCTCGTCGATCCCGATGTTGAGGTCGTGGCCTTCGGTGGCCTTGGTCGACGGGGTGAAGATGGGCTCGGGCAGTGCCTGAGCGTGCAGCAGCCCAGCCGGCATGGCCATGCCGTGGACGGTGCCGGAGCGCTCGTACTCCTTGTAGGCCGACCCGGCCAGGTAGCCGCGCACGATGCACTCGATGTCGAGCATGTCGGCTTTCCGCACCAGCATCGACCGTCCGGCCAGCTCGTCGAGACCCCCGGGCAGGAAGGCTGCCCCCTCGGGGAACTCCGCGGTGTCGGCGCTGATGAGGTGGTTGGGCGCCAGGTCGGCCAGCTCCTCCAGCCAGGCTGCCGTCATGGCCGTCAGCACCCGGCCCTTGTCCGGGATCGGCTCGGCCATGATCACGTCAAACGCCGAGATCCGGTCGGAGGCCACCATGAGCAGGCGGCCATCGCCGGCGTCGTACAGCTCGCGGACCTTGCCGGACGACAACAGGGGCAGGGGGGACGGGGTCATGGAACGAGCTCCTCCAAGGCATCGGTGAAACGGTGGACGTGGCGCAGGGTACGGGACAGGTCGAAGGCGGCGTCGAGCTCGGCGGCCGACAGGGTCACCTCGGGGTCGGCGTCGAGGACGGCCCGGAAGCTGCGACCCTCCTCCCAGGCCGCCCGGGCGTCCCGTTGAACGATCCGGTAAGCGGCGTCACGGCTGAGACCGCCGCTGACCAGAGCCAGGAGCACCGACTGGCTGAACACCAGCCCGTAGCTCCCATCCACGAGGGTGGCGAGCGCCCGCTCGGGGTGGAGGACCAGGCCCTCGACCAGGCCCTTCGTCTTCTGGAGCATGTAGAGGGTCAGCATGCTGGCGTCGGGCAGCACCACCCGCTCGACCGAACTGTGGGAGATGTCCCGCTCGTGCCATAGGGCCACGTCCTCGAGTCCGGCCGACTGGTAGCCGCGCAGCACCCGGGCGAGCCCGCACAGTCGCTCCGACAGGATCGGGTTGCGCTTGTGGGGCATGGCCGAGCTGCCTTTCTGGCCCGGCTTGAATGGTTCCTCCACCTCGCCCAGCTCGCTGCGGGCCATGTGACGGATCTCGGTGGCGATCAACTCGATGGTCGCCCCCACCGACGCGCACGCCCACAGGTACTCGGCATGCCGGTCGCGCGCCACCACCTGGGTGGCCGGCACCGGGACGAGACCTAGGGACGTGCACACATGGGCCTCCACCCGGGGGTCGATATTGGAGAACGTCCCGACCGCACCCGACAACTTGCCCACAGCCACTCGCTCGCGGGCAGCCCGCAGGCGCTGCACGTCGCGGTCGGCCTGCAGTGCCCACAGGGCGAACTTGGCCCCGAACGTTGTGGGCTCGGCGTGCATGCCGTGGGTCCTCCCGGTCACGGGCACGTCGATTGCCTCGAGCGCCCGTGCCTTGCACGCCCGCACCAGATCGGTGCCCGCCTCGATGAGCAGGTCGGCGGCCCGGGTGAGGGTTGCGCACAGGGCGGTGTCGACCACGTCGGAGGATGTGAGCCCGTAGTGGATCCATGACCCCTGGGGTTGACCGATGGCCTCTTGGACCACGTCGACGAAAGCGGCCACGTCGTGGTCGGTCACCCGCTCGCGCTCATCCACCGCTTCGACGAAGGCGGCGTCGATCTCGGGGGCGTGGGCCCGGCAGAACTCGGCGGCGTCGCCGGGCACATCGCCGATCTCCACCCAGCCGTCGGTGGCCAGCAGCTCGACACGGAGCCACATGGCGAACCTGGCCTCGTCGGAGAAGAGCGCGGCCATCTCCTTCGGTGCGTAGCGGGGGATCATCGTGCTGCCTCTGCTTTCGGGTTCGGATTCGGGGTGGGGACAGGGACCACATCCTCAGTGGCCGCCCCGAGGGCGATGTCGGTGCGGTGCTGCATGCCGGGCCACGTGATGGCGGCTACTCCGGCGTAGGCGCGGGCCCGGGCCTGGTCGACCGTGACGCCGAGGGCGGTCACGCCGAGGACCCGGCCTCCCGAGGTGACGACGCCACCGGTCGCCGGATCGGAGCGGGTGCCGGCGTGGAACACGATCACCCCGGGCAGGGCCGCGGCATCGTCGACTCCGGCGACCCGGTCGCCGGTCCGGGGTGCGTCGGGGTAGCCCTCGGACGCCAGCACCACGCAGACGGCCGGGTCGGTGATGAACCGCGGCCTCGTGGACAGGCGGCCCGCGGCCGCCTCGGCCAAAAGCTCACCCAGATCGCCGTCGTACCGGGGCAGGACGACCTGGGTCTCGGGGTCGCCGAAGCGGACGTTGAACTCGAGGACCTTCGGGCCCGAGGGAGTGAGCATCAAGCCGGCATAGAGCACGCCGCGGTAGTCGATCCCCCGACGGCGCAGCGCGGCCACCACCGGGGCCACGGCCTCGGCAACCAACGAATCGACCAGCTCCTGGTCGATCGACGGCACGGGCGAAAAGGCACCCATGCCCCCGGTGTTGGGCCCGCCGTCGCCGTCGTCGCGGCGCTTGAAGTCCTGGGCCGGAGCCAGGGCGGCCAGCCGCTCGCCGTCGCACAACACCAGCAGCGAGCACTCGGGCCCGGTCAGACCTTCCTCGATGACCACCCGCTGCCCGGCCGTCCCGAAGGCGTCGCCCGACAGCTTGGCGGCCACGTCGCCTTCGGCCTCGGCCAGCGAGTCGGTCACCAGCACGCCCTTGCCGGCGGCCAGGCCGTCGGTCTTCACCACCCATGGTCCCGCCAGCGAGCGCAGGAACCTGACCGCCGGCCCGATCTCGGTGAACACTCCGAACCGGGCCGTCGGCACGCCGGCCTCGTCCAGCAGCTCCTTCATGAAGGCCTTTGACCCCTCGATCCGGGCGCCGTCGGCTCCGGGGCCGAAGACCAGTTTGCCCTGGGCCCGCAGACGGTCGGCGAGTCCGTCGACCAGCGGCGCCTCCGGTCCGATGACGAACAGGTCGGCCTCGAGTTCCTCGGGGGCGGTGGGCACGCTGGTGAGCGAGTGGCCTTCGGGTGAGCGGCCGTCGATGCCCGGGTTGCCCGGGGTGACGACCACATCGGCGTAGCGCGCCAACACCAGGGCCAGCGCGTGCTCACGCCCGCCGGAGCCTACGACGCAGACGGTGCGGATCCGGCCGGACACCGGGGACGAGCCCGAGGGAGCCCCCCCGCTCATGCGACGAAGCGGACGAACTGCTCGCGGCCGGGGCCCACGCCGACGAGCCGGACCGGCACGCCGATCTGCTCGGCCAGGAAGTGTACGTAGTCGCGTGCCGCCTGGGGCAGGTCACCGATCTCTGTGGCCCCCGAGATGTCCGACTTCCAACCGGGAAGCTCCTCGTAGACGGGAGTGACCTGGTGGAACACCGACTGGTGGTACGGCGGGTGGGTGAACCGCTCGCCATTGGCCTCATAGGCCACGCACACCTTCACCGTGTCGAAGGAGTCGAGCACGTCGAGCTTGGTCAGGGCCACCTCGGACAGTGAGTTGAGGCGCACGGCCTGGCGCATCATGACGGCGTCGAACCAGCCCGGGCGGCGCCGGCGACCGGTATTGACCCCGTACTCGTGGCCCCGGTCGACCAAGGTGTCGCCGATCTCGTCGGTCAACTCGGTCGGGAACGGCCCGCTGCCCACCCGGGTCACATACGCCTTGGCGATGCCGATGACCTCGTCGATGTACCGCGGGCCGATGCCCGCACCAGTGCAGGCACCGCCGGCCACCGGGTTGGACGAGGTGACGAAGGGGTAGGTGCCGTGGTCGAGGTCGAGGAACGTGGCCTGGGCCCCCTCGAGCAGCACATTGGCGCCGCGTTCGAGCGCATCGTGCACGAGGCCCACCGTGTCGGCCACCATCGGGCCGATCCGGGGGGCCAACTGGTCAAGATAGAGCTCGCAGATGTCGTCGGCCGACAGCGGCAGGCGGTTGTACACCTTGGCCAGGACCTGGTTCTTCTCCTTCAGGACCACATCGAGCTTCTGGCGGAAGATCTTCGGGTCCAGGAGGTCCTGGACGCGGAGGCCCACGCGGGACGACTTGTCGGCGTAGGCCGGGCCGATACCGCGCTTGGTGGTGCCCAGCTTGTTCTTTCCGAGGTACCGCTCGGCCAGCTGATCGAGTTCGTGGTGGTACGGCATGATCAGATGGGCATTGCCGCTGACCAGCAGGTTCGAGGTGTCGATGCCCTTGGACTCGAGTACGTCGACCTCAGCCAGCAAGACCGTCGGGTCGACGACCACACCGTTCCCGATGACCGGGGTGATGTGGGGGTAGAGGATGCCGCTGGGCACCAACTGCAGGGCGAACGTCTCGCCGTCCACCACGATCGTGTGACCGGCGTTGTGGCCGCCCTGGTAGCGGACCACCAGCTCCATCTCCTTGGCCAGGAGGTCGGTGAGCTTGCCCTTGCCTTCATCACCCCATTGGGTCCCGACCACTACGGTTGCCGGCACGCGTCACTCCTCCGTCGAGAATGCGGATTACGCACCAGTGTAGCCCGATGGCCGGGGGCCCTCCGAGGGGTGGGTGGCCATGGGAGAGGACCTCAGCGACCGAATTCCGAAATTGGCGAACATCGTTCTGGTCCCAGCTGCGTTCGCCGTTTCTCGAAGGCGCCGCGCCGGGTTCCCCCCGAGGAACGGACCGCAGGCCAGTGCCGGACGGGCCGGTGTCGACCGCCTCGTCTGTCGATATTCCCTGGTGAGGCCCGCTCCGGGCACCCACCCCACCTAGAGTTCGCAACGGGGCGGCCCTCGCGCCCACAGGCGGACGACCAGATCAGGGCGGGCACCATGGACAGCCGGGCACCACAGCGGAGGGAGCGGTGGCCCCGCCGTTGGGCAGCTCTCGCCGCCCTCGTCGTGTCCCTTGCCACAGCAGCCTGTGGCGGGAGCTCGTCTCCCGCCACCGCGTCGGGCACCTGGACCGTCGCCCACCCTGAGCCGTCGACCAACCTTCCCGGCTACTCGAGCATCTACGGGGTGTCGTGCACGTCGAGCTCGTTCTGCCAAGCCGTCGACGAGTCCGGCAACGCCATCGGATGGAACGGCGCCACCTGGTCGAAGCCCCGGCCGGTGACACCCGGCAACACCCTGGACAGCGTGTCCTGCGCGTCGCCGACGTTCTGCATGACCTTGGCCGACCAGCGGGCAGTGGTCTTCAACGGGACCGCCTGGACGATCTCGTCCGCCGCCGGACTGGCCCCGTCGAGCCCGACCGGTGGTGAGTACCGGGTGTCATGCACGTCGCCGACATTCTGCGCCTCGGTCAACACCGCCGGCGTGGTCACCACCTTCAACGGCACGACCTGGGGCCACGAGACACACGTGGATGACGGCACGGCCACCAAACCGGTCCAGGACATCACCTGCGTCTCGCCCACCTTCTGTGTGGTGGTGTCGGCCGATGGCGACATCGCGATGCTTACCGGGGCGACCTGGACTCGGAACTCCTCCCCCGGCCAGTCGGTGCTGCACTCCGTGTCGTGCCCGACGACGACCTTCTGCATGGCCCTCGACCTGACCGGGCACGCCCTGGTCTTCGACGGATCGATGTGGACGATGGCCCAGTCCATGCCCGGCGTCGGCTCCCTGACGTACTCCGTGTCGTGTGCCACGGCTTCCCACTGCGCGGTGGCCCGGTCCGACGGCTCGGTCTCGGTCTGGCAGTCGGGCAGCTGGAGCCGGCCGCAGCCGGTGCTGCACGACGGGACCCAGGCCGCGGCAAGGATCAGCTGTCCGACCACGACATTCTGCGCCCTGGTCGACTCGTCCGGATCGGCCGCCACCTACAAGGGGTGACGCCGGACCGGAGGGCCGCTGACCGGGGGCGCTTCACACCAGGACGATGGCACCGTCCTTGGCGTCAACGGTGACCGTCGACCCCTCCGGGTAACGGCCTTCCAGGAGGGCGAGGGCCAGCGGGTCCTCGACCTGGCGTTGGATCACCCGTCGCAGCGGCCGGGCTCCGAAATCGGGATCGAATCCTTCGTGGGCCAGTAGCTTCTCGGCAGGCGGCGTGACCACCAGGGTCAGGCGGCGCTCGGCCAGCCGACTGCGCAACCCCTGGAACTGGATGGTCACGATCCGGTTGAGGTCGGCCTCGGACAGGGGGTGGAAGCGGACGATCTCGTCGATCCGGTTCACGAACTCCGGCTTGAAGTGCTCGATGGGCTCACCCGGGATGTTGGAGGTCATGATCAGCACGGTGTTGGTGAAGTCGACCGTTCGGCCCTGGCCGTCGGTCAGCCGGCCGTCCTCCAGGACCTGGAGCAGCGTATTGAACACATCCGGGTGGGCTTTCTCGAGTTCATCGAGGAGCACCACCGCGTAGGGGCGTCGACGGATGGCCTCGGTGAGTTGGCCACCCTCCTCGTAGCCGACGTAGCCGGGAGGGGCCCCGACGAGCCGGGCGACGGAGTGGCGCTCCATGTACTCGCTCATGTCGATCCGGATCATGGCCTTGGCGTCGTCGAAGAGGAAGTCGGCCAGCGCCCGGGCCAGCTCGGTCTTGCCCACCCCTGTCGGTCCCATGAACAGGAACGACCCGATGGGCCGGTCGGGATCGGACAGGCCGGCCCGACTGCGACGGATGGCGTTGGACACGGCCGACACCGCCTCGTCCTGGCCGACCACCCGGGCGTGCAAGGCGTCCTCCATCCGGACCAGCTTCTCCACCTCGCCCTCGAGCAGCCGGCTGACCGGCACGCCGGTGGCCCGGCTGACCACCTCGGCCACGTCCTCGGCGTCCACCTCCTCTTTCAGGAAGCGCTGCGTCTTCTGGAGCTCGTCGAGGGCGGCCGTGGCCTCCTCGATCTGACGCTCGAGCTCGGGAATGATCCCGTAGGTGATCTCGGACGCCTCGGCCAGGTCGCCTTCGCGGCTGAGACGCTCGGCATCGCTACGGTTCTGCTCGAGCTGGGTCTTGAGGGACCGGATGGTGTCGATGGCCTCCTTCTCGGCCTGCCAGTGCGCGGTCATGGCCGAGGCCTGCTCGGTCAGGTTGGCCATCTCCTCGTCCAGTCGGGCCAGCCGCTCGGCCGACGCCGGGTCGGTCTCCTTGGCCAGGGCCATCCGCTCGATCTCCAGCTGGCGCATCCGACGGGTGACCACGTCGAGTTCGGTAGGCATGGAGTCGATCTCGATGCGCAGCCGGCTGGCCGACTCGTCCATGAGGTCGATGGCCTTGTCGGGCAGGAACCGGCCGGTCACGTAACGGTCCGACAGCACGGCCGCAGCCACCAGTGCCGCGTCCTGGATGCGGACGCCGTGGTGGACCTCGTACCGCTCCTTCAAGCCGCGCAGAATGGCGATGGTGTCCTCGACCGACGGCGGTGGC
This sequence comes from Acidimicrobiales bacterium, assembly GCA_036513075.1. Taxonomy (GTDB): domain Bacteria; phylum Actinomycetota; class Acidimicrobiia; order Acidimicrobiales; family RAAP-2; genus Bog-756. The sequence goes on from DATBZS010000084.1 coordinate 41,077, forward strand.
ACGAACACCTGCTGGAACCGGCGCTCCAAGGCCGCGTCCTTCTCGATGTACTTGCGGTACTCGTCGAGGGTGGTGGCCCCGATGAGACGCAGCTCACCGCGGGCGAGCATCGGCTTGATCATGTTGCCGGCGTCCATGGCGCCTTCGGCGGCACCCGCTCCCACAATGGTGTGGAGTTCGTCGATGAAGGTGATCACTTCGCCCTCGGCGTCGCTGATCTCCTTCAGGACGGCCTTCAGCCGCTCCTCGAACTCGCCCCGGTATTTGGCCCCGGCGACCATCGAGCCCATGTCCAGGCTGATGACCCGCTTGCCCTGGAGGCCCTCGGGCACGTCGCCCTCGACGATCCGCTGGGCCAGGCCCTCGACGATGGCCGTCTTGCCCACACCGGGCTCGCCGATCAGGACCGGATTGTTCTTGGTGCGCCGGGACAGCACCTGGATGACCCGCCGGACCTCTTCGTCGCGGCCGATGACCGGGTCCATCTTCCCCTGGCGGGCCAGTGCGGTGAGATCCCGCCCGTACTTCTCGAGGGCCTGGAAGGTCTCCTCGGGGTTCTGGGAGGTCACGCGGTGACTGCCCCGCACGTCGCGCAGTGCCTGGAACAGGACGTCACGCTCGACGCCCAGGCGATCGGCCAGCGCCAGCAGGATGTGCTCGACCGACAGGTACTCGTCACCCATGTCGATCCGTTGGCGGTCGGCTGCCTCGAGGCCCTCGCGCAGGTCGCGGTCGATGGTGGGCTCGGCTCCTCCGAACGCCTGGGGCAGGCGACTAAGCGTGTCAGCGATGCGCGACCGGACAACGGCCGGTTCCACGCCCACTCGGGTCAGGATCGGCCCGGCGATCCCGTCGGGCTGATCGAGGACAGCGGCCAGTAGGTGCTCAGGGGTGACCTCGGCGTTGGAGGTCTCGCGGGCACGTTCGACCGCGGTGGCCAGGGCCTCCTGGGTCTTCAAGGTCCAACGCTCAGGATTCAGGCTCATCGTGTTCCTCCGTTTCCATGTGGCGGACGCCGGGTGGTCCGGGTCGCGACGGGCAGCTGGGACAGCGGCACCAACTCCCGCCGGTACTGCCGGTGGGTGATGGCGACCGCCTCGCGGGCCGCGGCGCGGGTGGACTCGAGTTCACGTTCGAGCCGCGCCACTTCGTCCTGGAGCTCGAGGACACGGCGGACGCCCTCCAGGTTCACTCCCTCGTTGGTCAGGCTCTGGATCTTGGCCAGTCGTTCGAGGTCCTGCTCGGAGAACCGGCGGCTGCCGCCTTCGGTACGGCTGGGGTCGAGCAGACCCTTGCGCTCGTAGACGCGCAGCGTCTGGGGATGGACTCCGGCCAGCTCGGCGGCCACCGAGATGACGTACACGGCGCGGCTGTGGCGCTCGTCAGCCATCGGAGACTCCCAACCAGCTGCGCGACGGTGGCTCGATCACCTTGGCCAGCTCCTCGACAGCGGACCGCTGCTCGTCGGACAGTTCGGTGGGAACGTCCACCTCGATGGTCACCAGCAGGTCGCCGGTGGCCGACTTCTTGCCCCCGGGGACGCCGCGGCCCTTGACCCGAAACGTCCGGCCTGACGGCGTGGCTTCCGGCACCCGCAGCGTGACCGGCTCCTCCAGGGTGGGGACGGTCAAGGTGGTGCCGAGGGCAGCCTCGGCGTAGCCCACCGGGACGGTCAGGGTCAGGTTGCGGCCCTTGCGGCCGAACAGGTTGTGGCGGCCGACCCGGACGATGACGTACAGGTCGCCCGAGGGCCCGCCTCCGCGCCCGGCAGCACCCCGGCCCTTGACCCGGATGCGCTGGCCGTCCTCCACTCCGGCGGGAATGCGGACCTTGACCGACCGGTTGCGGTGCTCGACCCCGCTGCCCGCGCAGGTGGGGCAGGGGTGGGTGACGATGGTGCCCCGGCCGCTGCACTGCGGGCAGATCTGGCTGAGGGAGAAGAGCCCCTGATTGTCCTGGAGTGTGCCGGTGCCACCGCACCGCGGGCAGGTGTCGGGACGGGTGCCCGGGGCCGAGCCCGAGCCTCCACAGGTGTGACAGCGGGCATCGGTGGTCACGTTGACCGAGGTGGTCACACCGCGGACGGCGTCCTCGAACGTGAGATGGAGCTCGGTCTCGACATCGGCGCCGCGCTGGGGACCGGCCTGCTGGGCGCCGCGACGGCCCCGGCCGAACAGTCCCCCTAAGAGGTCGCTGAAGTCGCCGGAATCATCCACCCGGTAGGAGCCGCCCTGGCCGCCGAAGCCGCCACCGCTGCCGAACCCGCCCCCGAAACCTCCCGTGGCCGGGCCCAGGGTGCGGACCTCGTCGTACTCCTTGCGCTTCTCGGCGTCACCCAGGACGTCGTAGGCCGCGGTGATCTCTTTGAACAACTCGTCGTCGCCGGGATTGGTGTCCGGGTGGTGCTTCTTGGCCAGCTTCCGGTAGGAGCTGGTGATCTCCTTGGCGGTGGCCGTGCTCGGCACCTCGAGGGTCTTGTAGTAGTCCTTTTCGAACCATTCGCGTTGCGGCGCCACGTGTCTCTTCCCTGTCCTACTGCTCCGTCACTGTCGTTCCTGCTCTTGGCGTACTAGCTCTCAACCATGACCATGGCCGGCCGGACCACCGTGCCGTGCCAGCGGTAGCCGGCCCGCATGACCTGGGCCACCCGGGGCTCGCCCGAGGCGGTCGGGTCGGCACCCTCAGGTGCGGGGACCTGACCCACCGCTTCGTGGGCGTTCGGGTCGAACTCCTCGCCGAGCGGGTCGATCCGCTCGAGGCCCTCCTTGGCCAGAACCCCATGGAGCAGGCCGTTGGCGGCCACCAGGGCCTTGCCCTCGGCCGAGTCGGCGTCGCCGACATGGTCGGTGGCCAGGTCGAGGGCGTCGAGCACCGGGAGAAGCTTGTCGACCAGGCCGGCGGCCGCCCGGGCCACCTGCTCGGTCTGCTGCTTCAGCACCCGCTTCTTGTAGTTCTCGAACTCGGCCTGCAGACGCCGGAGCGAGTCGAGGTACTCGTCACGCTCGGCCTGTGCCACTTCGAGGGGGTCGGCTTCGACCGCATCGGCGGCATCCGCCACCGCGTCGTCCGGCCAGTCGACTATTTCGGCGTCAACCACCTCGTCGCCACGCACCTCGGCGTCCTGCAGCGGGCGGCCGTGCGCCATGTGGTCGGGTGCACTGTCGTCGGATCCAGTGGCGGGGACCTCGTCGGCCCCCGCCCCGTCACCATGGTCACCGTTACGTGACCCGTCTCCGATCGTCATCGACGATCAGTCCTCGGAATCGACGATCTCGGCGTCGACCACCTCGTCGTCGTTCGCCTCCTCGGCCGGCACCTCGCCGCCCGGGGCCGACGCGCTCTCCTTGGCCGCCTCTTCATAGAGGCGCTGGCTGAACGACTGGCTGGCGGACAGAAGGGTCTCGGTCGACGTCTTGATGGCCTCGACGTCGCTACCGGCCAGGGCCTCTTTAAGGCTGGTCAAGGCGGCTTCGACCTTCTCCTTCTCGTCACCCTCGAACTTCTCGCCCTGGTCCTTCAGCAGCTTCTCCGTCTGATACACAAGGGAGTCGGCGTTGTTGCGTACTTCCGCCTCCTCCTTGCGCTTGCGGTCGTCCTCGGCATGGGCCTCGGCGTCCTTCACCATGCGCTCGATGTCGTCCTTGGCCAACGACGACTGTCCGGTGATGGTCATCGACTGCTCCTTGCCGGTCGCCCGGTCCTTGGCCGACACGTGGACGATGCCGTTGGCGTCGATGTCGAAGGTGACCTCGATCTGCGGAACGCCCCGGGGAGCCGGAGGAAGGTCGACCAGCTGGAACTTGCCCAGGGTCTTGTTGTACATCGCCATCTCGCGCTCGCCCTGGAGCACATGGACCTCGACCGAGGGCTGATTGTCGTCGGCGGTGGTGAACACCTCGCTCCGCTTGGTCGGGATGGTGGTGTTGCGCTCGATGAGGCGGTGCATGACCGCACCCTTGGTTTCGATGCCCAGCGACAGCGGGGTCACATCGAGGAGTAGGACGTCCTTGACCTCGCCCTTCAGCACGCCGGCCTGGACGGCGGCACCGATGGCCACCACCTCGTCCGGGTTGACGCCCTTGTGGGCCTCTTTGCCGGTCAGCGACTGGACCAGGTCCTGGACCGCCGGGATGCGGGTCGATCCGCCTACGAGGACCACGTGGTCGATGTCGGACTTGCTCAGCCCCGAGTCGGCGATGGCCTGATCGAAGGGACTCTTGCACCGCTCGACCAGGTCGGCGGTGAGTTCGTTGAATTGGGCCCGCGTCAGCTTGACGTCGAGGTGCTTGGGACCCTCGGACGTGGCCGTGATGAACGGCAGGTTGATCTGGGTCTCTTGGACCGAGGACAGCTCGATCTTGGCCTTCTCGGCCGCCTCTTGGAGGCGCTGGGTGGCCATCTTGTCTGCGGAAAGATCGACGCCTTCGGTGTCCTTGAACGTCTTCACCAACCAGTCGATGACCTTCTGGTCCCAGTCGTCGCCACCGAGCTGTGAGTCGCCCGAGGTCGACTTGACCTCGAACACCCCGTCGCCGATGTCGAGGACCGACACGTCGAAGGTGCCGCCACCGAGGTCGAATACGAGGACGGTCTGGTCGGCGCCTTCCTTGTCGAGGCCGTAGGCGAGGGCGGCCGCGGTGGGCTCGTTGATGATGCGGAGCACCTCGAGGCCGGCGATGGCGCCCGCCTCCTTGGTGGCCGTCCGCTGGGCGTCGTCGAAGTAGGCCGGCACGGTGATGACGGCCTGGCTGACGGTGTCGCCCAGGAATGCCTCGGCGTCGCGCTTCAGCTTGCCCAGGATGCGGGCAGAGATCTCCTGGGGCGTGTAGGCCTTGCCGTCGATGTCGACGGTCCAGGACGTGCCCATGTGGCGCTTGACCGACCGGATGGTCCGGTCCGGGTTGGTGATGGCCTGGCGCTTGGCCACCTCACCGACGAGAACCTCGCCGGACTTGGCGAAACCGACCACGGACGGCGTGGTGCGTCCGCCCTCGGCGTTCGGGATGACGACGGGCTCGCCACCCTCCAGTACGGAGACCACCGAGTTGGTGGTCCCGAGATCGATACCTACGGCTTTGGCCATCGTGTTGCCTCCTACTCCCTCGCCCTCTGCGGGCCCCGGGCTTGCGTGTGGTTCCGTGTCCTGCTGTCTGCTTCTGCGGGTTGCTTCCGGCGCCTCTCGGCGCCCTCGACTTGTGCGGCGTTGCCGCCGACCCGTCCATTCTGGACATCTGATGTCGGGCCGTCGTCTCCGGATTCAACTATAGCAAAGTTGAGTGCTTTCATGTCAAGTTTCCTGCACAATTGTAGTGATTACTGTTCGAACGGCTCCGGGATACGCTCGATCCATGCCTCAGCTCGTGCTCCTCCGCCACGGTCAGTCGCTCTGGAACGCCGAGAATCTCTTCACTGGCTGGTTTGACGTGGACCTCACCGCCCAGGGCGAGGAGGAGGCCCGGGCCGCCGGTGCACTGCTGGCCGCCGACCCCGAACTCGATTTGCAGGTGGTCCACACCTCATTACTTACCCGGGCCATCCGGACCGCCAACCTCACCCTCGACGTTGCCGGCCGATCCTGGCTCCCGGTGCACCGGCACTGGCGGCTCAACGAGCGTCACTATGGCGCACTCCAGGGACTCGATAAGAAGGAAACCACGGCCAGGCACGGAGCCGCCCAGGTAAAGGAGTGGCGTCGCAGCTACGCCACTCCGCCACCGCCGGTCGAGCGGGGCGACGCCCACGATCCGTCGGGAGACCCCCGCTACCGCGACGTGCCCGCCGACGCGCTGCCGCTCACCGAGTGCCTGGCCGACGTGGTGGCCCGGACGGTGCCGTACTGGGCCGATGCCATCGTGCCCGATCTGCTGGCCGAAGGACGCCGGGGCGGGGCCGTGCTGGTCGTCGCCCACGGCAACAGCCTTCGGGCGCTGCGCAAGCACATCGAGGGCATCAGCGACGCGGACATCGTCGACCTCGAGATCCCCACGGGTATCCCTTACCGCTACATGCTGGCCGACGACCTGTCGATCGTGTCGCACGGCTTCCTGGGGGATCCCGCTTCGGCTGCGGCGGCAGCCGAAGTCGTCCGCCTCCAGGCCGGCTGACTCCCGCACGACTGGGTGCGGCGGGCGCCGAGGAGCCGAGCAACAGCACCCCGGACGTGACGAGTGGCCGACCTGATGGGGTCGGCCACTCGTACTGTTCCGCCGCCGGAGGGGGGATCCAGCGGGTACTGCGCTGTCGAGGGGAGGGGGGCTTCCCCCGACAGGGTCTTGTGGGCCCAATGGGCCCGTGAGGTGGGACGCCTATAGGGCGTCCACACCCCGCTCGCCCGTGCGGACCCGGATGATCTCTTCGACAGGAAGGATCCACACCTTGCCGTCTCCGATCTTCCCGGTGCCTGCGACATCGACGATGGCGTTGGCCACCTCGTCGACCTGGGCATCGTCGACGACGACCTCGAGCCGGATCTTCGGCACGAACTCGACCTCGTACTCGGCACCCCGGTAGACCTCGGTGTGTCCCCGCTGGCGCCCGAACCCTTGGGCCTCCGTGAGGGTCATCCCGTGGACGCCGAGGGCCTTGAGGGCCTCCTTGACTTCATCGAGCTTGAACGGCTTGAGCACCGCCACGATCAGTTTCATTCTGCATGTCTCCTTGTCGTAACCGTTGTTGTCCAGTCTGCTGCCGGCGAAGCCGGTGCGGACCCGGTCACACCGGTTCCTCTTCGGTCTCCCCTGACCCCGACTTGGAGCTGGAGTCCCCGGCCATCGACATGGCTCCCACCCGCTCGGCGAGGGATTCGGCCGGGAAGGCCTCCTCGCCGTGGATGGCGAGGTCGCCGACCTCGAGGACCTCATCCTTGTACCGGGCACCCCGAAGGACCAGACCGATCAGCTTCATGAGGATGAAGGTGACGACGGCGGACCAGAGGATGACCCACACCGCAGCCCGGAACTGTTCCCACAGCTGGTGGGCCGAACCCGTGTAGATCAGGCCACTGACGCTAAACGGCGCACACGCGGTTGACGTCGGTGCGTAGGTCAGCGGAACCGAAGCGGCACCGCACGGGAACTGGATCATGCCCGGGTCGGCGAAGAGCCCGAGGAGTAGGCCGCCGAGGAGGCCGGCCATTCCGTGGGTGTAGATGACGCCAAGGGCATCGTCCACCTTCGAGAAGGGCTTGACCTTGGAGAGGAAGTTCCAGGCGAACCACACGACGACGGTGCAGATGCCACCGATGTAGATGGCGCCCTGTCCGTTGACCCATCCGGCGCACGGAGTAATCCCGACGAGGCCGCAGATCATGCCGTTCACGCCACCGAGGAAGGTGGGCTTCTTCTCCTTGGAGAGCCAGGCGTCCATGGCGATCCAGACGATGACACCAGTGGCCGTGGCCAGGTTGGTGTTCACGACGGCCGCAGCGGCGTCCGCACCTGCGTAGTACGGGTCACCACCGTTGAAGCCATTCCAGCCGAGCCACAGGATGCCCGCCCCGACCCCGGCCATGACCAGATTGTTCGGGATGGCGTGCTGTCTGTCTCGGAGGAGCCGTGGTCCGAGGACCCAAGCGGCCACAAACCCGGACACGCCGGCCGACATGTGGATCACGTACCCGCCGGAGTAGTCGAGCGCACCCTCCTGGGCGAAGTAGCCGCCGCCCCAAAGGAGGAAAGCATCGACGCTGTAGACGAAGGTCGACCACAGTGGCACCAGCAGGCACCAGGCGCTGAACTTGATCCGGCCTAGCACGCTACCCATGAACAGGAGCGGGGTGATGGCCGCGAACACGAACTGGAAGTAGGCCAGCGTCGACGTCGGGAAGTGATACGGGATCGCGGTGTTGGCCGCAGAGGTAGCTTGGCCCTGTTCACCCAATGAACTCGTGATGGGTCCGGGCTTGCCCCAGAAGTTGTCGATGAACTGTGTCCATCCTCCTCTTCCCACCTCGGTGGGAACACCACCCTTGATTCCACCACCCCACGAGTTGGCTCCGAAGCCCAACTTGTACTCGTAGAGGAACCAACAGACCATGACGAGCGAGAAGCCCGCGAACATCATGGCCATGACGTTGACCGCCCACTTCTTCTGGACGAGCGACGCATAGAGCACCGCCAGGGCCGGCAGGCTCATCAGTCCGACGAACGTCGCGGCCACCAACTGCCACGTGTTGTCCGCCGGATTGAGCCAGGACGGGTACGGGATCAATACCAGGTTTGCTGCTAGCACTGCTGGGTGCTCCTCTCCTCAGATGCCTCGTGCGTTGACTGCTTCCTGCCCTCCGATCCCCTGCGGGACGGGTCGACGGGAGCCAAGGCAGGCAGATTCGCTCTGCCGGTTCACACAATGCAGCGTGAGGATTTCGGCACGGTCACTGCAGTGTTACCAACGCGTGAACTGGGTACCTGGCAGGCACGTTCACGTCTGCGGGGCGCGAACTTCCTGTTCAGCGGCGATTTCCTGTCTCAAACCACGCGGATCGGGTCAGCCGGCCACCTCGGCAGTATCACTTAGATTGCCCTTCAGAATTCAGGGCAGGGCCCGGTCCCGCCTGTCAACCGGTACCGAGGGCGACGGTGGTCATATCGGCCTCGACGCTACCTGGCCGCTGTAGCCGCCAGCACGCGTGTCGGACTCGAAGGCGTCCTCCTCGGCAGTCGTTGCAAAGGGGAGAATCGGGTGGGTGAGGTCCGGGTGGGAATGCGGGTCCGGTCGGCTATAGCGCCGAGTTCGACGGTGTCGGTGCAATCGCTGAAGTTCGTCTCGGCGACCGGCACGGCGATGACATCGGTCAGCGCCGAGTGCCGGCATGTTTCGTGGACGACGACGACGGATCCATTGGCCGTCAGCGGCTCGACCTCGGCACAGACCCGCGCGTCCCCGGACACCACGATCGCCCCATCGGGCGTGTCCACCCGGTAGGCGACGGCGTCGACCGGTTCGTGACAGACCGCCACCGCGGACATGACGACCCTTCCGCCAGGAGACGTCCACACCAACCGCGGCATCGACGCCAGAGCAACCATCGTCGACATGACCTCGGGCACCGCAATGCCAACATGGGCCACCGCAGTGCGATGTCGTCGGCGAACAGATCGAGCATCCGGGCGACGAAGCTGGCCGGCGCTCCGACCGGACACATGATCGGTTTCGGGCCCGACGGCCGCACGGTTCGCTCGATCCAGAGGGACATGACCAGATAGGGCACATCGACAACGTGATCCGAAGGACGTGGGTCAACGACAGTGCATCGATGTCCGCCGATTGACCGCCGAGGTGAGCCAGTCGGAGGACAGTCGCATGACCGGCGTCGAACTGGAGGTTGACGCCGCCCGACCGGACGAGGATGCCGCTGCCGGCCCGACCAGTGCCGTGCGGGGCACGCCCCTGCCCGTGAGAGTCATCCGGGTCGTCGTCGCGGCCCCAGTTGGGGTCAGTTGTCGGCCTGCGGCTTCGGCGGCTTCACCGGTCCAGTGACGGGCGGGGTGTAGCGCTTGTTGGGCCCGGCCCGGCGGCTCGGGCCGTCGGGGCCGGTCGGCCCATCTTCGGCCTTTGCCAGCTTCAGCTTCTGGCCGAACCGGTAGGCGCGTACGAGATACCAGGAGCCGATGAGTAGAAAGGGCACACCGAATTCCCAGTAGTGGAGATTGAAGATCGACAAACCGTAGAGGGCGCAGGCGATGCCGAGGTAGAGGCGCTTCCGGAACCAGGCGCTGACCAGCATGATGAAAGCGAGTGCGAAGAGCACCAGCGTCAGCGTGCTGTCCACTGAGGAGGTCGCCTTGCCGGACTTCGAGCCGATGCTGCTCACCACGAGGATGGCGACGAGCCCAGCGAGCGGGGCGACGGCTAGTCCGATCAGGCGTTCCGTATCGTCAGCATGGGCGACGGCCTCTTCGAGCTCCTCGACCGTCTGGGGCCCCTCGACCTCGGCTTCGGGCCGGGAGTCGGCTTTGAGGACGGCGCGGGTGAATCGTTCGGAGATCGAGGGCTTGTCCGGGTCGGCGGCCATGCGCAACGGTAGCGCGGCGCGGGGAGGTGTCTCCACGCCGGTCCCTGGACGGTCAGCACGCCACGCCACGCGACCGACGCCGGATGATCACCCAGATGCACAAGCCGGTGCTGACCGCCAGCACGACTGCAGGCAACACCACCCGAGTATCCGATGCGTGCTCGGAGGCGACTGTCTGAGGAGTCGAGAACAGGGCGGGGTCGTTCGACGCCACAACGCCGTGGACCGTCGACCCGACCGGCAGATTGATTGAACCTGGCACTCCCTGGGTATGGCGGATTCCCCGGTAGACGTAGGTCCCTGTGCATTCGAACCCGGCCGGGCTCTGTCCCGTCCCGCCCACAAGCGCTAGGCACTTGACGACGGTCGCCTCGACAGGCACACCGTTCGCTTTCAAGCTGTCGATCTGGCTGTTCTTCCGGACACCGGCGACCAACAACACGCCGGCCGTCACCATGATGGCCACCATGCCGAGAACGGCTGCCCACTGGCCCACACGGCCGACATCGACCTGGACGCCGGCGCCGCGGAGCACCCCCACCCGCTGGGGGCCGTCTGACGCTTCGTCGGGACTTGAGGCCCCGGACTCCTCGGCATCACCCATCTTCGCCATTCATCCCTCAGATCGTCGGTGCGCCGCTCGGGACGGCGGCGGGGACCGGTTTGAAGCGCCAGATGGTAGCAGCGGGTCCACGAGCGACCCAGGGCCCCGGTTGCCCGGCGCGCCAGTCATCGAATCCAGCATGGCGCATTCGATCCCCGTTACCCTTGCGCCATGGCGACCGGACCCAAAGCGACCGACCTCAAGGAGATCTGGCTGTTCTCCAGCTGCACCGGATCGGAGCTGCGCAAGATCCGCGCCTCGCTCGACGCTGTTACGGTGCCGGCGGGCAAGGTCCTGGTCGAGGAGGGCCACATCGGCCAGGAGTTCTTCATCATCGTCGACGGGTCGGCCAAGGTGACCCGCAACGGCAAGAAGGTGGCCACTCTCGGGGCCGGCAGTCACTTCGGCGAGCTCGCCCTGCTCGACCGCCGCCCCCGCTCAGCCTCGGTCGTGTCTGTAACGGACATGGACGTGTTGGTCATGTCGCAGCGTCAGTTCAACGGCCTGCTCGAGTCGGTCCCCACCATCGCCCGCAAGTTGCTCTCGGCGCTGGCCACCCGACTGCGCGAGGCCGACGCCAAAGCCTTCGACTGACCTGAGTGGCCAAGGACCGACCGGTGCGGACGGCCACGGTCAGTTCGGTGTCTCGGTCTCCTCGGACGGAGTCGGCTCGGCGGCGGCCGGCGCTCCAGCACCGACGCTCACCGGGTCGCCCATCGACTCCTCGAGGAGCTGCGACAGGTCCAGGACCCGGACGTCGTCCTCCTTGGCATTGGCCCGGACGGCGTCGTCCAGCATGATCATGCAGTAGGGGCAGGCGGTCGAGACCACATCGGCACCGGTGCCGATGGCCTCGTTGGTCCGATCCATGTTGACCCGGGTGCCGATGTTCTCCTCGAGCCACATGCGAGCACCGCCGGCGCCGCAGCAGAAGCCCTTCTCCCGGCACCGCCTCATCTCGATCTGCTTGGCGCCGGGGATGGCGTCGATGACCGAGCGGGGCTCGTCGAAGACCCGGTTGTGGCGGCCGAGGTAACAGGGGTCGTGGTAGGTGACCGAGCCGGCGTAGCCGCCGCCCGGGGTGAGCCGGCCCGCCTGGACTAGATGGTCGAGCAACTGGCTGTGGTGGATGACCTCGAAATTCCCGCCGAGCGCCGGGTACTCGTTGGCCAGTGAGTTGAAGCAATGCGGGCAGGTGGCGATGACCTTCTTGACCCCGGCGCCGTTGAGGGTCTCGATGTTCTTTGCGGCCTGCTCCTGGTACAGGTACTCGTTGCCAAGGCGCCGCGCCGGGTCGCCCGTGCAGGACTCCCTCTTGCCCAGGATGCCGAAGCTCACGCCGGCCCGGTGGAGCATCCGCGCCGTCGCCTGCGCGCCCTTGCGGGCCCGCTCATCGAGGGCACCGGCACACCCCACCCAGTAGAGGTATTCGACGTCATCGGGGATCGTGCCGGTGATGACCGGTACCTCGAAGTCCAGCGACTCGATCCAATCGGTCCGTTTGGCGCTCCCGAGTCCCCAGGGGTCGCCCTGGTTCTCGACGTTGCGCAACATGAGGCCGGCCTCGGACGGGAACTCGGACTCCATCAGCACCTGGTAACGGCGCATGTCGATGATGGTGTCGATGTGTTCGATGTCCACGGGGCACTGCTCGACGCAGGCGCCGCAGGTGGTGCACGACCACAACACGTCGGGGTCGATCACCAGGCCCTCGCCGACCAGGTTCTCCACCTCGACGCCGGCGGCCCGGTTCCGCTGCATGATCCGGTCGGCGTTGGCGAACATGTTGTCGCGCAGGTCCATGATGAGCAGCTTGGGCGAAAGCGGCTTTCCGGTGTTCCAGGCCGGGCACTGCGATTGGCACCGACCGCACTCGGTGCAGGTGGCCATGTCGAGAAGCTGCTTCCAGGAGAAGTCCTCGATCCGGCCGGCACCGAAAACGACCTCGTCGTCGTCGCCGACGTCCTCCATCGACATGTCGGGGGTGGAGGCCAGAGCGCCGAGGGCCCGGGGGCGCCGTGACGTGGCGACGTTGATGGGGGCCAGGAAGATGTGGAGGTGCTTCGAGTAGGCGACGAACACCAGGAAGCCCATGATGACGACGATGTTGATCAGGAGGAAGGTCGTCTCGAGGACGCTGTTCACGCCGGTGCCCAGCGGATGCAGGACCTCGGCCAGGCCATGGGAGGCGAAGGCCCACCATCCGTAGGGGAAGTAGCCGGTGTTCACCTGGGACGCCCGGTACAGCAGCAGCGAGGAGATCACCCCGAAGATGGCGAGCAGCACCAGCCAGGCGGCGCCGGTGTGCGACCCGAAGAAGCGCGACCGGCGATTCTCACGCTTGGGCGAATGCTTCACCCGGATGGTGATGAAGGTGGCGATGGACACCAGCACGGCCACCGCGAAGAAGTCCTCGATGAAGCCGATGACCGCGGTATTGCCGATGAGGGGGATGGCAAAGCTGCGGGCGAACAGGTCCCCGAAGGCTTCGATGATGGTGAGAATGAGGATAGTGAAGCCCCACATGGTGAAAAAGTGGGCCAAACCCGGCACGGTCCACTGGAGGAGTTTCTTCTGCCCGGCGACCTCGACCAACTCGGCCTTGATACGAGCCGGAATGTCCTTGGCCCGGCTCGGCACGGCGGGCTGGCCCGAGGTGACAAGTCGACCCAACCAGAAGAACCGTCGACCCGCGATGGCGAGCATCACGAACGTGATGACGAGTCCGATGCTGAGTCTGACGGCCACTGCGGATCCTCCTAGGAGTTACTGACGGGTAACAAAGTTAGCGGGGGGCGGGTCGGACCGACAAACCGCCGGTCAGGCGCGGAAATTGTCCGCATACCGGCTCGGGGTCGGCCCCCACTGCCCCTGGTACTTGGACTTGAGGCCGTCAGAGCCGTAAGGGTGCTCGGCAGCCGTGGTCATCTGCAGGAAGCTGATCTGACCGATCTTCATGCCCGGGTAGACGGTGATGGGCAGGTTGGCCACGTTGGAGAGCTCCAACGTGAGGTGTCCGTCCCACCCGGCATCGACGAAGCCGGCCGTCGAGTGGATCAGCAGACCGAGCCGCCCGAGCGAGGACTTGCCCTCGAGGCGGGCCACCAGATCGTCAGGGAGGGTCACCTTTTCGGTGGTGGAGCCCAGCACGAACTCACCCGGATGGAGGATCAGCGGATCCTCGCCGACATCGACCAACTCAGTCAGATCCTCCTGGTCCTCGCGTACGTCGATGACCCGGCTGGTGTGGTTGCGGAACAGGCGGAAGTACCGGTCGACGTGCAGATCGACGGACGATGGCTGGATGCAGGACTCGTCCAACGGGTCGATCGTGATGTGGCCGGCGGCGAGCGCCTCGCGTATAGAGCGGTCTGAGAGAACCATGCCCGACAGACGATAGTGTGTTCTCTTCATCGCGGGTGTAGCTCAATGGTAGAGCGCCAGCTTCCCAAGCTGGACACGCGGGTTCGATTCCCGTCACCCGCTCTCGGGGGTGTCTGGTCGGCGGCGCGGGTATGCGGATGTTGCAGAGTCCTGATCGTTCGACACAATATCTCCCACAGGTGACCGGATCGGTCGGCCCCATTGGCCGACCGCCTGGGCAATTCTGGCTCCTCGAACGATCGAATTCACTCAACAGCTGAAGCGGACGAATCGCTCATCGGACGTAAGAAGCATTACGTCGACCCGATCAATTTCCTGCATGTGCATGCCACCTCCAGTCACACTGGCCCTAACCTCCGGGCCGGTTGGTAGAAGTGGCTCCGCCTTGCCAATGCGATGATGGCCCGGTGATCGTCACCCCTCACCGCGGCACAGCGCAGTGACAGGAGCGTGCGGCATCAGGGGCGGCTTGATCGCACTGGCCATCGGCACGCTCCTCACCGCGTGCACAACACAGGCGGCGTCCCCCACGACTGTGGCGAATGCCATTGGACCTATCAATCCGGTGTCGCACTCGGGGATTGCAAACTGGCGAGCGGTCGGCAGTTACGACGAGAGCAGCCTGGACGCAAGTGAGGGAGTGGCCACGGTCGTCCCACCCCGAAGTGCCAGCTACGTCCTCTACCGGGGGCTGACCTCGGTTCCCTCGAGCCTGGCCGCCGAGGGATGGGGGCACATCGGCGATCCCGACTCGATTGATGGCTACATCATCGATGCCTACCAGGGGCCCAGCTCGGGGCACTCGAAGATGTTCCTGGTGACGACTCCATCCGGTGCCACAATCCAGTACACCCACACGCTGGTGACCGGTGAGGAGTACAACAACTCGTTTGACGCGGTCGCCCCCGGGTCACAGTGGATGGTGGCCGGGGAATGGGACACCATGAGCCATCTGCAGATCTATCCGACCCCCTTCCTGAACCATCGCACGCCCCCGCAGGGCGGCCATCTCCCGCTTGCCGGATACATCACGTTGGACCACAAGGTCAACGACATCCAGGGCTGTGACTTCACTTCGAAGACGACGCTCATCTGCGCATCCGACGACGACAGCCGAACGCTCTTCTCGAATCAGAAGCCGCTAGTGGAAGTGGTCCTGCCCCAGGCACTCCGTGGCGAGACCGTGACCGGCCATGTCGTGGACCTCGGCTCGATTCCCCAGCAGAGCACGTGCTCGGGCACGTTCGAGGCGGAAGGTGTCGACTACGCCGTCGCTACAGGCACGCTTCGGGTGGAGATCATCCAACCGGGGTCGTGCATCCTCCACACCACGATCTACGAGTACACCCACTCCGGTTGACGAGGCTGGTGCTTCGCGCTCATCCTTGATTCCCTTCTGATCCGGGACCTCCAAACTGCGGATTCAACTCCCGTCACCCGCTCCAGCGTGGGCAAGGTCGTCAGTCCAGTCGCCCTCGGACCGCCACGATCGCGGTCGCGAAACTCGGCAACCCGGTCCCCGGCGCCGAACAACGGTGCCCGAAAATTGAAGATGCCGCCGGCCCGGGACCACCTTCGTGGTGGAGATATCTTCGCGGAGGACCACCGACGGAACTGAGCTGCCGCCGGGCATGGCAGGATCGTCGTCGCCAGTTTCGACGCGCTCCACAGGTGCGGCCCACAGGGAGATCGACAGCAATGGATCAGGACAAGAGTGCGGCGGGACCCTCGTTCGACGACCTGCGTGAGCGGTATCGGCGTGAGCAGCAGAAGCGGCTGCGGCCCGAGGGCATGGCCCAGTGGCGCGAGTTAAGCGAGGAGCTGGACCGGGACCCGTTCGTCGAGCCCGGCTTCACCCGTGACCCGATGGTCGAGGACACCACCGTGGTGATCGTGGGCGGCGGCTTCGCTGGAATGCTCACGGCAATCGACCTCGCCAAGCACGGGATTACCGATGTGCGGATCGTCGAGAAGGCCGGCGACTTCGGGGGCACCTGGTACTGGAACCGGTATCCAGGCTGCATGTGCGACGTCGAATCCTTCGTCTACCTGCCGCTCCTCGAGGAGACCGGCTTCATGCCGACCGAGCGCTATGCCAGCGCCTCGGAGATCTTCGGGTACGCCAAGCTGCTGGCCGCCAAGTTCGACCTCTACCCCCACACGCTCTTCCAGTCTGACGTCACCGGGGCGGAGTGGGACGAGGAGGTGCAGCGCTGGCAGGTCACGACCAGCCGAGGCGACCGTCTGTCGAGCCGCTTCCTGGTCCTGGCGGGCGGTATTCTGCACAAGGCCAAGCTTCCGGGCATCGCCGGCATCGAGGACTTCGAGGGCAAGGCGTTCCACACCAGCCGCTGGGACTACGGCTACACCGGCGGGAGTCCCACCCAGCCGATGGACCGGTTGGCCGACAAACGGGTCGGGATCATTGGCACCGGGGCCACCGCTGTCCAGGTGGTGCCACAGGTCGCACGGGTGGCCAAGGAGCTCTTCGTCTTCCAGCGGACGCCAGGCGCAGTCGGCATCCGGAACCAGCAACCCACCGATGTCGAGTGGTTCGAGAGCCTGGAGCCAGGGTGGCAGCACGAGCGGATCGTCAATTTCACCCAGGCGGTCACGGGCGCCCAGCCCGATGTGAACCTGGTGGACGACGGCTGGACCGAGCTGCTGTGGATCGACACCCAGAAGTCTTCGAATGCGGATGAGGCCGTGGAACTCGAGCAGATCGACTTCGAGGCCATGGAGACGATCCGGCGACGCATCGACGAGATCGTCGAGGATCCCGAGACAGCGGACAAGTTGAAGCCCTATTGGGGCAAGCACTGCAAGCGGGTCTGCTTCCACGACGACTACCTTCCGGCGTTCAACCGGTCCAACGTGCACCTGGTGGATACCAATGGCCGCGGCGTCGAGGCCTGCACCAACCGGGGACCGGTGGTGGACGGTGTCGAATATCCGGTCGACCTACTCATCTACGCCTCGGGCTTCGAGGTCACGACCGACCTGACCCACCGGCTCGGCTTCGACCTCACGGGACGGGACGGGGTCACCCTCTCGAAGAAGTGGGCCGAGGGTGCGCACACGCTGCACGGGGTACTGGCCAGCGGGTTCCCCAACCTGTTGCTCATCAGTCTCGTCCAGGGCGGGTTCGGCACGAACTTCTCCCACCTGCTGTCCGAGTCGGCCAAGCATGTGGCGCACATCATCGAGGCCTGCGTCGAGCGGGGGATCACCGAGATCGAGCCTGAGGATGCCGCCGAGGAGGAGTGGCTGTCGGTACTGCTCGGCGTCGGTATCGCCGGCGCCCGTTACTTCCAGAACTGCACGCCCAGCTTCTACAACAGCGAGCAGCAGGCGATCGACGGCCGGGCCGCCCGGAACCTCACCTACACCGGGAGCCTGCTCGACTACGTCGGTTACCTCGAGCGGTGGCGTGAGCAGCCCGACTTCGCGGGCGTCACAGTGCGTTACAGATAGGACACGGAACCTGGGTAACCGCTCGGTCAGCTGACGAGGGCGCCTTCATCAAGCTGTCCGGGTTCCGCCTGCTCCGAACGTACACGTAAACGAGCTGGTCAGGCGGCTATTCGGATTTCATCGAGGTCTAATTCGAGACGGACCGGCGCCGCCCGACAGGCGTGCGAGGGAGTCACGGCTCAAGCCCGGCCGCCGTACGCTGTGGACATGGAACGCTCCGTGCAGCCGAAGGACCGACGATGAGCGGATGCGGGGCTGCCGACGCCCGCAAGCTGGACCAGTGTGAATGCGACCTCCCGCCGGGCCACTCGCCTCCGCACCAGTGCGAGGATTGCGGGCGGACCTGGCACGAGCCGAAGACCCGGGCCGAGCTCGAAGTGGAGCTGGGCGACTGACTGGGAGGGCCGGTGGGGTCCGATGGAAGCCGGCGTGCCGCCCTCGCTCCTTGGCCCGCCAACGCGCCGACTACCTCGGCGTCGACGACTGCGGCGAGGGCCGAATCCGCCGGAAGCGCCCCCGGGTGGGTCCTTAGGGCCCGGACCCCGTTCAGTTCCGAACTGCCGACCAGGCGGGCACCAGCTATGGGGGTGGCGCCGTCAGGCCAACAACCGGATTCCTATCGATTACTTGGCTTCCTCTTATCCCACTCTTGGATACGATTCGTACCGTGGGTGATGGAGGCGAGCAGTCCGCCCGACCGCTGCTCGGAAGCCGATGGATTGGATCATCACCGTGCCACTACTGACCATTGCGTTCATCTGTGCCTCGCTCCCGCTACTCATGGACTCTGGTCGCACCGACTGACCAGTGGGCCACTCGTACGTGCACCGTGTGAATACCACCGTTGTAGTTCGACCATCGCCGTGTGCGCCGGTGGCTTTGCCCCTTGTATCGACACCATCTACAGGTCTACCGTTGACAATTGGTGGATACATCTGAGTACGCATCTCAGCCCCACGACGGCCTTGCTGCCGGCATCCGCGCCTACCGCCACCGGCACGGAATGACCCAACGCGAGCTGGCTGACCAGCTCGGTGTCACCCAGCAGTCGGTCGCCCGCTGGGAGCAGGGCTCGCCCCCGAGCCGACACATGGTCCGCACGCTCGAGGTCCTGGTCGACGAGCCGGATACGGGCGACCGGTCCGCCGCCGTGGCCGACATCATCGGCATCCGCCCACCTGCGCCGACCCTGGTCCGTCCACGCGGTCTCAACGAGGCCCGCAAGGCCTACGTGCAGGGCTGCCTCAAGCTCCTCGAGCGCGGGGAGCGCCTTCCCAACAAGGTGCTCCTGCTGCTCGCTGACGAGCTGGGCTGGTCCGACGACGACTGAGCCGTCGCAGCCTCCAAAGGGAAGACCTGTCGTCGACAACCAAACGAGTTTCCTGTTGCCGTCGCGCCGGTGGGCGAATGGCCGCAGATGCGCGGCGGCCACGGGTCCTGGGTGCTTCTGACCGCGACGCCCCATGAGCGTCTCCCACCTTCCGCTGGGCCACGGCGTAACATCCGGACCCATGGACCTCGCATCCGAAACGTCCCCTCTCTCGGAGGTCGTCCATCGGGAACTGCTGGTCTCCAAGAGCTCCGCCGTCAGCGCCACCGGGGCCCTCCGGACTGAGCTCATCGACGGTGTCGTCTTCCGCCCCACCCGTCCCGTCCCTCATGACGACGGCACCCTTGCCGAGATCGCCCGCGTCGACTGGGACGAGATCACCGACCCGATCGTCCACACCCACCTCACCACCACCGAGCCCGGACGGGTACGGGGTTGGGGTCTCCACCAGGGCAGCACCGACCGGTTGTTCGTCGTGAAGGGACTGGTCTCGATCGTGGTGTACGACGGACGGGTGGGGTCGAGAACCTTCGGCGCCGTCAACGAGGTGAAGGTCTCGGAGCGCAACCCGGGCCTCCTCATCGTTCCTCCCAACCTGTACCACGGGTGGAAGGTGATCGGCACCGAAGAGGCTTTCATCATCAACATGCCCACCTCGCCTTACTCCTACGAGAACCCTGACGCGCTCGACCTCCCCTACGAATCGGAGCTGGCCCCGACCGTGGTGCCGTGGCGCTGGTAGGAGACGCTTCGTGGCTGGTCGTCATACCCACCCACGACCACCCCTCGACCATCGCCCACGCGGCGGCCAGCGTCTTCGACCAGGGAGTACAGGACTTCCGACTCGTCATCATCGGAGACGGTGTAGGTGACGACACCCGGGACGTCGTCGCCGACCTCTGCCGTGGGGACCGGCGCGTCTCCTTTGTCGACTGCCCTAAGGCACCTGGCCGCAACGAGTCGGCCCGCCACGCCGTCGTGTCGGCTTCCGAGGCCCCGCTGATCACCTACCTGGGGGACGACGACCTGTTCCTGCATCATCACCTCGAGTCCATGCAGGACCTGCTCGCCGACCACGACTTCGCCCACCCGGCTCCCGTGTTCGTCCAGCCATCGGGCGAGCTGTTTGCCATGCCGACCGACCTTGCCGACCCCCGGTGCGTGCGGTGGCACCTCCACCCCGGTCACAACGCGGTCAGCCTGACGGGCGCGGCACACACCGGCGACCTCTACCGTCGCCTTCCGTTCGGATGGCGTCCAGCTCCACAAGGGCGGTGGAGTGACCACTACATGTTGGAGCAGATCTTGTCCGTGGAGGGCGTCAGGCTGGCGACTTCCCCCTGGGCAACCACGGTGAAGCTCTCCGCCGATAAGCGGGTCGGGGTCGAAGCCGTCGATCGGGCCCAGGAGATCCGATCGTGGAGCGGGCGCATCAACAGTGCGGGGTTCCGCGAGTGGTGGGACGCCGAGGTGACCGATGCCGTCCATCAGGCCGCCATCGACCAGTTGATGCGGGCCAGCGAGCTGTTCGACGAGCTCGCCGACCTCCGCGACAGACTCGCTGCGGAGGTTCCAATTGATTCTGGTGAATCGGCGAGATCGTCCACGGAGGATCGGCGGTACCGGCTCCGTGTCGATCACGAATTCGAGGTTCTGCGGAGCCAACACTCAACCTTGATCGCCGACCACGCCCGGGTGATACAGGCGATGGACCGCATCACCGGAACCCGGACGTGGCGCCTGCGGAACCGCCTCATCGGAAGCCGACGCGTCGACCCCATGGTTGCCGGGCGGTCGGGCACATCCTGACCGTCCCGAGCTGACCATATGCGGTAGACGGGCCGAAGCGGCTCAGTCCGGCACCGTCAACGTCGACTCCCGCCCACGTGGGCCGGAGACGCCCACCAGGTCGCCAGATCGTCTCTCCGCTACCGGACCGGTGGCGGAGTGCCCTCGGCGCTGGCCGCCAGCGTCGGGTCCCATGCGCACACCACACACGCGTGCCGGAATACCGAACTGGCGAACGCCATCGCTGCAGCGTGCGGGTCGTCCAGACCCCGGATGTCGTCCCAGGGGAGGATGAACTCCCCCAACGTGGCGTCCCACCGGGCCGCCGGGGGGGCCAACGCCGCCTCGCTGAACCCCTCGGGCGCCGGGTGCGCATAGGCATAGAAGGCCGCCTTGGGGTACCGGGCGTCACCCGGCCACCAACCGACAGCCACCTCCTGGGCGTCCATGGCGTTGCGCATGATGAAGTCGTCCGACGGCGGCTCGGCCGGCTTTCCCGAAAAGAGGTTGGTGGCCAGGTCGAACGAGCCCCACCAGGCGTTGACCGGGGTGGAGCGCCCCCGATACGGAGCACGGAATTCGGCCAACACCAGGGCGGCCTGGGTGGCCGCCTCGAAATACGCAGCGGCCCGGTCGACGTCGTAGCGGGCGTGGACCTCGTCGACGTCGAGGGGCACGTCCCAGGGCACTTCCTGCGGGGTCGGGTCGATCCTGACCGGGCCGCATAGGCTTCCCACTGCGCCGAGCACGTCCCGGGCGACGGCACCGACCGACCGGTGGGGCGTCAGGGCGATCCGGGCCGCACGTCCGTCGCTGTGCTCAACAACCGCCTCATGTGACCGGAGGTCGAGGACCACCACGACCACACCTGAGCCGTCTGGCGCAGGCAGGGGATTCGTCTCCCAGCCGCGGGCGGTGAGTCGGAGTGCGGCGTGCTGCAGTTCGGGCTCGGGAGGGGCCAACGCCACTGCGAGCTTGCCGAGGATCTGGGTGTGGGCGTGCAGTGTGTCGCACGTCTCGTTCCAGTCCTCGTACGACACGGCCGGCCAGGGTGACGACATGCCGTTGAGCCTATCGACGGCGACCCGTCGGGGCGCTGGCTACCCGATCTGTTCGATCACGATCGAGGAGCTCACCGGGTCGTTCCCTCCGGCCAGCGGCGTAATGGTCAACGCGGTCGATGCGCCCGCCGGGTTCTGGACCGAGAGCAACGTATTCACGACGGTGGTCTGGACCAACGTCGTCTCCACGATCTGGGTCGTGGTGGTTCCCCGTCCGACCACGGTGTAGGGCAGCTCCAATGGGCCGCCGCCGGAGTCGATGCTCACGACGAGCTGACCTGACTCGGTAACCGGAACCTGGAAGTACACCTGATAGGTGCCGATGTTCGACAGGTTGAACTGACTGGGCGAGGCACGGACGATCGACCCGTCTGACGGGCCGTTCTGGGGGAACTGCACGTTGGTCCCGACCGCCACTGTCGCGGCGTTGTCCGGAGGTGCCAAACCGAAGAACTCGGCGAAGTGCATCACGCCATTGAGACCGGGAGCACCGGTGGCGCCGGTCGTACCCGGTGTTCCGGGGTCACCCTGGATGCCGGGAGGGCCGGTTGTTCCGGGAATCCCCTGGATCCCTTGGATTCCCATGAGACCCGGGAGTCCGGGTATTCCTGGTATCCCCGGTGCACCCGTCGTACCGGTCAGGCCCTGGATCCCCTGGATGCCGGGGGAACCCGCCGGGCCCTGCGGGCCGGGTGTCCCGTGGCCCGGCACGGAGGTCATCCCCACCACGGTCCCGGTCGAACTGGTGCCGAGGGCATTGCCGCTGTACGTGGCGTCACCGAAGGCGAACACACCTCCGTCCTTGGCCACCAGCCAGTACCCCAGGCCGTCACTTGTCGACACGATCCCGACGATCGGCTGGTTCAGGTGAGCGGGCGCGGATCCGTAGTTGGCGGCGCCGCCGAAGGAGGTGACAGCTCCGGCGGCGTCGACGATCCAGTAGCCACCGGCCGGGCTACTGACGCTCGTCTTGAGCGAGGTCAACGACACGTGCAGCACCCCGTCGGGCTGCCCGGTCTGACCCGGGAGAATGCCGAGCACGAGGGTGGACGCGCCTACCAGGGCGGCCAAAGCTACGGCGGCCATTCGTGCCTTACCGGGTCGTGCTGCCGACGACGTCATGGGATATCTCCGTTCCGGATGGGAACATGCTCTCCGCTCCGCCGACCATTGTGGACCTATATTTCCGGAATGTCACGCGTAAGTGTCAGTCGACGTCTCCTTGTCCCTGGCCGTCATTGTCATCCCCACCGTTCGGATCCGGTCGGGAGGGGCGGAGTTCCAGTCCCGGCCGTGTCCGGAAGGGTGCGGTCGTCGCATGCTCGGGTCGATGGTCCCGAATCGTCCGGGCGTGTGCGCCATACCGGGCGGCCAGCGGACCGGCCGACAGCCCGTGGGCGAGCACGCTGAACGTGACGGTCACCACCACCGCGGCGAGCACCTGGTTGCCGGCCGATTTGTCCAGCGCGTCGAAGGCGATCAGTCCGAAGACGATCGACGCCAGACCTCGGGGTCCGAACCATCCGACCAGTCCGACGGTGAACCGGTCGAGACCAGTGCCGGCCAGCGATACCGCCACCGGCACCATGCGCACCACGGTGAGGGCGAGAATGGCGAAGGCGACGTCCCGCCAGGTGGCGGCCTCGAAACCCGGCACCACCATGACGGCGCCGAACACCAGCCAGACAGTCAGGGCGAGGAGACTCCCGGCCTCTTCGCCGAAGGCGACGATCTCCTCCAGGCCGTCGCGGACCAGGCTGCCGAATGCCATACCGGTAATGAAGGCGGCCACGAATCCGTTTCCCTCGAGATGGAGGGCGAGGCTGTAGGTCAGGAGGGCCAGGCCCAGGGCGGCCAACGGTCGGAACCCCGGGGCGCTCCACCCCCTGGCCATCGTCCATGCCGCCAACCAGCCCCCCACGAGACCGATGCCGGCACCCACCCCGGCCCCGACCAACAGCTCCCGCACGGCGTGTCCCACATCGGAGACGTGGGCCGTCTCGGTGGTGACGGCACCGGCCAGGAAGAGGTTGACGAACGGCGTTGCTATGCCGTCGTTGAGGCCGCTCTCTACGTTCAGGAGGCGCCGTATCCGGTCAGGGATGCGCCGGTCCTCCATGATGGTGGCGCCGAGCGCGGCATCGGTGGGCGCCACAATCGCCCCGACCGAGGCCGCCACCCAGATGTCGACGCCGGGCAGCACACCGAACGCCACTGCGGTACCGACGCCGATGGTGAGGGGTAGGCCGATGGCCAGGAGACGGACCGGGAGTCCGAGGTCTCGGCGCAGCTGGTGGAGGTTGACCCGGGAGGCGTCGGTGAACAGCACCAGGGCCAACGTCACTTCGGCCAGGGACAGGGTGGTCGAGGAGTGGGGGTTCAACTCGATCAGGTGGACCGGCCCGTGGGTCACCACCAGTCCCAGGATCACGAACGCAAGGGGGGCGCTGATCGACCACCGTTCGAGCCGGCCGGAGACCAGCGACCAGGCCACCACGCAGGCGGACACCACCACCAGGGTGAGCGTGTCCAGACCGTGCTCCACCGGGTGCTCCTCCCTGTCCGACCCCGCCGGCTCGTCGTCGGGACCCGTGACCCCGAGGATCTCATTGCCCGACCCCGAGTCTGCCTGCTCGACCAGAGTCCGGGGTGTACCCGTACCCGTCGTCAAGCCTCCGATCAGCCGGGCGAGCCTCCGAGTGCCATGCCGATGATCGGTTTGGCCAGCGCGATCGACCCGGTCGAGCCTTCGAAGACGGCGCCGGCGCCGAATGTGAAGATGCCACCGTCGGCGGCCACCAGGTAGTAGCCGTCACCGCCGGGAGCCGCGGCCATGCCCACGATGGGCTGGTTGAGATGCACGTTGCCCGTCGAGCCGTAGAAGGGGGCGCCGAAACTGAAGATGCCGCCGTCGGCGGCCACCAGCCAGTAGCCCCCGGTCGACGGGTCGACGGCCATGCCCACGATGGGCTGGTTGAGGGGCCTGCCGCCCATCGACCCCTGGAACGACGCCCCCGGTCCGTAGCTGAAGACGCCGCCGTCGGCGGCGTCCAGGTAGTAGCCGTCGCCATTGGGTGTCGCCGCCATCCCGACGACGGGACTGTTCAGGGCCAGCGATCCCGCCGAACCGTAGAACGCGGCCGTCGAGCCGTAGGAGAAGACGCCGCCGTCGGAGGCGGCCAACCAGCATCCACCCCCGCCAGGCACCGCGGCCATGCCGACCACCGGGCGGTTGGGCGTCGGGATCGTTCCACTACACGAGGCATGGCTGCCGAAGGGGAGCGCCGTGCCCGTGGTGGTGGCCACCTGGTACCCCTGGCCGCCCGGTGCCGCCGAGAAGGCACCGATGGGTTGGGACTGCCCGGCGCCCGACCCGAAGAATGGCGAGTCGAACGCGAAGATGCCGCCGTCGGAGGCGGCCAGCCAGTAGCCGTCGTAGTTCGGATCGTGCTGGGTGATCGGCACGTACACCGGGGGAACCGACGTGCCGTACTGGGGCAGCCGGGAAAAGGCGCACTGGCCGGTGCCGTAGCCGCCTACCTCGTTCCCTGCCTGGCCGGCGTCGCCGAACTGGAGCGCCGGAAAGTCGTTCAGGCAGATCATGTTCCCGCGCACCTCGTTCCTCAGGATCTCGATCGAGTCGAAGTCCATGAAGGTGAGGTCCGAGAATGTGGCGCTTCCACCGATCGTGTCGCGTAGTGCGCCGAACCAGCACGATGTCAGGCCGGTGAACCACAGATTGCCCTGGATCGTCGAATCCTCGATGTCCGAGTAGACGGAGCCGCCGTTGCCCGGGATGTTGTAGAAGACATTGGCGCCGGCCGGGTTCGCGCACGTCTGGCCACCCCCGCCCCCGGCCGACTGGAAGTCGCCGCCGATGGTCGTCAGGTGGAGGATGACGCCGAGCGGGTCGGCGGCGGTCAGGTTCCCGCCGATGGTCGTGACGGACGACAGGGTCGGCGTCGACGGATCGGGATCGTCCAGGCAATTGAAGTGGGTCGGTTCACAGCCCAGGATGAGCGCCGCTCCGGTGGCTGCCGTCAGGTCACCACCGATGGCCAGGCCGGAGCGGGTGCCCGGCGCGCTGTTGGCCCGCCCGTAGGCAGTGACCAATGCGGCACCGGCTTCGACGGTCACGTTCCCGGTCACGACCACCTGGCCGGCGCTGATGTCGCACACCCCGGTCACATCCAGCGATCCGTAGGTGCCGGCGACCAGTGCGTGGGGTGCAGCGACCGTTCCCCCACAGTTCGCCGGCGAGGCTGCAGCGGCCGGCAAGGTCGGCCCGCTCAAGGTCACGACCACGGTCATGAGCAGGAGGATGGCCCCGAGGGCGGAAGCAAGGCGTCGCACGGATGCACAAATTAGGCGGGATGGCGGCCCGGCACAGGATGGGCCCGCTTCGCCACCCGGCCGGGTTGTCTACCCTGCGTGGATGGCGACCGATCCCCACCCCGTCTCGGCCGAGATCGGCTACCTCGGTGTCGCTGATCTCCTCGGCCGGATGGAGGCCGGGACCTTGACCAGCGTGGGCCTAATCGACACGCTGCTCGGGCGGATCGCCGTGGTCGACGACCCCGACGGCATGGTCGGGGTCGGTGCCATCGCCGCCCTGGTCGACGACGCTCGTGCCGTGGCCGCCGAGCGCGATGCCGAGCGGTCCCGGGGCGAACTCCGCGGGCCGCTCCATGGCGTGCCGGTCGTGGTCAAGGACAACATCGAGGTGACGGGGCTGCCCGGTGTCGCCGGCTCCACCTCACTCGTCGGTCGGCCGGCCACCGATGCTCCTCTGGTCACCCGGCTGCGCGACGCCGGAGCCGTCGTGCTCGGGAGCACCAACCTGTCCGAATGGGCCAACATCCGCTCCGGGCGCTCGACGAGCGGATGGTCGGCCACCGGTGGGCTGGTCGGAAACCCCTGGGCACTCGACCGCAGTGCCGGTGGCTCGTCGTCGGGATCGGGGGCCGCAGTGGCGGCCGGGCTGACCCCGTTGGCCATCGGCACCGAGACGGACGGCTCCATCGTCTGCCCGGCCTCGGTCAATGGGGTGGTGGGACTCAAGCCGACCGTCGGGGCGGTGCCGACCGGCGGCATCGTTCCCATCAGCACCAGCCAGGACAGTCCCGGTCCGTTGGGGCGCACCGTGGCCGACGTGGCCCTACTGTTCGCCGTCCTGTCCGGCCAGGAGCCGGTGGCGGCCGGCGAACGCTCCCCCCGGCTTGTCCACGCCACCTCGTGGCGCACCGACCACCCACCGACCGACCGGCTGGTCGAGGCCTTCGTCGATGCCCTCCGCGAATCGGGAACGCCCGTTGAGCCTCGCGACGTCGCCACTCCTGGGCCCGATGTGGTCAACGACGAGTTCGTGGTGCTCCTGTCGGAACTGGTGGACGACCTCGGTGCCTACCTGGCCGCCCGGCCGGGCGAGGGGGTGCACTCCCTGGCTGACGTGGTGGCCCACGAGGAGGAGTACGCCGAGCTCGAGCTACCGTGGTTCGGCCATGAACTGTTTCTCCAGGCCCTGGCAACCGCCGGCCGGTCCGGCGAGGGCTACCCCGGTGCCCGGTCACGCAACCTCGAATGGGCGGTGACCACCTGCCTCGAGCCCGCACTCGTTGGGGCCGACGTGCTCCTCGCCCCCGCCTACGGACCGTCGTGGAAGAGCGACCTCGTGGTCGGAGGGCATGCCGGGGCGGTGTCGAGCTGGGTGACGACACCGGCCGCCATCGCCGGGTGGCCCATCATGAGCGTGCCCGTCGGCATGGTCCACGGGCTCCCGGTCGGCCTGGCCCTGATCGCCCGCCCGGGTGAGGAGTGGACGCTGTTGTCGGCGGCCGCCACGGTCGAGGCGGTGGTCAGCGCCACCGACCCCTTGCCCCGCCCGTCGTGGCGGCGACCCGAACGAGGATGAGGCGCGGGCGTCACACCCCGCTACCAGCACTCGCGGTCAGACTTCGGCGGCCGCCTTCAGGTTGCGGAGCGTCGCCTCCATGCCCGCCCGGTTGTGGCTGGCCCGGTCCGGTACACCGGTCACGAACCTGCCGGCAAACGTGATCAGTGCGCCGCGCTCGTCGTCCCACGACTCGGTCACCGCACATCCGCCGTCAGTGGGTTCGATGCGATAGGACCAGAGGGCCACCTTCATCCCCACTGCCGTGATGCGGAAGGAGAGGACACGCCCCGGCGCGGCTTCGACAACGGTGCCCTTCGTCGCCCACTTCTTCGTGCCCGCCGAGTTGGTCCCCTTGAATGTCGCCCCGGGCTCAGCGGTAGTGCCTCCTTCCGTCCAGGTGGCCGCGTCGTTCTCAGGCGACCATTCGTGCATCCGGGTCAGGTCGGCCACCATGGCCCACACCTTGTCGGGGGATGCGTCGATCTCCGTTGTCACGCTCACGTGGTCTGCCATGTCGACAGCGTACCGACACGATCGGCAAGTTCCCGGCAGACGTGGACGACTTCCCGCAGACCCCCACGTACCCGATCGATCTCGCACCGGCACAAGGCGCGGCTGTGGTCGTACCGTTGCGCCCGCCTGACCCAGCGGGCGGCGCCCCATGGTTCGAGAAACCAGGTGCGACTTCGGATTACGCTCCTTCAGGCTCCGGCGACAGGTGTGACGCATGCTGAACCGACACAGAGGACGACACCACTGATGCTGGTCCTCAACCTCGTCATCCTCGGCTTCGCCATCACCTTCGAACCCATCCCGTTCACCGCCTTCGCCGTGGTACTGGCATCCAAGAGCGGCGTGTCGAAGGCGGCGTTCTTCATCGCCGGTTGGATCCTGTCACTGGCCATCGTGGTCGCCGCCACCCTGGCCGCCACGGAGAACAAGCCACCAAAGCCGAGCACCGCCCCGTCGACAGCGGTGCTGGCTGTCAAGATCGCCATCGGTGCCGTCCTGTTGTTCATCGCCCTGCGCCGCCGGCGCATCATGAGCCGACCCAGGGAGCCCAAGGACCCGCCCAAGTGGCAGACCAGCGTGGACAACATGTCCAAGTGGTTCGCCTTGGGCCTCGGGCCCCTCACACAGCCCTGGGGCCTGATCGCGGCCGGCGTCGCCGTCATCGTCGACGCCAAGCTCTCCAGCGTCGGAAGCACGGTGGCCTTGATCCTCTTCTGCCTACTGAGCACCGGCACGTACCTGGTGGCCGAGATCTACGCCTGGTTGCGGCCGGAGGCGACCCAGGCCCTCCTCGAACGCGTTCGCACCTGGATCACCACCCACACCGACCAGGTGATCGTGATCATCTCCGGGGTGGTCGGCGTCTGGCTCATTGCCGACAGCGTCTACGTCCTGCTCAACTGACGGAACGCCCTGACCGGACGGGGTCAGACCTGGGAGGCGGGAGGTGAAGTCTGAGGCGGGGGCGGGTCGGTCGCCGGCGTGCCGCCGTCGATCACGTGCTCGGTCCAGGTCGTGCCCGACCAGTAGCGCTGCTCGTGGCGCACGAACGGATCGGTAAACCATCCCGGGGCCGTGCCGGTGAAGCTCGACCCGGTGGCCGCCTCTCCCATCGAGGACGTCGGATGAGGTTGGGTCGACGGCGAGGTGAAGCGGCTGCTGGCCGAGGAATTCCCCGGGCGTGGTCGCCGCCGGCGCTGTGACGACAGGCGGACAACCACCACGACAGCGAAGGCGTCGATAGCCACCCATGAGTGCTGTCCGTTGAGGTACACGCGGCCAGTGTATGACCGGGGGGCCCGGTTCGGACGTCGCCCCGGCGCCAGTGGATCAGGAGTTCGTCAGGCCTTCGGTTGCATCTTCTCCAAGGTCTCGCCCATCTGGCGGTGGACGGCATTCACCGCCTGGAGCGGGCGGATCATCACCCGGAATTCGATGATGCGACCGGCGTCGTTGCAGCGGATGATGTCGACCCCGTTGACGTACTTCCCATCGATGGTGGTCTCGAACTCGAGCACCGCGGTGTCGCCGTCCAGGACCTTCTTGGTGTACCGGAATCCGCCGCCACCGTCCCCTGCCGGATCACTACCGCCACTGGAGGTCGCCGACGCACTGTCACCGGGCAGGGCGACCGCGGCGGCCTGCAGGTAGAGGGCGGTGACGGCCTTGCCCCGCTGGGGGGTGAAGACGATCGGCGAGTAGAAGACGACGTCGTCGTCCAACAGCTCGTCGAGACCCCCCGGGAGCTCGCCCTTCAGGTAGGTGTGCCACCGCTCGACCACGTCCTCGATCATGGCGTTCCCCCTCCGTCATGGCCGCCGGACGCGGCCTCCGGCCTGACGGTACTGCACCAGGCTCTCCGGTCGGCCCGGGCGGTGGGCCGTGCCGCGCCGGACCGTACCGGATCCGGTTGCCCGGTCACGGGTGGCCCGCAGCGGGATCAGTGCGGGGCAACGATGCCGAAGATCGAGGCGCCGACAGCCAGCAGCAGGGTGCCGGTGGCGACAAGGCCGAACGCCCGGGCGCCGGTCAGGCCATGAGGCTCCATGTGGACGTGGAGGTTTCGGGACAGGCGCATGCCGAACAGCCACACCAGTCCACCCACGGCTACCACGACCAGGGCGGACACCTCGAGCCCTCCTCCCAGGTCCCATGCCCGACGGGCCAGCACCGCCACTGCCGCGACCAGGGCCAGCCCGGTACGGCCCCAGGCCAACTCGGTGCGCTGGGGGGACAGCCCCTCGTCCCACGCCTCGGCCACACCGACTGGGTCGACAGACCCGGCGGTCCCGCCGGGAACCCTCTGACTCGGGACACGGTCGTCGGCCACGCGGTCCTCTACTTCGGTCCACGGATGACGAGCACGACGGCGATGACGGCCATGACGGCGATGCCGATGGCCAGCACCAGGGCCATCGGCGACTTGGGGAGCGGCCGGCGCAGGCGCATTGCCCGCTCGTTAGCCCGCCATTGGGTGAAGCTGGTGACGGCCACCAACGCGCCGAGGGCGATCAGGGGGATGCCGAGGATCTGTCGTCCCCCGCGGACGTGGAACTCCGGGAGCAGCTGGGTGGCTGCCACGCCGGTGGCGATGAGGGCCAGGGCGGTCCGATTCCAAGCGAGGAAGGTCCGTTCGTTGGCGTAGGTGAACCGGACGTCCGGCTCGAATTCGTCGACCGGCTCCTGCCCTTGCGGGTCGTCACTCATGCGCGCGCCACCGTGTCGCAGCCTACTGAACGGTCGGGGTGGTCTCGACGGTGGCCAGGTCCTCGGCCAGCACCACCGTGCCGCCGAACTCGGCCGCGGCCTGGTCGATCCACTCCTGCTCGGCACCGGGCTGGACGGCGGGGACCATGTGGGTCAGCACGAGGGTGCCCACGCCTGCCCGGTGGGCGGTCCTGGCTGCGTCGGGCACGGACGAGTGGTAGTCGAGGACGTCGAGCAGCCGTGGCACCCCCAGCGCCTCGATCTGGTCGCGGCGGACCACGGTGTGCACCAACACGTCGGCCCCGGCGGACAGTCGGTCGAGACCGTCGCACGGGACGGTGTCCCCGGCGATGACCACCGAGCTTCCACCGTCGTCGATGCGGTAGCCGACCGTGGGGTGCACTGGCGCATGGTCGGTCGGCACCGCCGTCACCCGGACGTCACCCTGTTCGAACACCACGCCCTCGGCGATATCGGTGACGACGGTTCCGGGTCGCCAGGTGAGGTCCTCGTGGTGGGCCAGCCGGTAGCCGATGTCGGTCTCGAGCATGGCCTCGGTGGCGGCCACCAGTGCCGTCGTCCCCACTGGACCGAACACCGTCAGCGGGTTGGGGGTGAAGGACGTGGCCCAGCGCGTGGTGATCACGTCGTTGAGGTCGGTGACATGGTCACTGTGGAGGTGGGTGAGGAATACGGCCCGGAAGGCGCCGGGACCCGACAGCGCCCCGGCCGCCCGCATGGACACGCCCCGGCCGGCGTCGAACAGCAGGTCCCCCACCGAGGTCCGCACGAGGGTGGACGGTCCGGCCCGGTCCGGCGACGGAATGGGGCTGCCACTGCCCAGGATCACAACCTGCATGGCCACCACTCCTCGCTCGCTCCGGAACTATTATGACAGAGTCTATGACAAGAACTGCACGTCGTCCCACCATATTGCCTACTGGGACCCGACGGATCGGGGTCGGTAGCCTGACCGGGTGCCCAACTCCTATGTGCTGGATGTCCCCCGGCCGGTGACCCGGACCGGCTCGGCGTTGCTGCTGGCCGACCCCGAGGTGTGGCCCTCCCTGTCCCGGACGGCCATGGAGCGGACGTGACCGGCGATGGAGCCGGAGACCGGCTCGACCGGCTCGAGCACCGGCTCGACGCCGCCGAATCGGTGCTGGCCATCCAGGACCTGAAGGCCCGCTACGCATCGGTGGTCGACGCCCGGTTCGCCAAGGGGACCGTCATCGGGCAGGACGCACTCGACAATCTGGCCCGCCGGGCGGCCGAACTGTTCTGCGAGGACGGCGAGTGGGACGGCGGCCCCGGTCTCGGCGTGGCCCGGGGCCGGGCCGAGATCGCCGCCCGCCTGGCCGCGCCCACGCTCGTGTTCTCGCGTCACTTCTTCGTCACCCCCCGCATCAGCGTCGACGGCGACCGGGCAACAGGTCGGTGGGAGCTGCTGTCCCCCTGCACCCGCCCCGACGGAACGTCGCTGTGGATGGCCGGCGCCGAGGACGACGTCTACCGCAGGGTCGACGGGGAGTGGCTGCACGAATCGATGACCCTCACCACCTACTTCGTGGCTCCGGCCGGCGAAGGCTGGCCGAAGATCCTGTCCTGAGGCGCAACCGCCGGAGGTAGACCCGGCTCCGGACAGCCCGACGCCCGGTGGGCCACTGGGGAGTGGTCCACCGGGCGGCGAATTCGGGCCGGGGTGCTGCAGGGGAAACTCAGGCGGGAGGTCCGACGGCCAGGGTGACCGACGAGGTGTGGGTCACGCCCGACTGGTCGGTCCACTGGAGATGGATGACATCGCCGGGGTGGTGCGGCTCGAGCGCAGCGGACAGGTCGGTGGAGTCGCTGACCGGGCTGTTGTCGACCTCGGTGATGACGTCGCCCTGGACAAGGCCGGCATTGGCCCCAGGCGAGGCGGGCAGGGTCCCGTCGACCACCGCACCGGTGGTCGAGTTGCCCGTGCCGCCCGAGCCACCCAATCCGGTGGTCGAGGAGCTCTGGACCTGGATCCCGAGGAAGCCGGTAGCCCCGATGTGGATGGTCGAGCCGCCCCGCCCGGCCTCGATGTTCTTGGCCACGGAGAGGGCTGTGCCGATCGGGATGGCGTAGGCCTGGGCGGTCCCGCCCGTGTCGGTCGTACTGGTGGAAGCCGCGGTGTCCATGCCGACCACACTGCCGGCCGCGTTGACCAGGGCTCCGCCCGAGTCGCCGGGTTGGATCTCGCAGTTCATCTGGATGAGTCCGCTCAGGTTCTCCGAGTTGCCGCCGCCGCTGTCGCTGGCGGTGATCGACTGGCCCAGGGCCGTGACCGAGCCACCGGCCGAACTGGGGGTCCCGCCGGTGCCGCCGGCGTTGCCGACGCCGACCACGCCTTCGCCCACCGACGGGAGAGACGAGGCGAGCTTGGCGGTCTGCAGGCCCGAGGCCCCGACCAGCTGGATCACGGCGATGTCACCGGTGCGGTCGTAGCCCACGACGTTGGCCTTGTAGGACTGGCCGTTCCCGACGTCGGTCACGCTGATGCTGGTAGCCCCGTCGATGACGTGGTTGTTGGTGAGGATCTCGCCGTTGGAGGTGAGCACGATGCCGGTTCCGGCAGCCTGCTCGTTCTGGTACGTGAGGTTGGTGTTGATGTCGACGAGGTCGGACGAGACCTTGGAGGCGATGCCGGTGACGTCGGCCGGTGCGCCGGCGCCAGTGGTCGAGTTGCCCGAGCCGCTGGCGCCCGAACCGCCGGAGCCGCCGGTCCCGAACGGGAACGGGCTACCGCCGCTGGTGCCACTGCCCCCCGACGAACTGGGGGTCTGGGCCGCGGTCGTAGTCGTCGGCCACGTGGCGTGACCGATGCTCGCACCCAACAGCAGGGCTATCACGGCCACCAGCGACGCGATGACAGTCACCTGGGCCCTGTGGTTCTTCGGTCGGGCCGGCGGGGGTGGCGGGGCCGGGTAGTAACCATAGGGAGCAGGCGGCCAGGCCGTCGGCGGGACGACGCCCCCGACCCCGGCACCCCATCCGCCGGGTGCGGGGGTCGGCGTCGGTCCGGTGGGGCCCCAGCCAGGTGCTGCGGCCACGCCCCAGGTGCCGGGGCCGGGCGCCGGTGCCCAGGTCGCGGTCGGGGCCGGGTGGGCACCTGCCGGGTAGACATCGGCCTCGGCCGCCGTGACCCGTTGGCCCGGATAGGGCGGCTGACTCGGCGGCTGGATGTGCGGCACCGGCTGGGTCTGGGGGTGCTGCTGGGTCACGCTCGGGTCGGTGGCGGGCCACGGGGCCGGCGGTGCGACCGGGGGTACGGCATCGGCCGACGCCGCCTGGGGCGGAACCGGGGCCGTGGTGTCCCACGACGCCGCCTCGCTGCCCTGCTCCTCGCTGCCCTGCTCCTCGTTCGGTTGCTCGTTCATCTCGTCCTACCTCCGGGCTGACACGATCTTCGCGACCACGACCGTGGCCACCTACTGAGACATTCGACCGCTTCCGCGTAAGCGGTGGGTGAGTGCACCATATGAATTCCGTAAGGAACCGGATGCGGCGCCGTCAGCGGTCGGGGGCGACCACTGTCACCACGTCGTCCTCCTCGATCGTCCGCCATCCCTCGCAGGTGAAACCGCCCACTGCATCGAGCCCCCCGTCGAGCACGGCTCGGGCCAGGTGGCCCTTGACCGACTTGGCCTCGTGCCCGACGGCGCGCCGCCCGTCGGGACTCACGAACCGGATCCGGACCACCCGGGTCGAGGGGTCGAACGCCGCCAGGTCGACGGCGTGGGCGTGTTCGGCCGGTAGCAGATCGACCACGACTCGCCCGCGAGCCCGTCGAGCCAAAGCCGGCGTGACGAACGGTCGCCAGAATGTGGAAAGCCGCCCCAACCGTCCCAAGGAGACCAGCAGCTTCAGCCGGTAGTCGGCTACCGGGTCGGCCGCCGTCGTCATCCCGTAGAGGCCAGAGGGGACGATGATGCGGCGGCGGTCGGCCGGAGTCAGGGTGGCCGGGTCGAGGCCGGCCCACACGACGCCCGAATAGCGCCGCCACGCCGGGAGCACCGCTGCCGTGCCCCCGACCAACTCGTCCGTAGTGGCCAGCGCCCGTTCCAGGAGCTCACCACGCACCCCGAGGACCTTCCTGCTCACGTCGGGACCGGAACGGAGGACGCCGGCCAACTCGGCCAGGACCGCGCCCCGGGGGTGGCACAGCTCATCGGCAAACTCATCGGGGCGTCCGGCCCGACGACCCCCGGGAGCTTTCCCCTCCGAAGGAGGAAGGAGGAGCAGGGGTGGTCGAGACACGGACCAGCACCGTAGTAGTCGGGCTCGGGTCGCCGGATCAGGTGAGCAGGGCCAGCTCCTCGACGCCGTAGCCCGCCGGTACCCCGGCCAGTAGCGCCTCGAGGGTTGCGTCGTCGACCAGCCCGGCCTGGGACCCGACGTGTTGGACCACCCGCATCGAGTTGACCGGTGCGCGGGCCATGGCCTCCCGCAACGACAGCCCGCAGGCCAACCCGGCCACCAGCGTGGCGGCAAAGGCGTCGCCCGCACCTGTCCGGTCGACCACCGGTCCGTCGTCGGGAAACACCGGTACGGCCAGGTGCACCGTCCCGTCGGACCCGTAGGCACCGCCCGATCCGTCGGTGACCACCACCCGTTCGGGTCCGAGTGCGAGCATCCGATCGAGGAGCACGACCGGGTCGGCCGTCGGGGCGGACCCGGTCAGCGTGGCCGCCTCCTGACGGTTGCACACCACCACGGCTGACCGGCGGAACAGTCGGCCCAGGGCAGCAGCGCCCCGGGCGATCTGGAGTGTGCCCGGCTCGAAGGCCAACGACACCTCGGGCGCCTCCTCCAACCAGTCGACGATCTCATCCTCGTACTCGTGGGCGTCCCGCCCCACCGAGGAAAGGAAGAGCCACGACGGGACCTCGGACGACCGCAGGTGCGGCCAGTGGCAGTCGTGCTGCTCGTGGTGGACCAGGATCGTGCGCTCATGACCGACCCGCAGCACGAAATTGCGGTTGGTGGGCACCGCGAGATCGAGCCGGACCAGTGACGGATCGACCCCTTCGGTCCGCAACGATGCCACCGCCTCCCTGCCGGGCAGGTCGTCACCCAGGTAGGCCACCAGGGCCGTCCGCAAGCCGAGCCGGGCACAGGCCACCGCAGCGTTGGCCGAGTTCCCGCCGGCGGCCACCGTGGTGGTCACCTCGCAAGCCAGTTTCGCCCCGAACGGCAGCACCAACCGTCGGGCGTCCGGTCCGTTCAACACCTCCACGGCGTCGTCGGTCAGTGAAAGGTAGAGGTCCGCGGCGGCATCGCCGACGAAGACGATGTCGAATCGCTTACCCAAGAGCATCGGTCGGGGCACGGATCCTCCTTGTCGGCCAGGGCTTCAGTGTTAGGCGTCGCCGGGTCCGTGCCCAGGGTCGTTCGGCCCTCGACAGTCAGCCACCGGCCACGATCGGCTCGTCGGGAGGTACCCAGTCGGGGTCGAGCTCGAAGAACTGGCGGGTCAGCGCCTCCAGGCCAACCGCGAACAGGGTCCACGGCTGCATCGTCCCGCCCGGGCCGGTGGGACGCTCGATCAAGGCCAGGTCGTCGGCGCCGATCTGGCGGAGCACACAGCCCTCGACCAGGGCGCCGACCGCCACTGTGAACTGCCGCAAGGTGAACGGTGCCCGGAGCCGCATTCCGAGATGGGCGGCCAGGCCGCCGTGCATCTCGCCCCACCGCGTGGTGTCGAGCTCGTAGCCGTCAACCAGGGCCCGACGCAGTCGATCGCTGTGTGGCGTCGGCGAGCTCGTGGCCGTGAGCACCCACACCCCAACCCACAACGACCAGGACCGCGAATCCACCATCGCGTGGAATGAGGCCTCACCCGCCACCCGGCACACATCGGAGACCGACCGGAGCCTGGCTTCCGGGCTCGACCGGTCGAGCGCCGCGAACAGCGGTGCCACGGCCTCGATCGTCGAGTTCAACTCGCCGTTCGATTCGCCGGCCGAGGCCACCGAAGCCAGCACGTCGGTCTGGAAGTCGGCCTGGTTCTCCCACACCCGCCGGATGACCGACGCGTTGGTGAGGCGCTCACCGGTGGTGGCCTCGACCCGTTCGAAGGCCCGCTTGAACGTGAGGTCGCCTGCGCCCACGCCGAGACCCTCCTCGACCAGGATGCTCCTGCCGGCGTCCATCACCAGCTCCCGGATCTCCTCTTTGGTCCGACGGCGCGACCGGCTGTCCTCACTTCTGTCCATTCCTCCATAGTCCCAGATCAGTCGTGGCTCACCGACGCATCAGCCGTGCTCGGCCCTATCGGCAACACCTGTTGCAATCTCTAGTTGCAATATGTGACTCTGAAGTGCATACTGAGTGCCAATGGGTGGCGGATTCACCTCCCGGGACCTGGCGGTACCCGGGAGTCGAGGGAGCGGCGGGCATCCGGTTGTGTACCGGGTGTCCGCTCCCTCGATTCGGCAGAAGGCGGTCGACGTATGGACGAGCGATTCAGCGGGGGGACCCGTGGTATTGGCCTCAGCCATCGGCACGCCGGTGGGCCTGCCGTGCCGACGTTGACGTCCCACCCCGCGATGCTCGCCGACCGCGGCCCACGCTCCCGGCCGACCGAAACCCGTGACGAGTCGTCCGGTCGCCTGTCGGTCGAGCGGCCCTTCGCCGCCCCCGGCCTCATCCTGGTCGCTGCCGTAGCCATCTTCGAGGGCTACCGCTGGCTCCACCTGGTCCCCGACGGGTTGCTCCGTCCCACGTCTGTCGCCTTCACCCTCTCGGTCGTGCCGGTGACCGTCGCGCTCACCCGCCACGTCGATGCGCCGACGGCGGCGTGGGCGCGCATCACCGCCGTGGTGGTCCTGGTCCTCAGCCTCGTTGTGGCCATCGGGCACGTCACAGCTATCAGTCGGGTCCTCGGCGTGACCTCTCTCTTCCTGGCCGGGACGCTCGTCTTCCTGGTCGTCGCATCGGAGCGCCATCGGCAGCCACCGGCCAGTACTGATTGACCGCCACCGGCGGTTGGCCGCCCCCCGACCGGCCGCCGGTGGACAGGGTCGTCGGGAGTATCTATCGTCACTCGGGTTGACAGTTGATTCGCGGCACGCCCCTACCTGCCCCGAATCACCCTCTGCCGAGACGAGGACCCATGCAGCAGTTCGAGCCGTTCGACGGGGTGATCGCCCGCACCGAGGCCGAGTCCACCCCGTCGTGGCCGGTCCCGCCCCATCCGGGACCCGATGCGCCGAACGTCGTGGTGATCCTCCTCGATGACACCGGCTTCTCCCACTTCGGGTGCTATGGCTCGGATCTCACCACCCCGCACATCGACGCCCTGGCCGACGGCGGGCTGCGCTACTCGAACTTCCACGTCACCCCCCTGTGCTCGCCCACCCGGGCCGCCCTGCTGACCGGACGCAACCATCACGCCGTGGGGATGCGGGCCATCTCCAACTTCGACAGCGGCTACCCGCACATGCGCGGGCACATCACCAACCACGCCACAACCATGGCCGAGGTCCTGCGTGACGAGGGCTACGCCACATTCGGGGTGGGCAAGTGGCACCTGTGTCCCATGGAGGACGCCTCGGCGGCCGGCCCCTTCGACCAGTGGCCACTTCAGCGGGGCTTCGACCGGTTCTACGGATTCCTCGAGGGGGAGACCGATCAGTTCTCCCCCGATCTGGTCCACGACAATCACCACGTCGAGCCGCCCGCCTCCCCCGAGGAGGGCTACCACCTGAGCGAGGACCTGGTCGACCACGCCATCGCGTTCATCCACGACTCGGTATCGATCCGGCCCGACCGCCCCTTCTTCACCTATCTGGCCTTCGGCGCCATGCACGCCCCCCATCAGGCGCCCGCCGAGTACCTCGAGAAGTGGCGGGGACGGTTCGACGATGGTTGGGACGTGGCCCGCGAGCGGTGGTTCGCCCGCCAGATCGAGCTCGGCCTACTGCCCCCCGATACCGAACTCGCACCGCGGAACCCCGGGGTCGAGCCGTGGCACACCCTGCCCGAGAACCAGCGGCTTCTCGCCGCCCGCCTCCAGGAGGCATTCGCCGCCTTCCTCGAGCACACCGACGCCCAGATCGGCCGCCTCGTCGACGATCTCGAGCGCCTCGGCAAGCTCGACGACACGATGATCGTCCTGCTGTCGGACAACGGGGCCAGCCAGGAGGGAGGCGAGTTCGGCGTCATGCACGAGATGAAGTACTTCAACATGATCCTGGAGACACCGGACGAGGCGGTCCAGCGGATCGATGACATCGGCGGCCCGCACAGCCACGCCAACTATCCGTGGGGTTGGGCCCAGGCCGGCAATACGCCGTTCAAGTGGTACAAGCAGAACACCCACGAAGGCGGAGTCCACGTTCCCCTGATCCTGCGGTGGCCGGCCCGGATCGCCGGTGGCGGCGAGGTGCGCGACCAGTTCCACCACGTCAACGACATCGTTCCCACCATCTACGAGGTCCTGGGTATCACGGCACCCGACGTGTACCGCGGCTACGAGCAGCTGCCCGTCTCCGGCACCTCGATGGCGTACACCTTCGACGCACCCGCGGCCCCGACCACCAAGGGTGCGCAGTACTACGAGATGTTCGGCCACCGGGCGATCATCTGTGACGGGTGGAAGGCGGTCACCCGGCACGTCAAGGGCGTCCCCTTCGACGACGATGTGTGGGAGCTCTACCACCTCGACCAGGACCGCTCCGAGTGCCACGACCTGG
This sequence comes from Acidimicrobiales bacterium, assembly GCA_036513075.1. Taxonomy (GTDB): domain Bacteria; phylum Actinomycetota; class Acidimicrobiia; order Acidimicrobiales; family RAAP-2; genus Bog-756. The sequence goes on from DATBZS010000084.1 coordinate 80,565, forward strand.
CCGCCACCCGCCCCGAGAAACTGGCCGACCTCGTCGCCCGGTGGTGGATCGAGGCCGAGGACCAGGGCGTCCTGCCGCTCGACGACCGGAGCATCGAGCTGTTCTTCACCCGGTTCCGCGACAACTCGCCCCATCCCACCAGCCGGCACTACGAATACTTCCCGCCCATGGCCCCGCTGCCCTCCCAGGTGTCGCCCGGGCTCGGCGGCCGCGGCTTCGACATGTCGGCCTCGATCGATCGGACCAGCGGCCAGGGCGGCGTCCTGTTCGCCACCGGCACCGAGAACTCCGGCATCAGCTTCTTCGTCCAGGACGAGCGGCTGGTCCTCGACTACAACAGCTTCAACGACCACACCGTCCTGGTGTCCGACACCGAGGTGCCCGAGGGCCACTCGGTGGTAGCTGTCGAGTTCCGGCGCGCGGGGGCGGGTGCCACCGCCCGACTGCTGATCGACGGGATCCCGTGCGGTCGGGCCGAGGTGCCATTCGCCATGCACATCATCTCGAGCGTGGGCCCGAGCGTCGGTTATGACCACGGGAGCCCCGTCAGCGGGCGCTACACCGGGCACTTCCCTTTCGAGGGGACCCTCCACAAGGTGACCGTCGACGTGGTCCGCAAGGCCCCGTCGGGCGATGCTGCAGCCGCCGAGCAGCGTGCCGCCATGTCTCAGCAGTAGGGCCCGCGCCAGGGCGTCGCCTCAGGCGGTGAAGCGGGCCGATGCCCCGGCGCTGACGTCGAGTACCGCACCGGTGATGTGGCGGGCACCCTCCGAGCAGAGGAATACAACGGCCGACGTGATCTCTTCGGCCTCCAACCACGGCACCGGCTGGACGTGGAGCGTTGCCATGACCCCGGCCACATCCTCCTTGGTGGGGTGTTCGAGGTCGGGCCGCATCAGGTTGTAGAGCATCTCGTTGTGCACCATGTCCGTCGAGACGTTGCCCGGGGCGATGGCGTTGACGGTCACGTTCGAGTGGGCCATCTCGTGAGCGACCGACTTGGTGAGGCCGATGACCCCCCATTTGGCGGCGCAGTAGGCCACGATCAGCGGGTTGGCGGACCTACCCATCATCGAGGAGATGGTGACCATGCGGCCCCAGCGCTGTCGTCGCATGTGCGGGGCGGCGGCCCGCAGAGCGTTGAACACCCCTCCCAGGTTGGTATCGACGGTCTCCGACCACCCGGCGGCGTCGAGTTCGAAGATCGACCCGAGCGTCGAGATCCCGGCATTGGCCACCATGATGTCGACCGAGCCGAACTCTCCGGCCACCCCGTCGACGAAGGCGATCATGGCCTCGAGGTCGCGCACGTCGGCGACTGCCGAGATGCAGTGACGACCCTCGGCCTCGACCAGACGGACCGTCTCGGCCAGGTCGTCCGGAGTGGCGAGCGGGTAGGTCACGGTGTCGAGGTCGGCGCACCGGTCGACCACCGCGATGTCGGCCCCCTGGCGGGCGAGCTCGACGGCGTGGCTGCGACCCTGGCCGCGGGCACCGCCGGTGATCACCGCCACCCGTCCGGCGAACTGCCCGGCCCCGGCCGCACGCTGCTGGTATGCCACTGTGCCTCCCTCTGGATCAGTCCTGCGCCGGCTGCCGTCGCCCGGCGATCCTACGTCGACAGGGTGGCCCGACCCCAGGCCCGCAGCACGGCCCGGTAACGCCGGTCCCACTCGCCATAGGTGGCCCGTAGTCCGGGGGCGGGCCAGTCGTCGGGCACCAGGGAGGCGGGCAGCAGCGGGTCGGCCTGGAGGTGGCGCAATACGGCGGCCGACAGTTCGAAGCCCGGGGCCAGGTCGTCCGGTCCCACCGTGGGGCGGGCTTCCAGCGCGGCGGCCAGCAGCCGTGTGTGCGCCGCCCACCCCTCGAGGTCCCACAGATCGGCGGCCAGCATCATCGGATCGCCTTCGGGCACCGCGGTGTAGATGGCGAGATTGGAGTCGTCGGCCGGGTCGGGTCGGAGATCCAGGTTGTCGGGGCGGAGCCACACCCCCTCGCGCTGCTCGGCCATCCGGGCCAGCACCAGCCGTCGCCGCCGGCCGGCCCGCTGCTCGGCCGAGCTCCCGGTCGTGGTCACCACCACCATGCGCCACCCGCCCCGCCACGACCGGGTGCGTCCGGCCAGGCTGTCCCCCTGGCGGTCCCGGCGCTCGAGCAGCCGTCCGGCGAGCCGGTAACGGCCGCTCCCGTCGGTCCTCGCCTCCCCCGAGGCCACCATCCGGCTGAGGGCCACCCGGGCCCGGTTGGGGTTGATCCCGAACAGGCCCGCCAGGTGCACCAGGTGGGCTACCGGCAGCTCGGGCGGATCCTCGCCCAGGAGTGCGCTGGCGAGTACCGAGCGGGCGGTCATGGGGGGTGCCCCCGCCAGGGGATCGACCAGGGCGGCCGCGGGGCTGGGCACGGAGGGTGACGGAGTGGTCATGCTATTACATGGTTGCATCGGTTGGCATGGATCTGTAATGTAGCGGACATGGCACCCACCATGGTGGCCGACAAGGCCGCCAGACCCGACGTCTTCCCCACCGAGCGGCTGCTGGACAGCGGCAAGGCCCGTCCCGAGCTACGGGCCGACCTGCGTCGCATCGACGACTTCCGCAACGCGTTGACGGTGGCCTCGGTCTGGCTGTGGGTGGTGTTGATCATCGGTGGTGCCGTATGGATCGACCAGTGGTGGTCCTACCTGATCGCCTTCGCGCTGATGGGCCCGATGTACGCACGGTTCGCCATCCTGATGCACGAGGCCGCCCACAAGCTCCTCTTCACCAACAAGCGGGCCAACGACTGGGTGGGGACCTGGCTGGTCGCCTACCCCACGTGGACCCCCATCGGCCTCTACCGACGGGGTCACTTCGCCCACCACAAGGAGGAGTTCGGACCCAATGAGCCCGACATCGCCTTCTACGGCGGGTACCGGTGCGACTCCCGGACCCTGACCCGCCGGCTGATGCGCGACGCCGTCGGCATCTCGGGGTGGAAGAACTTCACGCCCCTATTCCGCTCCCTCAAGATCGCCGCCTACCGGCGCACCTCGCTGTCCATCCTCGGTGTCCAGGCCGTCCTGTGGGCGGCGATGTGGGCGGCCACCGGGCGGTGGTGGATCTATCCACTCCTATGGTGGCTCCCGTGGATGACCCAGTGGAGGGTGATCAACCGACTCCGGGCCATCGCCGAGCACGGGGGCCTCGAGGCCAGCCCCGACCGACGGGTGACCACCCACAACGTCAGCCAGAGCTGGATCGCCCGGTTCTGGTTCGTGCCCTACAACACCGGGTGGCATCTGGCCCATCACGTCGACATGGGTGTGCCATGGCGCAACCTCCCCCGGTTCCACGCCGAGCTCGAGCAGGCCGGGTACGTCACCGACGGGATCACCTACCCCAACTACCGGGCCCTGTGGCGGGCCCTGTCCTCCGCCTGATCGTCGGCCTTGTCCCCGGCGATCGCCGGGTGTGACCCTTCCTCAGACCGGTCGGCCCCGCATCGCCCGGTAGACCCGGACCAGTCCGGCCGTCGAGCTGTCCTGGCCTGACAGGTCAGGGGCTTCTCCGGCGCTGAGGACCGGGGCGAGCTGGCCGGCCATCACCTTGCCGAGCTCGACTCCCCACTGGTCGAACGAGTCGATGCCCCAGACCGCACCCTCGACGAACACGGTGTGCTCGTAGAGGGCCACGAGCTGGCCGAGCACCGACGGGGTCAGCTTCGGGGCCAGGATCGTCGATGTCGGGTGGTTGCCCGGCATCACCTTGTGGGGCACCACGGCGGCCGGCGTCCCCTCGGCCGCCACCTCTTCGGCCGTCCGTCCGAAGGCCAGGGCCTTGGTCTGGGCGAAGCAGTTGGCCATGAGCAGGTCCTGGCGGTCGCCGTCCTCGTGGGTCGAGGTGGCGAAGCCGATGAAGTCGGCCGGGACGAGGCGGGTGCCCTGATGGATCAACTGGTAGAAGGCGTGCTGGCCGTTGGTGCCGGGCTCGCCCCAGAAGATCTCGCCGGTACTGCCCCGGACCGGCGAGCCGTCGCGGCGGACCGACTTGCCGTTGGACTCCATGGTGAGCTGCTGCAGGTACGCCGGAAAACGGGCCAGGCGCTGGCTGTAGGGGAGGACGGCGTGGGTCTCGGCCCCGAACAGGTTCGCATACCAGACGTTCAACATCCCCTGTAGGACCGGCAGGTTGGCCTCGAATGGCGCCTCGACGAAGTGCCGGTCGACAGTATGGAACCCGGCCAGCATCTCGGCGAAGGCCTCCGGGCCGATGGCCACCATCAGTGAGAAGCCGATGGCCGAGTCGTAGGAGTAGCGGCCGCCCACCCAGTCCCAGAACCCGAACATGTTGGCCGGGTCGATGCCGAAGTCGACGACCCCGGCCTCGTTGGTGGACACGGCGACGAAGTGGCGGGCTACCGCCTCGTCACCGCTGCCGAGCCCCTCGAGCAGCCATGCCCGGGCCGCCCGGG
>DATBZS010000085.1:0-22303 GCA_036513075.1 Acidimicrobiales bacterium
AGCGACCGTGAACCACACGACACCGACAGCAAAGATCCGGCGACGGCCGAACCGGTCGCCGAGGGAGCCGCCGACGAGGAGGAGCGCGGCGAGGGACAGGGTGTAACCGTTGACCACCCACTGGAGTTGGGCGACGGAAGCGTGGAACTCCCGGCCGATCGTGGGCACGGCGATCCCCACCACGGTGGCGTCGATCGACGCCATGCCCGAGCCGAGCACGGTGGCCGCAATCACCCAACGGCCCGCCCCCGACCGATACCGGAGTCCCCCTTGGTCGTGCATCGGTCCTCACTTCGGACGGTGCCGGGAGCTGCATCCCCCGGCACGGGTGGCAAGTACCCATTGTCCACGGTCGCCGCACCGATCGCCTGCATCGGGTCACCACGTTGCCGACGGTCAGGCCGACCACTAGAACGATTCCGTGCGTTCTGGATCCCGCTGTCGGTTCCGGTCCGGGCACGAATCGGCCCCGGCGACATCCATGTTCACAGTGACTGGCGGCGCACCCGACGGACCCGCCGCCCACATCGAGCGGGTCTCCCTCGACGGCCGCACGAGCGATTCGTTCCTGCGCACGGCGCCGGTCGAGTCGGCCAGTCACCGGAGTCGGATCCGGTGACCCACGTCCTCACCACGGCCCGGTCCGGGTTGTGGCCCTTCGTCGTCACCAATGTCGATGACTTCGTCCTGCTGACCGCACTGTTCGTGACCGTCGGCCGGGGCGGGCCGAGCAACCGTCAGATCGTGGCCGGCCAGTACCTCGGCATGGCTCTGCTCGTGACGGCCAGCGCGCTGGCCGCACTCGGGCTTTCCACCGTTCCCGAACGGTGGATCGGGCTGCTCGGCCTGATTCCCATCGGTCTGGGCCTCCGCGGCCTGTCCGTGGCCCGTCGAACGCCGGCGGGTGACGACATGCGAGCCGCAGTCACCGGAATGGCAGGCGTGGCGGCACTGACCATTTCCGACGGCGCCGACAACGTGAGCGTCTACATCCCCCTGTTCCGTCAGGCTGGAGCCGGCGTCACCGGCACCTACGTCCTGGTCTTCGCCGTCCTCGTCGGGGTGTGGTGCGCCGTCGCCCGCGCCGTCGCCGCCCGCCGGCAGCTGATCGCCGTGATCGAGCATGTGGGCCACTGGTTGGTGCCCCTGGTCTACATCGCTATCGGCATTCGGATCGTCGTTGTCTCCGGGCTCCTGGGCGGTTGAGCCGTCCGTCTCAGGAACTGCCCCGCGAGTCCACGTGCGCCAGCACGACGGCCACCGGGTCGCCGTTCGGTGAGGGTGGGAGGGCGACCCGCAACCCCGCCGACTCGGCCGACCACTCCAGCGCGTGCCCGTCGACACTCCGCGCCGAAGTCGACGCGGTCGGAACGACCTCGGCCAAGGTTGCCGAGGTCGAGCTGGAGCGGACAAAGGCGAAGACCTCATCGTCGCAGGCCGTGAAGCGGAGCGGATCCCCCTCGACGGTGACCGTCCCCGGCGTCGACCAGGGTCGGGTGCCGAAGACGGCGTCGCCGTTGGGCGGCACGTAGCCGGCCAGCCAGCCGAGGCGTTCGAGCTGCTCGTCGGGGATCCGTGCATCGACGGCCCGGGGCCCGACATTCAGCAGCAGGTTCCCGCCCTTCGACGCGATGTCGGTCACCGACCACAGCAACTCGTCGCGGCTCACGAAGTCGTCCTCTGTCGACTGGGCGTTGTAGCCGAAGCTGTGGTCCATCCCTCGCACGCACTCCCACGGGGTGCGCTGGATCGTGTCGAAGGTCGTGTATTCCGGTGTCCGGTAGTCGAAGTGCGGCGGCTTGGGCGGCACCAGGCCGCCCTCCGCGCGCGTCTGGCGGGCCGACAGCGCGTCGATCAGCTGTCGGCCCCGGGCGTTGCGGGCCAGGGCCAGCAGTGGCGACCACGGCATCCAGCGGTCATTGACGACCCCGTCGGGCACCACCCGGTAGTAGTGCTCGAGCAGGGGCCACAGCTCCCTCCCGGGAGCGGGCCAGGCGATGTCGTTCCACAGCACGCTCGGGCGGTAGCGGTCGATCAGCTCGCGTACCTGGGCTTCGGCGTAGGCGGGGTAGTCACCACGCGGGATGGCGGCCAGCACCCCACCCATCGACCCCATCGGGAACTCGTGGAAGGTGGAGTCGAGGCCACCGCTGTAGTAGAGCCCGAAACGCATGCCGCGGCCTCGCACCGCCTCGGCCAGCTCGCCGACCAGGTCCCGCTCCGAGTACCACCCGGACAGGCGGGGATTGGGGATCGCCGAAGGCCACAGACACCACCCGTCGGCGTGCTTGGACACCAGGACCACGTAGCGGGCACCGGTTGCGGCGAAGGACGCCGCCCATTCCTCGGGATCCCACTGATCGAGACCGGTGACGAAATCGGCGGCGAATGACCGGTAGGGGCGGTTTCCCCACACCTCACGGTGGTGCCGAGACACGGGGCTGTCCGCGAACCGCAGCGAGTTCTCGTACCACTCGACGTAGGGCGAGTAGGCGAAGGCGTCGGGACGGCCGGAGTCCAGGAGCTCGCCGTAGTCACCGGTGGTGGGCGCGAACGCCGGGACGGAAGCCGGCGTCCAGTGGACGAAGATCCCGAGCTTGGCGTCGCGCCACCAGGTTGGCACCTCCCGTGCCCGGAGGCGGCCGAGCGTCGATCGGGCCGGGGCCATGCACAGGACTGTAGGCGGCGGCGCCCAACCGGCCTCGGCGCGGAGCGACGCGCCTCCGCGTCGGTACGCTGTCCCTATGCCCTCCGACCTGGTCACCCTGCCCGGAACCGACGTCCTCATCCCCCGCCTCGGTGTGGGCACCTGGGCGTGGGGCGATGAGTCGACCTGGGGCATGGGCGGCTATGACACCGATCTCACCAAGGACTCGATCCGCGCCGCGTGGGGCGCTTCGATCGATGCCGGAGTCACGCTGTTCGACACGGCCGAGGTCTACGGGCGCGGCGAGAGCGAGCGGATCATCGGCTCCCTCCTGGCCGCCGACCCCGACCGGGCGGCCCGGGCCGTCATCGCCACCAAGTTCATGCCGTCGCCCTGGAAGCTCAACGTCCACTCGGCGCTCCTGTCCGCCCTGCGGTCGTCGCTCGGACGGCTCGGTCGGGAGTCGGTCGATCTCTACCAGATCCACGGTCCGATCAGCCTCCGCTCGCACGCCGCCCTGGCCGGCGCACTGGCCGCCGCCCACGGCGAAGGGCTGGTGAAGGCTGTCGGGGTGTCGAACTATTCGATCAAGGAGACGCGCTCGATGGCCCGGGCCCTCGAGTCCCACGGGCTGGCTCTGGCCACCAACCAGATCGAGTTCTCCCTGCTGCGCCGCGCCCCCGAGACCAGCGGGCTCCTTGCCGCCTGCGCCGATCTCGGCGTGATCCCGCTGGCCTACTCGCCCATCGGGCAGGGCCGCCTGACCGGCAAGTACTCGGCAGCCAACCCGCCACCCGGCAAGCGGAACTTCTCGAACCACCCAATGGAGGTGGTCGACGGCGTCGTCGCCGAGCTCCGCCGGATCGGTGACGAGCACGGCGGCAAGCTGCCGAGCCAGGTCGCCCTCAACTGGGTGATCGCCAAGGGCGCGATTCCCATCCCCGGCGCCAAGAATCACCACCAGTCCGAGGAGAATGCCGGGGCCATCGGATGGGACCTCGACGGCGACGAGCTGGCCCGGCTCGACCGGGCCGCCCTTCCCGGCATCCGCAATTTGGCCAGCCGGGTCTGGCAGCACGGCTGACCGTCATCACCGGGAACCGGCGGGTCGATCTGCGCCAGGACCCCGGCACCGGCCGGTCGGCTCCGGTACGGTCGTGCCCATGTCGGACTACGACGCCATCGTCATCGGGGCCGGGCACAACGGGCTGACGGCATCGGTCGTCATGGCCCGCGGCGGATTGCGGGTGCTCTGCCTGGAGAAGAACCACTTCATCGGGGGCATGGCCACCACCACCGAACTGGCCCGCGGCTACCGGTTCGAGCTGGCCGGGTCGATCCAGTTCCCGGTCCCGAGCGAGATCTACGACGACCTCGACTTTGCCGGCTGCCCGATCTTCGAGCCCGACGTGCAGTCGGCGGCGATGGGGCCGTCAGGCGAGCCCCCGATCCTGCTCCACAGCGATCCCGATCTGCTGTTCGAGCACCTCAACGAGCGCATGGGCCTCGACGCCGTGCTCGGCATGGCTGAGATCGCCGCCTGGGCCGATGCCCCGGCCCGGGCTATCGGGCGCTTCGATGTGCGTACGCCACCCAAGTCGCTCGACGCGATGTTCGCCTGCGCCACCAACGAGAAGGAGCGCCAGGCCATCCGCACCGCCATGTTCGGCAGCGTGATGGACGTGATCGACCGGCACCTGCCCGATCGGCAGCGCCACGCACAGGTCAGGAGCATGCTGGCCTTCCTGTCGGTCAACTCGACCTACCGCGGTCCCTACTCCGAAGGCAGCGCGCTGTGCCTGGCCTTCGCACTGGCCTCCCCTACCGGGGCCACCATGTCCAAGGTCAAAGGAGGCATCGGCACCCTCTCCGACCACCTTGCCGGACTGTTCGAGAAGCACGGAGGCGAGCTGCGGCGCCACGTCAAAGTGGCCGGTATCGCCACCGAGGCCGGCCGGGTCGTCGGCGTCCGCCTCGCCGACGGCGAGACCGTCAGCGCTCCGGTCGTGGTGTCGAACCTCGACCCGACCACGACCTTCACCCAGCTCCTCGACCGCGACCTCCTGCCCGACGAGTTCCTCCAGCGGGTGGACGCCATCGACCACCGTGCCGCCTACTTCCAGATGCACTTCGCCCTGAACGGCCTGCCCGAGTACGCCAGCCCCTACGAGGAGCTAAACGACGGCCGGCTCAGCCACAACGTGACATTCTTCGGCACCCCCGAGCAGATGCAGGCCGACTTCGAGGGCTGTGTGCGGGGCATCGTGCCCGACTCGCCCTCGTTCAACCTGTCGATCCCCTCCCTGCGGGACCCGGACCTGGCACCGCCGGGCAAGCACGTGGCCAGCAGCTTCGCCTTCTACGCCCCGATCGGTGCGACCCACGACGACCAGGCCCGCCTGCGCGACGAAATGGCCGAACGCATGGTGGCCAAGCTCACCGCGGTGGCGCCGAACTTCCCCGACCTGGTCGAGCGCCAGTTCAACTATCCCGCATCGGCCTACGAGCGCATGTTCGGATGCACCGGCGGCGACTTCTGCCACGGCCTCCTCCAGCCGGAGTTCATGGGGCCGTTCCGGCCCGGACCCCGGGGCTGGCCCGACAACCCGGTTCCGGTCGAAGGCCTGTACCTGTGTGGAGCCGGCTGCCACGGCGGGCCCGGGATCACCTTCATCCCGGGCTACAACTGCGGCTACGAGGTACTGGACGGACCGGCGACCGGCTGACCACGGAGGCGCCCCGGGTCAGCCCGTGGCAGTGCCGGTCAGTTGGGCCTCGGCCCGGCTCGGGAACTCGGCCGAGGCGGCCAGCAGGCGGCGACCGTCGGGATCGTCACGTCTCGAGATCGCCTTCCTGAATGGCCGGCAGCTCGGCGATGGCGTCGAGCAGGTGCTTGGTCCACACCGCCTCGAGACGGGCCAGGAACGGCGATTCGGCGTTGATCCGCGCCTCGAAGGGGTCGAACGAGCCGGCCCGGTAGATCACCAGGTGATAGGGCGGCCCGACCGACACGTTCGCACCGGCCGTGGTCACCATCGACGTGAGGGCCAGCTTGGCCGCGTTTGTCAGATTCACATGGGCGGCCACGCCGAGCTCGAGGGTGAACTTGCCGTACTTGCTCTCGCCGATCTGGAGGAAGGGGCGGTCGTCGGATGCCCGGATGTAGTTGCCTTCGGGATAGACGAGCAGGATGTCGGGCGGTCCACCCTGGATCTCCCCGCCGAGCAGAAAGGTTGCGGTCCCGTCCGCGCCCACCTGGGCCAGCGCATCGCGGTGGCTGGCGGTCACTTCGCGGCTGAGGCGGCCCACGTAGAGGGCGGCTTCGAACAGATGGTCCACGGTGGCCAAGCTCTCGGTTGCCGCGGGGTCGCCCAGGTCCTGGTTGATCCTGTCGAGCACCTCCTGGGTGGTGGCCAGGTTGCCCGCCGACTCGAGGACGAAGAACCGGTCGGGCGCCGGCTGGAACAGGTGCACCTTGCGGTAGGTACTCACGTTGTCCACCCCGGCGTTGGTGCGGGAGTCGCCCAGGAAGACGAGCCCCTCGTGGAGGCGGATGGCCAGGCAGTAGGTCACGGAAGAATCCTCTGGGTAGCTCGACGGGGCGCACGGAGCTTACGGCAGAACCTACTCGGCCTGGCATGCCGGGCCCGGCCGTCGGACTCGTCCGTCGGGTCGGGCCGGTCAGTCGTGCCGGCTGAACCTTGGGAGATGCCAGGTCCGCACGCGGAGCGGCGCGGACCGGCCCGTCACGGGTGCGACGGCGAGGGTGGCGCGCCGTCCACCTCGAAGAACAGGTCATCGGCGTAACACCACCACCAGTCCTCGCCCGGCTCGTACGACCGGATCAGGGGGTGGTCAGAGTGAGCTCCCCAGTGAGCGGTGGCGTGGCGGTTGGGCGACTGGTCACAGCAGCCGATGTGGCCGCAGCGCATGCACATGCGCAGGTGGACCCACTGACCTCCGATCTGGAGGCAGTCCTCGCAGCCCGAACTCGAAGGCGTCACGTCGGCAACCGTGTCCAGATGGGTGCAGGCGTCTCTCACCGTTCCGCTCCTCTGTCCGTCGCGTAACCGACCGAAGACCGGGCGCAGACACCCGACATGCCCACTACCGGCTTGTCCCCCAGCCTACTGGGCGGGACCTCGTGACCGTGTCGAATCCCAGCCGGATGCAGGTCGCAACCCGGATGGCCGGCTGGCAGGGAATGTTTCCACAGGGCCGGCGTTGCACAGTTCCCACCGTGAAGAATGCCAGAGGAAACATGGAGACGAAGTACGAAAATTTGCCCCTGCTACCGCTGACCTCGGGAGTGCTGCTCCCGGGGATGGTGTCCACTCTCGCGCTCGAGTCGGACGAGGCCATTGCCGCCGTCGAGGCGGCCGAGGCGGCCGACGGGACACTGGTGATCGTGCCGTTCATTGACGGAAGGTACGCGTCCGTCGGAGTCGTCGCCGAAGTCGCCGAACGGGGCGAACTGCCCGGCGGCCTGGCTGCGGTGGCCATGCGAGGCGTGGAGCGCGCCCGCCTCGGCACCGCGGTCCCCGGCACCGGTCAGGCTCTGTGGGTGGAGGTCGAGCCCGTCGACGAGGACGGCTCCGACCACGACACCGCGGTGGAGCTCGCCCGCGAGTACCGCGCCGTCGTGGAGAACATCCTGGTGTCGCGGGGCGCCGGCCGCCTGGCCGAGCGCCTTCCCGAGGCAGCCGAGCCGGGCCGGGTGGCCGACCTGGCCGGCTACTCGCCCGACCTGACGCTGGCCCAGAAGGTCACCGTCCTCGAGACGGTCGACGTCGTCGACCGCCTGAGCACGGTGCTGGCCTGGGCCCGCGAGGTGCTGGCCGACCTGACCCTGCGTGAGCGGATCAAGACCGATGTCGAGGAGGGGATGGAGAAGACCCAGCGCGAGTTCCTGCTCCGCCGGCAGCTCGAGTCCATCCGCAAGGAGCTGGGGGAGTCCGGCGAGGACGACGGCAGCAACCCCGACGACTACCGGTCGCGGGTCGAGTCCGCCGAACTTCCTGAGCATGTGCGCACCGCAGTCGAGCGCGAGATCGCCAAGCTCGAGCGCACCCCGGACCAGAGCCCCGAGCACGGCTGGATCCGCACTTGGCTCGACACCGTGTTGGAGCTGCCCTGGGGCGTCGAGTCCGAGGACCGGATCGACCTGGAGGAGGCGGTCCGGATCCTCGACGAGGACCACGACGGTCTGCGCGATGTCAAGGACCGCATCCTCGAGCACCTCGCCGTCCGCAAGCTCCAGGTGGAGCGGGGCCTGGCCCCGGTCGGTGGCCGCGGCGCGGGCGCCATCCTGGCCCTGGTCGGCCCCCCTGGGGTCGGCAAGACGTCGCTCGGCGAGTCAGTGGCCCGCACCCTCGGACGTTCGTTTGTCCGGGTCGCCCTCGGTGGTGTGCGCGACGAGGCGGAGATCCGTGGCCACCGCCGCACATACGTCGGTGCCCAACCCGGGCGACTGGTGCGCGCCCTGCGCGAGGCCGGTTCGATGAACCCGGTCATCCTGCTCGACGAGGTGGACAAGATCGGCGCGGACTACCGGGGTGACCCTGCTTCGGCACTCCTCGAGGTCCTCGACCCCGCTCAGAACCACACCTTCCGCGACCACTACCTCGAGGTCGAGCTCGACCTGTCGAAGGTCCTGTTCCTGGCCACCGCCAACGTGATCGACACCATCCCCGGCCCGATGCTGGACCGGATGGAGGTCATCCGCTTGGACGGCTACACCGAGGACGAGAAGGTCGCCATCGCCCGCAACCACCTGGTGGCCAGGCAGCTGGCCCGCGCCGCGCTGTCCGACGATGATGTGGTGCTGACCGATGCCGCCCTCCGGGTGGTGGTCGCCGACTACACCCGGGAAGCCGGGGTGCGGTCGCTCGAGCGCGAGCTCGGCAAGCTACTGCGCAAGGTGGCCGGGAAGGTCGCCGCCCGTGACAACGGGGCCACCGCTCCCGTCGTCGTCGACGAGGGCGACGTGCGCGAATGGCTCGGCCGTCCGCGGTTCTTCTTCGAGTCGGCGGAGCGGACGTCGGTGCCCGGTGTGGCCACCGGGCTGGCCGTGACCGGTGCCGGGGGGGACGTGCTGTCGGTCGAGGCCACCATGATGGACGGCCCCGAGGGCCTCACCATCACCGGCCAACTCGGCGACGTCATGCGGGAATCGGCGGAGATCGCCCTTTCCTTCGTCCGTTCCCATGCAGTCGAACTCAGTATCGATCCCGACGTGTTCGCCGGCAAGCGGTTCCACGTCCACGTCCCCGCCGGGGCCATCCCCAAGGACGGGCCGTCGGCCGGCGTCACCATGACCACCGCTCTGGTGAGCCTCCTGACGGACCGACCGGTCTCCCCCACCGTCGGCATGACGGGCGAGGTCACCCTGCAGGGCAGGGTGCTGCCGATCGGAGGCGTCCGCCAGAAGGTCCTGGCCGCCCACCGCGCCGGACTGACCACCGTGGTGCTGCCCGAGCGCAACGGCCCAGACCTCGATGACGTGCCCGAGGCAGTGCGCGAGGAGATGACGTTCCGGTTGGCCGCACATGTGACCGAGGTGCTCGACGCCGCCCTCACCCCCGACGGGGCCACCGTCGGGGGACTGGGGAACGCGGACTCAGCAGCCGAAGCAGCTTGACGGCCGCCGTGCTGCGGGGCCGACACCGCAGCACGGCGCGTTCCGGCGGGCCATGCTGGAGCACCGTGGTGGAGCACGACGAGCAGCCCCCGGTCCAGGGGACGGCATCCGAGGAGGAGACCGATGGGTAGCACCGAACTGCTGGCCGACGCATTCGAGCGGGTCCGCGACGGGGTGCACCCCGCCGCCAACGGACTCACCCTCGAGGAGTTGACGTTCCGACCCGACACCGAGTCCAACCCCATCGGCTGGCTGGTGTGGCATCTCACCCGCATTCAGGACGACCACGTCGCCCACCTGCGGGGTGCCGGCCAGCGTTGGCTGGAGGGGGGTTGGGCGGACCGTTTCGCCCTGCCCCTCGACCCCGCCGACACCGGGTACGGCCACGACGCCGAGCAGGTCGGTCTGGTGGTGGCCGAGTCCGCCGCGCTTCTCGACTACTTCGAGGACGTCCACGCCACCACCCAGACCTATCTCGCCACGCTGTCCGAGGCCGACCTCGAGCGCGTGGTCGACACCCACTGGAACCCCCCGATCACCGTCAAGGTCCGCCTGGTCAGCGTCATCGCCGACGATCTCCAGCACGTCGGCCAGGCCGCCTACCTGCGCGGCATCGTCAACCGCCGATAGCTCCGACGACCCAGATCGGGGGATCGGGGGATCGGGTCCCGGCCGGACGCGGGCGGCGGACGGGTTCGCCACCGCGACCAGGGAGTTCGTGCTCCAGCCCAGCCTCGGGAACTCAAGTTGCGCGCCTCGTGCGCCGAAAGAGAAGGACCGGCACGAGGTAGGAAGACGCGACGAGGGGGCCATGGAAGATCTGGCGACCGCCCCGCAGGCGGACGAGGAGGTAGAGGTGGACCAGCGACCAGGTCACCGCGCCCGGTTCCGAACGGACCCAGCCGTGATCGCCTACCTCATGGGCCCGCTCGCCCTTCTCGCCCTCCTGGTGTTGATGCACTTCGGCTACGTCGTGCGCATATCACCCTGGGTGTGGTGCATCGTGTTCGTGGCCATCCCGACGTGCAATCTGATTGTCGACCGCCGCTACGACCGCCACATCACACCGGCCACCTTGAACCTCCGCGTCGCCGTCCAGGTCGCCGCGGTCACCGTGGTGATCTACCTCACCGGTTGGGGGCCCGTGCTGTGGGGTGCCTACGCCTTCATCGCCCTCGAGGTGATCGCCAAGTGCGGATCCCGGGCCTGGACGTCCGTGGTGGTGTGGAGCCTGTACGGGATGGCCGTCGGCGAGGTATGCGTCTGGCAGGGATGGCTCCCCACCCGGCTCCCGATGGCCCAGGCCACCGCCATCACCACCATGGGTGCGTTCGTCCTCTTCTTCGTGATCCGCATGGCCGGCGCCACCATGGAGCAGAAAGAGGAGGCTGACGGCGCCGTGCGGCTCAGTGAGGACCGGTTTCGCTCGCTGATCCAGAACTCCTCGGACGTGACCATGATCATCGACGGCGAAGGGATCTACAGCTACCTCTCCCCCGCCGTCGAGCAGCTTCTCGGGTACCGGCCCGACGAGCTCGTCGGTCACCGGGCCACCGACTTCGTGCACCGCGACGATCAGGAGTACATGCGGACACGCCTCGGGGCGGACTTCCAAACCTCGTCCGGCACCGCCATGCTCGAGTTCCGCATGATGCGCCGCGACGGCACACCCCGCGACGTCGAGGCAGTTGTCTCCAACCAGCTCGACCGGCCGTCGGTGGGCGGCTACGTGACCAACGTCCGGGACATCACCGAGCGCAAGAAGTTCGAGGAGCTGTTGTCCCACCGGGCACTCCACGACCCGCTGACCGGACTGGCCAACCGCCAACTCATCCTGGACCGGGCCGACCAGATGCTGGTGCGGGCCCGGCGCAACGGCGACCCGGTCGCCGCCTTCTTCGTGGACCTCGACAACTTCAAGGATGCCAACGACTCACTCGGGCACGAGGCAGGTGACCGCCTCCTCCAGGCCGTGGCCAGCCGCTTCGTCGGCCTTCTCCGGACGAGCGACACCGTGGGACGGCTCGGGGGCGACGAGTTCGTGATCCTGGCCGAGGGGGTGTCGCTGTCGGCGGGACCGGCGGCCATCGCCGAACGGATCCGACAGGTGCTGAAGCCGGCCTTCTACGTCGAAGGGTTCGAGACCATCCCGATCACCGTGTCGGCCAGCGTCGGTATCGCCGTGGGCGACCGTCCGGCGGCCCAGGACCTGCTACGCGACGCCGACATCGCCCTGTACCGGGCCAAGGGCGCCGGACGCGACCAGTCCATCGTGTTCGAAGAGGCGATGCAAGTGGCCGCCAACGACCGCCTGGCGCTCCGCTCCGAGCTGGACACCGCACTGGATGCCGGCGAGTTCACCCTCCTGTACCAGCCCATCTTCGATCTCCGCGACCTCCACATCGAGGGAGTCGAGGCACTTATCCGCTGGAACCATCCGACCAAGGGGACCATCGCGCCCGACCAGTTCATCTCCGCGCTCGAGGACAGCGGGCAGATCGTCGACGTCGGTCGCTGGGTGCTCAACGAGGCCTGCGCCCAGTTGGCCCGGTGGCAGGCCACCGGGCACCAGTTGTCGATGTCGGTCAATGTCTCCATGCGTCAGCTCGAGTTCGACGGGTTCGTTGACGACGTGCGGGCAGCGCTCGACACTCAAGGCGTTGCACCGGAGTTCCTCGTGATCGAGATCACCGAATCCGTGCTCATGAAGGACGCCCACGCCACAGTTGACCGGTTGAAGCGCCTGAAGGATCTCGGCGTGAAGATCGCCATCGACGACTTCGGGACCGGCTACTCGTCACTCGCCTACCTGCGTCAATTCCCCGTGGACGTGCTCAAGATCGACCGCACGTTCGTATCGGAGATGAGCGGGTCGCCCGATGCCGCCGCCCTCATCCACACCCTGGTCGAGCTCGGCCGCACCCTGGGGCTGATCACGCTGGCCGAAGGCATCGAGCAGCAGGATCAGATCGAGGGCCTGCGCTTGGAGAACTGCGACCACGGCCAAGGGTTCCTGTTCTCCCGGCCCGTCTCGCCAGGGGCCATCGAGGAGCTCCTGAGCCAGTCGGCCGACACCACGGCTCTGGCCGCCGGCGTGCCTGCCCCTACGCCGGCCGGCTGACGCCCGGACCGGTGTTCAGCCGCCGGGAAACGCCCGGCGCAGTTCGTCCAGCACGCCGTCGTCACCTTCCACCTGCGGAGTATGGTCCGGGTTGAGCCGGCCATAGACGAGGCGGACAAAGGCCTCGGCCGGAATCACCAGGTCGGGGGCGTCCGACGGGTCGGTCGGCTCCAGGGTGACCTTGTCGGCGGCCAGGGTGACGACGAAGCCCCTGCGGGGTTCGGTCGTGACCACGGTGACCACCCGCTCGGTGCCGGTCGGCTTCGAGGTGAATCCGGCGAAGAGTGCCAGGTTGTCCACCACAGGCGCGACCGAACCGGGGGCGATCGGTGCCGCAGGGTCCAGTACCACCTCCACGTCCCAGACATGGAGGGCGTGCTCGTTGAGGCGGAGCCCGACGAAGTCGTCGACGTCGAATGTCATCGGCCCCATCGCAAACGTGAAGCGCTCCCGCTCGTCGTCGTTCAGTCCCTCGAGCCGGTCGAGTAGCGCCCGATCGGCCACCAGCGCATCGGCCGCCTGGTCCTCGGGGGACTTGGCATCCCACTGGTCCCACACGACCCGACTGGCGTCGTCGGGCGTCTCGACCCCGGCCAGTCCGTCGTCCAGTCGGCGGAGCAGGATGACCGCCCCGGATCCGAGGTGGAAGAGCACGTCGGCGACCGACCACTCGGTGGGGTAGGCGAAGGCCGTCAGGGTGTCAGGATCGAGGCCGGTGACCAGCTCCGACAGGCGGTCGACGGAGTCATGGAGTGCGGTGAGTCTGTCGCTCATGGAAGGTCCTCCGGTGCGCTGGGGCGATGGACAGGTGAGCGGTGGGAGCGGCCATGTCGGTCGCGACAGGCCGGCTCGACGTCACCTGGCCACGGTACTCCGAGTGTCCGGGTGTCCGGTCGGGAGCGCCAACGGTCCGGGATCTTCTCCTCCCCCGCTCCACCGGTTGGCTACCGTGCAACCATGACCTCACCATCTCCCGAGCCGGCCGGCGACGTCAGCGGCTCGCTCGACGGCAAGGTCGCGTTGGTGACCGGCGCCGCCCGGGGCATCGGGGCCGCCACCGCAGGCCACCTCTGCCGTCTGGGCGCCCGGGTGGCCGTCACCGACCGCGATGGCGACGGCGCCCGCGCCGTGGCCGACACGCTGGTCGGCCACGGGTACGAGGCAGTGGGCTTCGACTGCGACGTTTCCGACGCCACCGCGGTGGCCGAGGCGGTTGCCCGGACAGCCGAGCGGTTCGGCGGCGTCGACCTGCTCGACCACAACGCCGCCTGGACCGACTTCCGCACCGACCTCGACGCCGAGGAGGTCGACCTCGGGACCTGGGACCGGGTGTTCGCCACCAACGCCACCGGCGGTCTCCACCTGGTCCGGTCGGTGCTCCCATTGATGCGGGCCCGGGGCGGCGGCGCCATCGTCCTCATCTCGTCGGGCTCGGCGTCTATCGGCGAACATCGGCGCATCGCCTACGGAGTCTCCAAGGCGGCCGTCGAGCAACTGTGCCGGCACGTGGCCGCCCGCTACGGGCGCGACGGGATCCGGTGCAACGTCATCGCTCCGGGGTTCATCCTCACCGACACGGCGGCACGCGGTGTATCCGAAGCCGGTCGGGCCCGCCTGGCCGACCAGAATCCGCTCGGCCGCCTCGGCACACCCGACGACATCGCCCACGCCGTCGGCTTCCTTCTGTCCGACCGGGCCGCGTTCGTCAACGGGCAGGTGCTGCGGGTCGACGGCGGCCTCACCATCTCGCCCCGGCTCGCCGGTATCGAATGATCCGCCCGGCCGGATCAGACGGGTTTGAACCTGACAGGCGGGCGATGGTGCCGGATCCCCCACAGCTTGATCACGACGTCGACACCGTCATGGGGTCCCGATGAGCGTGCCCCGTGACTGACCGGTCGGCAACGGACCGACCACTGCGGGTGGGCGTGGCCGGTGCCGGTCCGTGGTCAGTGCTCGTTCACGCCCCGATGGTGGCGGCCCATGCCGACACCACGCTCGTCGCCGTGTGGGCCCGACGACTACCCGCTGCCGTCGAAGTGGCCGCCCCCTATGGTGCGACGGCCCACGACTCGTTCGACCGGTTCCTCGACGACGTCGACGCCGTGACCTTCGCCGTCCCGCCCGACGTGCAGGCGACACTGGCCGTCCGGGCCGCCCGGGCCGGCAAGGCGCTCCTGCTGGAGAAGCCCCTTGCCCTCGACCTGGCGTCGGCCGAAGTGATGGCCGGCGTCGTCGAGGAGACCGGCGTGGCCACCCAGATCGTCCTGACCTGGCGGTACGTTCCCGAAGTCCGGGAGCTGCTCGCGGCGGTCGAGCGTAGCGAGCCGCTCGGCGGGAGAGGCCACTTCCTCACCGGAGGCTTCCTCGGCGGGATGTTCGCCACCCCCTGGCGACTCGAGCAGGGGCCGCTCTACGACCTCGGCCCCCACGTGATCGACCTGCTCGACGCCGCGCTCGGCACGGTGGTGCGGATCCGGGCCCACGGCGACCCCCACCGGTGGGTCGGGCTCCTCCTCGACCACGAGGGCGGGGCGACCAGCGAGGCCTCGCTCACGGCCTACAGCCCGATCGAGCCGGCTCGTGCCGGGGTCGAGATCTATACGACCGACGGCGTCCTCGAGGTCGACACCGTCGGCGTCTCGGCGTCGGCCACCACCCCCATCGTCGATGAGTTCGTGGCCACTGTCCGCACCGGCCGGGCCCATCCGCTCGACGTGCACCGTGGCCTGCACCTGCAACGGCTTCTGGCGGCGGCCGCCCACGATCTCGGCTGACCGGGACCACGGTCCATCGGATCGCCGAGGGGCCGATGCGAGCTCCACCACCCCACCGACAGCGGCTCCCATGCGACGGGGTAACTTGCGACGTGGCCACCTACATGACGGACCACCGGACGACGCGTCGATGAGCAGCGGATCCCCTCCGGTAGCCGCCGGACCTGACGAGGTCCGCCGGACCCCCGAGGATGTGGACGCGGACTGGTTGACCGTCGTGCTGCGCGACCGGGGTCTGTTGGAGTCCGGCCGGGTCGCCACCGTCGCCCCCACCCCGGTGGGCACCGGCCAGATGGCCGACACCGTCCGCTTCGCCCTCGGCTACGAGCCTGCCGGAGCCGGTCCGCCCACCATTGTCGGCAAGTTCGCATCGCAGAACGAGCAGAGCCATGCCACCGGCCGGATCATGCGGGCCTACGAGGTCGAGGTGCGGTTCTACGCCGAGATCGCCCCGCGGGTCACCAGCCGCCACCCCCGCATGCTGTTCGCAGCGATTGACCCGGACGAGGCGTGGTTCACCCTGCTGCTCGAGGACGTGACGGGCGCGACCCAGGGCGACGAGATCGCCGGGTGCGACGTGGAGGTTGCCGCCGCCGCTCTCGGCCAGTTGGCCGGGCTCCACGCACCGTGCTGGGAAGCACCGGACCTGGCTGCCAGTCCCTGGGTCAACCGGGCCACCCCGGAGAGCGACGCCTTCACCGCCACCATCGTGAGCGGGGCGTTCCCCGCTTTCCTCGAGCGGTACGGCGACCGTCTCCAGCCGGCGCACATCGAACTGCTCGAGTCGTTCCTCCCCCGCCTGGGCGCGTGGATGTCCCGTCCCCGTGGGCCCCGGACCGTCGTCCACGCCGACTTCCGGCTCGACAACCTCCTATTCACGCCGGACGGCCGGGCGCCGGTGGTCGTTGACTACCAGACCGTCAACTGGGGGAGCGGCGCCTACGACCTGGCCTACTTCATCGGAGGCTGCCTCGAACCCGAGGTCCGCCGGCCGGCCGCCGATGACCTGATCGCCGACTACCACCAGGCGCTGGTGGCCGGGGGCGTCCGCGACTACCCCCTGGCCGATCTGGAGGTCGACTACAGGCAGGAATGCCTCGGTGGCCTGGTGATGGCGGTCGGAGCGTCGATGCTGGTCGAGCAGACCGAGCGCGGCGACACCATGTTCCTGACCAGCGTCCGACGCCACGCCCAGCAGTCACTCGACCTCGACGCCCTGGACCTGCTTCCCGACTGCTGACGGCGGGCGCGTGCCACCCGTCGATGAGTACGGTGAAGGACCGGAGGTCAGGTGGAGCCCGACGTGCCGTCGTCCGCCACGGACCCACTCGAGGAGGACGCGATGGAGCACGTGCGACAGGACCCGTCCGGCGGCGGACCGGGAGGTCCGGGCTTCGAGTTCGGCGGCATCAACCACCTGGCCCTGGTCTGCCGGGACATGGCGAGGACCGTGGACTTCTACACGAACGTGCTGGGCATGCCTCTCATCAAGACCATCGAGTTGCCTGCCGGCATGGGTCAGCACTTCTTCTTCGACTGCGGCGGTGGCGACGCCCTGGCCTTCTTCTGGTTCCCTGACGCGCCCGACGGCGTTCCCGGGGTGTCCGCCCCGACCGGCCGGCCCGACCAGGGCAGCCTTACCAGTGCGGTGGGTTCGATGAACCACGTGGCCTTCAGCGTGCCGCCCGAGCAGATCGACGGGTACCGGGACCGGCTGCGGGCGGCGGGCGTCGACTGCACCGACGTGGCCAACCACGACGACAGCGAGTGGGGGATCGTCGACGACCTCCATCCCGGGGTGTTCGTGCGGTCGATCTACTTCCAGGACCCCGACGGCATCCTGTTGGAGTTCGCCTGCTGGACCCGGGCCCTCGGGCCGGACGACGTATCCCACGAGCCGGCCCGGGCCGTCGACTCGGCCACGGCCTGAGCCCGGCGATGCCCCGGCTGCGCCAGGTGCCACGCTCCGAGGCGGAGGCACCCATCGTCACCGTGATGTACGACCTGCTGTTCGAGGACCGCGATCCGGTGGCCGAGCCGGGAACGTCGGACGGCACGCCGGGCGACTGGTGGACCGTCTTCGCCCTGGTGCCCGACGTCCTGGAGCACGCCGTCCAGGGGTTCGGCCTCTACCAGAGCCCCAAGCGGCTGCTCGACCCGGTGCTGCGGGAGCTGGCTCAAGCCCGGGTGGGTTGGGCGTCGGGCAGTCAGTTCGTCTACTCCCAGCACTGCAAATCGCTGCGGGCCCTCGAGGTTGGAGACGAAGTCATCGACTCGGTGCCCCACTGGGCGGCCGCCCCCTGTTTCGACCACACCCAGCGGCTGGTCCTGGCCTACACCGACTGTCTGGCCCTCGACCACGGACGGGTGCCCGACGGGCTCTTCGATGCCCTGCGGGAGGCGCTCAGTGACGAGGAGATCCTCGAACTGACCTACATCACCACCCTCTACCTGCAGCACGCCGTCATGTCGCGTGCACTGCGCACCGAGTTCGACGACCGGGACGAGCCGGTGATCGAGGTGGTGGTCGAGGGAGACAATACCGGCGCCAGGCGGCCCGGCCACCACCCCTCACGGCACGACTGACCCGGCACGACCGACCCGGCGCGACCGACCCGTAGCCAACGGCACTGGACCGGCGTCGGCTGTCAGCGGCCGAACCAGCGCCGCTTGGGCATCGGTGCGTCGGTGCTGCACGAACACCGGTCCGCAGGGGCCACATGGCTGAGCACCTGCTCGATGTGGAGCCCGCACCCCTTCCACGTCGGGCGCCCGCACCGCTTGCACGTCACCGCTCTGCACATATCGACGAGGGTACCGGCGGACCAGATGACGCCGGATCCGGTGTGCGGTCAGCCGACCCCGAGCCGCTGGTCCCGGCGCAGGACGTCGAGTAGCTCGTCGTACGGACCGAGGAGGTAGGCCTGGTCACCGCCCTCGAACCTCGTACCCCGGCGCGGCGGATGCTCGAGTACGCCGGCGGCCGAGGCCCGGCGAAGCGCCACCACCCGGGTCCGGGTCGACAGGTCCTGCATGGCCAGTCCCTGGAGGCCGCCGCCCGACGCGATGGTCAGCCGGCCGACCAGGAACGGTTGCTGGTCGACGAAGAACGTCTCGATCACATCGAGCCCCAGTGCGGCCCCGACGAACCATGGGGCGGCAAGGGCCGACGTCGAGCGCACGTGGTGGAATCCGAAACTGCACTCCATCATCCGGGCCAGGTCGCGGTCGAACACCCGGAGCACCACCGGAACGACGTCCCACCGGTCTCCCAACGACTCCCGCACGGCCAGACCGGTCTCGATGTTGGTCAGGTCGGCGCTGGTGAGGATGGCCACGGCCGACGCGTCGCCCAGGTTGACCGAGGAGTGGGTTTGGCGCTGGGTGGCGTCGGCGATGACCACGGGCACATCGAGGGCGCGGGCCCGGTCGAGGTAGCGGTTGTCGGCATCTCGCTCGACCACGACCACCTGGCGTCCCTCCGCCACCAGGCCCTCCACCACCCGGATGCCCACCGCCCCCAGCCCGACCACGACCACGTGTCCCGTCATGCCCGGCACCTGGCGCCGCCCCAGTGACAGCTCGATCCGGCGGCTCACCAGGAAGTTGGTGAAGAGGGCGAAGGTGGTCGACACCAAGGTGACCCCGAGGACGATGAGCACGATCCCGAACACCACGAACCAGCCCCGTTGGCCGGAGAAGTTGAGGTCGCCGTAACCGACGGTGGCCACCGTCTCGACGGTGAAGTAGACGGACTGCAGCACATTCAGGTGGGCCCGCGCGCCCGGAACCACGTAGGCGAACCGGATGACGGCGGAGGCCACCATCAGGAGGACGACGAGGCAGAACACGACCACTGTCAGTCCCCAGGCATGGGACTCACGCAGGGCCGTCAGGCGCCGTCGTGCCCGTTCGGCCAGCGGGATGGCCGCCCTGGTGACCCGGGCCGCCCCCACCAGGTCGATGCCGGCCCGGTCGAGCTCGGCCGGCGTGGCCAGCACCGCCACCCGGTCCCCGACCGCTACCGGATGATCACGCCCGGGACAGCACACCACTCCCGCGCCGTCGGCCGGGACCACGGCGACGGGAGCCAGGTGGCCAAACCGGCTGCGGAACGTCCGACCCGCCGTCTCGTCTTCGGCCACCTGCACCTCGGCCACCGCGAACGCTTCGCCTCCCAGTTCGATCCGGTGCGACGGGCGACGCAGGCATACCTGCACGAAGGACGGGGCGGCCAGTGCGGCCGGGTCCAGGATGATGCCGGTCCCGAGCACCCGCTCGAGAGCCCGTCCGACCGACGGATTGGCCAGGAGCACGACCAACCGGACGTCGGGGCGGGCTTCCCGGACCCGCATGGCGATCTCCAGGGTGGCCAACTCGTCGGACTCGACGCAGATGACCGCCTGGGCCCGGTCCAGACCGGCCTCGGCCAGCCCGTCACCGATCCTGGCACTCCGCCGGATGAGCGCGACACCCCAACTCTCCACGATCTGGGCGAGGCGGGGGTCCAGGGCATCGTCCACCACCAGCACCCGCACCCGGCTCTGGTGCAACTGCTCGACCGTGCGAAACCCCACGCCGTGGAGGCCGCACACGATGACGTGGCCTTCGTTCCCCCAACCCTCGTCAGGCACCGTCTCCCCCCGCCGGGCAACCGCGCCGGACCCTGTTCCTCACCGCTTCTGACGCCAGCCACGTTCGAAGGGGAGCCTCCAGGACCGGGGCGCGATCAGGTCGCGCATTGCCGGCGGCCCCCACGACCCGACCCGGTAGAGCTGGACCTCGGGCGGATCATCGAGCAGTGGCTGGGAGACCTCCCACAATCGCTCGATGCCCTCGGCATTGGTGAACAGCGTCTGGTCACCGCTCATCGAGTCGTGGATGAGCCGCTCGTACGCCTCGAGGACGTTGTCGGACTCCTCAGTGTCGTGCAGTGCGAGTTGGAGGCTGAGCTTGTCGAGCCGCATGCCCGGTCCCGGTCGCTTGCCGTAGAAGGAGAGCGAGAGCTTCGACGCGTCAGCCAGGTCGAACGTCAGGTGGTCCGGTTCCTGGGTGCCCACCCCCGAGCCCGCCGGAAACATCGACTTCGGTGGCTCCCGGAAAGCGATCGACACGATCCGGGCACCCTCGGCCAGATGTTTGCCGGTCCGCAGATAGAAGGGAACACCCGCCCATCGCCAGTTGTCGATCTCGCACTTGAGGGCGATGAACGTCTCGGTGTCGGAGTCAGGTGCCACCCCCTCGGCGTGGGTGTACCCCTCGTACTGCCCGCGCACCACGTTGGCCGGGTCGATCGGACGCAACGAGCGGAACACCTTTGTTCTTCTCCTCGTTGATCGACCGGGGCTCGAGCTCGGTCGGGGGCTCCATGGCCACGAAGGCGAGGACCTGGAACAGGTGGGTGACGACCATGTCCCGGAAGGCGCCGGTCTGCTCGTAGAAGGCGGCCCGCAACTCGACGCCCAGTATCTCGGGCACGTCGATCTGGACGTGGTCGATGTGCTGGCGGTTCCAGATCGGTTCGAAGAGCCCGTTGGCGAACCGGAAGGCCAGAATGTTCTGGGCCGCCTCCTTGCCGAGGAAGTGGTCGATGCGGAAGACCTGGTCGTCGTCGAAGACTTCGCGGACCAACGAGTTGAGCCGCCGCGCGCTCGGCAGATCGGTGCCGAACGGCTTCTCCATGATGATCCGGGCCCGGTCGGTGAGACCAGCCTCCCCCCAGGGTCCGCACCACGGAGTCGGCGGCGTGGGGAGGGATGCTCAGGTAGTGGAGGCGCCGCGGGTCGGTGTCGAACGTCGACTCCAGGCGGCGCACCGTCTCGGCCAACCCGGTGACGCCCTGCTCACTGGACACATAGCTGAGGCGCTGGGCGAACTCTTCGCTGGCCTGTCGGGCGAAGGCACGGTACCCATCGTCGTCGTACGGCTCGAGCGACGTGGCTACGATCTGGCAGTCCGGCAGCATCCCGGCCCGCGACAGGTGGAAGAGCCCGGGCAGGAGCTTCCGTCTGGCCAGGTCACCCGTCGCCCCGAACAGGACGATGACATGGGGATCGGCGGGGATGTGATCGATGGGAGCGGGCCGCATGGTCCCATTTTGACCAGGTGGACGTCCGTCGTCCTCGGCGAGCAGCGGGAGCCACGGATCCACCACCTCGAGGGCGCCGTGATCCTGTCCGTCGGAGGCCATCGTTCGGTCCCTCGCCCTTCCGTCCTGCCGCGCCGGACGCGTCCACACCGAGGGCGCCGGTCGGGCCCGCCCCGGACCGGTCCCCTCGGATCGAGGAGCGTGGCGTCTCGCCCCTCACCGATGACCGTACGCGCCGTTCGTTTCAGGAAGATTGCCGGCGTGGGTGCATCGTGTAAATGGGCTCCGCCGGTCAGGCGCGTGCCGGGTACCTCGGCTGGGCCGCAGCCAGCGCCGCCCCCACCTGGTCGGCGATGGCTACCGCCACCAGGAGCGACGCGTGCTCGACCCGCACGCCCGGCACCGGGTCGAGGAGGAAGTGGCCGAACACCTTGCCTCCGGCCCGGACGGGGAGGTCGACGCCCCGGTGGGGCAGCCCGAGGTCCCCGGTGGACCAGGCGACCGTCCCGATGAGGACCTGGCCGTCCGGCTCCAGATGGGCCGTCGCGCCCACCTCGCCCGTTGAGAACCTGCAGGTCCGCAGACCGAGCAGCTGCTCGAGCTCTCCGGCCGCGGCCCGCTCCACGTCCTCAGGAACAGCGCCGCCCGCCGCCAGCTCGGTGACACCGTGCAAGGCGACCAGCTGGTCGCGCCCTGTCCGGGCCGACGTGCGGTGGTGGCGGCCGCGGGCAGCCAGTTCGCCCACCAGGAGTCCCACGACCAGCAGCAGCACCTCGGTGATCAGATCGCTGGTCCGCGAGATGCGCAACGACCCGTAGGGGCGGGTGAGGAAGAAGTCGAAGGAGAGTGCGGCTACCAGGGCGCACAGTGCCGCCGCCCACCTCCGACCCGACGACGCCACCGCCACGACGACCACAACCAGGATCAGCGCGTCGTCTGCCGGCGTCAATCGGGCTCGCCATGGCGTCAGGGCCGCGGCCACGACCACCGGCGCCACCACCGCGCACGCAGCGAGCACCCAGGTCTTCCG
>DATBZS010000086.1:0-51908 GCA_036513075.1 Acidimicrobiales bacterium
AACGCCGACGAGATCACCGCTGCACTCAAGCAGTACGTCGACGACTACACGCCCGAGGTCGGGACCGAGCAGGTCGGCCGCATCGTCGAGGTCGGCGACGGCATCGCCCGCATCACCGGTCTGCCGGGCTGCGCGGTCAACGAGATCCTCGAGTTCCAGGACGGGACCGAGGGCCTCGCCCTCAACCTCGACGAGGAGACCATCGGTGCGGTCATCCTGGGCGAGGACACCGGCCTCGAGGAGGAGCAGCTGGTCAAGGCCACCGGGCGCATCCTCTCGGTCCGGGTCGGTGACGCCCTTCTCGGTCGGGTGGTCAACGCCCGGGGCGAGCCCCTCGACGGCAAGGGCCCGATCCACACGGACGCCACCCGTCGCCTCGAGGTGCAGGCCCCGGGCATCGTGAAGCGCCAGCCGGTGTTCGAGCCGCTGCAGACCGGCATCAAGGCCATCGACGCCATGACCCCGATCGGCCGGGGCCAGCGCGAGCTGATCATCGGCGACCGCAAGACGGGCAAGACCACCGTCGCCATCGACACCATCCTCAACCAGAAGGGGCTGGGGGTGAAGTGCATCTACGTCGCCATCGGCCAGAAGGAGTCCTCGGTCGCCCAGACCGTCGCCACCCTCGAGCGCTACGGCGCCCTGGAGTACACCGTGGTCGTGCTGGCCGGTGCCGCCGACCCGGCCCCGTTCAAGTACCTCGCCCCCTACGCCGGTTGTGCCATGGGTCAGCACTGGATGGACAACGGCGAGCACGCCCTCATCGTCTACGACGACCTGTCCAAGCAGGCCGAGGCCTACCGCCAGATGTCGCTGCTGCTGCGCCGCCCGCCTGGCCGTGAGGCCTATCCGGGCGACGTCTTCTACCTGCACAGCCGGCTGCTCGAGCGTGCCGCCAAGCTGTCCGACGCGGCCGGCGGCGGATCGCTCACGGCGCTCCCCATCATTGAGACCAAGGCCGGGGACGTGTCGGCCTACATCCCGACCAACGTGATCTCGATCACCGACGGCCAGGTATTCCTCGAATCGGAGCTGTTCTACGCCGGTGTGCGCCCCGCCATCAACGTGGGTATCTCGGTCAGCCGTGTGGGATCCGCGGCCCAGGTCAAGGCCATGAAGGCGGTGTCCGGCACCTTGAAGCTCGACCTCGCCCAGTTCCGCGAGCTCGAGGCGTTCGCCACGTTCGGTTCCGAGCTCGACAAGGTCTCCCAGGCCCAGCTCGACCGCGGCTACCGGCTCACCGAGCTCCTCAAGCAGGGCCTCAACCAGCCGGTGCCCGTCGAGGAGCAGGTGCTGGTGATCTTCGCCGGCTCCGAGGGCTACGTGGATGACATCGCGGTGGCCGACGTGCAGCGCTACGAGACCGAGGTCCGCGCCTACTTCCGGGCCAACCACGCCGACATTCTGGACGGCATCCGGACCTCCGGCAAGCTGCCCGAGGGCGGCGTGCTGGCCGATGCCCTCGCCAAGTTTACCGATACGTTCGATTCCGGGAAGGTCGACTGACCGATGGCAGGTGGCCAGGAGCGCATCCTCCGTCGACGGATCAAGAGCATCAAGTCGACGCAGAAGATCACCAAGGCGATGGAGCTGATCGCTGCGTCGCAGATCGTGCGCGCCCAGGGCCGCATCGCCGCGTCCAAGCCGTACCAGGAAGGGATGGCCCGCATCGTCCTGGAGACGGCACTCGGCGACCCGGCGGCTGCCGGACGTCTGCTCGGCACTCCCGAGGACGTCACCAAGGTCCTGGTGCTCTCCATCGTGGCCGACCGGGGTCTGTGCGGCGGATACAACACCTCGGTCTTCCGGGCCACCGAGCGGCTGCTCACCACCCAGGCATCCGACGGCATCGAAACCCGCCTGATCACCGTGGGCAAGAAAGCCGTGGGCTACTTCCGCTTCCGCGGCCAAGAGGTCGAGCAGTCCTTCCTCGGCAAGAGTGAGCGTCCGACATTCGCCGATGCCCGTGAGGTGGCTACAGCCGTCGTGACCCCTTTCGTCAACGGCGAAGTCGACCAGGTGCTCGTGGTCTCCACCCGGTTCGTCAGTGCTGGCAGCCAGAAGGTGGAGGTGCGCCAGCTCCTCCCCCTGGTCGACCCGCGCACCCCGGACGATGCGGCCAACCACGAGGACGAGAACGGTGTGAGCCGCAACATCGCCCCCCACGAGGACGCGGTCAAGGTCGGCTACACCGAGTTCGAGCCGGACGCCGCCATCCTCCTCGTCGACCTGGCCCCCAGGGCCGCCGAGACCCAGATCTTCGCTTCGCTGCTCGAAGCATCCGCCTCGGAACTGACCGCCCGCCAGCGGGCCATGGCCGCGGCCACGGATAACGCCGGCGAGCTGATCAAGAAGTACTCGCGGATCATGAACCGTGCCCGCCAGGACACCATCACCACCGAGATCATGGAGATCGTCGGCGGTGCCGAGGCGCTGCGGGCCGGGGCCGAGGGTGACGAGGGCGGCCTCGTCATCGAAACCAGGGTCTGATCCGTGCCCGCCACCACCCCGATCGCACCATCCACCACCGCAGTATCTGACGACCTCAAGGGAGCCCGACGCTCATGACCACCACCGCCCCCCAGCCCACCGAGCCCCAGTCACTGGCCTCCGGCCGCGTAGTGGCCATCGCCGGGCCCGTCATCGACGTGGAGTTTCCGCCCCACGCCCTCCCCGAGATCAATGGCGCCGTCGAGGTCGACGTCGAGCTCGAGGGTGGCAAGCTGACCATCACCGCCGAGGTCGCCCAGCAGATCGGCGATGGCCGGGTGCGGTGCATCTGCCTCAAGGCGACCGACGGACTGACCCGCGGTGCAGAAGTCCGCAACCTCGGCCACGGCCTGCGGGTGCCGGTCGGCGACGCCGTGCTCGGGCACGTGTTCAACGTGCTGGGCGAGCCGCTCGACACCGACGACATCGGAGCCGTCGAGGACCACTGGGACATCCACCGCAGCGCCCCCGACTTCGACACCCTGGAGCCCCGGGCCCTCATGTTCGAGACCGGCATCAAGGTGATCGACCTCCTCGAGCCCTACGTGCAGGGTGGCAAGATCGGCCTGTTCGGCGGGGCCGGCGTGGGCAAGACCGTGCTCATCCAGGAGATGATCAACCGGGTGGCCACCAACCACGGTGGTGTGTCGGTCTTCGCCGGTGTGGGGGAGCGCACCCGTGAGGGCACCGACCTGTGGTTGGAGATGCAGGAGTCCGGCGTCATCGAGAAGGCCGCCCTGGTCTACGGCCAGATGGACGAGCCCCCGGGGGTCCGCTTGCGGGTGGCCCTGGCCGCTCTGACCATGGCCGAGTACTTCCGGGACGTGAAGAACCAGGATGTGCTCCTGTTCGTCGACAACATCTTCCGGTTCGTCCAGGCCGGCTCAGAGGTCTCGACCCTCCTCGGCCGCATGCCATCGGCCGTGGGCTACCAGCCCACCCTGGCCGACGAGATGGGTCAGTTGCAGGAACGGATCACCTCGACCCGGGGCCGGTCTATTACCTCGCTGCAGGCCGTGTACGTGCCCGCCGACGACTACACCGACCCGGCACCGTTCACCACCTTCACCCATCTCGACGCCACCACCGAGCTGTCGCGGGACATCGCCTCGCTGGGCATCTACCCGGCGGTCGACCCGCTGTCCTCGACGTCGAACATCCTCGCCCCCGAGATCGTGGGTGAGCGCCACTACAACGTGGCCCGCCGGGTGCAGGGTGTGCTGCAGCGGTACAAGGAGCTCCAGGACATCATCGCCATCCTCGGACTCGACGAACTGTCCGAGGAGGACCGGGTAACGGTGTCTCGGGCTCGCAAGGTCCAGCGTTTCCTGTCCCAGCCGTTCAACGTCGGCGAGGTGTTCACCGGCCTGAAGGGTGTGACCGTCCCGGTCGAGGAGACAGTCGAGTCCTTCGAGGCACTGGTCAACGGCGACCTCGACGAGGTCCCGGAGCAGGCGTTCTTTAACGTCGGTGGTGCCGAGTCGGTGCTCGCCAAGGCCCACGACCTCGCGAACAGCTGATCGGGGCTAGAGGCCATGGCCGACGACACGCTCTTCCAGATCAACCTGGTCACCCCGGAACGCATCCTGCTGACCGGGATGGCCTCCGAAGTGATCCTGCGGACGGGAGAGGGTGACGTCACCTTCCTGGCCGGGCACACCCCCCTGGTGGGCACGGTTCGACCCGGCGTAGTCCGGGTCGTCCGACCAGAGGACGACGACGTCCGGGTGGCAGTGCACGGCGGCTTCACCCAGGTGGAACAGGATGTGGCGCTCGACGCAAACGACGAGGGAGGCACCGGCTCCCGGGTCACTCTGCTGCTCGGTGTGGCCGAACTGGCCGAGGAGATCGACACGGACCGGGCGCGGGTCGCCCTGGAGGCCGCAGAGGCCCGGATCGCCGAGCTGGGAGGTGCCGCCAATCGCACCCCGGCAGAGGGTGAAGAGATCGACCCCGACCTGGTCGAGGCCGAGGCTGCATTGCTGCGTGCCCAGGTACGCCTGGAGGCCGTCGACGCCTCCGCTGCTGCGGCGGCCTGAGGACGCGCTTGGGCGTCCGTCCTTCGCCGAGGCGAGCGGGGGATTGGTGGTGATCCATCTTGGAGACGCGAACCTGACGCATCAGGTGACGGTGAGAGTCCACTCTTCCTTCCCAGATCCGTCACCTTGGTTCGCGGCGCATGAACCAGTTCTGTTCTGAGAGGAGCAGAATCTCCTCGACTATCTCGAAGCCCAGACCAATATAGAACCGGACATTTTCCGGTTTGGCAGTCTCCAGCCATGCAAGCCGCTCATGATCGTCGAATTCGTCGCAAAGGAGCTTCATGGCGGCTCTGCCCATTCCCATCCCCTGGAAGCCAGGCTCAACGCTGACCGGTCCAACATGCCAATGCGATTCCTGCAGATCATGCTCCGCCAAGATCGATCCCATATGCAGGAATCGGTTCACATCCGTCGCCTCGAGGCTGGGCTCGTCCAACGCTCTGATCTCCGGCGGCAACATGGTTGCCACGCAATCACCTGGCGGAGTGGCGCCCGCCACGCCGAGCACACAGTCACCGCGCTTCACCCCTGCCACCGTTGCACCATCGAGCATGTCGGTGAATGCGGAGTACATCATTTCGAGACGGACAAGCGGATCGCCGGATACTGCAATCAGAGGCGGATCGTCCCGCAATGCCCGCGCCGCAACGCCTACAGCCTGACGAATCTGGTCAGCGCCAGTCAGCCACAGAACCTCGTAGTCATCCATGTTTCGTTCTTACCAGGTTACCCAGGCCAACGGCAGGGGCTCCGTCTCGATGTAGTCGTGTCGCCACTGCATTGCCCCCTCTCGGGACACTCGGACCCGGGTCTACTCCACACCCACGGGCCCGGGTCCTTCGTTCAGGCGTACGGTATGGGTCACTCAAAAGAACAACGGCGAAGGGCAGACGTATGGCGGATTCCCCAGTGGTCTCGATCCGTCGGTATGAGCAGATCAGTTCCAAGGCCTATGAGCACCCGGCGGACCGGGCGGCCACTTCGGCACTCCATTCGATCCCGCTCATGGATGCCGTCATCAAGCGGCTTACCGACATCAGCCACGAGCGCAGGTTGCGGCAGATCCTGGTGGGCAACGCCGTCCAGATCGGCGAGTCCCAGGTTCCCCAGCTGTGGGCCGCCTACATGCGGTGCGCCAGCTGTCTGGACATTCCAGCCGTTCCCGACCTCTATCTGACTCAGACTCCGATCGTCAACGCCATGACAGTGGGGGCGAAGACCCCGCTGGTGATCGTCAACTCCGGCCTGATCGGGTCGTACGAATCTGACGAAATCGATGCGGTGATGGCCCACGAACTCGGACACGTCCTGTCTGAGCACTACTACTACACGACGGTCCTCGTCCTGCTGGCCCAGTTCCTCCGCACTACGGTTCCCGGGCGCCTCACCGGGCTCCCGGTCCGCGGTCTCTATATGGCCCTACTCGAGTGGTCGCGGGCAGCCGAACTGTCCTCCGATCGGGCCAGTGCACTGGTGATGGATGATCCGCTCATCACGTGCCGTCTGCTCATGCGGATGGCGGGCGGTGCGGTCGACGGGATGAACCTGGACGCCTTCATCACCCAGGCCACGGAGTACGCCGACGAAGACGATCTGTTCGCTCGCTGGAGCCGGGTATGGGTGGAGATCGGGCTGACCCATCCGTTCGCCGTCCGACGTGTGCGTGAGTTGATCGTCTGGGTCCGTTCAGGCGAATTCGACCGGATCCGTAGTGTTCCCTACGTCCGGCGTGGGTCGGAACCTCCGCCCTCAGTGGAGTTCGAAGCCGCCGTCGCCCACTATCGCGAGCGATTCACCCAGACCTTGGAGCGGACGACGGGCGGGGTCCAGAAATTGATCTCGCAATTCGACAGATGGCTGAAGGGGCGGAGCGGACCGGACGAGGAGGACGACGCCGACTGGGATCTGTGAAGTCGACGCCCGTCCGGGCGCGCCGATCCCCGGCTCGACCTGGGTGCCCGAGTTGGCGAACACCGGGGCAGCCATAGCTCCATGAAGGTCGCGTGCGCGAACCAGAGTTCGGAGACCGCTCCATGTTGCGTGTCCATGGACAACCAAATGGTCCAATGGCCCTGCTCGGGGTGGGAGTTGGACCTTAGGTTGGATGTGGGAACGCAGCTTGCTGACGCGAATCACGTTCCCCGTAGGTGGCATCGAGCCATCTGGACAGCTACGGAGGTCGACAGTGAAGGCACTTGTCTACAAGGGACCGGGATCCAAGAGCTGGGAAGAGGTGGCCGATCCGGTCATCCGACAGCCGACCGACGTGATCGTCAAGATGGCCGCTACCACGATCTGTGGCACTGATCTGCACATCCTGAAGGGCGACGTCCCCGAAGTCGAGGTGGGCCGCGTGCTCGGCCACGAGGGGATCGGTGTCATCACCGAGGTCGGGGCAGGCGTCACCCAGCTATCGGTCGGCGACCGCGTGATCCTGTCATGTGTCAGCTCATGTGGTCGGTGCTCCTACTGTCGCCAAGGCATCTACAGCCACTGTCTCGATCCCGAAGGCCTCGCCGGAATCGGATGGATCTTCGGGTACATGATCGACGGGACGCAGGCCGAGTACGTTCGCGTCCCCTTCGCCGAGAACTCCGTCTACAAGGTACCGGACGGCATCACGGATGCCGAAGGCATCCTCCTCTCGGACATCCTGCCGACCGGTTTTGAGATCGGAGTGCAGTACGGAGAGGTCCAGCCAGGTGACGTCGTCGCGGTGATCGGATCAGGACCCGTCGGTCTCTCGGCGGTGATGACGTCCCGGCTGTACGGGCCGGCCAAGGTCATCGCCATCGACCTCGACGATGCTCGGCTCAAGAGGGCCGGCGACTTCGGTGCAACCCATACGGTCAACTCGGGGGACGCAGATTGGAAGGATCAAGTTCTCGCGCATACTGACGGGCTCGGCGTCGACGTCGCCATCGAGGCGGTAGGACTTCCGGGCACCTTCACCATGGCCACGGAGATCGTCCGGCCCGGCGGCAGCGTCGCCAACATCGGCGTGCACGGGAAGTCTGTCGAACTGAAGCTCAACGAGCTCTGGATCAAGAATATCGATATCTCGATGGGACTCGTAAACACCAATACGCTCGGCATGCTGCTGAAGCTCGTCGCTGCGCACATGTTGCCGGCCGAAAAGTTCGTCACCCATGAGTTCGGATTCGACCAGATGCTCGAGGCCTACGACGTGTTCGGCAATGCGGCTGAGCATGACGCACTCAAGGTGCTCATCCACTGAATCCGCATCGAACCTCTTGGACGTCCACTCCTGGCAGGACTTCTACGCTCGGTCTGACGCAGCATCGATAGGCTTCGCGCTGGCACTAGATCGATGCACCTGGGAACGAGCCGTCGAAGCCGGCGTCGCCGCCGCCGGCGACGATGCTGCTGACGGTGGCCGGCATCCACTGGCCATTCGAGTCCGGGGGTAGGTGCATCTCCCGCGACTTCCAGAATCAGGTCGGGGGGCCGGCCACCTGCGTGGCACTCGTGGTGTGGGTGGGGACGAGTCAGTCCATCACTCGTCTTCGTGTCCACTGAATCGGAGAATCAGTAGTCCGAGGAGAAGGAACACCACGACCCCGACTCCGACCCCGAGGGAGATCAACGTGTCGTAGAAGTCGCGCTGCGACAACGGGCCGCTGAGGGTCAGGTGGGCCGACGCACTGAGGATGTCCCGCACTCCGGCCAGGATGCCGATGACCAGGAACGGACGTATCGGAAAGATCGAGGACCGCAAGTGCCCGAAGACGGTATGGGCAATGTCCAAGACGATGATGACCACGAGGATGCCGTCGATTGCGGACACCACCGCGGCCGGAAAGTTGTGCCCGTACCTGATGAAGCTGCTCATGGTGCGCACCAACACGATCGCCGCCAGCCCGATGAGACTGGCCACGATCGCGTATTCGATGGCGATGATCAGATACCGAAAGAATGCATCCGCCTTGACGCTGCCCTCTTTCTCAGAGTCGTCCATTGGTGAAAATGCTAGCGGCACCGACGTCACCGATCTCGGTTGCCATGGCATCCCGGAGCAGTCAGGCACGTGAATCTCCGGACGGGTCCAACCTCGGACCCCACGCCTTCCGCAACTGACCGTGTCGGTGCCTCGGGGGCGGCGAGCCTGCATCGCCACCATGGGGAAGCCCGACCTGGTGCATTCGGCCTTGCTCGCTCCCGAGCCTCATGGTGTAGTTCCGGGCGTGAAGGGATTTGTGTTTCGCCTCATTCCTCCTCGACCAGACTTCGCCTCGGACCTGTCTGACGACGAGCGAGCAATCATATCGGAGCACGCCGGCTACTGGTCGGGACTGGCTGCGCAAGGTACCGCCCTGGCATTCGGGCCGGTGGCCGACCCGGCTGGGGGATACGGCATCGGCATCATCGTGGTCGACGACCTCCAGGCAGCAGAAGCGCTGAGGGACGCAGATCCGGCCGTCACCTCACCCCACGGCTTTCGATCGGAGATTTCACCGATGCTCCGGTTGGTGACGCCGACGGGTCAATTCGATGCCACCTGACCACCTGCGCTTCAGGTGACCGTGAAGAACAGTCTTCGCCGGACGTCGGTGCCGGCCCCAGACGACCGTAGTCAGCCGAATTCGATGGCGCTGTACTCGGACAGCTTGTGCAGCGGGTGCCGGGCGTCGATGAGGCGGACGGTACCGGACTTGGACCGCATGACCAGCGACTGGGTGTTGGCGCCGAACTCGTCGTAGCGGACACCCTGGAGCAGCTCGCCGTCGGTGATCCCGGTGGCGGCGAAGAAGCAGTTGTCACCCCGCACCAGATCGTCGGTGGTGAGCACGTCGTCGAGGTCGTAGCCGAGGTCGAGTGCAGTCGTGCGCTCCGCCTCATCGCGGGGGTAGAGGCGACCCTGGATCTCGCCGCCCATGGATTTGAGGGCCGCGGCGGCAATGACGCCCTCGGGGGTCCCGCCGATGCCCACCAGCAGGTCGACGCCGGTGTCGGGCCAGGAGGTGGCAATGGCGCCGGCCACATCGCCGTCGGTGATGAGCCGGATCCGGGCGCCCGTGCTCCGTACCTCGGCGATCAGCTCCTCGTGGCGGGGACGGTCGAGGATGACGACGGTCAGGTCGCGCACCGAGGTGCCTTTGGCCTTGGCCACTGCGTCCAGGTTGTCCCTGATTGGCCGGGTGATGTCGATGGCACCCACGGCCCGGGGCCCGACGGCCAGCTTCTCCATGTAGACACACGGGCCGGGGTCGAACATGGTGCCCTCCTCGGACACGGCGATCACCGCCAGCGCCCCGCCCCGGCCAAGGGCCGTCGAGGTCGTGCCGTCGATCGGGTCCACGGCGATGTCGGCCTTGGGCGGAGTCCCGTCTCCGATTCGCTCGCCGTTGAAGAGCATCGGGGCTTCGTCCTTCTCCCCTTCGCCGATGACCACCACGCCGTCCATGGCGATCGACGACAGCACGATCCGCATGGCGTTGACAGCAGCGCCGTCAGCCCCGTTCTTGTCGCCCCTGCCCATCCA
This sequence comes from Acidimicrobiales bacterium, assembly GCA_036513075.1. GTDB lineage: Bacteria > Actinomycetota > Acidimicrobiia > Acidimicrobiales > RAAP-2 > Bog-756. Next base: position 10,036 of record DATBZS010000086.1, read on the forward strand.
GCGGGACGCAGCCAGTGCCGAGGCCTCGGTGACGCGGACGAGTTCCATGGCCAGATTGCGGTCCGGTGCCTGTGGGATGACGTTCACGGCCACCGACGATAGTGGCTGGCACCGGTCTCGGACGTCTCCAGGCCTTGCCGTCGGTCCCGGCGAGCGATGGAGGCGTCCGCGTGTCGTGGGGGACGCTCCGGGTCCCCGGTAGGCGGGGGATCGTCGGGTGGAGTGGTGGGTAGGGGCCATACTGGGGCCCGTGGATCGCATCGTCGTCACCCCCAGCGGGCCGCTGTCGGGCACTGTCCGGGCGGGGGGTGCCAAGAACTCCGTCCTCAAGCTGATGGCTGCCTGCCTGCTGGCCGAAGGGCGCCACGTCCTGACCAATGTGCCCCGGATCAGCGATGTCGACATCATGGCCGAGGTGCTCGGGGCCATGGGCGCCAGCGTGACCCGGGGTGACAAGCCGGACATGCTCGTCGTGGACACGCCGGCCGAGCTGACCCCCGAGGCCCCCTACGAGCTGGTCGAAAAGATGCGCGCGTCGGTGGTGGTCCTCGGTCCACTCCTGACCCGGTGCGGCTGGGCCCAGGTATCGATGCCCGGGGGTGACGACTTCGGTCCCCGGCCGATCGACATGCACCTGCGGGCCCTCGAGGCCATGGGCGCCGATTTCGCCTCCTCGCACGGGAACGTCGAAGGTCGGGTGGAGTCGACCGTCGGCGGTGTCCCCCGACTCGTCGGGAACCGTGTGGTCCTCGAGTACCCGAGCCACACCGGGACCGACAATGTGCTTATGGCCGCCGTGCTGGCCAAGGGCACCACCGTCATCGAGAACGCTGCCCGCGAGCCTGAGGTCCGCGACCTGGCTGACTTCCTCAATGCCATGGGGGCGAGGATCAGTGGGGCGGGTACGTCGCGCATCGAGGTGGAGGGCGTCGACCGGCTCGAGCCCGCCTCCCACGCTGTCATCCCCGACCGGCTCGTGGTGGCCACCTTCCTGGTGGCGGCCGGGCTGACCGGCGGCGAGGTGACGGTCGAGGACGGCCGCCCCGAGCACATGGACATGCTGCTCCGGAAGCTGACTGCCACCGGCATGGAGATCACCTACGAGCCCGACGGCCTCCGGGCGACGGCGGCCGGGGTCGGCCGGCTGCAGAGCACCGACGTGGCCACGCTGCCTTACCCGGGCTTCGCCACCGACTACAAGCCGCTGTTCGTCACGTTGTTGACCGTCGCCGAGGGCGTGGGCATCGTCACCGAAAACCTCTTCTTCGGCCGCTTCCGCTACGTCGAGGAGCTACGCCGGATGGGGGCCGAGATCCGCACCGAGGGCCATCACGCCGTAGTCCGGGGAGTGGGCCGGCTGTCCGGGGCGCCGGTGCGGGCATTCGATGTCCGGGCGGGAGCGGCCCTGGTGCTGGCCGGGCTGGTAGCCGACGGCGAGACAGTCATCAGCGATGCCCACCACATCGACCGCGGCTACGAAGACCTCGACGGCAAGCTCCGAACCCTCGGTGCCGATGTCGTGCGGGTCTGACGATCCCGTCCCACCCCGGATACGCTCCTTCGGCCATGGCCGCCCACCGATCCACCGATCCCGCGACGTTGTTCGACGCGGCACGCACCGGCGACCGGGTGGCCTTGCCCCGACTGCTGTCACTGGTCGAGCGCGGTGGAGACGGTGCCCGGGCAGTCGCCGCGATCGCCTACCACTCGCTCGACCAGGCGTACACGGTTGGAATCACCGGGGCGCCCGGTGCCGGCAAGTCGACCCTCACCGACCAGCTCATCAACCGGGCCAGGACGCGTGGATTCGACGGCAGCGACCAGGTGGCCGTCCTGGCCATCGACCCGTCGTCACCGTTTTCCGGCGGGGCCATCCTGGGCGACCGGGTGCGGATGCAGAACCACGCCCTCGACGAAAAGGTCTTCATCCGCTCCATGGCCACCCGCGGCCACCTCGGCGGGCTGGCCGTGGCCGTGCCCGATGCCGTCCGGGTCCTCTCGGCCGTGGGCGTGCCCGTCGTGCTGGTCGAGACGGTGGGCGTCGGCCAGCAGGAGGTGGCAGTGGCCGCCGCCACCGACACGACCATCGTGGTGCTCAATCCGGGCTGGGGCGACGCCATCCAAGCCAACAAGGCCGGCCTGCTCGAGATCGCCGACCTCTTCGTCATCAACAAGGCCGACCGGCCCGGTGTCCGCGAGACCCGGCGCGACCTCGAACTCATGCTCGACCTGACCCAACTGGGCGACTGGCGCCCGCCCATCGTGGAGACGGTGGCACAGAACGGCGATGGGGTCGACGAGCTGTGGACGGCCATCACCGACCATCGCGCCCACCTGGTGGACAACGGTGAGCTCGAAGCGTTCCGCCGACAGCGCCAGACCCGCGAGTTCCACCAGATCCTGCTCGCCCGGGTGGAACAGCGGATCGACGCCCTGCTGACCGCCGACCGGTTTGCACCGTTGGTGGCCGAGATGTCCTCGGGCGCGCTCGACCCCTACGAGGCGGCCGACCGCCTGCTCGGTGGCCTGCTGCCCGAGGCCTGACCGATGGCCGGGCCGGCCGCCGCCGGCCTCACCGGAACGGAGCGGACCGTCGGATAGCGTGCGCAGGTGACCGCCGTGCCGACACTGCCGACCGGGCCCCTCCCGCCGCCAGAGGATGATCCCCTCTGGTTCCAGCGCGCCGTCTTCTACGAGGTATTCATTCGCGGCTTCTTCGACGGCAACGACGACGGGGTGGGGGACATCCCGGGACTGATCGCCAAGCTCGACTACCTCCAGTGGCTTGGTGTCGCCTGCCTGTGGCTCCTGCCGTTCTACCCGTCGCCGCTGCGCGACGGCGGCTACGACATCAGCGACTACTTCTCGGTCCATCCTGAGTCGGGCACCGTATCCGACATCGAGAAACTCCTGGTCGAGGCCCATGCCCGGGGGATACGGGTCATCGCCGACCTCGTGATCAACCACACGTCGGACCAGCACCCCTGGTTCATCGAGTCCCGCCAGAGCCGTGACAATCCGAAGGCCGACTGGTACGTGTGGAACGACGACGACCTGCGGTGGCCCGAGGCCCGGGTGGTGTTCGTTGACGTCGAGCGATCCAACTGGTCCTACGACGGCATGCGCGACCAGTACTACTGGCATCGTTTCTATGGCCACCAGCCCGACCTGAACTACGACAACCCCGACGTGGCCGATGCCATGCTCGAGGTGGTCCGGTTCTGGCTCGACCTCGGCCTCGATGGCTTCCGCCTCGACGCCGTCCCTTACCTGTACCAGCGGGACGGCACGGCGGGGGAGAACCTTCCCGAGACCCACGCCTTCATCAGGCGTGTCCGCGCCGAGCTCGACACCAACTACCCCGGACGCATCCTGTTGGCCGAAGCCAACGGCTGGCCGGCCGACGTGGCCGACTACTTCGGAGACGACGACGAGTGCCACCTGTGCTTCAACTTCCCCCTCATGCCCCGGCTGTTCCTGGCCGTGCGGCGCGAGCAGGCCTATCCCATCACCGAGATCCTCTCCCAGACCCCCGAGGCGCCGCCCGGTGCCCAGTGGGCCATCTTCTTGCGGAACCACGACGAGCTGACCCTCGAGATGGTGACCGAGGAGGAGCGCGACTTCCTCTTCGCCGAGTACGCCAAGGACCCGCGCATGAAGCGGCACATGGGTATCGGCCGGCGGCTGGCCCCCCTCCTCGACCGTGACCGGCGGCTGTCCGAGCTGCTGTTCTCGGTGCTGTTCACCCTGCGGGGCAGCCCGGTCCTCTACTACGGCGACGAGATCCAGATGGGCGACAACCTGTATCTCGGTGACCGCGACTCGGTACGGACCCCGATGCAGTGGTCACCCGACCGCAACGGCGGGTTCAGCCGGGCCGACTTCGCCCAGCTCTACCTGCCGCCGCTGATGGACCCCATCTACGGGTTCGCGGCCGTCAACGTCGAGGCCCAGCAACGTAATCCGAGCTCGTTCATCCACTGGATGCGCCGGATGCTGGCCGTCCGACGCGAGTTCCCGGTGTTCGGCACCGGCTCGGTGCAGATGGTGACCTCGGCCAACCCTTCGGTGCTCGCCTTCGTGCGGACCGACCGTCGGGCCGAGAGTTCCGATCGAGAGGTGGCCAACCCCGTGCTGTGCGTCCACAACCTCAGCCGGACGGCCCAGCCGGCCACCATCGATATCGCCGAATGGACGGGGCGCCAGCCTGTCGAGCTGCTCGGCCGGGTGGCCTTCCCCCTGATCGGGCCGGAGCCCTACCCGGTCACCCTCGGGCCCTACGGGTCGCTCAGCTTCGAGCTGGTCTAAACCTCTGCCTTCGAGCTGGCGCCCGGGATGGGATCCGGCTCAGCCCGTCTCGGCCACCGGCATCGGTGCGGCCAGCTCCTCGGCCGCCTGCTCCGGGTTCACGATGTTGATGAGCACGCCGGTCCCGAGTTCGAAGCCGGCCACCGTGGTGAGCTTCGGGACCACGTGGACGTGCCAGTGGTAGGGCTCGGGAGCCCGGTAGGGGGCGGAGTGGAAGACCAGGTTGTAGGAGATATCACCGAGCACCGTGCGCAGCCGTCCGAGGGCGATCTTGAGGGCCCGGCCCACGGCCAACAGGTCGGTGGTCGGGCTGTGGTGCAGGTGGGGTCCATGGGCCCGGGGTATGACGAGCATCTCGTAGGGGGTGCCACTCCAGAAGGGGCAGACCACCAGGACCTGTTCGTCGGAGTAGACGACCCGGTAGCCGACGTTCTCCTCGGCGTCGACGGTGGTGCACAGAAGGCACCGCCCGGCGAACCGGGCGAAACCGGCCTGCTCCTCGACAAGCTCGCGGGGGACGAACGACATCCCGAGCAACTGGCCGTGGGGGTGCTCGATGCTGGCACCGGCCTCGCGGCCGGCGTTTACGATGGCCTGGCTGTAGCGCAGCCCGGGGATCTGGGCGTGCTGGCCGATCCGGTCGCTGATGGCCCGCATCACCGCCCCGGTCTGGTCGTCGGTCAGCATCGACCACGAGTTCTGGTGGTCGGGGGAGAGGATGAGGACTTCGTGGATGCCGCCCGCGCTGGCCTGGGTGAAGACCGGGCCGCGGTTGGTGACCACGAACGGTGCGTCGCCCTCGAACGCCGGGTACTTGTTCGGGACGACCCGGACGAGCCAGGAACCGTCGGGACCGAGGGTCTCGAGGGTGGGGGAGGAGTCCTCCTCGTTGCCGGGGCAGAACGGGCAGGGTCGGGAGGTGTCGGCCTGGATCGATGCCATGCGTGGCAGGAAGGCCCGGGGGCGGTGGGCACGGTCGGTGCTGACCACCACCCAGCGTCCGGTGAGCGGATCGAGTCGGAGGTGGTTCATCAGAAGGGAGCGGCGCTCCTCAGCGATCGTCGGTCATTTCTGCACACCTGCCTGCCACCTCGGTATTCGTCGTCGAAGCCCGGAACGGGCCTGCGTCATGCGAACGAAGATCGATCCGCACCCAACCTAGCAATTCCGGGACCGGACTTGGCGCAGGGTCGGTCGGATGACGGCCGGCCGGGGGGTGCGAGAATCTCGGCGTGCCCCTCGCCGATCTGAGCGCCGCCACGGGGATGCTGGCCTCGGCCAACGACAGTTCGGTCGCCTATGACCTCGTCCTGCTCGCCCACGTGTTGAGTGCCCTGGCCGGAATGGTGGCCGTGGTGGCCGCCGGCGGGTTCGCCCTCGTGCTCCGTGCCGCCCTCCTGCGGGGCGGGCCGATGCCCGAGGCGCTCGCCCGCTACTACCGGCCCGGGGTCAACTGGGTGGGCCGGGTGCTGTTCGCGGTGCCGGTGTTCGGAGTGGCCCTGATCGCCATGAGCGGCGGCGAGTGGAACTGGTCCGACGGGTGGGTGTTGATGGGGCTGGCGATCTGGGCGGTGGTGGCGGTGGTGGCCGAGGCCGTGCTCTGGCCCGGCGAGCGGACCCTCCAGTTGGTGGTGGCCGACCGCGCCGCCACGTTGCCGGAGCCGACGCCGGCCACGGACGATGGCAGGGGCCCGGTGGGAGCCGACGCTGCACGGTGTCTGCAGGCGGGACTGGTCGGGATCGGCCTGGGCGCAGCCCTGTTGGTCGTCGGCTTCGTGATGGTCGTCAAGCCGTAGGCGGGGGTGGCCGCGGCATATGGCCGCGCCGTCCCAGCCCGAGAGGCTCAGCCTGAAAAGCTGACGGGCAGGATCTCGAACATGTAACGGCCGGTCAGCTGGACCGGCGAGACGTAGCGCCCATCCGACGCAACCCGGATTGCGGGGCCGGTCGCCGAAGGACATGGCGGCAAGCGTCCCATCGTGCTGTCGCAGAGCCACAGCCTGGGCGCGAGGGTGGCACCGGAGGTGGAGCGACGGTCGCGGGAGACCCGTCCGTAGGCCGTGCTCCCTCCGATGGAACCGCGGGCCGGGAGTGGACGGCAGAAGCCACGGCGCCCATAGGGTCGTCCCGGAGGAGATTCGGGCCGCCAAAACCGGCGGGAATGTTTCAAAACCTGATCGGGTTGGTCATGTATAGTTCCCGGAGGTGCAGACCAGTGGTCCGGGGGCTGGTCGGGGGTCCCGGAACGGACCGGGCACAGCTGAAGAGGGACCGCAGGACCGACGGGCGCAGGACATGCCCGCCGCTCGATGCGGGAGAGGACGTGGTGACGTGAAGCTCAGCGTGGTGGACAACCGGACGAGGCTGGCCGAACTGGCGGTGGACCCTGCCGTGGCCCAGCTGCGCAAGGAGATGGCCGAGCAGTCGGCGGCGTTCGAGACGGCACCCGCCGGCCTGGTCCTGGCCTGGGCCGTCGAGCGGTTCGGTCCCAAGTTGGCCATCTCGTGCTCGTTCCAGGAGGCCGTGCTGATCGACATCGCCGTGGCCGTCAACCCGGACATCGAGGTGAACTTTCTCGATACCGGCTCTCACTTCGCCGAGACGCTCGAGTATGTCGAAACCGTGCGGTCCCGCTACGACCTGAACCTCACCGTCACCCACCCGGTGGCCGGCGCCGAGGACCATCCCTGCGGCACGGCCCAGTGCTGCGAGTACCGCAAGGTCCGGCCCCTGCGCCAGGCCCTGTCCGGCAAGGACGCCTGGATCACCGGACTCAAGCGCGACGACGCCCCGACGCGGCGTCATGCGCCGATCGTCGCCTACGACGCCTCGTGGGGCATGGTGAAGATCAACCCGCTGGCCACATGGACCCATCGGGACCTGGTCAGCTACGCACTTGACCACGACATCCCCCAGCACCCGCTTCGCTCCGAGGGCTACGTGTCCATCGGGTGCGCGCCGACCACCCGCCCGGTGGCCGAGGGGGAGAACCCGCGGGCCGGCCGGTGGGCCGACTCCGACAAGGTCGAGTGCGGGCTCCACGTCTGACATGATCGGTAGTTGAGATGACGAAGGACCGGGATGAGCTGTACGGGCTGCATCTGCGCGGCACGGATCGGCCCATGCCGTTTATCAACCCCTACCGCAAGACGGGCGAGCTGAACGAGATCGAGCTGCTCAAGCTCGAGCGCCACCCGCTCGAGATCGCCGACGCCATCATCGACACGTACTCGAAGGAGGGCCCGGCCGGCATCGCCAAGATCCCCGGCGAGGTCGAGCGGCTCAAGTGGGCCGGCATCTACCCCCAGAAGCAGGGGGGCGACGCCTTCATGATGCGGGTCAAGGTGCCCGGCGGCTTCCTGACCGGTCCCCAGGCCCGTGAGATCGGCGTGGCCGCCGACGCATTCGGCGAGGGCCCCGACGGGACCGAGTCGCGGATGTTCGGATCCCGCTACGCCGATCTGACCACCCGCCAGACGGTGCAGATCCACTGGCTTCGGATCGAGGACATCCCCCGCATCTGGCGCCGGTTCGCAGCCGTCGGTCTCACCACTGTGCAGGCGTGCGGCGACTCGGCCCGCAACGTGCTGTGCTGCCCGGTCTCGGGGGTGGACGCCGACGAGGCGTTCGACGCGCTGCCCATCGCCCGGGCTGTGTCCGACTTCTTCACCGGCAACCGCGAGTACGCCAACCTCCCCCGCAAGTTCAAGATCTCGGTGTCCGGCTGCGTCGAGGACTGCGCCCAGGCCGAGATCAACGACATCGGGCTGTGGCCGGCCCGGGGCTCCGACGGCTCCCTCGGCTTCAATCTGCTGGTCGGCGGCGGCCTGTCCGACGGCGAGCGGATGGCCTCGGACATCGACGTCTTCGTGGCCCAGGACCAGGCGGTCGAGGTCACCCGGGCCATCGCCCAGCTCTTCGGCGAGCTCGGCAACCGCGAGAACCGGGGCCTGGCCCGGATGCGCTACCTGGTCCAGGAGCTCGGGCCCGAGGGATTCCGCGCAGAGCTGGCCAAGCGGGCCCGCTTCGAGCTGGTCCCGGCCGGCCAGGACCTGACCCGGCGCTACCGGGGCGACCATGTGGGTGTCCACCGCCAGAAGGAGGACGGCTACTTCTACGTCGGCTGCTCCGTTCCGGTCGGACGGATGCAGGGAATGGAACTCGTCGAGGCCGCCCGCCTGGCCGAAACCTACGGTGACGGCACCCTGCGGGTCGGCACCGACCAGAACATCACCTTCACGGGGGTCCACGGCGACAAGGTGGATGCCCTGTTGGCCGAGGACCTCCTGGGCAAGTACTCGCCCTACCCCGGTCCATTCAGCCGGGGCGTGGTGGCCTGCACCGGCTCCGAATTCTGCCGCTACGCCATCGTCGAGACCAAGGAGCGTGCCGTCAAGTGGGCGCGCTTCCTCGACGAGCAGTTGGCCGGCGAGCCCGTCGGGGCGGCAGCCACGCCTGGCGGATACTCGCCCAAGGGCGAGGACGCGGGCATCATCCGGATGCACTTCTCGGGGTGCTCGGCCAGCTGCGCACAGCCCCAGATCGCCGACATCGGCTTCCGCGGCGAAGTCGCCAAGGTGGGCAACCATCTGGCCGAGGCGGTGGACATCGGCATGGGCGGCTCGCTCGGCGCCGACGCCGGCTTCATCGACTGGATCGAGGGTGCCCGGCCGGTCAACGACGTGCCCGATGCCCTACTGCGGGTGGTGCGCCGCTACCAGTCCGAACGCCGCGAGGACGAGCCGTTCTACAACTGGGCCCGCCGGGTGCCCAACGACGACCTGCGGGCCACCCTGGCCGCCGAGGGAACCGGCACCCCGGTGACCCTGGGCGCCAAGCCGGGGGGTGCCTCATGAAGGCCTACCGCATCCGCGAGGAGATCAACGGGATCCAGGAGCCTCCTGGTAAGACCTGGTTCTTCGAACTGCAGGCCGGCGTCATCGATGCCGGGCGGTGCATCCAGTGCGGGACCTGCATCGCGGCCTGCCCGTCGAACTCGATCGGCATCGACGAGGACACCGATCTCCCCGAGCTGGTCAAGATGTGCACCGGCTGCTCGCTGTGCTGGGACTTCTGCCCGCGGGGCGGGCTCCGCTATGAGGCCTTGTGGCCGCCGTCGACCGTCCTGCCCAGCGCCTCGGCCGACGAGGTGGCCGCCGCGTCGGTGGAGCGGGTCGACGCCTCCGACACCTACTGGAAGATCACCGGTGGGCCCCCGGGCGACGGCCTGGGCGCGGTCACCGACGCCTTCGCCGTACGGGCCGGGGCCCGGCCCGACGGTGCCCAGGACGGCGGGGTGGTTTCGGCCATCCTCATCGCCGCGCTGGCCGCAGGCGACATCGACGGGGCTGTGGTCACCCGGGCGAGCGACGACCCCGAGCAGCCCTGGAAGGGCGTCTCGTATCTGGCTACCACGGCCAAGGAGATCATCGAGTCGGCGGGTAGTTACTACAACCAGACCATGGCCCTGGCCGAACTGGACCTGTCCCGGTACGACCTGCCGGCCAAGCCGAAGATCGCCGTGGTCGGCACGCCGTGCGAGATCCAGGGCATCCGGGCCATGCAGGCCCGCCGCTGGCCGTCGGGTGCCCACCGCATCGACGCGGTGGTGCTGACCATCGCCCTCCTGTGCACCAAGAGCTTCGATTACCGGGGCCTCATGCTCGAGTTGCTCCAGAAGGACCGGGGGATCGACATCGACCGGGTGTCCAAGGTGGACGTCATCCGGGGCCGGATGATCGTCGAGTACCGCGACGGCGAGCTGGCCGTCGACGAGCCGGTCAAGAACTTCCACGGCGCCGCCCTGAAGGGCTGTGACGAGTGTGCCGACTTCCTGGGTCGCAGCGCCGACCTGTCCGTCGGCAGCGTGGGGTCGTCCGACGGGTGGTCCAGCGTGCTGGTGCGGAGCGAACGGGGCCACCGCGCCCTCGACAACGCCCGTGGCCGCCTCGATTTCCGGGATCTCGACAACCCCGGGGCACTGGTCAAACTCGACGCCTTCGATAAAAAGGTGGCCTTCGACAGTCTGCGTCGCCCCTTCGACCCCGACGCGCCGCTGTTCATCGACTACGCCGAGCATGTGTCGAACTACGAGGGCACCGACCGGGCGCCGGTCGTTGCCGACCGCTGAGCGGCCCGGGTGCAGGGGAGCGGGGTAGCGTGGTCCCAGTGACCGATGTCGACGACGTGACTGGGCAGGCGCTGGGTTCGCGCCTCGAGTTCCCCGAGGAGCCCGAGGAACTGCGGGTCGGCCTGCGCGACGCCCTGTTGGCGGGCGGCGACTGGCGAGCCGGGTTCTCCGACGACATCTGCATCGGAGTGTGGCTGTGGAGCCGTTGGCAGCCGGTGCTGGAGCCGGCCGGGTGTACGCGGGAGGACTTCGTCGAGATCGTCGTGTCCACCCGCCGCGAACTGTGGCTGTGGCTGCTGGGTGACCGCCGGTGGGAGCAGTACGTGACCGGCCTGGCCGGTCGGGTGGCCCGCCGTCTGCCCGCCCCGGCCTCATGACCCCGGTTGGCGCTGACGACGCGGCTGAACGCTGAGGAGGAACTGATGCCCAACGTGACCGTTCCGTCCGATTCGGACCCACTGATTCACGTGTGGACCACGTTGGCCACGCCTCTCACCTCGGCGGCCGGCGGGTACTCGAGTGCGGTCTACGAGCACTCGAGCCTGTCGCTGCGGGAGTTCGAGGCGGCCCGGATCACCATGGCCCGGATCAATCAGTGCGCACTGTGCCTCGACTGGCGCACTGCCCGGGACGTGCCGTCCCGCGGGGCGGCCGCCGACGAGGTGCCCGAGGCCTTTTACGCAGCGGTCGGATCTGACGACGACTCGGACCTGACCGAGCGCGAGCGACTGGCCGCCGAGTTCGCCCGGCGTTACTCCACTGATCACCTGAGCATGGACGACGCGTTCTGGGCCCGGTGTCACGACGCCTACACCGACGACGAACTGGTCGACCTGGCCCTCTGTGTCGGTTCGTGGCTGGCCCTCGGCCGGTTCAACCAGGTCTTCGACATCGATGGCGCCTGCCGGGTGCCGGCCGTGCACGGCGCGCCGGCCGCCGCCGACGGCTGACAACCGAGGAGCCCGACATGGAGAAGGTCATCGCCCTCGTCTGGGGCTCAGGCGACGCCGAATCGGGTGACGCACTACGTCACCAACTGGTCGAGGACACCCTTCCGCGGATCCTGCGGGCCGGAGCCCGGGCCGCCACATTCAACGTCCACGACTCGGCCGCCGACCGGGCCCCTTCGCCTGCCCCCGCACCCGAGGGCGAGCAACCCCATGTGGCCGAGGTGTCGTTGTGGCTCGACTGCTACGAGCGGACCGCCGGGATCGACGCGGCGCTGGCCAGCCTGGCCCTGCCCTCTGCCTCCTACCTGGTGGTGGAGTCTCTCTACGACGACTACGGCACGACGCCGCACGCGCCGCCACGCGACTGGCCCGACGGCGAGCGGTCCCCCGGGGTGCTGACCGTGGCTCTCATCCACCGCCCCCAGGGCCTCGCCTACCGCGAGTGGATCACTCGGTGGCACGGCACCCAGTCGCCCGTGTCGGGCGAGCTCCAGCCCCGCACCCGCTACGTGCGCAACGAGGTCGTCCGATCACTCACCGAGGGGGCTCCCGAGGTGGGCGGCATCGTCGAGGAAGGCTGGCCGTCGGCCGAGCACGTAGCTGACCCCAAGCTGTTCTTCAACGCTGCGACCGACGAAGAGCTCGGGGCCAACGTCGGACGCATGCTCGACAGTGTGTCAGCCTGCCTGGACCTCGACCGCCTGCGCAGCTCCACCATGAGTGAGTATCTGATCGCACCACTCGGCTGAACCGGCCGGGCCTGGGCTGGGTCTCGCCAGGTCCCTCCGCTGGGTACCACCTGGTGCAGCCATCACCTACGCTCGCACTCTGGCCCACCGCCGGCTGGGGCCGGCGGCGACATCGGAGGGAGCACCCGTGGGACTGTCCATCGGCATCGTCGGTCTCCCCAACGTGGGGAAGTCCACCCTGTTCAACGCCCTGACCCGCAACGAGGTCCTGGCCGCCAACTACCCCTTCGCCACCATCGAGCCCAACGTCGGTGTGGTGGCCGTACCCGACGATCGCCTGGCCGTGCTGGCCGGCATCTTCGAGTCGAAGGAGATCGTGCCCGCCACGGTGACCTTCGTGGACATCGCAGGGATTGTGAAGGGCGCCTCGGAAGGTGAAGGCCTGGGCAACAAATTCCTGGGCGCCATCCGCGAAAGCGACGCCATCTGCCAGGTGGTCCGGGTCTTCGAGGACCCCGACGTGATCCACGTGGACGGCCGCATCGAACCCGGCGACGACATCGAGACCATCAACACCGAGCTGATCCTGGCCGACCTCCAGACTGTCGACAACCGGATCACCAAGCTGGCCAAGGAGTCGCGCAAGCAGCCCGACCTGGTGCCTCAGTTGCGGGCCGCTGAGCAGGCCCGGGAGATCCTCGACGCCGGGCGCACGGTCGCCTCGGCCATTACCGCCGGCGAGATCGACGCCGACCTGATCTACGACCTCCACCTGCTCAGCGCGAAACCGTTCATCTACGTCTTCAACGTCGACGAGGGCTCACTCGGCGACCAGGACCTGACGGCTCGCCTTCAGGTGCTGGTGACGCCGTCCGAAGCCGTGGTGGTGTGCGCCCAGATCGAAGCCGAAGTGGCCGCTCTCGACCCCGTCGACGCCGCCGAACTCCTGGCCGGCTACGGCCAGGAGGAGTCAGGACTGGTCCAGCTGGTCCATGTGGGTTTCCGGGCTCTCGGCCTCCTGACCTACCTGACCGCCGGTCCAAAAGAGACGCGGGCGTGGACAATCCACGTCGGCGACACCGCCCCCGAAGCCGCCGGCGTCATCCATACCGACTTCGAGCGGGGCTTCATCAAGGCGGAGATCGTCGGCTACGACGACCTGGTCGAGGCGGGGTCGATGGCCGCGGTCAAGGCGGCGGGCAAGGCCCGGATGGAGGGCAAGGAGTACGTGATGCAGGACGGCGACGTCGTCGAGTTCCGGTTCAACGTCTGAACACCTCCGACCTGCTGTAGGGCGTTGTGTCCATCACTGCTGCCTGGGCTTGCCAGGATGGGGGCCATGGGACACGAGGGACGGACAGCGACATGGGTGACGTGAGGGTGGCGCCGGTGGTCCGGCTCGACGGCGTCGCGGTGGTGCGCGACGGTGTGGCGCTGCTCGACGACATCAGCTGGACCGTCGCCCCGGGGGAGCGCTGGGCCTTGCTCGGACCTAACGGCTCGGGCAAGACCACGCTGCTGCGGGTGGTCGGCGCCGGCCTGTGGCCGACCCGGGGGACGGTGGAGATCCTCGGCGAGCGGCTCGGTCGGGTGGACATGCGCGACCTTCGCCAACGCATCACTGTGGTGAGCGCCTCGGTGGGTCGGACACTGCGCCCGGCACAGTCCGCCATCGACGTGGTGCTTACCGGCCGGCACGCGGCGCTCGAGACGTGGTGGCATGAGTACACCGATGCCGACCGGACCCGGGCAGCCGCACTACTCGACGACGCCGGATTCGGGGGCAACATGTTCGCCGGGCGTGCCTTCGGCCTGCTGTCCGAGGGAGAGCGTCAGCAGGTTCTGTTGGCCCGCGCCCTGATGGGGGACCCTGAACTCATTCTGATGGACGAGCCGGCGGCCGGGCTCGACCTCGGTGCCCGCGAGAACCTGCTCGGTCGTCTGGCCACCCTGGCCGCCGACCCGACGGTGTCCCCGATGGTCCTGGTCACCCACCACCTGGAGGAGATCCCGCCGGGCGTCACCCACGCCGCCCTGCTCCGTCGTGGACGCCTGGCGGCCACCGGCCCGATTTCCGAGGTGCTGACCGATGCCGCGGTGTCGGATGCGTTCGGGGTGGCCGTGACCGTGGAGCGGCACGGCGGACGATGGACCGCTCGGGCCCGGAACTGACCGCCGGTCGGTCCCCCGGGGAACAGCCGAACGCCGGTGCGGGTTGTACCGACTAGCACCGTTCCGTGGGAAGACCCGTCAGAGGAGCCGCCGTGACCACCACCGCACCGACCACCACCGCACCCAACGTCGACAGCACGGCCCGCACCGTCGCGCGCTTCTGCTTCGACCCCCTGTGCCCTTGGGCGTGGATCACGTCGCGGTGGATCCTCGATGCCGCCGAGGTCCGTGACTTCGACGTGCAGTGGCACATCATGTCGCTCGCCTACCTGAACGCGGGACGGGACGATCTGTCCGAGGAGTACCGGGAGAGGTTGCTGAAGGCCTGGGGCCCGGTCCGGGTGGTGGCTGCGGCAGAGCAGGCTCACGGATCCGAGGTCGTGCTGCCCCTCTATACCGCACTCGGAACGCTCCGGCATGTCGACGGTCGCGAGTTCGACCGGGCCATGCTCGAAGAGGCACTGACCAACGCCGGCCTGCCTACCGATCTGGCGGACGCCGCCGACAACGACGACTACGACGATGCCGTCAAGGCTTCCCATCACGCCGGCGTCGACCTGGTGGGGATGGACGTCGGGACTCCGGTCATCAGCGTCGAGGGGGTGGCGTTCTTCGGCCCGGTGGTGACCCCCGCTCCGAAGGGCGAGGAAGCAGGACGTCTGTGGGACGGCGTGCTGCTGGTGGCCGGCATTCCCGGGTTCTACGAGCTCAAGCGGACCCGCACCGAGGCGCCCTCCTTCGAGTGACGCCTTCGTCTCGACTGAGATGCCGTGGCCCCGTCTTGACGACCAGGCACCCCGGATCGGCGCCGGAATCAGTGGACGAGTGACAGGACGAGGAGCCCCTGGGCCAGGTGGTAGGTCACGTGCACGGCCACGTCGCCACGGGGGATCGGTCGCACGAACCGATTGAGGGCGAGGACGGAGTCGGACACCACGAACAGTGCGGCCCCGACCGCAGCCGCCGGGTTCCCGACGTTGGCGGCCAGGACCGCCATGGTGAGGATGGCCACCAGGTAGACAGCCACCGGAACGAGCAATGTGGCGGCCCCATCGCGGACGAGCGACCGGAAGATCAGCGTGGCCGGCACGGCACCGACGGCCAGCGCCACCACGGCGGCCACCAGCAGCCCGGTTGTCGAGAAGGCAAAGGGCGGCGTCCCCGGGGGTGAGGGCGGCTGCAGGAGTCCGACGATGAACAGGACGTGGCCGACGAGGAAGGCGACCAGCCCGGGCACGAAGAGGTCGCGGGGCAGCATCAGCAGGACGTCGCCGATCAGGCAGCACGCCAACGCGGCCACGAACCACCACCGTCGATCAACCAGGTCGGTATGGGCGTCGGGCAGGATAGCGGCGGCTACCGTGAGCAGAGCCAGGACCGCCGGCTTGGCCACGTACTCGAGGCGGGTGTCGTCCCTGGCCACCGCCACCCAGTCGACGACGGCGGCTGCGGCGGCAAGGCCCACGAGGGTCCAGAAGGCGGTCACGGCGTCGACGCTAGCTGTGGCTACCCGGTCCCCCCGGGGGAGCATCCACCACTGCGGAATTCCGCATCACTACCGTTTGTCCTGGTAACAGGTCGGTCGAGGAGCTGATGCCTGTGGTTGTGGTCATCATCATCGTTGCGGCATGGGCCGTGCTCCTCGGACCGAGCCTCCTGAAGCGACGGGCGAGCGCCGGTGGCGACCACTCGATCTCCCACTTCCACTACCAGCTCCGGGTTCTCGAGCAGCGGGCCCCGGAACCGATCGTGTCCCCCGCCTACCGGCTGCGGTCCGTGGACGACAACGGTGCCCCGACGGCGATCCACTACCCCGACACCGGCAGGCCGCCGGTGCTGACCGTGGTCGGGGCCAAAGAGCTTCCCCGACCGGCTCTGGCCTTTCTCGGGGAGCCCGAGGCCGTCACCCGAGCCCCGGACCCCGTCGACGGCGGACCGGTCGACCTGGCGCCGGCGGTCGGCAACGACGCCTACTGCTACGACCCGGCACCAGCCGCCCCGGACGCCGCGGTGCCACTGGTACCTCGCGGACCGGACGCGTTGACCCGGGCCCAGGCCCGTCGACGCCGACGTGACACCCTGGCTGTCCTCGGCTCCGTCTTCGTCGTCACCCTGCTGACCGCACTTCTCACCGGCTCCTCGTTCGTCTGGGCCGTCGTCGCCCTCGACGGAGTGGCGCTCGGCGCGTACGTCGGCGTCCTGGTCCACCTGCGACGGATGGCCCTGGAGCGCGAGATGAAGCTCCACTATCTGGACCCGCTGGCCGCCCGACCGGCGCGGCCCGGAAGCCAGCGCACGTACATGAGCGGGCGCTATGCTCATCCGTCGAACCAACAGGCCGCCGCCCGCTGAGGATCCGAGGCGCACCCGGGACCCGGTTGGTAGGGTTTCGCATGACCCACGACAACCCTGCACTGAACCCGCAGGCCCGGCTGAGCGCAGCCGTCGCCGCCACGCTCGAGGAGCGCATGCTCCTCACCCACCCGTTCTACCGACGGTGGGAGGCGGGTGAACTCCGCACCCAGGAGCTGGCCGAGTACGCCGTCCACTACCGGGCCTTCGAGGCCGTCCTGCCGACGGTGCTGTCAGCGGTGGTCGACCGCCTGATGTTCGACGGCGAGATGGAGGCAGCCGACCTCGTCGCCCGCAACCTGGCCGACGAGCTGGGTCGTCCCGAGTCGCACCTGGCCATGTTCGACGAGTTCGCCTCCGCCCTGCCGACCGCCCACGCGGCAGCTCCCGGAGTGGCCGCCGATGCGCTGGCCGGTACCTACCTCGAGCTGGTCGGGCAGTCGCCGGTCGCCGCCATTGCCGGACTGGCCGCCTATGAGACCCAGGCTGCGGCGATCGCCGCCTCCAAGGGCGACGGGCTGCGCCGCTGGTACGGCGTCGACGCCGACGGCACCAGGTTCTGGGACGTCCACGCCACGATGGACGTCGACCACGGCGACTGGGTCGTCGAAGCCCTGGCCATGCTGGGGGCCGACGAAGCCGAAGTCAGCGACGCCGCCCGTCGGGCCGCCGACGCCTGGTGGGCACTCCTCGACGAGCGCGAAGCCGAGGGCCTGGCCACCGTCTGACCATCCGACGGCGCGTCCGTCGATCAGCATCCCCGTGCGAAGGACCCGGTCCCATGGCCGGGTCCTCGCGGTTCCGGCCGAGGGTGTCGGCTGGAACCGTTGAGCCGGGGGCCCGTCAAACGAATGCTGTCAACCGAGTTCGGTGCCGACCACCGACACGAACGACACCATCTCCCCCGGGTAGCCCCCAAGATTGTGGGTCAGCGCCAGCTTCTTGTCGGTCACGATCTGGCGCTCCGGGGTCGCC
The DNA here is from genome assembly GCA_036513075.1 of Acidimicrobiales bacterium. Lineage (GTDB taxonomy): Bacteria > Actinomycetota > Acidimicrobiia > Acidimicrobiales > RAAP-2 > Bog-756. The sequence continues at coordinate 27,612 of DATBZS010000086.1, forward strand.
TCGCCACGCAGCTGCAGCCACGCTTCGAAGAACATCCGGAGGCCGGAGGCCCCGACCGGGTGCCCGAAGCTCTTGAGCCCGCCGTCGGGGTTGACCGGGAGGGGGCCGGTGCGGTCGAACGTGCCGGCAAGTACTTCCTTCCAGGCGGTGCCACGGGGCGCGAAGCCGAGGTCCTCCATGAGCACCAGCTCGGTGGGGGTGAAGCAGTCGTGCACTTCGGCCATGGCCAGCTCGTTGCGGGGATCGGTGATGCCGGCCTGGGCGTAGGCGTCCTGGGCGGCTGTGACGCACTCCGGGAACCACGTGTAGTCGTACTCGGGATCGATGAGACCGGATCCACTGCCCGCCGCGAACGACAGGGCCTTGATGTAGATCGGCTTGTCGGTGTACTTCAGCGCGTCCTCGGCCCGCACCACGATGGCGGCTGCGGCCCCGTCAGCCACTCCGGCACAGTCGAACACGCCGAGTCGGCCGGCCACCCGGGGTGAGGCGCAGATGGTCTCGGTGGAGACCTCCTTGCGAAACTGGGCCCGGGGGTTGCGGGCACCGTTCTGGTGGTTCTTCCACGAGATGCGGGCCAACACCTCGGTGAGCTCGTCTTCGCCGACGCCGTACTTCTTGCCGTAGGCAGGTGCGACCATCGAGAACATTGCGGCCGCGGTCAGGGTGCGGGTCGTGCCGTCATTGGGGATCGGGAATGCATTGAGCCCCTGGTACCCGGAGTCCTTCACCTTTTCGGCGCCTACGGCCATGGCCACGTCGTAGGCACCCGAGGCCACCGCGTAGGCGGCGGCCCGCAGCGCCTCGGACCCGGTGGTGCAGTAGTTCTCGACCCGGGTGACCGGCTTGCCCTCGAGCTGCAGCGGACGGGCCAGGGTGATGCCGCTCATGCCGGACTGCGCGGTGCCGAACCAGTAGGCGTCGACGTCGCCCTTGGTCACACCAGCCGAGGCGAAGGTCTCCTCGGCGGCGTCGATGATGAGGTCGTCGAGGCTCTTGTCCCAGTGCTCGGCGAAGCGGGTGCAGCCCATGCCGATGATCGCCACCCGGTCCTTGATTCCGTGCGAAGCCATTGCTCTCCTTGAGGTCGTGCGGTCGTGGGCCCGACGCCAGCCGGGCCCGGGGTCGGTGTGGAGTCAGGCGTCCGTCGTCGCGCCGTCGCCTGTCGGTACGGGGTGGCGGACGGGGGTTGCCTTCCAGAAGTAGTCGTGGATGCCGTCGGCGGTGAACAGCTTGCGGAACGTCATCCGCACCCGGTCGCCGATGTCGACGGTGTCGGGGTCGACGTCGGTCAGCTCCACCGGGAAACGGCCGCCGCCGTCGAAGTCGAGGATGGCGAAGACGACGGGCGGGCTCGGTGAGTAGGCCAGGCGGTCGATGGTGTAGGTGGCGATGGTGGCCTCGGAGTCGGCCCGGTCCACGGGCACCATGTCGTCGACGGCGCCGCCGACCATCGATACCCGGGACGGTGGCAGGTGGACGGCCCCTGACGTGCGGTCCTCGGATCCGATGAAGCCGAACTTCCAGTCCTCGTTGCGCCAGGCGGCCGACGAGGACACCCGCTGGGGCTCGGGCCGACGGGGCGGCTCGGGTGTCACCATGCCCCGCCAGGTCAGGAACTTGCCATAGGGGAGGTCGGCACCGGCGGCCACCTGGTCGGCGACCGGATCGGCGGCGGACCAGGCAGAGATGGCCGGCGTAGTCCGGAAGACGAGCACGTCGGCCCCGTCGGCCAGCGACACGACGGCCACCACTTCGCCGGGCGCAGCCTGCTCGAGCATGGAGGCCACCACCAGGCCGGCGTGGGCGGCACCGGTCTGGCCCACCGAGGCCGTCAGGTCATCGGCCAGCGCGCCGTCGCGCACTCCCAACTTCCGGCCAAGAGCTTTGGCCGCCCGGCCGTGCATACCGGTGACGGCGACGCGGTCGACCTCCTCGGCCGTCACCCCGGACACCTTCAGCCCGGCCTGCCAGGCACTGTCACCGAGGGGCACGTAGCGGGTCTCGCCGAAGCGCTCCTCCCAGGTCCTGGACCGGCGGTCACCGGCCGTGCGCCAGCGGTCGAGGAACTCGTCGCTCACCGAGGCGCCGCCCAGGAATTCGGCGATGACCGGCGTGCCCGGCCCGTCGTCTCCGACCAGGACGGCGGCGGCGCCGTCGCCGCCGGACGACTCGTCGGCCGAGGTGGGCAGCCCGTCACGCAGGTCGGACACGACCACCAAGGTGGTGCCGGTGCCTACGGCATCGAGGGCGGTGCGCAGCGCTCCCGGCCCCGACCGGAGTGCGCCGCCGAAGTCGAAGGCGGCCACGTCAGATGGCTGGTGGAGGGCGGCGTGGACGGTGGTGGCGTTGGTCTTGTCGAGGTACGCGGGCGTCGCTGTGGCGAACCACAGGGCCCGGGGGCTCGCCCCGGGAGCTGAGCGCAGGGCCCGCCGGGCGGCCTCGACCCCCATGGTGGTGGTGTCCTCGTCGTGGGAGGCCACCGTCCGGGTGCCCTTGCCTCCGCCGGAACCGAACACTCTCACCACCTCGGACCGCTGCAGGCGGCGGTAGGGGACGTAGCCGGCGATACTGACGATGCCCCGGGTCATCGGCGTGCCCCGGTCGGTTGCGGCTGGTGCATGGTCGGGTGAGTCCCTTCGTCGTGGTGGCTGGCCGGTACCGTGGCGGGCCTGTGGTGATGGAGGCACGGATGCCCGGCGTCGCGGCGCTGGCCCCGTCTGCCTGCTCATCCTATGATGTGCACAGTATCTGACGGTCAGTCAGGTAACATCTGACGGTCAGTCAGATCGCGACGGCGGCGCTCGCCGTCCGGTACAGGATGGAGGCCAGGCCATGGACTTCGAGTTCACTCCCGAGCAGCTCGAGTTCGTCAAGGACGTGGAGCAGTTCCTCGACGACAACTACGACCCCGAGGTCTTCGACGTCACCCGGGAAAACATGGCTCAGATCGTCGACACCCCCCTGCGCCGCAAGTTCATGGCCAAGCTCGGCGAGAAGGGCTGGCTGGGCATCACCTGGCCCAAGGAGTACGGCGGCAAGGAGGGCGACGGCGTCTACGAGTACCTGCTGAACGAGGCCCTGGCCGCCCGGGGCGGGCCCCAGATCGGCAAGGGCGTCGGCATCATCGGCAAGACCATCATCAACCGCGGCAGCGAGAAGTTGAAGGCCGAATTCCTGCCGAAGATCCTGAAGAACGAGGTCGAGTTCGCGGTCGGCTACTCCGAGCCCAACGCCGGCTCCGACGCCGCCTCGATGCAGCTGAAGGCCACCCGCGACGGCGACGGCTGGCGCCTCAACGGCCAGAAGACGTGGACCACATCGGCCCACTTCGCCGACTGGTACTGGGTGGGGGCCCGGACCGACCCTGACGCCCCCAAGCACAGCGGCATCACCCTGTTCCTGGTGCCGATGGACCACCCCGGGATCACCGTCAAGCCCATCTGGACGATGGGTGACGAACGGACCAATGAGGTCTACCTCGACGACGTGTGGGTCTCTGATGACTACGTGGTCGGCGAACTCAACCGGGGCTTCCAGTACATCTCAGAGGCCCTCGACCTCGAGCGCTTCACCCTCTTCACCTACTCGCCCACCGCCCAGCGGCTGAGTCTGCTCACCGAGTACATCAAGGGCGCCACCCGCGACGGCGAGCCGATGAAGGACGACACCGTCGTGCGCTCCAAGGTGGCCCAGCTCCACACCGAGGCCGAGGTGGCCCGGGTCCTCGGCCTGAAATTCGTGGCCGCCTCGACAGCGGGGGGCGCGCCGCCCACGACGGAGGCCTCGGAGTACAAGCTGTTCACCACGGAGTACTCGCGACGCCTGGCCAATGCTTCGATGGACCTCGCCGGCTCCGGTGGCCAGTTGCGGGTCCACAACGAGGAGGCTCCCATGGCCGGCCGCTCCGAGTCGACCTACCGCTACACGGTCATCGACACCATCGGCGGCGGCTCCTCCGAAATCCAAAAGAACATCCTGGCCCGACGCAAGCTCGGCCTCCCCAAGAACTTCTGAGCCCACTGCATCCCGTGACTCCCACGCCCGCCACCTCTGCCGCCGCGCCCACCGAACCGGTGACGGGGCGCGCCCGGGGTGGGCCACTCGCCGGGGTGACCGTCCTCGACCTGGCCAGCGTCGGCCCCGCCGCCCGCTGCACCCGGGTGCTGGCCGACTACGGGGCGACCGTTGTGAAGGTGGGGACCGTCCCTGGAAGCGGTGTCGAGCCCCTGGTGCCGCCGTTCTACGCCTACAGCGGAGCCAGGCACCTCAAGCACGTGGCATTCGATCTGAAGGACCCTGACGGTCGGGATGCCTTCCTCGAACTGGTGCGCTGCGCTGACGTGGTGGTCGAGAGCTTCCGGCCCGGAGTGGTGGACCGCCTGGGCGTCGGATTCGACGCGTTGCGCGCCGTCAACCCCCGGGTGATCCTGTGCTCGACCACGGGCTACGGGCAGGACGGCCCCAAGGCGGCGTGGGCCGGCCACGACATCAACTATCTGGCCGTGGGCGGCTACCTGGCCGCCACCGAGCCGGGGGCCGACGGGGGCCCGCCGGTGTCGGGCGCCACCATCGCCGACGCCGCTGGCGGGGGCATGCAGGCAGCCCTGGCCATCATGGCCGCCCTCATCGGCCGGGGCGAGGACACCCCCGGCGTGCACCTCGACGTGTCCATTGCCGACGGGGTCCTGTGGCTCACGTCGCTGGCCGTGGATGAGTATCTGGCCACCGGGGCGCCCGTGGGGTTCGGCCACAACATCATCACCGGCCGCTACGCCTGTTACGACACCTACGGGTGTGCCGACAGCAAGTGGGTGGCTGTCGGCGCCATCGAGCCCAAGTTCTACGCCAACCTGTGCCGCCTCCTCGGCTGCGAGCAGTGGATCGGGCATCAGCACGACGACGCCGTCCAGGACGACATCCGGGCCGATTTCCGGGCCGCATTCGCCACCAAGGACCGCGACATCTGGGTCGCCGACCTGGCCGGCGCCGACACCTGTGTCAGCCCGGTCCTGACCGTGGCCGAACTGATCGACGACGACCAGTACGGGGCCCGCCGGGCCATCGTCCACGCGGTGGTGCCGGGCGGCGCCCGGGCCGATGGCGCCCCGGAATCCTTCCGTCAGGTCGGGCCGGTGTTGGCCGGCATGGCCGGGGTGGGGGACAAGGTGACGGCCGGCGACCCGGCCCGGTCGGACACCGACGACCTGCTGGCCGCCGCCGGCGTGCCGGCCGAGCGGATCGCCGAACTGCGGACGAAAGGAGTGGTGGCATGAGCGCCATCGGAATCGACGACATCGAGGGGCTCCTCGGTGTCGGCCAGTACGAGGAGGAGGGGGAGTTCCCCGTCGAGCAGGGGTACATCTGGACCACCTGTTCGTCGGTGGAGAACGGCAACCCCCTGTTCTGGGACGCCGAGGTGGCAGAGCAGGTGACGGGCGGCCCCATCGCCCCGCCGACCATGGTATCGGTGTGGTTCCGTCCCCATCACTGGGCCCCCGACCGCTCGACACCCGGCCTGCCGCTGCAGATCCACTTCGACCTGAAGGAGGGCCTCGGCCTGCCCGAGGCGGTGATGAGCGACAACACCATCGTGTTCCACGAGCCGGTCCGTCCGGGCGACCGGCTGTCGACCCGTCAGATCCTCCGGTCGGTGAGCGACCAGAAGACGACCAAGCTCGGCACCGGCCGTTTCTGGGTGATCGATGTCGAGTACCACAACCAACGCGGTGCCCTCGTGGCCGTGGAGAGCTACACCGGTTTCGGCTACCGCCGGGCCGGTAGCCAGGAGGCATCGTGACCACACCGACGTTGCTCCACGGGAAGGTGCAGGCCGGCCAGGAACTCCCCGAGCTGGCCTACCCGGTGACCGCCACCACAGTCGTCCTCGGGGCACTGGCCGCCCGCGACTGGCGACCCATGCACCACGACAAGGACTTCGCCGTCAACCGCAACGGGACCCGGGACATCTTCCTCAACACGCCCAACCTGGCGTCCTGGTTCGAGCGCTACATCACCGACTGGACCGGCCCGTTCGGCCGTCTGCAACGGGTCACCTTCCGGATGCTCGGCTCGATCTTTCCGGGGGACACCATGGTGTTCCGGGGCTCGGTCACCGAGACCGGCATCGACGCCACCGGGTGCGGCTGGACCGCCCTCGACATCTCGGTGTCGGTTGACGGCGACACCAAGACCAGCTGCACGGCCCGGGTCGCCCTGCCACTGAGCCCGGACGACAACCCGTGGTCCCGTTCCGGGGACCGCTGGGCGCCCTGACCGACCGGCTCACGACGACTACATCCGTTTACAGAACCGCCTGACGAAGCACCACCAGAGGAGAACACGACATGTTGGACCTGACTTTCAGCCCCGAGCAGGAGATGCTCCGTGAGACGGTGCGCGGCGTGGTCGCCACCACCAGCCCGCTCAGCGTGGTGCGCGAGCTCGAGGACGACCCGATCGGCTACTCGCCCGAGCTGTGGAAGCAGCTGGCCCACCTCGACCTCATCGGCCTGCAGCTGCCCGAGGAGTACGGCGGCTCGGGTATGACCGCCCTCGAGGGGGTCGTCGTCTACGAGGAGTTCGGCCGGGCCATCGCCCCGTCCCCCCACTTCGTCAGCTCGATCCTGGCGGGCGGGGTGCTGGCCCGCTCGGGCAGCGATGCCCAGAAGCAGGCGTGGATTCCCGGCATCGTGTCGGGTGAGGCCATCCTCACCCCGGCCTGGCTGGAACCCGAGAACAGCTCCCGGGCGACCGGCGTCCAGGTCCGGGCCCTGCCCGATGGCGACGGATGGACCATCACCGGGACCAAGCGACATGTCGCGTTCGCCTCGTCGGCGTCCCAGCTGATCGTGCTCGCCCGCACCGGCGACGCCCCCGGGGACGTCGATCTCTTCCTGGTCGACCCCGCCGCACCGGGCGTGACCCTCACCCAGCAGATGACCCTCGCGTCGGACGCCCAGTACAAGGTGGAGCTAGCCGGAGTGCGGGTCACCGAAGCCGATCGCATCGGGGCCGCCGGCACCGGGTGGAGCACCTGGAGCGCCATCATGCACGAGGCGGTCATCCTCGTGGCCGCGCAAGCCGTCGGCGGCGCCCAGTACGCCCTCGAGATCACCGTCCAGTACGCCAAGGACCGCCAGCAGTTCGACAAACCGCTTGGCGCCTTCCAGGCCCTGGCCCACTATCTGGCCGACGGCGCCACCAACGTGGACGGCGCCGAGGTCCTGGTGCACGAGGCCGCTTGGGCCCGGGCCGAGGGTCGGCCGGTCGACAAGCTGGCGCCCATGGCCAAGCTGTACGCCTGCCAGACCTTCCGTGACGTGACGGCCATGGCCCAGCAACTGTTCGGCGGCATCGGGTTCACCGTCGAGTTCGACATCCAGCTCTATTTCCGCCGGGCCAAGCAGCTCCAGCTGTCGTGGTGGGACCCCCGCACGCTCGAAGAGCTCATCGCCGCCCAGGTCCTCGACTCCTGAGCTCGTCCCACAGCCCTCCCGAACCTGAGGCGCTGAACCTGACGGTCCGGGTTCCTACCCCGGATGGTCGGTGGATTCGGTACATCTCGGCGCGCCTGCGCTACGGTCGGTCCTGCGCCCCGGGGAGGGCGGCACACGGACTCAGGGGGAATGACATGGCAGTAGATACCGCAACGGCGCCGAGCACCAGCGGCGGGGCCAAGCAGCGGGGGGGCCTCTTCAAGTTCCTCTTCGTCCACGAGATCGACGAGTACCCGGCCAACGGCAAGCGGACGGCCTACCTGGCCCTGGCCGTGCTGGCCACGATCGTCCTCTATTACACGTACTACACGCAGACCGGGGTGACTCCCAACATCCTCGTCACGTACCACATGTCGTTCTCGTTCTACGTGTGGATCGTGGTGGTTTCCAACGCCATCGGCGCCTTCGCCTCCCTGCCGGCCTCCAAGACCGACAAACTCGGGCGGTCGAACGTGGTCATCTACGGCCTTCTGATTATCGGAATCCTGATCATCGGGGTCAAGTTCTGCACTACCGAGTGGCAGTTCGCGACGGTCATCTGCGTGCTCGGCCTGGTGGAGGGCGCCATCCTGGTGGCCACACCTGCGCTGGTCCGAGACTTCAGCCCGCAGCTCGGCCGTGCGTCCGCCATGGGCTTCTGGACGGTGGGACCGGTCGCCGGCAGCCTGATCACATCGATCGTGGCGGCGCACACGCTCAGCCACTTCCTGATCCATGACCCGCTCAACGGATGGAAGAGCCAGTTCGTGATCTCGGGCATCTCTGCGCTCGTGGTCTTCGTGCTCGCCCTGTTTCTCATGAAGGACCTCTCCGCCCGGCTGCGTGACCAATTGATGGTGAACGAACAGGACCGTGCCCTGGTGGAGGCGAAAGCCCGAGGTCTGTCGGCCGAGGAGGTCATCGCCGCCACCGCCCACCCGTGGCGTCAGATCCTCAAGTGGGACCTCGTCGGCTCGGCCCTCGGGATCTCCGTGTTCCTCCTGCTCTACTACGCGGCGTCGGCGTTCTTCACCATCTACTGGGCCACCGTGTTCAAGAACCCGAACGGCCTCAACTTGTCCACCGCCCAGGCTAACGATCTCAACACCTGGTTCTGGGCCGCCGACATCGTGGCGCTCATCGTCTTCGGCGTACTCTCCGACGTGCTGAAGGTGCGCAAGCCGCTGATGCTGGTCGGGGCTATCGGCTCCATCGTGATGCTGCTCTTCTTCATCCAACGCGCCAACCATCCGTACTCGAGCTTCCACCAGATCATCTTCATCGAGGTACTCCTGGCCGCGTTCATCTCCTTGACGTTCGCACCGTGGATGGCGGGCTACACCGAGATGGTCGAGGCCAAGAACCCGGCGCTGGTCGGCACCGGCCTCGCCTTGTGGGGCTGGATCCTCCGGCTCACCGTGGCGCTGTCGTTCATCTTCCTCCCGGTGGTGGTCACCTCGGTCAACCCGGTGGTCGACAACCTCCAGTACTCCCAGACGACCATCAACGGACAGCCGTTCAACGCCCAGCAGTTCCAGATCCAGCACCCCCAGTCGGTGGCGTTCGCCGAGGCCAACGCCAGCTGGTTGAAGGTGCTCCAGGAGCCCGCCGTCGCCCCCGTCGTGGCTGCGCTCAACGCCAATCTGACGGCGGCCAACCTCGCCGCCTTCCAGAAGGCGGTTCCGGCGGTGGTGTATACCAAGACGCTGGCCAACGCCACCAAGCTCAAGGTGCTGGTCGTCCCCTACGAGGCCCAGCTGGGCTATCTGGGCGCGCATCAGGGCCAGCTGAACGACCTCCTGAAGGGGGTGGGCCAGTCGCCCAAGCAATGGCAGAACTGGTTCTGGGTCTGTCTCGGCGGCATGGTCCTGTTCATCCCGAGCATCTGGCTGAACCGTGGCCGTTGGAGCCCGGCCCGGGCCCGGGAGGACGAGAAGAAGCACGATGCCGACGTCGAGGCCGAGTTCAAGCAACTGGTCGGGGCCAACGCCTGACGGGCGGGTGGGTCCCGTGGTGCACGATCCGACCGGCACCGCGGGACACCCACCCTCTACCGTGTCCCCCATGCCCACCACCTCCGACCACCGGCCGGGATTCGCCGTGGTCGACCTCGAGACGACCGGCTTCTCCCCCCAGTCCGAGCGGGTGGTCGAGGTTGCCGTGGTCGTGCTCGACCCCGACGGCCGTGAGGTGGACGCCTTCTGCACCCTGGTCGACCCGCAGCGCGATCCCGGGCCCACCCACGTCCACGGCATCACCGCCGAGATGCTCGTGGGCGCCCCGACCTTCGAGGGCGTCCACCCCGGCCTAGCGGGCCTGCTGTCCGGCCGGGTGGTCGTCGGGCACAACGTCGACCGGTTCGACCTGGCATTTCTCGTGGCCGAGTGCCGGCGGCTGGGCGGCGAGGAACTGGTGCCGGACTCGGTGGTCACCCTCGACACCTTGCGGGTGGCCCAGGCCTACCTCGATCTGCCGGGCAAGGCGCGACTGGTCGACTGCTGCGACCGCTACCGGCTCACCTGGGACGACCACCACAGCGCCCTGGGTGACGCCCGGGTGACCGCCGCGCTGCTCGGTGCCATGCGCACCGAGCTGGGCGACGACATGCTCGGCGTGGACCGGCTCCTCGTGGAAGGGGCGGGGCTGGCCTGGCCCGGGTGGAGCAACGAGCGCCCCGCCGCCCACGAACGCCGCCACACTCCGGCTGCCTGAGAATCCTGACGCCACGGGGCCAACGGGCTCCGGGTCGGCCCAGTTCAGGGCATGGCCTCGATCGGGATGGCGGGCATGGCCCGCCCCCGTGCGCCGCCCAGCATCTCGCCCTCCACGCCGCCGTCGGCGCCGCCGGCCACCAGCGGCGACCGGGAGAGCACCACCACGCCGACCACCAGTACGGCCAGGGCCAGTACCTCGAGGGAGATCCACAGCGCACCGCCCCGGAGGACGTCGCCAAACAGGGTGACGCCGAGCACGATGCTGAGCAACGGGTTCATGGTCACCAGCGTGGTCCTCGATGCGGTGATGGGCCCGGCATGGAGGGCGTTCTGGAGGAGGAAGACGGTGCCCAGGCCGGACACGGCCAGCATGTAGGGCTCGAAGTGGGTGAAGACGTGACCCCACCCCTCGGACACATAGCCGGTGATTGCCTTGGTCAGGGCGGCGCCATAGGCCGCGGTGATGGACGCCGACGCGCCGAACGCCGCGGCACGCCACCAGCGCGGCCCGTGCATCGCGGCGACGATGCACGCGCCCACGGCCGAGATGAGGATGACGGAGCCGACCACCCACTCGGGCGTGGTCGGCAGGACCTGGCCGCCGCGAGGATGGGCGGCCAGGAAGAATCCCCCCAGGCCTCCGACCACCAGGAGAGCGCCGAGCCACTCGCGGGCGCCCAGCCGGTAGCGGAACCACACGACCAGGATCAGGAGCAGGAAGAGCAGTTCGGTGGTGAGCACGGGCTGGACCACGCTGAGCTGGCCGAAGCGGAGGGCGGTGGCCTGCAGCCCGAACTGGACCAGCATCAGGGCGAAGCCGATGAGCCAGATCCCGCGCTTGATGGCGTGGGAGATGAGGCTGAGGTGCATGGAGGACGATTCGGGCGCCGACTCGACCCCGATGCGCTGCAGTACCGAAGTGACGGCGTTGGTGAAGGCGGCGAGGGCTGCGAGCAAGAAAGCCACGGCCCCAGTTGTAGTCGCGATCAGGCCGTCCGCGGCGTCCTAGCCGCCCTGGGCTGCGCCTTCGTCCTCGGCATCGTCCATGTGTAGGCCGAGGTGGTAGCCGTCGAGGAAAAGATCGGCGTCGCGCTTCTTCGGAAAGCGGGACTCGAGCTCGCGGAAGCGGGGGGAGTGGTTGGGCTCGAGCAGGTGGGCGAGCTCGTGGACGATGACGGCGTCGAGCACCCACGGCGGTGCCACCCGTAGCCGTGACGAGATACGGATCTCCCGGGTGGCCAACGTGCAGGACCCCCACCGTTTGGTCTGGTTGGTCGCCCATCGGATGGAGGCGGGCTGGACGCCGTCCAGGTAGGTGGCTGCCAGGTGGCGGGCCCGCTCCTCGAGGAACGAGTCGGACGCGTGGAGGTGTGGGCGGTGGCGGGTGAGGCGCCTGGTGAGGTGCTCGACCATGTCGTCGCGGGCGGCACCCCGCAGGTGGGTGGGGACCACCACCACGATGCGGTCGCCCTCCCAATGGGCTCCGGCCGTCTTCTTGCGTCGGGACGACACCCGAACCTCGACATCCGGGGCGAACGGGGTGGCGGGTTGCGGGATCGAGGTCATGGCGTCACGTTACGGCCGGGCTGTGACGACGTCGACGCGCGCGGATTCCGGGCCTACTGCCCGGGCATCTCGCGCTTGCCGTAGGGGGCGGGTGCGCCGAGTTCGGACTCCTCCAACGTCTCCTCGTCCGACTCGGGCCGCAGGAACTTCCAGATGGTGGCGCCCAGGATGCCGCCGACGACGGGGAACACGATGAACACCCAGAGCTGGTTGAGCGCCCAGCTGCCCTGGAACACCGCGGTGGCCAGGCTGCGGGCCGGATTGACCGAAGTGTTGTCGACGGGGATCGAGATGAGGTGGATGACAGCCAGCGTGAGTCCGACGGTCAGTCCGGTCTGGCCGACCGGCATCGACTTGCGGCTGGTGGAGGCGATGATGAAGACGAACACCGCAGTGAAGAACACCTCATCGAGCATCACGGCGCCAAGCGGGAACCCGCCCGGGGAGTGATGGCCGAAGCCGTTGGAGGCGAAGCCGGTGGCCTTGGCGCTGTAGGACCCGAGGTTGGCGGACGTGGCCGAGACGACCCGGGTGGCGGTGGCGATGATGTAGATGACGAGCGCCCCGATGATGCCGCCGACGATCTGGCCGACCACGTAGAACGGGAGCTCATTCGTCTTGGTCTTGCCGATGACCCACAGGCCGATCGTGACCGCCGGGTTGACGTGGCAGCCGGAGACGGAGCCGATGGCGTAGGCGGCCACCAGGAGACTGAGCCCGAAGGCCAGGGCCACGCCGAGGATGCCGACCGAACTCGTCGCCCCGGAGAAGTGCCCGGTGGCCAGGATGGCGGTGCCGGCGCCGCCGACGACCAGGATCATGGTCCCTATCGCCTCGGCGACCCCGATGCGCAGGCGCTCGTTCATGGGTCCGTCCTTTCGTCCGGCGCGGGCGCCGGGTAGGCCCGTGGGGTCCGTCGACGGACGGCCACCGTATCCAGGCTAAACAGCACCCCCGGCCCAGCGGTGGATGTCGTGACCCCCGAACGGGACCCGCCGGGGGTGGCCGGTACCATGGGGCCGTGCGTCGCTATCTCACCCCCCGATGTCTCGGGTTGCACGCCACGCTCCTGGTCCTCCTGCTTGCATTCGCGTGGCTGACCTCGTGGCAGTACAGCCGGGCCACGGGCGGGAACTCGTTGAGCTGGGCCTACGTCTTCCTGTGGCCGGCATTCGCCGTCTACGCCGTCTACACCTGGTGGAACCTGGTCCAGGACCAGGTGACCCGCCACGGTGGCGCTGGCGGAGCCCAGGTCACCACCTCCGTCGCCAATGTGCCCGAGGCGGCACCCGGATCCCGTCCGCCGGGCTGGGCGCTGACCGGCGGCCGGAAGCAGAACGTGGCCATCGCCGCCAGCGCGCCGATCGACGCCGAGCGGGGCGGCAAGGGGGAGCGGTTCACCGCCCAGACCCCCGAAGAGGCGGCACGTCTCGCTGAGTACAACCGGTACCTGGCCACGCTCGCCAACGAGGATGCCGACGCCGGCCCCGGAGCCGGCCGGTGAGTGACCTCTTCACCTTCTCGGGCGACCGGGCCCTGTCGGGCGCCGTCCTGCGCTACCGGGTGATGGCCTTCATCGTGGGGACCGCCCTGCTGATCCTCACGACCATCGTGATCCTCCAGTACGGGTTCGACCTGCGGTCGGAGATGAAGATTCCCGAGATGATCGTGGCCCCGATCCACGGGTACCTCTACATCGTCTACCTGGTCGCAGCAGCTGACCTGGCCCGCCGGGCCCGGTGGGGCATCGGCCGGATCGTGCTGGTGGTGTGTTCGGGATTCGTGCCGTTCCTGGCGTTCGTCATCGAGCACCGCGTGTACCGCCAGATGCAGGCGGAGTGGGCGGCCGAGCCGGCCGCAACCGGTGGGCCCGGGTTGGCGGGGACCGATAGCGTGCCGACTCGAACCGGGCCCGGGATCTGAGCGTCCCTCAGCGGGCGCCGCGCACCAGGGCGCCTGGGCGGGCACCCGTCTCGGTGCCCTCTGCGAACGTGGTCACGCCGGACTTGATCGTCTCGACGTAGCCGACGGCCCCTTGGAGCAGGCGCTTGCCCCCGGCGGGCAGGTCGTCGACGACGCGTGGATTGCCCAGCTGCAAGCGCTCGTAGTCGATGACGTTGATGTCGGCCAGCGCCCCGACCTCGAGGGTCCCCCGGTCGGTCAGGCCGTAGAGGCGCGCGGTGTCGTGGGACTGCATCTTCACCACTCGCTCGAGCGGCAGGGTCTCGCCCCGCACCCGGTCACGGGTCCAGTGGGTGAGCATGAAAGTGGGCTGGGACGCGTCGCAGATCACGCCACAGTGGGCTCCGCCGTCACCCAGGCCTGCAGCTGCCCGGGGGTGCAGGAGCATCTCGCGGGCGGCGTGGAGATCGCCGTCGGAGTAGTTGAGGATCGGCACGTACAGCAGGCCCCGCCCGTCGTCCTCGAGCATGGCGTCGTAGGCCACCGACAGGGCGGACCGGCCGGTGGTGGCGGCGATGCCGGCCAGCGACCGCTCGGGTCCCGGCTCGTACTCGGGCGGGCTGCCGAGCGTGAACGTGGTCTGGTAGGCCTGTTCCATGCGCTCGGCCGTGTAGGCGTCGGGCTCCCACGACTCGATGGCCTCCCGCACCTCGGGGGTGCGCAGGGCGGTCACCAGTTCGTCGGGGGCGAGATCCTTCGCCTTCAGTTCGAGGTAGGCGGGGATCTGGTCGAGCAGGCTGTAGGTGGTGAAGTGGCCCGACAGCAGGCCGAAGCCCCGGCCGGCCACCTGGGGCCACAGGTCGGCGCCGTCGTCGACGGCCCGTAGCGACTCGTCCATCAACTCTCGCCACAGGTCGGGGGCGTCGTCCACCTGGACCAAGGCGAAGGTCACCGGACGGTGGATGGCCGCTGACAGGCGCCGCATCCAGTCCACCTCCTCCTTCGGGGCGATGATGTCCTCTCCGGCCGTACCGGCCGGGGCCAGCTCGAAGATCCCGGTTCCGAGCTCACCCAACGCGGCACCGATGCCGAACAACTCGTCCTCGGCGGCGTAGGTGCCGGGGACCGGCTCGCCGTCGATGGCCCGGTGTGCGATGGTGCGCGAGGTCGAAAAGCCCAGTGCGCCGGCGGCGATCGCCTCCTTCACCACCTGCTTCATGGCGGCGATGTCCTCGTGGGTGGCCGGCTCGTTGCGGGCCCCCCGCTCTCCCATTACGTAGGAGCGCACGGCGCCGTGGGCGATCTGGGTCCCGACGTCGACTGTCCACCGGCGTCTGTCGAGGGCGTCCAGGTACTCGGGGAATGTCTCCCAGTCCCACGTCATGCCCTCGGACAGGGCCGAACCGGGGATGTCCTCGACTCCCTCCATCAGCCCGATGAGCCACTCGTGGCGGTCGGGACGGGCCGGGGCGAATCCGACCCCGCAGTTGCCGGTCACCAGCGTGGTCACGCCGT
This sequence comes from Acidimicrobiales bacterium, assembly GCA_036513075.1. Lineage (GTDB taxonomy): Bacteria > Actinomycetota > Acidimicrobiia > Acidimicrobiales > RAAP-2 > Bog-756. The sequence goes on from DATBZS010000086.1 coordinate 42,787, forward strand.
GCCAGCTACTCGGGGCCAGCACCTCGTCCCAGGTGGCCTGGCCGTCATAGTGGGTGTGGATGTCGACCCAGCCCGGCGTGATCAGCAGCCCTTCGGCCTCGATGGTGCGGACCGCCTCCTCCCCCCGGTAGTCGCCGACACCCGTGATGACACCGTCGCTGACGGTGATGTCCGCGGTGCGGGCCGGCGCCCCGGTCCCATCGACGACGGTGCCCCCCTGGATGACGAGGTCGTGCATGACTGTCTCCCCCTGTTGCGTGTCCTGACGATGCTGGCACGGCCCGGTGTAGGGCGCAATGACGCCCCCCGTAACTGATCGGCTGGACCGATCGGATGGGCCATTCGACGGGTCCGACCGACCCCGGTGTTCAGCGGGGCGGGATCGAGTAGGTGACCTGGGCCTTGGCCACCAGGGCGTCGTCGGCCACCGAATGGAGGGCCACGTCGACGACGCCCAACCGGGACCCGAGCTTGAGCAGGGTGCCGGTGGCCACCACGTCGACCAGGGCGGGCTTGCGGAGGAAGTCGATGTGGAGGCTGGTGGTGACGGCCAGGGCCACCGGGCCGATCTGGCCGACGATGGCCAGCCAGGCCGCACAGTCGGCCAGGGCCATCAACGACGGCCCCGACACGGTGCCACCGGGCCGGACGTTCGACTCGTCGACGGTCAGGCGCATCCGGACGCCTGCGTCGCTCACCTCCTCGACGGTGTAGGGCAGTTCGGCCGGGAAGGCGGCGTCGAGGAACACCTGGAGTTCGGCGACGTCCATGGCGGGAGGTGGCGGCATGACGGGGGATCGTAGCCAGCCACGGCGGCGACCCGGCCCGGTCAGGGTCCCACGGTGTCGCCCGGTTCGTGCAGACTGTCCCCCGGGCCGACGAACGGCACCGCGGGACAGGGACATCGAGGAGATCGAGTGGCCGAGGGTGACACGTCAGCAGGGGGCCGGATCACCATGGAGGACCATGCGGCGGCGGCCGACCTGGCCCACCTGGCCGGTCAGGTGCTCATCGAGCTCCAGTCCGGCGATCTGGAGGGAAAGGCGCTCGGCGCCGAGGGCGACCAACGCTCCCACGACCTCCTGCTGGCGCTCTTGGCCGAGCGGTTCCCCCATGACCGGGTGCGGTCCGAGGAGGACGACCAGGCGACCGAGCTGGCCGACTCGGCCGGCCGGGTGTGGATCATCGACCCCCTCGACGGCACCCGCGAATACTCGGAGCGTCGGACCGACTGGGCCGTGCACGTGGCTCTGGCCGTCGACGGCGCACCAGCCGTCGGGGCGGTGGCGCTGCCCGGACTCGATCTGGTGCTCGGGACAGGGAACCCGCCGCCCCTGCCTGCCCGGCCGGCCGTGCCCCGCCTGGTGGTGAGCCGCACCCGACCGCCCGAGTTCGTGCCCTTCGTGGCCGAGCGTCTGGGGGCGGAGACGGTGCCGATGGGGTCGGCGGGAGCCAAGATCTCGGCGGTGGTCCGGGGCGAAGCCGAGGTGTACGTCCATGCCGGGGGACAGTACGAATGGGACTCGTGCGCGCCGGTGGCCGTGGCGCTGGCCGCCGGTCTCCACGCAAGCCGCATCGACGGCTCGCCCCTCCGTTACGCCCGGCCTGATCCATGGTTGCCCGACCTGATCGTCTGCCATCCCGACCTGGCCGACAAGGTGCTCGCCGCCGTGCGTGACTCGGGCCTCGTCGAAGGGGAGTGAGCCGATGAGCGCTCTGTCCGGTACCCCGCCGCCTGCACCGCCGGTCTTCGGCCCGGCCCGGCTCGGGCCGCTCACCTTGAAGAACCGGATCATCAAGTCGGCGACCTTCGAGGGCGCGTCGCCCCGGGGTGTCGTCACCGACGACCTGGTGGGCTTCCACGAGCGGATCGCCCGGGGTGGGGCGGCCATGACCACGGTGGCCTACCTGGCCGTGGGGCCCGAGGGCCGGACCGACCGGCACTGCGTCCTGCTCGGGTCGGACTCGGTCGAGGGGCTGTCCCGGCTCACGGAAACGGTTCATGCCGCGGGAGCACTGGCCTCGGCCCAGATCGGCCACGCCGGCCCGGTGGCCAACTCCAAGTCGAACGGTACCCCCGCACTGTCCCCCAGTCGGCGGTTCGGGGCATCGGGTGCGCTGACGCGGGCCGCAACGGCCGACGACATCGCCCGCATCACCGAGGATTACCGGCGGGGCGCGGCCCGTGCCGTCGAGGCCGGATTCGACTGCATCGAGATCCACCTCGGCCACAACTACCTGCTGAGTGCGTTCCTCAGTCCGCGGCTGAACAGGCGGACCGACGGGTGGGGCGGGTCCCTCGAGCACCGGGCCCGGTTCCCCCGCCAGGTGGTGGCCGCCGTGCGCGAGGGCGCCGGTGACGCCGTGGCCGTCACGGCCAAGCTCAATATGGCCGATGGGGTACCCGGCGGGTTCGACGTGCCCGAGAGCATCATGTTCGCCCGGACGCTCGAGGAGGACGGCCACATCGACGCCCTCGAGCTGACCGGCGGGAGTTCGCTGTCCAATCCGATGTACCTCTTCCGGGGGGACGCCCCGAGGGCGGAGTTCGCCGCCACCCTGCCTCAACCGTTGCGGCTCGGATTCAAGGTGGTGGGCACGCGGTTCCTGAAGGAGTACCCGTTCGAGGAGGGCTACTTCCGGGCCCAGGCCCGCCAGTTCCTTGACGCCCTCGACCTGCCGCTGATCCTGCTCGGCGGCATCAACCGACTCGACACGGTGGAAGCGGCACTGAGCGAGGGGTTCTCCTTCGTGGCCATGGCCCGGGCGCTGCTGCGCGAGCCGGACCTGATCTCACGGTGGGCGGAGGGGGCCCGGGATGATGGTCTGTGCATCCACTGCAACCGGTGCATGCCCTCGATCTACAGCGGCACCCGCTGCGTGGAGATCCACACCGGCGCCTGAGCCTCAGTCGACGGCCGGCCCGTCATCGGCACTGTCAGCGTCGTCGGAGTCACCGGGCACGATCGGGGCGTCGAGGTCCCAACCTTCGGGGTCGGTCTCCCGCGACTTGGTGCGGGGCGAACGGCCGCCGAGCCCGTCGGGGTCGTCGATCAGCCCGTCGAGGACGGCGATCTGCTCGGGGTCGTCCAGCTCGGCGCCGGCCTCCTCGAGCTCCTTCTCGTCGAGTTGGAAGTTGGGGTCGAGCGACGGGTCGAGCTCGAGTTCCTCGATGAAATCGGGGTCGAGCCCGGACGCGTCGTCGATGGCCTCGTCGCCCTGCTCGTAGGTCTCCGTGGGGTCGTCAGGTCCACTCATGGTCGCTCCACCTCTCGATCCACGGGATCAGTTCCCGCAGGCTCTGGCGTCGTGCCCGGGCCCTGGCCCGATAGTAGGTCGGATGGCGTGGCAACCGGCCGTTCGCCCCGAGGTGGTCGAGGGTCGGTCCGGATGGACCTCAGTGACATGCCTACATCGGCCGTCGTGGTCAGTACTCGGCGACGGTGCCTCCCGGCACCACGGCCAGCTCGGCGTGCTCGAGATGGTGGGACAGATCGGCATCAGCCCCCGCCCCGGGCACCTTCGGAATGAAGAGGGCGGCGACGATAGCCACCACGGTCATGGCGGCCAGGAAGCAGAAGCCCTTGGTGTAGTCGGACTCGGACGGGTAGCCGTCGGCCAGGATCTGCGAGGCGATGATGCTCGACATCACCGCGGCGCCGATCGCCCCGCCGATGGTGCGGATATTGGCGTTCATTCCGCTGGCCACGCCGGTCTGGGCCGGAGGGACGGCCTGGACGATCAGATTGGACATGGCGGAGAAGGCGAGGCCGAGACCGATTCCGAGCAGGGTGCTCGCCAGGTAGATCTGCCATGCCTGGTGGTGGGCAAAGGCCAGCAACAGGTAGGCGCTGGTGGAAGCGATCGACCCGATGATGACTGCCGACTTGGAGCCGATGGTGGCCGCCAGCCGACCGGAGAGGAGGCCGGTGATGAACATGGTGACGGTCAACGGCAACAAGAAGAGCCCCGACTGGACGATGCTCGCCCCGAATCCGTAGCCGGTCGACGTCGGGGTCTGGACGAACTCGGGTAGGAATCCGATCACCGCGTACATCCCCATGCCGAACATGAAGGCGACCAGATTGTTGGTCCACACCGCCGTGCGGCGCATCATGTGCATGTCGATGAGCGGCTCCTTGGACCGGAGCTCCACCACCACCCAGACCACGAGGATCGCGGCGGCCAGGGCGATCAGCCCGATGACCCGGGGTGAAGCCCACCCCCAGACGGGCGCCTCGCTCACCCCCAACAGGAGGGCGACAAGCCAGCCGGACAGCAGGACGGCGGCCAGCCAACTGATCCGGCCAGGCGTCCGCACGGGTGATTCGGGTACGAAGAGCCAGGCCGACACCGCGGCCACGGCGGCGAGCATCATCGGGATCCAGAACAGCCAGTGGAAGTTGAGATGGCTGACGATGGGACCGGCCAGGACGATCCCGGCTCCGCCTCCCACGGCGGCCATGGCTGCGATGATCCCGACGGCGCCCGCCACCTTGACTCCGGGAAACTCGTCGCGGACGATGCCGAACGACAGCGGGAGGACGGCACCGCCGATGCCCTGAATGGCGCGGGCGATGATCAGGACGGTGATGGAGTGGGCGAGGCCGGCCACGACCGACCCGGCGGCCAGCGCTCCGAGGGTGACCACCAGCATCCGTTCCTTGCCCACCATGTCGCCCACCCGGCCGAGGATCGGCGTGAAGATCGACGCCGACAACAAGAACGCGGTCAGGACCCAGGTCACGGTGTTCTGGGAGGTGTGGAACTCCTGCTCGATGGTCGGGAGGACCGGCGACACCAGGGACTGCAGGAGTGCGTAGGCGGTAGTCCCGAGGAGTAGGACGGCGAAGGTGACCTTGTAGCTGGACCGCGTGGAGGTAAGGGGCATCGGCTTCCGTTCGAGGGTCGCCCCGCGGGCCGGGACAGGCGCCATCTTGGCACTGCCGTCGGCTCCGGCGACAGACGCCGCCAGCCTCCACGGGTCGGATACGGTCTGGACGTGTCCACCCCGGCGATTGCGGCGACGCCTACGGTCACCGACAAGGCGACGGGTACCCACGGGGCAGCCTCGGCGACGTTCGACGCCACCCGCACGTACCGCTACCGGCTGACCCGCACGTGGGACGCCAGCCGGGCGCGACTCAACTTCGTGATGCTCAACCCGTCGACGGCGGACGCCCACGACCTCGACCCCACCGTCCGACGCTGTGTCGGCTTCGCCATCTCGTGGGGCTTCGGTTCCCTCGAAGTCACCAATATCTTCGGCTTTCGGGCGACCGATCCCGCGGTCCTGGTGGCCCAGGTCGAGCCGGTGGGGGAGGGGAACGACCGGGCTATCCGCGACGCGGCGACGGCTGCCGACCAGGTGGTCGTGGCCTGGGGAACCAAGGGCAGCCATCGTGGCCGGGGCGACGAGGTGCATGCCCTGCTACGGGGGATAGCCGTGCGTCCGATGGTGCTCGGGCTGACCAGGGACGGGCACCCTGCCCACCCGCTCTACTTGCGCAACGACACGATGCCGGCAGCGTGGGACACCGCCTGACGGCCCAGCCGGGTCGGGTTCTGAGTTTCGGGGTGTCACCACGCGCCGACACTTGAGCGACGACATTCCAGACTTGTCGGTCGATAGGGTGGGCCGATGGACAGTCGGCTCCGCCTGGTGGTCCTGATCGCGGCTGTGGTGGTCGGGCTGCTTGCCGCCTTTCCGCACTTCGACGCGATGTCGCTGACCCCGGCGGCTCGTTCCGTTGCCGGCACGGTGCAGACGCCCGGACACGACCTCGGAAGTTGTGCGCCGGGAATACAGCGATGCGACCCGAGCGCGCCGGCATCGCCGGTCACCAGTTCGGTGGGGACGGGCGTGGCATTCTTGGCCGCCGTCACGGCGATCGCAATCGTAGCTCGACGAACCCGACGGGCGACGTCCGGGCGGCGACTCAGGGCCGGCGTGGTCCTGAGTATTGAGCGGCCCCCGCAGCTGCTCGTATTCGCCAGCTGAGCACAGCTGGATCACCCCCGGGCTGAGCCCGGAAGGAGTCGGCGGCACCGAGCCGCCGGCCCGCACGAGATCGCACCGTGCCTATCGCACCCGCGCCCGGACGATGGTCCGTCCGGTCCGCCATCTTTCGCAGGGCCCAATCGCGGCCACCTGCCACCTCACGAGGAGTTCCCATGTCCAGCAATGACTCACCCACCAATCGACGAGCAGCCGGCGGACGTCCGTCCGCCTCAACCAGATCCGGACACCCCTCGGGTAGTCAGGGTCGCGAACGCATCGCACAGAAGAAGAGAGAGGAAGAGGCAGCGGCGGCGCGGTCCCGACGGACGCGTCGCCTGACCGTTGGTGCCCTGGCGGTCGTGGGCGTCCTGGTGGTCGGGGTGATGGTCGCCGTGACGGTGGCACCATCCGATCCGCAACGGTCCGTGGCTGTCGGACTGCCGGTCGTGCCCGGACCGCTCGGACCCGAGGGCGTGCCCATCGAGCAGGGCCCGATGCTCGCCTCCACGGCATCGGCGGCCACCGGCCAACCGGTCGACGGTGTCGAGTGCAACTCGACCGAGCAGGTGGCGTACCACGTACACACGCATCTGAGCATCTACGTGGAAGGCGTGCTCCGGCCCATCCCAGCCGGGATCGGCATCGTGTCACCGGTCGGACAGCAGGCACCGGCCGGGGTCTTCGACCACGCGTCCCAGTGCTACTACTGGCTTCACGTCCACGCCCAGGACGGGGTCATCCACATCGAATCCCCGGCCGGGCACTCCTACGTGCTCGGCCAGTTCTTCGACCTGTGGGGTCAGCCGCTCAGCTCCGACCGGGTAGGTCCGGCGACCGGCCCGCTCACCATGTGGATCGACGGCCACCGCTACCGGGGTGACCCCCGGGCGATCCCGCTCGGTTCCCACGAGGACGTACAGATCGATGTGGGACGGCCGGTGGTCGATCCGCACTCGGTGCGGTGGGCGGCTACGTCGCTGTGACAGTGGCGCGTCATAAGCCCTGGCACAGGATCGTCGGCGCGGTGATGTTCTCGCCGGAACGCACGGTCACGGCCAGGAGTGGGCATGTCGCGCTACCGGCGTGCCCCTGGACGGCATAGGCACCTGGAGGACCTGAGAACGAGTACTGGCCGTTGACGGCGTCGACGGCCAGTACCTTCCGGGTGCGGGAGTCGGTGACGGTCACCGGACCGGAGACGGGCTGTTGCTGCAGGGTCTCGAGGTCAAGGGAGCCGGTCACGTTGCCGGGGGCGGCCGCAGCCCGCGATGTCGCCACTGACAACGTCTGCATGACCTGGAGCACGCCGCGGCCGAGCCCGGTCAGCGTCGCGCTCCTCGACGGGACGTACCAGATGGTGCTCGCCTGGTTCGTGCCGTGGCTGACGGTCTGTGTCTCGACCGTCAGACCATGGACCCGGATCGTCCTGACGGTGGGGGGGTGCAACCCCGTTGTCATCGGATCGGCCCCGATCGTGAGCGACAGCGACACGGACGTAGACGATGCCGGCGGAATGTACGCAGGGCAGAAAAAGGGGACGACGGAGACTCCGATGGTGAGGACTCCGGAACGTTGATACAACGGGCATCCAGGAAAGTAGATGACCTTCCACGACTTGGGTACGGAGACCTGTACCCCATATGCGGAGTGGGCGACCCAACCGGGCTTCGGCGATGTCGAACCTGAAGTCGACGCCGGATGGTTGCCGGACCGAAACGACTGGGAAGCAAACACGGCCACGATGAGGACGGCAGCGGCGGCCAGCGTCACCACGAGCTTGCCGTCGACGCGGGACAGACGCCGGCCTGTCACCTGCGCCCGCAACTCCGCCGCGGTCAGCGGTGCACGCGGCTGCTCGCCGGCCCGCAGCATGTCCTGGATGCCGGACCGAACGCCGTCTTCGTTATCGATCACGTCCGCTCACCTCCACGTCGGGTCCCGGTCCAGGCGTTCGAGACGATCCGCCACGATCCTCCGGGACCGGCTCAGCCACGATTTGACCGTGCCCTCGGGCACCCGAAGTTCGCCCGCCACCTCTGCCACCGTCATCCCCAGTCCGTCGTGGAGCAGGAGTGCCCTGGCCTGGACTCCCGGAAGTGTCCGCATCGCCTGGGCGATCTCGCCGTGGTGGTCGGGGATGTCGATCGATGCGCTGCGCTGGTGCTTGACCGTGCTCCGCTGGGACTTCTTCCAGGACTGGATGCACAGGTTGTGCAGGACCCTCCGGGTCCAGCCCTCGGGATCGTCGTATTCGGAGATCTTCGCCCAGTGCTTCCACGCCCGTAGCAGCGCTTCTTGTGTCAGATCCTGAGCCTGTTCCTTGCTACCGGTGAGGACATACGCCTGGGCCTGGAGTCGCTTCCACGCGTCGGCGAAGAAGGCGTCGAACCTGTCCTCGTCCTCCGACTGCGGCATTCCATGGTCTCCCGGATGTCGGCGGTGGCGGCCGACCTCGATGGCCCTGACTACCGGGTTACACCCCCGAGAGCGGGGGATGGTTGCAACTTTCTCCTATCGAAGGCAGATGGCCGATTTCCTGAACGGACCGCAACGGGCATTGCGGAAGATATGCCACTTCTTGGTGGATCGAGGCCGTATCCTTGGCGCATGGACGTCGGAGCGGCGAACGTCTCTCAGGTGATGGCGGCGTACACGCGTGCGTTGCGCCAACTATCCGATCGCCTCCAGTTGCAAATGGCATGGAACCAACTGCTGGTCGATGCGATGGAGAGCGAGGTATCGCTCCATCATGCGTTGATGAGTCTCGAATCGTCCCGGTACTGCCTCGAGATGACCCGCCAGCTCGCCGCCTTCGAGAAACATCGGTTCGATATGCGTGCAGGTATTGCCAGGATTCTGCGAGCGCAGGGGCTGTCGAACCCGGAAATAGCCGACACCTTCGGCGTGTCGCGGCAGCTGATGCACCGCATCATGGCCGAGGAAGCCCGGGTGGCCCTGGAGGTCAACCTCGCCTGATATCGGGTCGCAGGGTGCGGTCAACAGCTATTGACCACACGATAAGCTAGCGACCGCCGCCGGATCCGTTGAGCTGGGTCCCGCCACCTGGTTCCGGATCCGGCGGCAGCTTTTGTCCCGGGAAGGATGAGTAACGCTCCGACTT
>DATBZS010000087.1:0-5406 GCA_036513075.1 Acidimicrobiales bacterium
ACCGCGCTCGAGCCACTCTTCGCCCGGTTCCATATCGACTTCAGGCCCGCCGATCCCCAGCCATCCTGGGCGCGCGTGGCGGCGGCGACCGCGGTCGCGCTGGTCGGTTCGTTGGCCGCCGACGCCGTCCTTGTTGCCGCCGGAAAGGCCGTGTTCCCGGGAACTGACCACTTCGCCCATTTCCAGTTCGGCGACTACGCCAAGCTCACCGTGATCGGGGTGCTCATCGCCTGTGTGGCCTGGCCGGTGGTGACCCGGGTGTCGACCCGGCCCCGGTGGGTCTTCCTGCGTGCCGCGGTGGTCGTCACCGCCGTCCTGTTGCTGCCCGATGTGTACCTCCTGATCCGGGGTGAGTCGGCTCGCGGTGTTCTGGTCCTGATGACCATGCACTTCGCCATCGGCGTGGTCACCTACAACGCGCTGATCAGGATCGCCCCGGCGGGCGAGGCACCGTCCGGAGCCGGGGAGCCGACCACCGATGGCTGAGCCGAACCCCGGATCCCCGTCCCTCGAGCACCCGGCCGCCGTCCACTGGCTCACCGACTATGTCTACGGGACCATTGTCACTCTGGTGGCCATCGCCGGCCTCACGTTCGAGACCAACCCCGGCGAACTCTCGACGGCCGGGGTGGTCATCGTGGGGTCGATCGCCATCTGGTTCGCCCACACTCTGTCGCGGCTGGTCTCCATGCGGTCGAAAGGACATCTCGAGCTGCAGTCCGGGGACGTGGTGGCCGAGCTGCGGAGTTCATGGTCCATCGTCACCGCAGCAGTCCCGGCGACTGCGATCTTCTGCCTGGCCGCCCTGCACTTGTGGACGATGCACACCGCTTTCATCATTGCCGACGTCGCCGGGTCGCCGCTCTTGCCGTAGTCGGGATCGGGACGGCCGGCGGACGGGACCGATCGCTGGCGCGACGGATCCGCTATGTGGTCAGCCTGGTCCTGGTGGGCGTGGCCATCGTCGTGCTCGAGGCCGGCGTCCACCTGCTTTGACCGGTTGCCGATACGCCTGGTCTCCGGCGCCGGTAAGGTCGCTGGTGCAGGTGCCGGCCCGCGACGGGCCCGGGTGAGAGAGGGAGCGCCGTGGACACCAAGGTGACCGGAGGCGAGGTGACCGGCGTCGAGGCCGGTACATTCCCGCTGACCGAGGACGAACTGTGCGCTCTGGCTCTCCGGTCCGATGCCGGACGTCAGCCTGCCGATGACGCCGTGCCGATGGCTGACTTTCTCGACTCCCGGGGCGGCGGCGGCACGGGCCTCCTACCTGCCTGGTACATGCCGGCCCCGATGGTCCGGGTCAGCCCGAAGTGGCGTACTCCGGTGGTGCTGGCCATCGTGGCCGCCTTCGTCCTGATCGAGGCATCCGGCCTGTGCAGTACCTTCGGCCAGATCGTGCCGGCCTGACAGGGCACCGAATTGGCGCCCGGAACACCACGCAACATGGTGACTTGACCACTCGTGGTGCTGAATCGGTTGCAGTTGGTTCGAAGGCGTGCGACGGCGCAGGCGAGCGTGCATGATGGATCAACGATCACGTGAGGAACCGGATGGACGGTTCCGATCGGGACCGGGGCGATCCGGAAGAGAGGGCAAGTTCAAGATGAAGACCATGAAGTGGAGCCAGCGCATCTGCATCGGAGCCGGCCTCGCCGTGACCTCGATGTTCGCCGTCCCGGCGGTCGCCGGGGCGGACACGACCTGCTACACCGGCTGTACGCCCCCTGCGGTCAGCCCCGCCACGGTGACCCCTCCGGCGCCGACGGGCTCCAACGGGGTGAACTCAACTGCGGTCACCACCAACGGCTCGTCGTCGCTGCCCTTTACTGGCGCCGACATCGGTGAGCTCGCCGCGGTGGGCCTTGGTGCTGTCGTGATCGGCGGGGTGCTCACCCGCCGGCGCCGCCGCAGCGCCTGAGCCTTCCGCAACCTCACGCCTGACTACCAGCACACGGGACCTTGATCTGGCGCGTCCTTTGACCGGAGCCCGGTCGGCGAGCCACTTCCGACCGACCCTTCCGTCGTCCGGTCCATGGCCCGATCCGCTGCGTCAGAAGCTGGCCGGCAGCAGCGGGGCCAGGGCGCCGAAGAAGAGATAGACGACACCCAGCCACACCAACGTCCCGCCGATCACCATGGCCAGTCGACGGCCACCGCCGAGTCGGCTGGCGAGCACCCACAGCCCGATGACCAGGACCACTACCGCCAGGCCCCACCCGATGGCCGCCCACCAGTCCTTGTGGATCGGCGAATCGGCGATCCTGGTCGTCGACGGGTGATTCGACGTGTGGTTCGACGGAGTGGGGGCCGGCGCGGTCGTCCCGGTCAGCACGTCGGCCACCAGTGCGGCTTGGACCACCAGGCGCTGGCTGGCGCTGTAGCGCGGGTTGCACGTCGTGAGGGTCAGCATCGGGGTGGGCGTGGGCGCCACCACGGCCACGTCCGTCGGAGCGACGGCCTGGCTGGAGATCACGTGGTACACAAAGAGCCCCTGGACGGTCAGGATGTTGATGGCGTCTCCGGGTACCAACTCGTTGAGATCGTAGAAGGGGTGGAGGTAGGTGGTCCGGTGCCCGGCGATGGCCACGTTGCCCGCCTCACCGGGCAGCGGCGTGCCCGGGTAGTGGCCCGGCCCGGACCGCAGCTGGTCGGCATCGGTGCCCTCGACCACCACCATCGACAGGGCGATCTTGGGGATCGACAGGATCCCGACCGGTCCTCCAAGGGCTGGTGCGGGAATGTCCGGTGCGACAACCGGCGCGGCTGGACCAGGTTGTGGCGGGTGGAGGGCGTGCTGGTCATGGTGGGTGTGTTCGACAGCGGCGAACTGCTGGCGGAGGTCGGACTGGGCCCGGGCGGTGATGAGTCCCGTCCCCCACAGGAGATAGGGGATGAAGAGCAGGAGGAGCACACCGGCCACGAGGATGACGCGCCCGACGGTTACGCGGATAGTCGAGAACGACACAGATCGATGCTATCGGCACGGCCCGCGGACTCCCGGGCGCGCACGTGGTCGCCGAGGTGCTCCGGTACGATCCCCCTGGTCCGTCCGTTGCGCCCGCGGGCCCCGGGGTACCCCCGTTGCCGCCCGCGCCAGGAGCATCGAGTGACACGGTGAGCGAATCCCAGGGTCGACGACGGATCAGGTGGCTCGTCGCCGCCGGCGTGCTCGCCGTGCTTGTCGCGTGGAGTGCAGTAGTGGCTGCCGGCGTCTGGTCCGCCTACCACCACGATCAGCAGGGTCTGGCCGAGCTCGAGACCGTCCGCAACACGACCGATCCGACCGCGCTGACCGCGTCATCCACCAGGTCCTCACTCGATCGGGCGTCTGCCCAATTCGCCTCCGCCCACGCCGACCTGTCCCATCCCTGGATGGCCCCCGCCACCTGGCTGCCCGTACTCGGGCGGCAGCTGCGGTCGGCCCGGTCGCTGAGTTCGGCAGCACAGCAGGTTTCGATCATCGGCTCGGGCTTCCTCGGCCACGTCCACGACGTGCTGGACCTGCCCCACGGTGCGGGGCCACAGCGGGTGCACTCGCTCCAGCGCCTGTCGGTGCTGTCGCTGGCCACCGCCCGCCAGCTTTCGGCCATCGACACCGGCCCCGACCAGGCCCTGGTGGCCCCGCTGGCCCGCAAACGCAACCAGTTCGTGCGCCAGCTGGACGACGCCCGCAGCCGGCTCGTCAAGGCCGCCGGGGTGTCGGCCGTCACAGCCACCATCCTCCAGGGTCCCCAGAACTATCTGGTGCTGGCCGGCAACAACGCCGAGATGCGCGCCGGGTCGGGAGCGTTCTTGGAGATCGGCACGGCCGCCACCGGTGACGGCTCGATCCATCTCGGGGACCTTGCACAGTCGGGTGGCCTGGCCCTTGCCCCCGGTCAGGTCGTGGTCACCGGCGACCTCCAGCGCAACTGGGGCTGGCTCGAGCCGGGCGTCGATTGGCGCAACCTCGGGCTCACTCCGCAGTTCGACGTGACGGCGGAACTGGCGACGTGGATGTGGGCCGCCCGCACCGGTCAGCAGGTCGACGGGGTCCTGGCCCTCGACATCGTCGGCCTCCGACAGATCATGACGGCCACCGGTCCCGTCCAGGTCGGGGCTATCACATTGGATGCCTCGAACGTCGAGCAGTACCTGCTGCACGACCAGTACGTCGGGCTGTCCGACAACTCGAGCGGAGACAGCACTCGCGAGGATGCGCTGGGTGCCATCGCGTCGGCCGTGCTGCGCCAGCTCCAAGGGCAGTCGACCGACCTGCGCAGCCTGGCGTCGGCGGTGTCAGGAGCGGTGGCCGGTCGCCACTTGATGGTGTGGTCGTCGAATCCGAGGGCCCAGGCGGCATGGGTGGCAGCCGGCGCTGGCGGCACCCTTACGCCGAGCTCGCTCGCCGTAACCGTGATCAACCGGGGTGGCAACAAGCTCGACCAGTACGTGAACGTGTCGGTTCACGTGGCCACCCGACCCGACGGTTCCGGCACCGCAGTGACGCTCACCAGCACCCTGGACAACCGGACACCGGACGGGCAGTCGCAGTTCATCGCCGGGCCGTTTCCCGGGCTCCCCCTGGTCTACGGCGACTACAGCGGCGTCGTGGCCACCAACCTGCCGGGTGCCGCACGCAACGTCACCATGAATGGCGCGGGACCGTTGTCGGCCGACGGTGTCGAGGGGCCGACCCGGCTGGTGGCCGCTCCGCTCGTCATCCACCAAGGGGGGACGGCCACGGTGGTCGTCCGGTTCCATCTGCCCACGGCGCAGGGCACCATGGCCGTGGTGCCGTCCGCCCGTGTGCCAGCTGAGCAGTGGACGGCCGGCGGTCGGGCATTCACCGATGACCGGTCCCAGACCATCTCTTGGTGAGTTCGGCAACCGCCAGGTGAGTGAGGCCGCCGACTGAGCGGTTCGGTTCAACCCCTCCAGATGCCGGTGGCTACTGCACCGGCCGGCACGTCGGCCAGAACCACGGCGTTGGTGCCGACCCACGCGCCGTCGCCGATGGAGACGGGTCCGAGCACCTTGGCCCCTGCACCGATGCGCACGTTGTCGCCGATGTGGGGCTGGCCGTCGCCGGTCCCGGTGTGGCCGAGGGTCACTCCCTGGTACACCACGAGGTTGTCACCGGCCACCACCTGGTGGCCGATCACGATCCCGACGGTGTGGATGATGGCGAATCCGGGACCGATACGGGCGGCCGGGTGGATCTCGGTGCCGGCTGACCGGATGGTGCAGGCCTGGAGCCACAGGGCCACTGGCTTCAATCCGTGACCCCAGCACCACGCCGCCGCCCGGTAGCTGACGACGGCACCGATCCGGGGGTAGAGGGGGGCACGCACCAGGGCGCCGGCCACCACCCGTCCGGGGGTCTGATCCCACGCCGCCGTCATGTGCCGCAGGTCTTCCACGAGC
>DATBZS010000088.1:0-107480 GCA_036513075.1 Acidimicrobiales bacterium
GTCTTCAAAGGCACGCCCAACGAGGTCGCTTTGCAGGAGAGCGTCAATACGCGGCGCGGCGTCGAGCGCTGCCTGCGTTATGCCTTCGAGTTCGCCCGCAAGCGGAACAAGGACAAGAAACTGACGCTCTGTGGTAAGACCAACGTGCTGACTTACGCCTTTGACCTCTGGGAACGCGCCTTCCACGAGATCGGCCAGAAGGATTACCCCGATATCAAACGCGACTACGCCCACGTGGATGCCACAACCATGTGGTTCGTGAAGAACCCGGAATGGTTCGATGTCATTGTCACCGACAACCTGTTCGGCGACATCATCACCGACCTGGCCGGTGCAGTGGCCGGTGGCATCGGCTACGCCGCCTCGGCCAATCTCAACCCCGACCGCACCGGGCCCTCGATGTTCGAGCCGGTACACGGGGCCGCCAACGACATCGCCGGCACCGGAAGAGCGAATCCGGCCGCGGCGATCCGGTCGGCCGCCCTCATGCTCGACTTCCTCGGCGAGGACAAGGCCGCGGCTGCCGTCACCGCGGCCGTCTCCGACTTCATCAACTCCACCCCGCACCCGACGCTCTCGACCACCGAGATCGGCGACGCCATCGCAGAAAGGCTCTGAGTCATGCCCATCACCCCCACTGAAAAGATCTGGATGGACGGCGAGTTGGTCGACTGGGCTGATGCCACCGTGCACGTCCTCACTCACACGATGCACTACGGCTCCGGCGTGTTCGAGGGCATCCGTGCCTACCCGACCGACCGCGGCGTGGCCATCTTCCGCCTACGCGACCACATCGAGCGCTTGTTCGTGTCGGCCTCGGTCTTCATGATCGACGTCCCGTTCAGCGTGGACGACATCGTCGAGGCAACCCGTGAGGTGGTCCGGGTCAACGGGATGGGCGACGGCTGCTACATCCGCCCGCTCGTCTACCTCGGCTACGGCGAAATGGGCCTCAACCCCATCCCGTGCCCGGTCAACGTCTCGGTGGCCTGCTGGCCATGGGGCACGTACCTCGGCGACGAGGGAGTGGCCAACGGAGTGTCGATGAAGATCTCCTCGTGGCGGCGCCACGACCCCAATGCCGTACCGACGGCAGCCAAGGGCACCGGCATGTACGTGAATTCGTCGCTGGCCAAGGTCGAGGCCATCAAGGCCGGCTACGACGAGGCCATCCTGCTCGCCCCCGACGGCAACATCAGCGAATGCACGGGCGAGAACATCTTCATCGTCCGTGACGGCAAGCTGCTGACGCCGCCGAGCTCCGACTCGGGCGCCCTCGAGGGCATCACCCAGAAGTCGGTGGAGCGGATCGCCCGCGACCAGGGCCTCGAGGTTCACTACCAGCAGCTCATCCGGACCGACCTCTACACAGCCGACGAAGCCTTTCTGACCGGCACCGCCGCCGAGGTGGTCCCGATCCGGGCCGTCGACGACCGCACGGTCGGCGCGGGCAAGCCCGGACCCATCACCCAGCAGATCCAGCAGACGTACTTCGCCGCCGTGCGTGGCGAGGTGGAGCAGTACCGGGACTGGTTGGACTATGTCGAGTGACGGCCCCACCCTCAACGACGACTCATATGCCACCGCTGGGCCGGGAGGCGGCCACGCCCACGGCCACACCCACAGCCATGGCGGAGGACCGGCCCACTCCCACCCGCTGACGGCGGGCCAGGAGGCACACCTGCGCGGCCGCCGATGGGTCGACCATGACCGCGACCACGACCACGACGAGGTGGTCCGGGCCGGGCACGACTTCGACCTGCCCGCCCTGCCCGATGCGGTTGACATCTTCGACACCACCTTGCGGGACGGGTCCCAGCAGGAGGGCCTGTCGCTGACCGTCGACGACAAGCTCCGGGTCGCCGAGCAGCTCGACCACCTCGGGGTGACGTTCATCGAAGGCGGATGGCCCGGTGCCAATCCGAAAGACGCCGAATTCTTCGCCCGGGCCCCGAAGGAGCTGCACCTCGATCGGGCCACCCTGGTCGCCTTCGGCTCCACCCGGCGCGCCGGCGTACGGGCCGAGGACGACGAGACCCTCCGTCACCTGGTGGAGGCCCAGACCCCGGCCGTGTGCATCGTGGCCAAGTCGTCGGAGATGCACGTGGTGGACGCGTTGCGTACCACCCTCGACGAGGCCGTCGCCATGGTGGCCGACTCGGTGGAGTTCCTGGCTGCCAACGACCTCCGGGTCTTCCTCGACGCCGAACACTTCTTCGACGGGTACCGGGCCAATCCGGAGTTCACCTTGCGGATCCTGCAGGCAGCCGAGGAGGCGGGCGCCGAGACTCTGGTCCTGTGCGACACCAACGGGGGCACCCTGCCATACGAGGTGGAGCGGATCGTCGCCACCGTGCTCGACCGGTTCGAGACCCAGGTGGGCGTGCACTTCCACAACGACAGTGGCTGCGCGGTGGCCAACTCGCTGACCGGCGTGGCGGTCGGCGCCACCCATGTGCAGGGCTGCGTCAACGGCTATGGCGAGCGGGCCGGCAACGCCGACCTGGCCGCCGTCGTGCCCGATCTGTCGCTCAAGCTCCGGGTGTCGACCATCCCGGCCGACCGCCTGCCTCTGCTCACCCCGGTGGCCCACCACATCTCCGAGCTGGTCAACATCGCCCCCAACCCGCAGCAGCCATTCGTCGGGGCCTCGGTATTCGCCCACAAGGCGGGGCTGCACACCTCGGCCATCGCCCGCCGGTCGGATGCCTATGAGCACGTCTCACCGGCGCTGGTCGGCAACGGCGCCCGTTTCGTGGTGTCCGAAATGGCCGGCCGGTCGACGCTGGCCATGAAGGCCGAGGAGCTGGGCCTCGAGCTCGACTCCGACGCCATGACGTCGGTGCTCGATTCGCTGAAGCAGCTTGAGTACAAGGGCTACCACTTCGAGGTGGCCGACGGCTCCCTCGAGCTGTTGCTCCGCGACTCGACCGGCTGGCGCCAGTCCTTCTTCGAGCTGGAGTCCTACCGGGTCATCGCCGACCAGGGGAAGGACCTGTCCACCGAGGCCACCGTCAAGCTCTGGGTCGACGGCCAACGTGTGGTTGCTACGGCCGAGGGAGGTGGCCCGGTCAATGCGCTCGACGGCGCCCTGCGGGCAGCCATCGGCGGCAGCTACCCGACGCTTGAGGGGATCCACCTGGTCGACTACCGGGTCCGGGTCCTCGACTCCGCCAAGGGCACCGGATCGGTGACCCGGGTCCTCATCGACACGACCGACGGTGACCGGACCTGGACCACGATCGGGGTGTCCGAGAACATCATCGCCGCCTCGTGGCAGGCCCTCACCGACTCCGTGGTCTACGGTCTACTCCACGCTTCCGATGGTCGTGCCTGAACTGGACACCCGACCACGACCCATGGCACGTTTCCCGTGACAGCCCGCAGGAGTCCGTCCAACCGCCGCACCCCGCGATCCAGGAGCACCCGGTGACCCAACCCAGTTTCGTCCCCGTCGTCGAGGCGGACCAGGTCCGTCGGGCCTACCAGTTGCACGTGCCGTCCATATGGACGACGTCGCGTCCGTCCGAGCTCCGGGGCACCCACCAGCCGTCCGGCTCCTTCCTCGGCACTCCGGGCCCCGACCAGGGTTTCGCCCTCAAGCTCGCCCGCCGCTTCGAGGACCGCCTGGTGCTGGGTGCCGCCGAGCACACCGAGGACGCCATCTGGGGCTGCACGGCGGTGGCCATGCGACGGGCGGCGGCGTTCGGGCGTGCGCCGGTCATCCACGACCTGACCCTTGCCTTCACCCTGTGGGGCTTCCTCGGGGGGACCCCGGCCGACCTGGTGGCCGCCCGGGAGCCGCTGTTCCGTGCCGCCTCGCACCACTACCAGGTGCAGCGCACCATCGCCGACTGCGTTCCTGAGTCGACCCTGCGGCTTACGCCGGAGCAGGTGGCCGATCGCCTTGCCGAGTGGCCCACGTTGCTCGAGTTGTCCGAAGATCACTAAGGGGCTGCTGGTCAGGGTCCCGGTCCACCTCGGGGACTCCGACTGATCGGACCTGCGCAGGGCGGCGGTCGATCCTCGCTCCGGGGGAAGCGTCGGTCGGAGGCCCCGGCAGAGGTGGGTGGTCGGGAAACCATGGGCCGGTGGCCGTCGGACCGTATCGGCCGGACGACGGGTGGAGAGCGGTCAGCGGAGGATTCGCCAGCGCCTCTTTGCCGAGGCACCCGAAAAGGCGCCGACCTCGGCCGGCATGCGGGCCGATGCGGTCATCAGGTCGTCGTCGTCGAGGAACTGCTCCTCGCCAAGACCGGTCGATGTCGGGACATCGAGACCAAGCCGGGCCTCGCCGTCGGCATAGTTGACGGTGACCACGTTGGCCAGGCTCGAGCCGGACACGGCCTGCTGGAAGAGATCGGGATACATGGGGCCCGCTTCGGGGCGCTGTTCGGACTCAGTGCTCCACGTCGGCCGCTTGGGCAGCTCGGGAACGGGTATCGGTGGAACCTTCGCCACGGGCACGTCCATCGACAGGGCGGCTCCCACCGGCAGGCCGGCTGCCACGGAGGCGTCGCCCTGCTGGGTGGGGTGGAGCTCCGGTGGATACCAGGCCCCGTCGCTGGCCTGCCACCAATTAGGTCCTTGCGGGTTTTCACTCATTGTCGGCATCTCCACGTGTTCAGGCGTGTAGGAAGTCCGGGCACCACGCCCGACATGACCTCCATCGGCCCGTGCAACCGTCGTCTTGAGCAATTCTGCAACCCAGGGCTACACCTACGTGTGTCCGACCTCCCTACCGGTCGGTAACTTGTAAGCATGGAGAACGCCTTCGCCCTGTCCGACACCCACCGCCAGTTCCGCGACTCGCTGCGCAAGTTCGCCGACGACCGGGTCGCCCCCAAC
Organism: Acidimicrobiales bacterium; assembly: GCA_036513075.1. GTDB lineage: Bacteria > Actinomycetota > Acidimicrobiia > Acidimicrobiales > RAAP-2 > Bog-756. Next base: position 4,849 of record DATBZS010000088.1, read on the forward strand.
GCCGCGGCTGCCGACCGTGACTCGGCCTATCCCCAGGCGTCCTTTGACGCCTGCCGCGCAATGGAGCTTCCGGCTCTCGGCATCCCGGTGGAGTACGGGGGCGCCGGGGCGGACATGATCACTCAGGCCATCATGGCCGAAGAGATCGCCCGGGTCTGTGCTTCGACAGCGGTCACCCTGCTCATCTCCAAGCTCGCCATGCTGCCTGTCATGAACTGGGCGGGTGAGGACCTGAAGCGCGAGTACCTGCCGAGGGTCGCATCGGGCGAATACCAGGGGAGTTACTGCCTGTCCGAGGCCGATGCCGGCTCGGACGTGGCGTCGATGCGTACCCGGGCCATCCGCGACGGCGACCACTACGTCCTGAACGGAGCGAAGCACTGGATCACCAACGCCGGCGTATCGGACACCTACACGGTGTTCGCCGTCACCGACCCCGAGGCCGGCCGACGGGGCATCAGCTGCTTTCTGGTCGAGGCCGGCTGGGGCGTCGAGGTCGGTGCCCACGAGGACAAGATGGGACTGCGGGGCAGCCCGACAGCCGGGATCTCCTTCGACGGCGTGCGGGTCCCGGCGACCCACCGGATCGGCGAAGAGGGCATGGGCTTCACCATCGCCATGCACACGCTGGACCGCAGCCGCCCGACCGTCGGCTCCCAGGCCGTCGGCATCGCCCAGGGCGCCCTGGACGCGGCCACCGACTACATGCGGCAGCGCAATGCGTTCGGCAAGCCCATCGCCGACCTGCAGGGCCTGCGCTTCATGCTGGCCGATATGGCCATGGCAACGGAGGTAGCGCGGACCATGACCTACCGGGCCTGTGCGCTCGTCGACAACGGCGATCCCGAGGGCGAGCTCACGTCCTTCGGGGCCATGGCCAAGTGCTTCGCGTCGGACACGGCCATGTCGGTGACCACCGATGCCGTGCAGCTGCTGGGTGGCTACGGCTACACGAAGGACTTTCCGGTGGAACGGTTCATGCGCGACGCCAAGATCACCCAGATCTACGAGGGCACCAACCAGATCCAGCGGGTGGTCATCGCCAAGGGGCTGCTCGGCTGACCCGTTCGCCCGGACCGGCTGGCGGCACAGGGAGCGGGGCGCGGTAGGTTCGCCGGCATGACCGACATCACGATCTTCCACAACCCGAACTGCTCGAGCTCCCGGGCCGCCACCGAGATCGCCGGAGACCTCGGCATTTCGGTCAACATCCGCCGCTACCAGCTGAAAGCCGAGCGTCCCACGGTGGAGGAACTGGCGAACCTCCTGGCGATCCTGGAGGATGAGCCCACTGTCCTGGTGCGGCGGGACGCCAACTTCACCAAGCTGGGTCTGACCGACGCCGACGTGCAACGCGCCGACCAGGTTGCCGAGGTACTCGCCGCCCATCCGGACCTCATACAGCGACCGGTGCTGGTGGCCGGGGACGCGGCGATCATCGGCCGACCCAAGGACCGCGTCGGTCCGTTCCTGGCCGCCCACGCCTGACCGCCCGGGGCCACTGCGTGGGCGAACGCCCGTGGAGCTGGCCCGTGAGAGGGGAGAGGAGGCGACCGTGCCCGAGCTGCCCGAAGTCGAGACCATCCGGCGCCAGCTGGACACGCATCTGGTCGGCCGATCAGTGTCGTCCGCGGAGACCCGGTGGCACAAGAGCCTGACCGGACGGGGCATCGAGCCGACGGCGATGCTCCAGCGACCGGTCGTCCGGGTCTGGCGCCGGGGCAAGGTGCTGGGGATCGATGCGGATGGTGGGGTGAGCGTCCTGGTCCATCTGCGGATGACCGGGCAGCTGCTCATCGAGCCAGTGACCGCCGATGGACCGTCGCCGAGAGACACCCCGGCTACGAGGGTCGTGCTCGACCTCGACGACGGCTCACGGCTGTTCTTCAACGACCAGCGGAAGTTCGGCCGCATGGTGGTGCTCCCCACCACCGACGTGCCGGCCGACCCGCTGCTCGCCCGCATGGGTCCTGAACCGCTCGAGGTCGGATTCGACGCCGACGTGCTCAGCGCGAGCCTGCGCCGGCACCCGGGGTTGCAGCTCAAGGCGGCGTTGCTCGACCAGGGCGTCGTCGCCGGCATCGGCAACATCTATGCCGACGAGGCCCTGTGGCAGGCGGGTCTCCACCCGGAGCGACGGTGCCGGGCGGTGCGTCGCCCCGGTTTCGAGGCCCTTCACGTTGGGATCGTCACCGTGCTGTCCGAGGGTGTGGCCCGTGGCGGCTCGACGCTGCGGGACTACGTCGACGCCAAAGGTGACCGGGGCGGCTACCTCGAAGTGGCCAACGTCTACGGGCGGACTGGGCAGCCCTGCCCCCGCTGCGGCACCTCGGTCATCAAGACCAGAGTGGTCGGACGCGGCACCCATCTGTGCCCGGCGTGCCAGGTGGCACCGCGGAGACGACGGTCGGCACAGTACTGAGGACGGATCGCCCGACAGCCCCGGTTGGTCAGGAGGGCGCGTCCTCAGGCCGCGGATCCGACGAGATCGGCCCGGTGGCGGGCGTCCGGGGAAGGGGGTCGAGCCTGATGACGGCCACGGTCCCGTCGACCACCTGACGAGCCAGCTCGGTCAGCCGCAGGTTGTGGTTCCGGGCATGGTTGCGAAGGCGGCGGAACGACTCGTCCACGTCGCGCCCCGATGCTTCGCTGATCCGTCCTTTGGCCTGCTCGATGACGATCCGGCTGTTCAGCGCCTCCCCGAGCTGCGCGTTGAGTACGGCGGCATCAACGGACGCCTGGTGCTGGATGATGGCGATCGTGGCCACGTCGGCCAAGGCCTGGGCCACGAACACGTCGTCGGTCCCGAGGGAGCCATGGGCGACCCGGAACAGGTTCAACGCACCTACCGTCGTGTTCCGGAGGTGCATCGGCAGGGCGTGGACGGTTTGGAACCCGTCGGCCACCGCGCGAGGGGCGAACAGCGGCCATCGCGCGTCGGCACTGGCCAACTCCACGTTGACGATCGGCGCTCCGCTCTGGAAGCAGTCGACGCACGGGCCCTCATTGGTCTGAAGTTCGAACAGCTCCAGGCTCCGCATGGTGTCGCTCGACGAGGCGACGACCTGGAGGTCGCCGGCGGGGCTGGCCAACATGACCCCCGCCGTGTCCACGTCGAGCACAGTGACACAGCGGTCGCTCAGCACGGTGAGCACGTCGATGACGTCGAAGTCATCGACCAGGTTGTCAGCCAATTCGACCAGGGTCTGGACGAGGAGTCCTTCACGGGACATGGCTACAGCGGTCTCTCGGGACGGGTATTCCCGACAATCGGGCTGGATGATGGCACCGAGGTCACTTTAGCGTCCCCTGCGATGGTGAAAGGACACGAGCAGCTCACGGGTCCTCGGGTTCGGACAGCCGTAGGCGCCGGGCCACCACGTCGCCGGCGACATCGTCGATCGCACGCCCGGACCGGAAGGCCAGGCTCCGGAGGCGGACCAGGGCCTCGGTCACCCCGACGCCTAGCTGGACGGAGACCATGCCGGCCGCCTGGTGGACGACGAGGTGGAAGTTGGCGCCGGATTCGAGTTCGGCGGCGACGAGGCCTGGTGGAGCGCCGGCCTGCACGGAGAGGATGGTCCGGGCCGCGACATCAGCCAGGAGAAGCCCGTCGCGGAACTGGGGATCGCTGAGCGTTCCCGGTGTGTCGCGGTAGAGGTTGAGCGCGCCCATGCGCACGGCGCCGATCCTCACCGGGAAACCGAACATGGCCCGTACGCCGGCCCGTACTGCCGACGGGGTCAGCGCGAACCAGCGCGGCCTCTCGGGGGCAGCGAGGTCGGCGGCCGCCACCACCCGGCCTTCGAGATGTGTCTCGAAGGCCGGACCCTCGCCAAGTGTGAATTGGAGATCGTCGAGATAAGCGGCGATTCCGTCGGTCGTGCACAGAGAACCTCGGGCGAGGTCGTCCGAGAGCAACATGATGCTCGCGCCGCTCGTGCCGGTGAGTTCGGACGAGAGCTCGCAGAGGTGGAGTGTGCCGGACGGCTCTGCTCCATAGGCGGCGAGCCGCTCCAGTATGGCGACCAGTCGGTCATTCGCCATGTCAGTCGCCGGCCGGCGCTGCCACCGCCGTGCCGGTAGTCGTGCGCCTCGGTCGTCGGGTCATCGGCCGTCTTCCGGTTGCGGGACGAGACGCTCAACGAGGTTCGGATTCAGCGTGTGCGACCGCGGTTGCGATCGGCTCGGACCCCACCCTACACAGCCGCCAACTGGCGGCCGGCCCGCGTCGGTCCGCGACGCTGGTGGGATCGCGGGTCCAACGGGTGTACGGTCGGTGGAGAGCCGGCCGAAGCAGATCCCCACGGATGCTTCGGTGTCGGCGCTACGTCGCTCCAGACTCCCGGTGGCGCTGGACTCCACCGAGGACGGCCCTGATGAACGACCGACACGCACGTTTCCACTCGGCGCACGCGACCGTGGCGACGACCGCCGGCACCCATCGCGCCGGTCCGACGTCCGGGCACCGGTCGTACCGGTCCCGCCTGCTCGATGTGCGCCACCCCTCCGTCTTCCGCGCCGCATCCGGCGATCCGATGCGTCTACGGCGGGACGCTCACTCCCCCGACGGGGCGACGATCCACCAACTCGATGCCCGCCGTCCGGTCGAACCGCCCAACGATCCGGTCGCCTAGGACCTGCACCGACCCCGATCTCCATCCACCGGTTGGACCCCCGATTACCGAACTCTCCGTTCTCAGAGCAAGACAGACGTCGTCATCGGATCCCGAACCGAGCAGCCCACGGCAACTTCCACCATGACCGACGAGGGGCATACCGATAGCCCCTCGTCGATGCCGCCCTGGCCGACCGAGAAGGGATGGTGGCCCGGGAAGTGATGTAGGACCGCGCGGTGGTTTTCCTAGCGCTCGATTCCGTTGCCCGCGGCATGGCTCAGCAACGTCGACCACCGCTGCCTTCCACCTTGGAGGGCGGGCGGCGCCACGAAGACCGGGAGCGGGGACTCCCGCATCACCCGTTCGCGCACGCCGCGTGCGGACAACCGGTGGATGCCTCGCAGGCGGGTCGACCCGAGCACGATGCCGTTGCACCACTGCTCGCCTGCCGCCTCCACGATGCACCGGGCGACGGCGTCTTCCCGGGCGGAGCAGATCAGGCCGTCGGTCGAAACTCCGGCCCGCAGGATCCGGGTCACGGACTCCTGGACCATGGCCGAGGCCTCGTCGATGGTTTCGAGGGGCGGCACCCGCAGCATCGGAGACAGCTCACGGACGTGGAAGACCGTCACATGAGGGTCGGACAGCGAGGTGAGCCCGATGGTGAAGTCCACGGCCGCCTGGCCTGCCCCGAACTGATCGATTGCCAGCAGCAAATGATTCCGAGTCATGGAGTCTCCTCGTGGCTACCTGATCCAGGGTAAGCCCACCTGCCGTGAAATGGACATGAAAATTGCGGATTCCGGGCCAGCAACGGGGACGGGGCGTCAGCCGGGCAGGACCCTCATAGCGTTGTTCCGCTTCTCGTGAGTGACGTCGGCCAGCCCCAGGGCCTCCAGCAACGGAGGTAGGTACATCCCGAACCGGCCGCGGTAGCCCTTGCGCAGCCTGTACCAGCCGCCGACCGGGTTGTCCGCCGAGCGGCCCCACGCCTCCACGGTCCCCTCGGCGGCGTCCTTCTTCTCGTCGGCCGCCCCCAGGGGGACCCAGTCGCCTTGTTCGAGCAGCCACGGCCGGAGGTCCTCGACGGCCGACAGGTGGTACGTGAGGGTGGTGGAGCCGACCTGGCAGACCAGCACCGGCGGGTCGGCCGACTCATCGCGGTACATCGTGTACGTCGAGCTTCCCGGTGGGGTGGTCAGCTCCCACGGGTCGTCCCTGGTGCCTGCAGCGGTCACTGGTCTCCTTCCGTCGGCGGCAGCCGCGAGTGTTGCAGACCTGGCGGTCGTCAGCGCTGGGCAAGCCGGCAGAAGCGACCACTCCGGGCGACTCTCAGGCGGCGGCGGCGCGGTGGCGCTTGGCCCACCCCGGGCCACGGAAGACGTAGGAGAGCCGCTCCGTCCAGCCGGTCGAGGAGGCGATTTCGCGGGCCATGTCGACATACTCGTGGGAGGCGATGCGGCCGGGGTTGAACGTGTCGATGTTCGTCGTCAGTCCGTAGACGACCGCCCGGTCCTCGGGCTCGAAGGTGCCGAACATCCGGTCCCAGATGATGAGGATCCCCGCGTGGTTGCGGTCGAGGTACTGACGGTTCGTGCCGTGGTGGACGCGGTGGTGGGAGGGCGAGTTGAGGGCGGTCTCGGCCCGTCCGATACGGTCGATCGCCTCGGTGTGGATCCAGAACTGGTAGATGAGGTTGACCCCGCGGGCCGTGGCCACCGCCGAGGGCGGTATCCCGAACAGGCACATGAGTCCGTAGGGGATGGAGGTACCGAGAGCATCGGCGACCGGTTGGCGCAGCGCAGTCGAGAGGTTGTAGCGCTCGCTGGAGTGGTGGACTTCGTGAACCGCCCACATGTACCGGCTGGTATGCATGAACCGGTGATTCCAGTAGTAGAGGAAGTCCCAGCCGACCAGTGCGGCCGCCATGGCCACGGTGCCGTTGGGGAGTTGGTCCACCAGGCGCCGTTCCCACAGACGCTCGGGGGTGGTCGCGGCGGCCCACGCCGTGGTCACGGCGATGCCACCCGCAGCCACTGCGGCCACCCCGCCGATCGAGGCCACCGTCTGGGCAGCGGTGGGGGCGGGCCGGCGGCGCAGCGCGGCGTCGGGTAGCGCGGTTTCGGGCGGCGCCGCGTCCGGGGCTGGCTGGCGTTCGGCCCGACGGGCCACGACATCGGCCACGGTGGTGACGACGGCTGCACCCGCGGCTGCGCCGACCAACACCTTGGCGAATCGGCCCTTGCCCCGGGTGACGGGCCGGAGGAGCCGTGGGACCATGAATGGGGCGAGAAGGCTCAGGCTGCCCATGGCCAGGCTGGCCAGCGTGTCCCTCGTCTCGTAGTCCCCGGCCGTCGGGTCCTGGTCACGATCCTGGCGCCGCCGTTGCCGCCAGTACTCGACCCCCATGGCCGCGAAGTAACCGGGGACAGCGATCACGGTCAGATCCACCGCATCGGACCCGGGCTTGGTGGGTCGCCTCATGCGGCCTGGGTGACCGTGATCGTGAACCCCGGGAACTGTCCCGGCACCGGGGACGGGATGGTGGCTGAGGAGTCGCCATCCATCTGGTTCTTGAGCTGGAGCACCGTGTAGTACTGCACGATCGGCCAGAAGCGGGTCGGGTTGATGTCGGAGGCCTGACACCCGTTGATCCCGAGCTTGGCCAGGCTGGCCTTCACGAAGCCGGCACTGATGGCGTAGCTGATCAACCCGCCGCCCGAGCGGATGCCGGTACAGATGTCGGTGTAGGTGTTGTGACCTTCGCCCGAGATCTCGACCAGCGCTTTCGGGCCCCGGAACTCCTCGTAGGACTTCTTCACGTTCGGCGGGGTCACGACGGTGTCCCCCTCGGCCCCGATCAACATGACCGGCTTCGACGAGGGCGCCCCTGAGGGTGGGACGGGGGCCCAGCCGACGGCGGTGGCGACGGCCGGGGAGTCAAGGGCGTCGAACGCCGTGCCACCCCCTGCCGAATGGCCCACGGCGGCCACCCGTTTCGGGTCGGCAACGCCGTGCAGCGGTGAGGCGGGGTCGGCGGACGCCGATTCGACGGCGGTGAGCGACGACCGCATCACGGACGAGTCCTGGGCGGCCGTGGGCGTCGTGGTGACATTGAGGGCCTGGGCGGCCAGGCCCCGCTCGAGGTAGTCGGCACTGACCACCACGTAGCCCCACGAGGCGATGCCGGTCAGCAGGTTGGAGTAATAGAGTCGCTCGCCGCCGTAGCCGTGGCTGAAGAGGACAATCGGGTAGGGGCCGTGCGTCGAGGCTGGCGGACCGACATAGGCATCGACCGACGTGGTGGTGTCGTACTTGGCCGGCAGGATCCCCTGGAGGGCGGCGGGCAGTGTCGAGGCCTCGCTGTAACTGAACCGCGGGTACTGGGCCACGGTGGCCGCCGCGGCCGGGTAGTAGACGGTGGCGTTCCGTTCGCCGAAGACCGGGCCGGCCGAGCCGAGATCGAGGGTGGCCACGCCGACCGCGTCGGGACCAGTATGGGCATAGGGCGGGGGCGCGGCCACCGAGCCGTCCGGGCCGGTCCCGCTCGAGCAGCCGGCGGCGAGTGTCAGGGCAACGGCCGCCACCAGTGCGGCCACCTTCGACGTCGTCACATGCTCCCTCCCCTGGTCGTGCGACCCGACTGGGCGCGTCCCCACCGTCCGGCCGTGGGAAGGGTACTGCAGGCGGCCGACGCCCGGTCGTGGCTGACCCCCGGGCCGCGGTCCGCAACAGAGCGGTTGATCTGGAACATTCCCGACCCTGTGCCGGTGCCCGCCCGGGGGGCAAGGGAGTAGAACGGGTTCTATACTGAGTTGTCGGCCTGCGTGGGCCATGCCCTGGGCCGGCCACCGTCACACTCGCCACGATCCAGATCTCTCAAGGGGGAACCTCCATGGCTCAGCCGGTCATCGTCGAAGCAGTCCGCACACCGATCGGCAAGCGGAACGGATGGCTCTCCGGCTTCCATGCCGCCGAACTTCTGGGCAAGGCCCAGGTCGAACTGGTCAAGAAGGCCGGGGTGGACCCGGGTAGCGTCGAGCAGATCGTCGGTGGCTGCGTGACCCAGGCGGGCGAGCAGGCCTCCAATGTCACCCGGACCGCCTGGCTCAGTCAGGGCATGCCCTACGAGACGGCGGCCACCACTGTCGACTGCCAGTGCGGCTCGGCCCAGCAGGCCAACAACTTCATCGCCAACCTCATCAGCGCCGACGCCATCCACTCCGGCATCGCCTGCGGTGTGGAGGCCATGAGCCGGGTCGGTCTCGGAGCTAACGCCTTCAACGGCCCCGGCAAGTCCCGGCCCGACGACTTCCCGTGGGACATGCCCGACCAGTTCAACGCGGCCGAGCGGATCGCCCAGAAGTACGGCATCACACGCGAGGACGTCGACTGGCTGGGCTTCGAGTCCCAACGCAAGGCCGCCCAGGCCGTGGCCGAAGGTCGTTTTGACCGGGAGATCGCACCCGTCGAGGCCCCGGTCATGGGTGCCGACGGCCCGACCGGCGAGATCAACCTGGTGACCCGTGACCAGGGCCCCCGCGAGACCACCAAGGAGGGCCTGGCCGGTCTCAAGCCGGTGCTGCCCGACGGCATGCACCACGCCGGCAACAGCTCGCAGATCTCCGACGGCGCCGCCGCCGTGCTGTGGATGTCCCAGGAGCGGGCCGGCGAGGCAGGTCTGCGCCCCCGGGCCCGGATCGTCGCCCAGACCCTGGTCGGTTCCGACCCCTACTACCACCTCGACGGCCCGATCGCCGCCACCGCCGACGTGCTCAAGAAGGCCGGCATGACCATGGACGACATCGACATCTTCGAGGTCAACGAGGCGTTCGCCTCCGTGGTGATGTCGTGGGGCAAGGTTCACGAGGTCGACTGGGACAAGGTGAACGTAAACGGTGGCGCCATCGCCCTCGGCCACCCGGTGGGCTCCACGGGCGCCCGCCTCATCACCACCGCACTCCACGAGCTTGAGCGGTCGGACAAGAATCTGGCGCTCATCTCGATGTGCTGCGGCGGCGCCCTGGCCACCGGCACCATCATCGAGCGGATCTGACCGGACCCCCACCTACCCCGCCCGACGAGCGGGCCGGGGGTTTTGGTGGTTGAGTGAGACGATGAACCTGTCATCCTCCAGCGTTCGCAGGACCGCATTCCGCCTGCCGATCGCTGCCCTCGTCCTCGTCGTTGCCAACGGGTGTGTCCCCACCCAGGCGGACGCCGGATCCGGCGGATACCGTCCGTCGCATGCGCTCCCACACGCAGCACCATCGTCAGACTGGACCACCTTCGACCAGAACGGTTTGCGTACCGGGGTCGACGCCTCGGGTGCCTCGTTCTCGCCGGCCACTACGGCGTGGACATCCCCGACCTTCGACGGCAGCCTGTATGGACAGCCGCTCATCGCCTCCGGTCGGGTGTACGCGGCAACCGAGAACGACACCGTCTACGCCCTGGCCGCCGACACCGGCGCGGTGCTGTGGTCGCGCCACCTGGCCACACCGTTCTCGCCGTCGACCGTGCCCGGCATCTGCGGCAACATCAGCCCGACCGTGGGCATCACCTCCACACCCGTCATCGACACCGCCCGGGGTGAGATCTTCGTTGTGGCGACCGAACAGGTGCCCGGCGGCGCCTCCCACCACCTCATCGGACTCGACATGTACACCGGGGCGACCGTTCTGGACGAGGTCGTCGATCCGGCCACGTCAATCGTCGCAAATCCTGCCTATGAGCTCCAGCGGGCCTCACTCGCCCTCGACGCCGGCCGTGTCATCATCGGCTTCGGTGGCAACTCCGGTGACTGCGGGCAGTACCACGGTCTCGTCGTGTCCGCCCCTGAGAACGGCTCGCCGTCGTCGACCTTCGTGGTGGCGGCCCCCTTCAATCAGGGTGCGGTGTGGATGGGGGGTGCAGCTCCAGCGATCGATGTCACGGGTGATGTGTGGGTGTCCACCGGAAACAGCTCCGCGCCTTCGAACAGCTACGACTACAGCGACGGCGTCATCAAGCTCAGCCCGACCATGCAGGTGCTCGACTACTTCGCCCCGTCGACGTGGCACCAGGACAATTCCACCGACGCCGACCTCGGATCCGAGTCGCCCGCCCTCCTGCCCAACGGGCTCATCTTCCAGGTCGGCAAGCTGCACACGGCCTACGTCATGCATGAGTCGAATCTCGGCCACATCGGCGGACAGATCTCCTCGACAGCCAACTTCTGCGGCGGAGATCCCGACGGCGGCACCGCCGACTTGAACGGCACCCTCTTCGTGCCATGCGGCGACGGGGTCCGTGCCGTCACCCCGACCGCTACGTCAGCCCCCACGGCGACCTGGCACACCACCAGTGGGGCCCACGGCTCACCCATCGTCGCCGGTGGCCAGGTGTGGTCCATCGACAACGGCAATGGGACGCTCTACGCCCTCGATCCGAGCACCGGCGCCACGGTCCAGCACTTCTCCTTCGGATCGGTGACCACCCACTTCCCGTCGCCGGCGGCAGCCGACGGTCTCATCGTCGCCCCCTCCTCCGACCAGCTCCGCGCCTTCGTCGGGCCGGCCGGCCTGCCCGGTCCTCCGACGCCCGCGCCGACAGAGCCCGGTTACTGGCTGGTGGCGTCCGATGGCGGGATCTTCACCTTCGGTGCCGCCACATTCTGGGGATCGGCCGGTGCACTGCCCCTGACCCGACCGGTCGTCGGCATGGCCACCACCCCGGACCGCCAGGGCTACTGGTTGGTGGCTTCGGACGGCGGAGTGTTCTCCTACGGTGACGCCGGCTTCTACGGCTCGACCGGCTCCATCAGGCTGAACCAGCCGATCGTGGGTATCGCACCGACTCCGGACGGCCACGGTTACTGGTTGGTCGCCGCCGACGGGGGCGTGTTCGCCTTCGGCGACGCCGCCTTCGCCGGATCCATGGGTGGGGTACGGCTCAATGCCCCGGTAGTGGGGATCGACGCGGGCCCCGATGACCAGGGCTACCGGCTGGTGGCCTCCGACGGAGGGATCTTCGCCTTCGGATCGGCCACGTTCTCGGGCTCCGCCGGCTCGCTCCACCTGGACCGCCCCATCGTGGGAGAGGCGACCGTGCCCGACAGCGGGGGAGCGGCCTACTGGCTCGTCGCCTCCGACGGCGGGATCTTCTCCTACGGCGGGGCCGGCTTCTACGGCTCCACCGGCGGGTTGGCCCTCGACGCACCCGTGGTCGGCATGGCCCCGACCGTCAGCGGCAAGGGGTACTGGCTGACAGCAGCCGATGCCGGCGTCTTCACGTTCGGCGACGCCGTCTTCTCGGGGTCGGTGGCCGGAGTGCCGCTGAACGCCCCGGTCGTGGGGATGGCGGCCGGTCCGATTCCGGGGTGACGGTACGACCCTGACGGCGTGGCGCGGTCGATCCTGGCGGGTGTGCAGGGTCGGACTCCGCTACCGTCCGGCACGGAAAGTAGAATGGGTTCCAGTTTCCGTGCGCATCCGCCGTGTGGCCGCGTACGCCGATGACGCAGCGCCGAGGCGCACGAGGGGGTGGGGACGGTGTCCGCCGCCCCGAAAGGAGCAGCACCATGATCACCACCGAGCACCTGACCTACGAGGTCGTGGGCACCACCGCCGTCGTGACGATGAACCGTCCCGAGGCCAAGAACGCCCTGTCCGGCCCGATGCTGGTCGGCATGGCCGATGCATGGGTGGAGATCGACGCCAACGACGACATCCGGTGTGCCATCCTCACCGGGAGCGGTGGGACTTTCTGCGCCGGTATGGACCTCAAATCGATGTCGGGGCCCGGCAACGAGGACGTGAAGGAGCGGATGGCCGCCGATCCCGACCTCCACTGGAAGGCGCTGCTCCGCCACTATTCCGTCAAGAAGCCGCTGATCGCCGCGGTGGAGGGATGGGCTGTGGCCGGTGGGACCGAGATCCTCCAGGCAACCGATATCCGGGTGGCCGGCGAGAGCGCCAAGTTCGGTGTGTTCGAGGCCCGTCGGGGCCTGTTCCCACTCGGCGGCTCGACCGTCCGTCTCCGGCGCCAGATCCCGTTCACCGTGGCCATGGACCTGTTGCTCACCGCCCGGGAGGTGTCGGCCCAGGAGGCCAAGGAGATCGGCCTCATCGGCCGGGTTGTGCCCGACGGCACCGCCCTCGAGGTCGCCCTCGAGATCGCCGATGTCATCGGGGCCAACGGGCCACTCGCCGTCGAGGCGATCAAGGCGTCGGTGAAAGCGACCGAGGGGATACCCGAGGAGGAGGCCCTCAAGATGGAACTGGAGTTCGGCTGGCCGATCTTCGCCACCGAGGACGCCACCGAGGGCCAGAAGGCCTTTGCCGAGAAGCGGCCGCCCGTCTACAAACGCAAGTGACCGATGCCCCGATGGGTTCGGTCGCCAACGACGATCCCCGGCGCCGCCTGGCCGCCGCGCTCCGTCCGATCATCACCATGACGGTGGCGGCCTCGTTCGCCGACGAGGTCATGACCGCGGCGGCAGAGCGCCTCGAGGAGTTCGGCCGGACCCTCGAGGAGGAGGCCGGTCCCAAGCTCGCCCGCCGGCTGCCGGACATCAGTCAGGGCGTCCAGGAGATCTTCCCGACAAGCCCGATCATGGGATTGGCCAATCCCATCGCCCCGCCGGTGGTCGTGCATGTGGTCGACGGGGTCGACGGCGGCTTCCCCGAGATCCGGGCCGACGCCTGGTTCGACTGGGCATACGAAGGTCCGCCCAAATGCGTCCACGGTGGCGTCATCGCCGAGACGTTCGACGAGATGCTGGGAGCCGCCATCATGGTGGCCGGCAATCCCGGCATGACCGGCACGCTCACCATTCGTTACCGCAAGCCCACCCCGTTGCGCACACCGCTGCGGATCGAGGCCCGGTGCCTCGATCGCAACGGGCGCAAGATCAGGACCTGGGGTGGCATCTACCACGGTGACCAATTGACCGCCGAGGCCGAGGGGCTCTTCATCGAAGTGAAACCCACCCAGTTCCCGGCCATCGCCGAGGGCGATTTGGACAACGCCGACCCGTCCGTGCTCGACGCTGTGCGGGCCGGGGCGGCGCCTGACCCGCCGGAGCCTTCGTTGGCCTGATGGTTCCGGGGACCGTGTCACGCGCGGTAGCCGTGCGCAGTGCCCGCCACGACGACGCCGTGCTGTGGGTGCGACGGGAAACTCTGGGTCCAGCAGTTCGGCGGTGCGGTGGTCATCGACCACCGCATGTCCCGCCGGATCCGGCTGGGCTGAGCCCAGCGGCTCAGATCTTCTCCCGTCCCACCCAATAGGGGTCGCGCAGCTTGCGCTTGTAGAGCTTGCCGTTCGGGTCGCGGGGCATCGAGTCGGTGAAGTCGATCGACTTGGGCGTCTTGAACTTGGCCAGCCGGGTCGAGCAGAACTCGAGGATCTCCTCGGCCAGCTCGTCGGAGGCCTCGACACCGTCGGCGGGCTCGATGACGGCCTTGATCTCTTCGCCCCAGTCGTCGTGGGGGATGCCGAACACGGCCACATCGCCGACCTTCGGGAACCCGAGCAGCACATTCTCGATCTCGGCCGGGTAGATGTTGGCCCCCCCGGAGATGATCATGTCGATCTTGCGGTCCCGGAGGAAGAGGAAGCCGTCCTCGTCGATGAGTCCCACGTCGCCGACCGTGAAGTACTTGCCGATACGGTTGCTCCGGGTCTTCTTCTCGTCCTTGTGGTACTCGAAGTCCCCGGTCTGCATCGACATGTAGACGGTGCCGATCACATTGGGCTCCTCGACCTTGGTGCCGTCGTCGTCGAAGATGGCGATTTCGCTGATGGGCCAGGCCTTCCCGACGGTGCCGGGCTTGGTCAGCCACTCCTGTGCGGTCACCAGGGTGCCGCCGCCCTCGGACGCCGCGTAGTACTCGTCGATGGCATCGCCCCACCACGCGATCATCTGGTGCTTGACGTCGACCGGGCACGGGGCCGCCGCATGGATCATGTGGCGCAGGGACGACACGTCGTACCGGGCCCGGGTGTCTTCGGGCAGGGCGAGCAGCCGGTGGAACTGCGTGGGCACCATGTGGGATGTGGTGACCTTGTAGTCCTGGATGAGTCGGAGCATCTCTTCGGGCAGCCACTTGTCCATGACCACGATGGTGTGGCCCAGGTGGATCGATGCCCCCGAGAACCGCATGACCGCGGTGTGATAGAGCGGCGATCCCACGATGTGGACATTGTCGTCCTGGGGTTGGATGTTGAAGAGGAAGAGGATGCCCGCCTGGCCGAGGGCGGCATCCTCGGGGGACAGGCCACTCAGCTTGCGGAACACGCCCTTGGGGTTGCCGGTGGTACCCGAGGTGTAATTCATGACGTCGCCGATGGTCCGATCGGCGGGATCGGTGGCGGGCTGGTTGTCGCGCAGGCGGTCGAACGACCCGAATCCGGGGATGTCGCCCACTGCGAAACAGATCGACGAGGGGAGCTCGGCCTCCTCGACTGCGTCCAGGGCAACGTCGGCGAACCGCTCGTGGGCGATGAACGCCTTGGCGTCGGAGTCCTTCAGGATGTACGCCACCTCGGCGCCGATCAGGTGGTGGTTGATCGGCACCAGGTACCAGCCGGCCTGCAGGGCGGCCAGGTACAGCTCGAACATCTCCACGCCATTGGGGAGGAGGGTGGCCACCACGTCACCCGGCCTGAGGTCCAGTCCCCGCAGCCCGTGTACCGCCTGGTTGGACCGGGCGAGGAGTTCGCCCGACGTGTATTCGGTGCCGTCCGGCGCCACCATCGCCAGGTGTTCCGGATACTCGTGCGCCAGCGCCCAAAAGCCAAGATCGCCCATGTGGTCCTATCCCCCGTGTCGTCGTTGCCGTGCTGTCGTACTGCGAATCTGCCGTGTTGCGAAGGTGCCGTTGATCAGCGGAGGACCCTGCGCGTTTCCACCGGCCCGGCAGCTGCGGTGCGAGGTGGACGGTGGAGCGGGGTGGCGCCGACCCGGTGGGAACGCTAGAACAGGTTCCAGTAGGCGGTCAACCGCCCGGAGGGCGGCCGCGCAACGTCGCGGAGCCGGGACGGGACGGGCGCCAGTCCCCGCAAGACGATCATGAGGAGCAACCCGCAATGACTGCATTCCTGGACGGCAAGGTCGTGGCTATCACCGGCGCCGGCGGCGGCATCGGCCGGGCCGTGGCGCTGGCCGCCGCCGCTGAGGGCGCCACGATCGTCGTGGCCGACATCGGTGTGTCGATGGCCGGTGAGGACCCCAAGAGCGAGGTGGCCGAGGCCGTCGTCGCCGAGATCGAAGCGGCGGGTGGCGAAGCCGTTGCCGTGGCCGAGAGCGTGACCACCTTGGCGGGAGGCGAGCGGATCATCGCCGCCGGCACCGAGCGGTGGGGTCGGATCGACGGCGTGGTGGCCGTGGCCGGCATCCTGCGCGAGCGGATGCTGTTCAACATGGCCGAGGACGAGTGGGACGCCGTCATAGCGACCCACCTGAAAGGTCACTTCACGGTGTTCCGGGCGGCTTCGGCGATCATGCGCAAGCAGGAGGGCGGAGGATCACTCGTCGCCTTCACGTCTGGCGCGTTCGCCGGCAGCGTCGCACAGGCCAACTATGCGGCGGCGAAGGGCGGCATCGTGTCACTGGTCCACTCGGCCGCCGCCGGGCTCAACCGCTACGGCATCACCGCCAACGCCATCGCACCTGTGGCGCGCACCCGGATGTCGGCCAATGTCCCGATGGACCTCGCCGAGATGGGCGACCCCGAGGACGTGGCGCCGATGGTCATCTACCTGCTCTCCGATAGGGCAAAACACGTGACCGGGCAGGTCTACACGTCGGTGGGCCCGAAGATCGCGGTGTGGAACCAGCCCCGCGAGGTACGGGCCATGTACGCGGATGGCCGCTGGACCCCCGAGCTCATCGCCCAGCGCCTCGACTCGTCGGTCGGGCAGGAGCGCATGCCCCTGCTCGACCAGCTCGAGGCCTACCGCAAGGCGGCCGAGGAGAAGGCCGCCGCCGAGGCAGCGGCCGGCTGACACGGGCCGGACGATCCGGCCGGGTCAGCCGCCACCGGAATCCTGACCCGGACTCACTCCTCGGACGGATCGGGCTCGTCGAGCACGCAGAACTCGTTGCCTTCGGGGTCGGCCAGCACCACCCACGATTCGTTGCCGGTCTGACCGATGTCGGGCCGGCTGGCCCCGAGTGACTCGAGGCGTTCGACCTCGCGTTCCTGGTCGTCGGGGATCAGGTCGAGATGGAGCCGGTTCTTCCCGGCCTTCATCTCGTTGACCCGCATGATGAGCAGTGGCCTCACCCGGTCGAACTCCGGGTTGTCCTCACCTGGCTCGATCCAGAAGTCGCCGTCCTCGTCGAGGCGCTGCTCCCAGCCGAGCGCCGCACACCAGAAGGCCGCCAGACCCGCCGGGTCGACCGCGTCGATCGTCACTGTCTCAATGCGTAAAGCCATGCGTGCCTCCGGTGGTCCGCGACGGCTCGCCCACCGTCCCGGAGAGCCTAAGCGCGTCCGCCGACGGGCCGCGGGTCGCGGACCCGTGCGCGGATCCGAATGCCGGCCCCCAATGCCACGCGTTGGGGGCCATGCGACCCTACAGTGGGTCCACGCGACTGGGCGCGTGCCGGTGGTCGTCACCGTCCCTGCGTCAGGAGGTCGACACCGTGATTGCACTTTCCGTTGTCCTAAGTGCCGTGGTGCTTCTGCTGGCCGTCCTGGTGGCCGGGCTGCTCCGCAGCCACGCCGACATCCTGAAGGCCCTGCACGACCTGGGCGCCGGGGTGGGCGACCCGGCCGGTGGAACACTGACTGCCACCTCGTCGGCGACGTCTGCGGGTGGCGATTCCTTCCCACTCACCATGGGTCCGACACTGGCGCCTGACCGCGACTCGATCTCGGCCCCGCCGGTGGCCGGTGTCACCCCCGGTGGTGACGCGCAGGCAGTCGCCCCCGCCACCGATGGTGCCCTGACCCTCCTGGCCTTCCTGTCGACCGGGTGTGCTTCGTGTGCCGGGTTCTGGGACGCGTTCCGACAGCCCGAACGCCTGGGCCTGCCGGCCGGGACCCGGCTGGTGGTGGTGACCAAGGGACCTGAGCGTGAAATTCCGGGCGAGGTCGCGGCCCTGGCCGCACCCGGACTCGTCGTGGTGATGTCGAGCGATGCCTGGACCGACTACGAGGTCCCCGGGTCCCCGTTCTTCGTGCTGGTGGACGGCACGGCCGGTTGTCGGGTGGGCGAGGGCGTGGCCAACCACTTCAGCCAGGTGGCTGAGCTGGTCCGGCGGGCGGAGGTCGACGCCGCCGCGTTCACGCTCGGGCGCCGTGCGGGTCGCGACGTCGGCATCGACGGGCCCGCCCGTGAGTCGGCCAACGACCGGGAGCTCCTCGACGCCGGCATCCGCCCGGGTGACCCCAGCCTGTACCCGACGTCGTTGGAGGACCTCTACGGCCCGCCCGACGCCCGCATGCCTGTCGCGCCGAGGCACGTCCGCCGGGCCGGCTGAACGTGGCCACCCTCTTCGCCCACGGGATCGGGGCCGGCCTGCCGTCCGGATTCGAAGGTCGCATCGTCAAACGCCAGGGGAGCGGCATCGAGGTGGCGAACGCAGTGGCGCAGTTCTCCACCTTCGCCCTTCCGAGCGACGTCGGTGACTTCGGGGGCGGCGCGGTCAACCTGATGGGCAACAACGACATCTTCGCCGTGCTCTTCGAGTACGGCTCGGACAGTGTCGGCACCCGGCTCTTCGCCCACCAGGGGATGCCGCGGCCGCTCGGTACGTCCGACTTCCAGCCCCACGTGCTGCGGCGGGGTCTCACCGGCCAGTCCGGCACCCAGTGGTTCTTCACCGAATTGGGCCGGCCCTTCACCCTGTACGTGGTGCTCGGCAGCCACGCCCGTCGCTCGGTACTCGTCCCCCGGGTGAATCGACTCCTCGAGGGCCTGACGATCGAACCCTCATCACTGCCTGCTGTAGCGGGAGTTCCGTGGAACTGATCGGCGTCTATCTGGCCGCCTGCGTCCTGCTGGCCGCTGCCGGCGCGGCAAAAGCGCTCCGCCCAATGGACACCGCCCGGGCCATAGGGGCGGTAGTGCCATTGCCGCTGGCCGCGTTGCGCTCCGTGGTGCGGGCCGGGGCCGTGGCCGAGGCTGTCGTCGGGGTGGCGGCCCTCGTCCACCCGTCCCCGGTGACCGCGGGCCTGGTGGCGCTGTCTTACCTGGGCTTCACGGCGTTCGTGGCTGTCGTCCGCGTCCGGGGCGGTCCGCTGGCCACGTGCGGATGCTTCAGCACGCCGGACACGCCGGCGACATGGCTCCACCTGGTCGTCGACCTCGTCCTGGCCGCGTCGGCCACCGCGGTGGCCGCCTCCGTCACACCGGGCTGGCTGCCCGGGTTCGCCGCCCGTCAGCCCTGGCACGGGGTGCCCCTGCTACTCCTCAGCCTCCTGTGCGCCTGGCTCGCCTTCCTGGCCCTGACCCGTCTGGCCGAGCTGGGCGCGGCCCGGCGCCTGGTCGGGGTCACCCGGGGTCCGGCCACGTGAGCACCATCCTGGTGGAACGGGCCTCGACCTTCCTGGAGTCCCACCTGTCGCGACGTAGCTTCATCAACCGCTCGGCCATGGTCGCCAGCGCGGTGGCCGTCGGCTCGGGGGTCGACCTCCTGCTGAAGCCGGGGACGGCGTACGGCGCCATCTGCACGTGCGGGAGCTCCGCGTGCGGCTGCGGGTCGACCTGCTGCGCCGGGTGGTCGGAGTTCTGCTGCTCGATCAACGGCGGCTACAACTACTGTCCCACCGACACGATGATGGGCGGCTGGTGGAGGGCCGACAACTCGTCGTTCTGCGGGGGCCCGCGGTACTACATGGACTGCCACGCGCTGTGCGGCTGCACGACCGGCTGCGGTGGCGGCTGGGGCTTCTGCGATCCCTCGTGCGACGGGGTGAGCTGCGGCTGCGGTCCGGGCGGCTGCAACTCGTGGGTAACGGGGTGCTTCCAATTCCGCTACGGGCAGTGCAACCAGCAGATCGATTGCATCGGCCGGATCGTCTGCCGGGTGGTGGCGTGCGTCCCACCGTGGACCGTCGACCCCACGTGCACCACCACGCTGGCCGTCGACAACTCCACCGCGGAAATGACGGCGGCGTGTTGGACGTCCGCCCCGCCGTCGGCTCCTCCACCGCCGTCAACTCCGTGCTATTCGCCCCAGACCCAGTGCATGGTGACCGGGCTGGCCTCTAGCGCGGACGCCGGTGGCTACGCCATGGTCACGTCGTTCGGGAAGGTCCTCCCTTTCGGCGACTTCCCCTCGCTGGGGGACGTGTCGAGCGAGCACCTGGTGGCGCCCATCGTGGGCATGGCTGCCACGCGCACTGGGCACGGGTACTGGCTGGTCGCCGCCGACGGCGGGATCTTCGCCTTTGGCGACGCCCCCTTCTACGGCTCCATGGGCGGCCTTGCGTTGGTGGATCCCATCGTGGGCATGGCCGCCTCACCCACCGGTCAGGGCTACTGGCTGGTCGCCGGCGACGGCGGCATCTTCGCCTTCGGCGACGCCGCCTTTGTCGGCTCCATGGGCGGCCTCCCGCTCAACCGGCCCATCGTGGGCATGGCCGCCACCCTCACCGGCCAGGGCTATTGGCTGGTCGCGTCGGATGGCGGCATCTTCGCCTTCGGCGATGCCCCCTTCTACGGCTCCATGGGCGGGCTGGCTCTCAACGCCCCCATCGTGGGTATGGGGGCCTCGTCCACCGGCCACGGCTACCGGCTGGTGGCATCCGACGGCGGCGTGTTCGCCTTTGGGGACGCCGCCTTCGACGGGTCCATGGGCGGCCAGCCGTTGCAGCGCCCGGTCGTGGGTACGGCGTCGGCCTCCGCCGGCTACTGGATGGTCGCCGCCGACGGCGGCATCTTCGCCTTCGATGTCGCATTCTACGGATCACCGGCATGACCATGCCGACCGCCCCGACCCCCTGCCGAGGAGCACCATGACCTCCACTCTGACTGTCCTCGCGCTACTTGTGGCAGCCACCGCCGCGTCCCGGTCCACCTGGTCGCCGTGCGGGGTGTCGATGCTCTCGACCATCACCCCGTTCGGCGAGCGGGCCAGGGGCCACCGCTATGCCGCCACCTCCGCCTGGTTCGTCGTGGGTGCAACCGCTGGCGGACTGGCACTCGGCGCGCTGTCCGCGGGACTGGCCGCCCTGGTCGGGGTGGCCGGCGCCTCGACCGTCACGGTGGGAGTCGTGGCGCTCGTCGCCACGCTGGTGGCCATGGTGTCCGACACCGGCATGGCCACAGCCCGCGTACCGGTCCACTCCCGCCAAGTGAACGAACGGTGGCTCGACGCCTACCGCCCCTGGGTCTACGGGGCCGGATTCGGGTTCCAGATCGGATGCGGGGTCGCCACCTACATCACCACGGCGGCCGTCTACCTGACCGTGATATTGGCTGCCCTGACCGCCAGCCCGGTGGTGGCCCTGGCTGTCGGGACCGCCTTCGGAGTGGTGCGGGGCCTGGCCGTGACTCTCACCCGCCACGTTCGGACACCGGCGGCTCTCCTCGATTTCCACCAGCGATTCGCCGAGCTGAGGCCCTGGGCCAACCGGGCCGTGTTGGCGTCGCTGGCGGCATCGGCGGTGGTGCTGGCCGCGGCCCTCGGGCCGGTGCCGGTCACCGCAGTCTTGCTGGCCGTGGTCTGCGGGACCGTGGTTGTCCGACTGGTCGTGCGCCTGGTTGCTCAGGCGCCGTCGGTGGCGTCAGTGGACGCGGTGACCGACACGACGTCTTCGACGCCGTCCCCATCCGCGCCGTCCGCTGGCACGACGTCACTCGCGCCGTCCCCAGCGTCGTCACATGCTGGGAGCGGGTCGGGCCGGCTGTCGCGCCAGCGCCGGTAGGGGCCGACCCGCGAGGTCACCAGCACGATACCGACAGCCGACAACGACAGGCCGGCGATCTGGACCAGCAGTGAGCCGAGGTGGCCGTCCTCGCCCAGCCACAGGTGCTCGTCGGTGAACCGCTCGATGCCCCACAGGAACATGCCGACGCCGACGACGATGCCGGCCGGCGCCAACGGGGCGCGTCCCGCGGGGATCGACGACCCGTCGGAAGCCGTCGTGGGGGCCTTCGAACGCAGCCATCGCTCGACCAGCAGCAGGATGCCGAAGATGGTGAAGTCCTCGATGGCCTGGAAGATCGGCACCGGGAGCCGCTTGCCAGGCTGGCCGGCGTAGTACATCCCGAACCACTGGTAGGTGCGGTGACCGCCGCCATTGACCATGAGCTGGGGACCGAGCAGGCGGCCCATGCCCCAGCAGGCCATCAACACCGGGGCCATAAGATCGGCGAACCGGAGGGTGGGGAGTTCGGGGCAGCGCCGCCGCGTGATGACGATGGCGACGGGCACGGCGGCGAGCAGCCCGCCGAACGACGACAGGCCGCCCTGCCAGACCGCGAATACCCCCAAGGGATTGTGACTGAATTGCCCGAGGTTGGTGAGTACGTTCAGGGCCCGGGCGCCGACGATGGCCGACACGATGACCCAGACGAACATTCCGGTCACCCACTGTGTCGGGTAGCCGCGGCCCCGCAGGCGCCGCTCGGTGTAGCGGAGTCCGAACCAGAAGGTAAGGGCGAGTCCGATCCCGTAGGTGTGGAGCTCGAGGAACCAGATGTGGAAGGCGACGGGTATCGGTCTCATGAGGTGGTGTGGCGAGCCTCCGGGAGGGATCCCGGGATACCGGCCAGGCCATAAGTATGCCCCAGGGTCCCGGTAGGGTGGCTTCGCCGGTCCATAGCTGCGCGAGGGACCGGGGGATGCGGGGCCGTACGGTGCGGCTCCGCCCGAGCGTCGCATCGGAGGGATTGCCATGGGTTCGTTAATCGGCAAGGTGGCTGTGGTGACGGGCGGAGCATCGGGGATCGGCCTGGCCACGGCCACCCGGCTCGTCGCGGCGGGCGCCTCGGTGGTCGTGGTTGATCTGGACGGGTCGGCCGCCGAGCGGGTGGCCGGTGAGCTCGGCGGACTGGGCCTGCAGGCCGATGTCGGACGGCCGGACGAGTGGCCGGGCATCGTGGATGCCGCCACCGGGAAGTTCGGGGGAATCGATCTCGCCCATCTCAACGCCGGGGTGACAACCGGGGAGGCCGACATCACCAAGGTCACCGACGAGATCTACCTACGTGCCACCGGCGTCAACGTCGACGGCGTCTTCTACGGGGTGCGGGCCGTGGTGCCGGCAATGACCGAGCGGGGGGGCGGCTCGATCGTAGCCACCGCATCGCTGGCCGGGCTGATCGGCTTCTCGCCCGACCCGGTCTACTGCCTGACCAAGCACGCGGTGGTGGGCCTCGTCCGTTCGCTCGGCCCGCAACTGGGCGAGCGGGGCATCACCATCAACGCGGTGTGCCCGAGCATCGTCGACACCCCGTTGATCGCCGACATGCGTGACATGCTCGAGTCGAGCGGCTTCCCGCTGATCGACGTCGAGACGGTATCGTCCGCGGTGGTCGACCTGTTGTCCGGCCAGACCTCGGGTGAGGCCATGGTCATCCAGGCCGGCCGGGAGCCCCTCCCGTTCCGGTTCGCCCGCCCACCTGGTCCCCGGGCCGGTGGGACGGTGGGCCAGATGCCCCCGAAGGAATTCGCCGCCCACGATCAGGTCTGAACCGCCCCGAGGATCGGGCCGTCGTCGGACGCTGCATCGGAGGAAGTCCGCAGCTCAGGGGGCGGTGACCGCCCAGCCCCTCCGGCGCAACTCGTCGACGAGGAGATCCTCGGGGACCCGTTCCAACTGGCGGGCCAGGCTCTGGCGACGCGACGCGGCCGGCGCGGTCGCAGGTACGGTCGGGTCGGCGGTAGGGACTGAGGTCGATCGTCGCGGTATGCCTGCGTCTGGCCCACGTTCGTCGGGAGTCGGGCCGGTATCGGCTGCCTCGTCGGCCTCAGCCTCGAGGCGGGCGATGAGCTCGGTCGCCTCGTCGTGGGTGAAGCGGCCACCCGCCTGGCGTTGGTTGAGGCCGAGGGGTCCTCGGGCGTCCTTGAAGCCGGTATGGCCGGCGGCCTCGACCAGGGCGGTCAACTCTCGCAGCTGACTGGCGGTCGCCGGGGGGCCGGATGGTTGGCCGAAGGCCATGGTCGGGTGCCGGGAAGGCGGGGCCGGCTTCGGCCCGTCGTGCCCGGTGCGGGGTTGCCCGGCTCAGCCCACCCGGCCGACGCCGGCCAGGCCGCCGGTCCGGACGGGGGTGTTCCACACGTTGGCCCCGGTGTAGGGGGCCTCGACCATCGTGCCGCCTCCGATGTACATGGCCACGTGGTCGCTGCCGCCGGGACCATAGAAGAGGAGGTCGCCTGGCTGAATGTCTGCCATCGAGATGTGAGTGGTGTCGGCGTACTGCGCACCTGAGAAGTGGGGCAGGCTGATTCCGACCTGGGCGTAGGCCCACATGACCAGGCCGGAGCAGTCGAATCCGGCCGGGGTGGTACCGCTCCAGAGGTAGGGGACACCGATCTCCCGTTCGGCGGCGGCCACCGCACCGCCGGCGCCGGGAGGTAGCGGGGGCGGGGGAGCGGTCGGGGTGGTCACGGTGCTGCCGCCCGTCGAGCCCGAACCGCCTGACGAACCACCAGCATGGGTGGTCGGCTGCTGGGCCTGGGTCGCCTTGGCCTGCTGGACCTTCAGGTTGAAGGCGGCCTGGGCCGCAGTTGCAGCTGCAACTGCGGCTGCGGCCTGCTTCTGCGCGACCAGTGCCTGGATGTTGGCGTCCACGCTGGCCAGCGTGGACTTGTCCTGGGCGGCGAGAGTGCTGGCCTGGTTCTCGGCGGACGTCAGGTTGTTCCGCTCGGATTGGGCCTGTGACGTCTGCTGCTCGAGCGACGCCTGGGTGGCGGCCAGTTGCGTCTGTGCAGTGTGCAGGTGGTCGATCGTCGACGTGACGTTGCCGGTGGCGATCGATGAGTACTCGGAGCGGATGCCGCTGGTGTTCACGTTCGACGTGAACAGCTGGGTGGCCGTATTCGACGTGCCCGAGCTGGTGTAGTCGGCGATGGCCTGGACCCGGAGATGGCTCTGGTCATTCGTCACTGTCTGCTGGTCCTTGGCCATCTGCGCCTGGCTGGCGGCGATCTGGCCCTGAAGCTGCGACAGTTTGTAGTCGGCCTGGTTCACCTGGCCGGTGAGGGCCTGGATGTGGGCCTGGGCCGCGTTCAGCTGCGCCGAGATGGCCGCGGCCTTGGCCTGGGCATCGGAAATCTGGTCTGCGGAGGCAGGTGTGGTCGCGGTGAAGATCACCGAGGTGGCTCCGAGGGCGGAGGCCAAAGCAATCGTCGCGACTACCCGGTTTCGGGTCCTGTTGCGGCGTGCGGGGCAGGCACCTGGCTCTATCGTCGAGTACTGCTCGGCGTGAGTCATATGCGGGTTCATGGTAGTCCACCCGATATCCCGTCACAAGGACACTCCGGCGAATCAAGGTCCTGAGCTGGATGTTTGTCGATGATAGGAGGTGCCGATCGGTTGCATAACGGTGAAACGGGGCCTTCGGGCACCCCCGTCGCAGCCTTGAAATCCGGCCTCTCGCGAGTAGGGTCGACGACATGGGTGAATCCATCGAATTCCCGAGTAACGGCAGTCACGCCCACGGCTATCTGGCCGTCCCCGCAGGCGGGTCCGAGGGCACCATCGGAGTCCTGGTGATCCAGGAGTGGTGGGGCCTCGTCGACCAGATCACCCGCACGTGCGACCGGTTCGCCGAGGCCGGATTCACCGCCTTGGCCACGGACCTCTACCACGGCACCGCCGTTCCCCTGACCGAACCCGACGAGGCGGCCAAGCAGATGATGGCCATCGAGATGGGGGAGGCGGCACGCCAACTGAGCGGCAGCGTCGACGAGTTGCGGCGTCGTACCGGAGCCTCGTCGGTGGGCGTCGTCGGCTTCTGCATGGGCGGCGGCCTGGCCTTGGTGCTGGCCACGCAGCGGCCCGACGCGGTCGCCGCGGTAGTGCCGGCCTACGGCGTGATCCCGTGGCCTGACGTCAGGCCCGACTACTCGAAGCTGCAGGCTGTGGTCGAGGGACACGTGGCCGAACTCGACGGCTCCTTCACTCCCGAGGCCGCCGATGCGCTGGTGGCCGAACTCACCGCTCTCGGCAAGACCGCGTCGTTCTACCGCTACGCCGGTGTCGACCACGCGTTCTTCAATGAGGACCGCCCCGAAGTCTATGACGCCGATGCCGCCGCCCTGCTGTGGGACCGCACGGTGGCATTCCTGCGGGCCCAGCTCGGCTGAGCGACCGTCGTGCCCGGCGCGGGACTCGTCGAGGACTACCTGATGCTCGGCCTCCGGTTGGGGCGTCATACCGACGGCATGGTGGATGCCTACTACGGACCTCCGGCGCTGGCCCGGGCCGTCGAAGCCGCACCGGAAGTCCCGCCCGCCCGGCTTCTGGCCTCGGCCCGCGTGCTGCTCGCCGCCATCGAGTCCGGGGCGCCCCTCGACGATGCACCCGGGCCCGAGGACTCGAGCGCACCGGCCCGCCGGAATTGGATGGCCGCCCAGGTCCGGGGGCTGGCCACCACCAGCGCCAAGCTGGCCGGCGAGCACATCGGCTACGCCGACGAGGTCGAGGCCTGTTACGGCGTGCGTCCGAGCCGGGTGGACGAGGAGGCGCTGGTCGAGGCCCACCGCCAGCTGGACGAGGTACTGCCCGGATCGGGCCCGCTCGCCGAGCGCCTGGTGGCCTGGCGCGAGTCCCACGCCGTCCCGGTCGACCTGCTGCGGCGGGCCGTCGACTCGTTGGCCGACTCGTTGCGCGACCGGACCCGCGATCTGTTCGGCCTGCCCGACGGCGAGCACATCGAGTTCGAATTCGTCACCAACGAGCCCTGGTCGGGATTCAACTACTACCTCGGCGGACTGCAGAGCCGGGTGGCCATCAACACCGACCTGCCGGTCCTGTCCACCGGGTTGGCCCACCTGGTGGCGCACGAGGCCTACCCTGGACACCACACCGAACACACCCGCAAGGAGGTCGGCCTGGTCCGTCGGCGCCAGTGGTGGGAGGAGTCGATCTTCCTGGTCGGCACTCCGCAGTGCCTGCTGGCCGAGGGGCTGGCCGATCTCGGCCTCGAGGTGGCCTGGGGCCGCCACCCCGAGTCGACGGTGTCCGACCACCTGCAACCGCTCGGAATCCGCTACGACACCGAGGTGGTGGCTGCGGTGGCGGACGCCGGCGAGGCGCTCGGTGCGGTCCGCACCAACGCCGCGTTCCGCCTCCATGAAGATGGCGCCGACCCGGACACGGTCATCGACGAGGTGGCCCGATGGGGGCTCCTGCCCCGCGACCGGGCGGCCAAAGCCGTCGAGTTCCTCACCCATCCGACGTGGCGGGCCTACCTGACCTGTTATGTCGAGGGCTTCCCGTTGTGCCGCGCCTTCACGGCGGGCGACCCGGCCCGTTTCGACCGGTTGCTGTCCGAGCAACTGACCCCTGGCGACCTGGCCGACCAGATCGCCCGTGATGCCGTGGCGAACTCGTCCGCCGACTGACGGCCTGTCCCCCAGCCCACCGACCAGTTGCCGGCGGGCCGCACTCCGTCACCTGCGCGGCCGGGTTCAGTCCCCCAGCCAGACCGGTTCGGAGGATCCGAGCGGACTGGCTGGCAGGTCCCAGCGCAGCGGGGCGTTGTCAACCACCACCGGCGACGGGAGCCGTCGGGCGTCACCCCAGACGGTGTGGTCGACGGGTGCGTCGGCTGCGGGGCCTGGCGGGTCGATGCCGCCGCCTTCGATCGACGTGGCGACGCCCGTGTCGACCAGGACCCGGGCCATGGCGGCCAGTGAGGTGCGCCACCGGCTGCCCCGGCCGCCCTCGTGGCGCTGGGCCAGTCCGGTCATTGCGCAGGCGGCCAGCACGTAGCCGGTGGCATGGTCCAGTGCCTGGACCGGGAGCGGCACCGGATGATCACTACCGGTAGCCACCATGCCGGCATGGGCGATACCCGAACTCATCTGGACCAGGCTGTCGAACCCGCGCCGACCGGCCCACGGACCGCTCCAGCCGTAGGCGTCGAGGCTGACATCGATCAGTCCCGGCCGGGCCGCATCTCGGACGTCAGGTCCGAGTCCCAGCCCGTCGAGGGCACCCGGACGGTACCCGTGGACCAGCACGTCGGCGCCGGAAAGCAGGTTCAGGAAACGTTCGCGTGACCCGTCGGCTGTCAGGTCCAGGTGGGCGCACCGCTTGCCCAGCGTGACCTCGGGGACGATGGCGGGCTCCTCCCATCCGGGCGGGTCGATGCGCAGCACCTCGGCCCCCCACCCGGCCAACAGGCGGGTGGCCACCGGCCCGGCCAGGACCCGGGTCAGGTCGAGCACCCGGACCCCCGACAGGGGTCGGGTCGGATCAACCGGGCCGGCGTCGCGTGGTCGGCCGGTGGAGGTCGGTTCGCGCTCCACCCACGGTCCGTGGGCCACCGCCGCGCCCTGAGGGTGGACTTCCCACTCGTCCAACGAGCGCATGGCCGCCGCCGCGCCTCCTGATTCCACGACGGCGGCCTCGAGGTCTTCGACCTTCCACCGGGCCACCGCGTCGGCCACCGCCTGGCGCTCGCCCGGCACGCCGAGGACGGCGAGTGCGGCGGCGCGGTGGTGGGGGGCATTGGTGTGGAGCTTGATCCAGCCGTCGCCTCCGGCGTAGTCGCCGGCCACCGTGTCCCATGGCGACGGCACCTCCCATCCGTCGGGTCGCAGTGACCAGGCGAACCAGGCCGAGGCGAGGTCCCGGTCGACGGTGACGGATGGCATCGTCCCGTCGCCGGCGATGGCGACGAACCGGGAGAGGGAGACGGCTGCCGCACCGATCGAGGCCTGGGCGAGATCGCTTACCGCGAATGCCGAGGGGAGGGACCCACCGGCCGGCAACACCACCTCCGGCCGTTCGCCGTCGGTACTCATGGCATCGAGGAATCGCTCCATCAGCGCGGCTAACCGGTCGTCCACGGACCCATCGTCGACCCCCGTGGACAGCGCGTCAACAGGCACCGGGGACCACCAGGGGTCAAGATATGGCGTGGAACGGTCGATAGTGGTGCCATGGAGGCAGTGCTGCAGTTCGACACCGATGACCCCGAGTTCCAGCGCGGCTTCGAAATCGGGATCCTGTGGGAACGACTCAGCGCGGACGGCGCCTGTCACATGGCGGTGAGCGCGTCCAACGCCGAGATGGTGATGCGGGTGGCCAAGGCCTTCGACTGCGTCTTCTCGGGCCAGGAGCTCGCCGACAACCAGATCTCGATCGAGCTGACCCGGGTCAACAGCGACTCCTGAACGGTCGCCCCACCGGTTGGCGCGAGCGGTTCAGCCCCCGGCGAGCAGGCGGCGGGCGATGACCTTCAGGCAGAGCGTCTCGTCGGCGCCCTCGAAGATCGACAGCACCCGAGCGTCGACGAAGTACCGGCTGACCGGGAACTCCTCCGCGTAGCCCATGCCCCCGTGGATCTGGAGGGCCTCGCGCGTCACCCACTCGGCGCTCCGGCACACGTAGGCCTTGATCATCGACGCTTCGAGCGCGCCTTCGCCTTTGGACATCAGGCGAGCCACCTCGTAGGAGAACTGCCGGGACGCCTGGATCAGCACAGCCATCCGGGCGAGCTTCACCTTGGTGAGCTCGTACTCGGCGATCGGCGCGCCGAACACCACCCGGTTATTGGCGTACTCGACGGCAGCCTCATAGGCGGCCTGCATGAGGCCCACGGCCCGGGCGGCGGTCTGCAGACGGCCATTCTCGAAGCCCTGCATCTGCAGGTAGAAGCCCTGGCCCAGCCCGGACTCGCCACCGATGAGGTTGGCATCGGGGACGAACCAGTTTTCGAGGGAGACCTCGTAGGAGTGCATGCCCCGGTAACCCAGTGTGTCGATGGCCCGCCCTTCCATCTTGCCGGTCGAGCCGGCCGGCCGGCCGTCCGCACCTTCTTCCTGGGTGAAGGTGAAGCCGTGCCCGTCGGCCGGGGGCTTGTTCACGAGGAAGATGGACAGGCCCTTGTGGCCCTTCGATTTGTCGGGGTCGGTGCGGGCCAGCAGCAGCAGGACATCGGCCCGGGCGGCGAACGTGCACCAGGTCTTCACCCCGCTGAGGATCCAGCCGCCCTCGACCTTGGTGGCGGGAAGCATTACGCCGGCCACGTCGGAGCCGAAGTCTGGTTCGGTGACGGCCACCGCACCCAGCACCTCGGCCGTCGCCAGTTTCGGCAGCCAGTAGCGCTTCTGCTCCTCGGTGCCGCCCTTGACGATGGCTCGGGTGAGGATTTCGGGACGGGTGATGAGGGAGCCACCGGCGCCCAGCGAACCCCAGGTCAGCTCTTCGGTGGCCACCACCATGCTCAGGTAGTCGGCCTCGCCCTCGGTGGCGAACCCGCCGTACTCCTCGGGCACTGACATCCCGAAACCGCCCATCTCGGCCATGCCGGAGATGATCTCCTCGGGGATGTCGGTGTTGGCCCGGTGGATGTGCTCGGCCCGCGGGCGGATCTGCTCGTCGGCGAACCGGTGAAAGGTCTCGCGGACCAACTCGAAGTCCGGGTCGAGGTGACGCTCGCCCTGGGTCTCGGCCAGCGTCACCAGGAAGGCCGGGTGACGGTAGGTGGCGACGAACGCCTCGGCCCGGGCCATCCAGTCGGCGCCCACACCCCACTCGGCGGAGCGACCGACGATGCGGGCGGCCAGGTCGGCCAAGGCGTCGGCGACGAAGGCGCAGGCGATGCGGGCCTCGGTGTCGCCGTGGGAGCCATAGGTGAGGACCGACTCCGCGGTGCGCACGGCCGCCGCCGCGTGGGATACGTCGTAGGCCAGCACCTGCGCCTGGTCCGGACCACCGGCAGTTCGCAGTGCGGCGATGCCGGAGTCGACGACCTCCTTGGCCACGGCGGTGGCATCGGCGGCAGCCAGGAGGTCGGGGGCGGGGACGTTGTCGGAGGTCACCGCCCAAGGATAACGGCCTGCCCATCGGGTCGGATTTCCGTCCGTGGGTCCAGGTCCCACCCCTACGGCGAGTCGGCCGTCAGGAGATGGGCAACTGGGCCACCACGGTCACCAGGGGCGGGAGCACCACCGGGTCGTCGCCGGGATCGACGTCGGTGAGGAGCTCGAGATAGTCGGCCACCGGCCCCCGGCCGGCGCCGGCGGGCGCCTCGGCCCAGGCGTCCACGATCTCCAGGCCGGCAGCACGGACGAGCGAGGGGAGCAGGGCGCCGATGTCCGGGTGGCGGGCGTCGGGCATGGTGAACGGCTCACCAGCGATCCGCCCGGCCGAGGTGATCGGCTCCTGGGCCACCACCCAGCCACCGGGTCGGACGGCGGCGGCCATTCGCCGGAGCACCGCGGCGGGATCGACGACGTGGAGCAGGAGGAACCGGCAGAAGGCCAGGTCGACCAGCTCGGGCAGGCGTAGGTCCTCGCCGGCCTGGGTGATGGCCAGCACCTGGCTGTGGGCGGCGGCGGCCGACGCCACCTCGTCGCGTGCCATGGGGTCGGAGTCGACGGCGTAGACCCGTCCGTCGTGTCCGACGATCTCGGCCAGGGCCACCGACACGTCGCCCCCGCCGGCACCCACGTCGACGCAGGTCCAGCCGGGCCCGATCCCCAGGCGGTCCAGTGCCGTGGCCAGCGGTCGCCGATAGACGTCGTCGCGCAGGCCTCGCAGTTCCATCCTCCAACGTTACCGGCAGCCCCCGGCGTGACCCGATGTAGCAGTTGGATCGAACCCGTGGGTGCCGAGCGGATACCGGGAAGCCGGTAGCCTCCCCTCTCGTGAAGGTAACCATGATCCTCTGTGACTCCGCCCAGGTGGCCGACGGCAAGTTGTACGTGCTCGGCGGCGGCTGGAGCATGACCGGGCCCGACCCCGTCCCGTCGGCCATCGCGCTGAAGATCGACGTCGGGTGGCACGAAGCGGAGGCCGCCCATCACTGGGAGCTGTACCTGGAGGACGCCGACGGCGGCCCGGTCCTGGTGCCCACCCCCGACGGCGATCACCCCGTCGAGGTCCGAGGGGAATTCACCGTCGGCCGACCCGTCGACGTGCCCGAGGGCTCACCGGTCGACGTGGCCCTGGCCGTGAACCTCGGACCTCTGCCGCTGGCCCCCGGTACCCGGTACACGTGGCGGATGGCCATCGACGGCGAGAGCCACCCCGACTGGGTGCTGGCCTTTACCACCCGGCCCCTGCCCGAAGCCTGACGCCGGTTGCCCGCCGGGTCCCCCGCCGTGCGGCCATCGGTCCAACAGGTCCGCTACGTACGGTCGACCACCCTCTGTCCCGGCCTACTATCGGCGGATATGACCACGTACGACCGCCCGTTCGGCCGCTACTTCGAGGACTTCGTCCCCGGAGACGTCTACCGGCACTGGCCGGGTAAGACCATCACCGAGGCGGATGATCACCTCTTCTGCATGATCACGATGAACCACCACCCGCTCCACACCAACGCGTGGTTCGCCGAGCACGAGTCGGTGCAGGGGAAGAACGTGGTGGTCGGCAACCTGGTTTACTCGCTCGCCCTCGGGATGAGCGTGCCCGACGTCAGCGGCGCGGCCATCGCCAACCTCGAGGTCGAGTCCCTGCTCCATCGGGCGCCGACATTCCACGGCGACACCATCTACGCCGAGACCAAGGTGATCGAGACGTCCGAGTCGAAGTCGCGTGACGACCGGGGTGTGGTGACGGTAGAGACCAAGGCCTTCAACCAGCGTGGCGAGGAGGTCTGCTTCTTCCGACGCAAGGTCATGGTGTGGAAGGAGGCGTTCGCCCCCGCGCGTCGTCGCCCCTACGGGGACGACGTCTGGGGTTGAGAACCCGACCCCTCCGGTGACGGCCCGCCCCGACGCCCGGGTGCGCGCCCTCGGGACCGCCATCGAGGCCTGGGGTTCGGGTGGCGACGGCGCCACACGACGCGACGACCTGCCATGGCGTTCCACCCGTGACCCCTGGGCCGTGCTGGTGAGCGAGACGCTGGCCCAGCAGACCCAAATTTCCAGGGTGATCCCGGCCTATCACCGGTTCCTGACATCGTTCCCGACCCCGGCGGTCTGCGCTGCCGCTCCGCTGGGCGACGTGCTCATCGCCTGGGAGGGTATGGGCTATAACCGGCGGGCCCGCAACCTCCACCGGGCTGCGGCTCTGATGGTGGCCGACCACGGCGGCTCGGTTCCCGACGACCTCGACGAGCTGCTGGCTCTGCCCGGTGTCGGTCCCTATACCGCCCGGGCCGTCCTGGCCTTCGCGTTCGAACGCGACGTCGGAGTCGTCGACACCAACGCCGGCCGGGTCTTGTCCCGTGCCGTGGGGGGTGTGTCGCTACGGCCGGCGACGGCCCAGGCACTGGTCGACGACATGGTGCCGCCCGGCCTGGCGTGGTCGTTCGGACAGGCCCTGCTCGACCTGGGAGCGACCGTGTGCACGCAGAGGACACCCGACTGCACGGTATGCCCGATCCGTCGCCGGTGCCGGTGGGCACGGGCGGGCCGCTCGCATCCCGATCCGGCCCGGGGTTCGGCCGGGGTATCGGTGGCCCGGGCACCCTTCGCCGGATCCGACCGTCAGGGGCGGGGACGTCTGGTGACGGCCCTGCGCACAGGCCCCGTTCACGGCGACAGGTTGGCGGCGGCCACCGGGTGGCCCGACGACCCGGCGCGGGCGACACGGGTCGCCGACGGTCTGGTCGCCGAGGAATTGGCACGCCGGGACGGCGAGGGGACCCTCCATCTGCCGTGAAGGTGCCTCCGTGGTTGCCCTGCGGTCGTCGTGACCGCTGACGGCGCCATGCACCGCCGGCGTACCGCCGGCGTGTCGTTGCCTGCTACCGGCTCTGGCTACGGTGGTGCAGTCGCCGGGGGCGGGCGGACTCCGGCAGCACCTGACGGCGAGCGATCGCGGAGGAGCACCATGCGACGCACAGGCAGGTGGACGGTGGCCGCGGGCACCGTGGCCGTGGGGGCGACGATGCTGGCCGGATGCGGGAGCGCATCGTCGGCACCGACCACGATCTCGGGTCGGGTCCACGATCCCGAGCGTCACCTCGGCCAGCCGGAGAGCCACCGACGGCCACCTCGACCCGCTGCTTGCCTTCCCGGCGCAGAACGACTTCCCGAAGAACGTGGCACCGTTGCTGAAGCAGATCGACAAGTAGGGGAGCGGTAGGAGTTCTGTGGTCGAGGGGTCGAGCGAGCCGCCGGAGTCGGCGGTGATCAGCCACGTCGAGGAGTACCGTCCGGGTCGCCTGGTCGAGGTGGTGCGCCTCCAGGGCACCCGGGACGCGCCGGTCGTACTCCTGTGGCACGGGAGCGGGCCCGACGAGCGGGACGCGCTGGTGCCCCTGGCCACCGCGGTGGCCGCGTACGGGACAGTCGCCTTCGTCCCCGATTGGCGCTCCGATGACCTGAAGGTCGGCGCGGACGAGCTGCTGGCGTCGATCGATTTCGCCACGACTCACGCTCTCGGTCTGGGTGGCGACCCGGGTCGGGTGGTGCTGGCCGGCTGGTCCCTCGGAGCGAGTGCGGTGGCCGACATCGCCCTGCATCCGGACGTCGCCGGCGGTTGGCACCCGTCGGCCGCCGTGGGGCTGGGCGGGGGGTACGACCGGACTCCCTTCGACAGGGGCCGCCCGAGCCGCGACCCGATGGCCGGCAGCACGGTCGTAGGGGCTGGACGTCCCGCACTGGTGGCCCACGGGACGGCGGATCACCTGATTCCGGTGGAACGGTCCGTCGTCGGCGCGGGCGGGCTCGCCGAGGCGGGGTGGCGGGTCGTGTTGCGTCAGGTCGACACTGACCACGCCGGGGTGATCGGTACCGTGTACGACCGGCAGCTGAAGCGGTGCGTTCCGTCCGACGACCCCCGGCGCCTCGCCGTCATGGGGGCGGTGGCCCGCGACATGGCCCGCATCGCTCTCGGGCCCGACGGACCGGTCAGCTAGCGGGAATCAGCCGACTCGAGTCCGTTGGCGCGTACGGTCCTGACAGCGGCCCCGGGAGGTTCGGGTCGATCCACGGCCGGAGGGTGGCCGACGGGTTCCCCGCCGCTCCGGCTAGCCTGCGTTCCCTGTGCGAATCACCTATTTCGGAGTCCGGGGCTCGTGCCCGTGCTCGTCCGACCAGCAACGTCGGTACGGGGGGAACACGTCCTGCGTCCTGGTCGAGGTGGCCGGCGAGCCACCCCTGATCCTCGACATGGGAACGGGCCTGCGCGCGCTCGGCCTCTACCTGAACGCCGAACTGGTTCCCTCGGGCAGGCCGTTACGGGGCAACTGTCTACTCACCCATCTGCACTACGACCATGTTCTGGGCACCCCGTTCTTCCCGCCGATGCGGGACCCGGGGGCGCTGCTCGAGATCTACGGGCCGTCCCAGGCCGACGAGTCGCTCCAGTTGACCATGGCCGGCATGGTCAAGCCGCCCTTCTTCCCGGTGCACATGGCCGACTTCCGGGGCGAGCTGCGGTACCACGACCTGAAGGGGAACGACGAGTTCCAGCTCGGTGCGATCTCGATCAAGGTCCGTACGGTGCCCCACATCGGCAATACCCTCGGGTTCCGCATCGAGGCCGACGGCGCGGTGGCGGTGTACCTGCCCGACCACCAGGCGCCGGTCGACCGAGCGACGGTGGCGCCCGGCGTGCTCGAGCTGTGCGATGGTGCGGACCTGCTGATCCACGACGCCCAGTACACCGAGGAGGAGTTCGTGGAGCTGTCCGACTGGGGCCACTCGACCCCTGCCTACGCCATCCAGGTGGCCACCGAGGCCGGTGTCCGGCGTCTCGACATGTTCCACCACGACCCGGCGCACACCGACCGCCAGATCGACGTCATGCTGCGGGCGGCCAGGCAAGTCGCCCAGTCCGCAGGAAAGGTCGAGGTGAACGCGGCCAAGGAGGGTGCCACCTTCGAACTGAGGAAGCGGTGACTTCCCACGGCGACAGTGGGTACCCGGTCCCGCAGTTCGACGCCGCCGGGTTCACGGACGCCATGGGCAGGTTCACGACCGGGGTGACCATCGTGGCCGGCATCGACGACGGACGGCCGGTGGGCTTCACGTGTCAGAGCTTCGTGTCGCTCTCCATCGATCCTCCGTATGTGGCCGTGGCCCCGGCCCGCACCTCGACCAGCTGGCCCCGCATCGCCCGGTCGGGCAGC
The DNA here is from genome assembly GCA_036513075.1 of Acidimicrobiales bacterium. Taxonomy (GTDB): domain Bacteria; phylum Actinomycetota; class Acidimicrobiia; order Acidimicrobiales; family RAAP-2; genus Bog-756. Next base: position 40,617 of record DATBZS010000088.1, read on the forward strand.
TTCTGCGTGAACGTGCTGACGGACGCCCAAGAGCACCTGTGCACGGGGTTCGCCGTATCCGGCGGATCCAAGTTCGATGGTGTCGACTGGCAACCGGCGCCGGGCACGGGCTCGCCGGTCATCGGCGGCAGCCTGGCCTGGGTGGACTGCCGGGTCGAGCTGGTCCACGACGCCGGCGACCACGAGCTCATCGTCGGACGGGTACTCGACCTCGGCGTGGGCGAGGGCTCGCCCCTTCTCCGATTCCGCAGCCACTTCGCGAAGGTGGCCCACGACCGCACAGCAGATACGAGGTAGCCGACATGACCAAGATCGTCGAATCCGACGTGATCCAGGATGTGATCATCGTGGAGCCGGACGCCCACGGCGACGAGCGCGGGCGCTTCGTCGAGACGTACCGCCGCAGCTGGTTCCCCCTGGGCCGGGAGATGATCCAGGGCAACCGGTCGACGAAACAGGCTGGCGCCGTCGTCGGCCTCCACTACCACCTGCACCAGTCGGACTACTGGTACGTGTTGGCCGGCACCGCCCGGGTGGTGCTGCACGACCTTCGCCAGGGCTCGCCCACCGATGGCGCCACCCTGTCACTCGACCTGTCGGGCGACCACGACAAAGGCCTGTTCATTCCGCCGGGAGTGGCCCACGGGTTCGCCTCGCTGACCGACCTCACCCTCTGGTACCTGGTCGACGGCTACTACAACCCCGAGGACGAACTGGGTGTGGCCTGGGACGACCCGGCCATCGCCGGCGAATGGGGGGTGGCCGACCCGGTCCTGTCGGACCGGGACAAGGTCAACCCCCGGCGCGACGACATTCCGGCGGGGCGCCAGCCCTACCTCGGGCTGCGCACCTGAGCGGACCACACCTGTCGGACTGATGGAGACCAGGACCTCCTCGGGGCGGCCGGGCGGGACGTCTGGAACACTCTCCCCATGTCGACCACCTCGTTCTCCAACCAGCCCGCTACGTCGTCGTTCCCCTCGTCCCCCGGCCGGCTCGGCGAGCCGGCCACCGGTGTCCTCATCACCGGCGGGGGATCGGGCATCGGACGGTCCACCGCGCTGGCCCTCGCCGAGGTCGGGCGGCCGGTGGCCGTGTGGGACATCGACGCCGCAGGCGCGGAGGAGACCGCCGCGCGCTGTCGGGAGCTGGGGGTCGTGGCCCACGCTGCCGTGGTCGATGTGGCCGGATCGGATGCCATTGCCGAGGCGGTCGGCGAGGCGGCTGCCGCACTCGGCTCGATCGGCGGCTTCGTCCACGCCGCCGGCGTGTCCGGGGCGGCCAGCGTCGACGACATCGACGACGCCATCTGGGACGCCACCCTCAACGTCAACCTGCGAGCCGCCGCCATCATCAGCCGGCATCTCCTCCCCACATTCCGGGCGGCCGGGCCTGGTTCGGCAGCCGTACTCATCTCATCGATCGAAGGCCTGTTCGGAAGCACCATGCTCACCGCCTACTGCGCGTCCAAGGGTGGGGTCCTCGGAGTCATGCGGTCGTTGGCCCAGCGCTTCGCCATCGAGGGGTTCCGGGTCAACGCCGTCTGCCCGGGGGCGGTCGTCACCCCCATGCTCGAGCCGGCCTTCGAGTTGCCCGGATTCCGGGAGCAGCTCGAGCAGCGCACGCCCCTCCAACGGGTGGCCAACCTCGACGAGATCGCCCGCCCCATCCGGTTCCTGCTCTCCACCGAGGCCTCCTTCATCACCGGGGCACATCTCACCGTGGACGGCGGCCTGACCGCTGTCACCGCCATCTGAGCGTCTGACCTGGGATGACGGAGCGCCGATCGCAGACAGTCGGCGGGCTGCAGGGCTGGTCGCTCTACGCCGACCGACCGATTCGGAGTTGAATAGACCGGATGTGGGCCGTCGCGTTGGTCGTTGTGGTGCTCGTGGTGGTCGTCGCGGCCTTCGCCCTGGTCCGCCGACCCAGGGGTGAGGTCAGCCATTCGGTGACCAACTACAACCACGCGCTCGGCACCCTCGAGCACCTGTCGGATCGGATCGGCCCACCCACCGTGCGCCCGGTCCGGGTGATGCCCACGGCGGGTGCAGGCGGCTCGGCCGAACGGGTGGTGCCCCCGGTGCCCGTGCGGGGGACCGACGAGTTCCCCGACCCCGATGCCCCGATCGTGTTCGACGACGCCCGACCGGTCGAGCGGGGGCTCGCCGTTGGCGCCGGGCCGCTGACGCCTGTTCGGATCGACCGGTCCGACCGGTCCGCCCGAGCCCAGCGCATGGCTCTCGACTCGATGAACCGCCGGAACCGTCCGGCCACCGGCATCCTGGTGGCCATCGTCGTGGTCGTGGTGTTCGGTGTCCTCGCTGTCGTGGGCAGCCAGAAGTCGCACAATTCGGCGCACACCAACTCGACCTCGACGACGACCCACCCGTCGCGATCCGGCGGCGCCACGACGACGTCGCCGAAGACCACCCAGACCACCAGGCCCACCAGGCCCACGCCGACGACGCTCCCCAACCAGTTCGTAGCCACCACCACGTCGTCGGACGGCACGTCGGCCACGTTCACGGTGCCCCACACCACGTACCAGATCACCATCACCGGGACCGGATCGTGCTGGGTCGAGGTCGACTCGGCGACCACGGGCAAGGCCGTGTGGGTCGGTGAGCTGTCGGCCGGCACCGTCCAGAACGTCCAGGCCGCCGGATCGACCACCGTGCAGTTCGGTACGCCGACCCTGACCCTCCAGGTGGACACCATCCCCGTGGTGTTGCCCACCACCCTGCGGACGCCGTTCGTGGCCACGTTCATGCCGTCGTCGGTGGCGACACCGGGTGCCGTCCCGTCGGGCTCGACCTCGTCGTCTGCCCCGCCTACGTCGACCACCACCACGGCCGCGCCCTGACGTTCGGGTCGGCCGTGGTGGCGGCGGGCTCAGGCCGGTGCGACCTCCGGGTAGGGATGTAGCGCCGCATGGGCCAGGCCGAGGGCGTCGAGGATGAAGGCGTAGACGAACGCCTCGTCCTTCCAGGCGTCGTAGCGACCGGAGGGCCCGCCGTGCCCGGCACCCATCTCGGTCTTCAACAGGACCCGGTTCTCCGGGTTGGCCGCCCGCAGTTTGGCCACCCACTTGGCCGGCTCCCAGAAGCCGACCCTCGGGTCGGACAGCCCGGCGGTGGCCAGGATGTCGGGGTACCGGACGGGTGACCCGCCAGGACCGGTGGCCGCCACGTTGTCGTAGGGCGAGTACGACTTCATGACCCGATAGATCTCGGGGTCCTCGACTGGGTTACCCCATTCCTCCCACTCGAGCACGGTGAGGGGAAGGGTCTCGTCGAGGATGGTGGTGAGGCAGTCCACGAAGGGCACCTCGGCCACCACCGCCCGGAACAGGTCGGGGGCCAGGTTGGCCACCGCGCCCATGAGTAGTCCGCCGGCACTCCCGCCGCGGGCCGCCAGCCGGTCCGGCGAGGTCCATCCGCCGGCCACCAGGTGCCGGGCGCAGGCCACGAAGTCCGAGAAGGTGTTCGGCTTGGCCGCGAACTTGCCCTCCTCGTACCAGTGGCGACCCATCTCGCCGCCGCCCCTGACGTGGGCGATGGCGAACACGAACCCCCGGTCGAGCAGGCTCAGGCGCAGCGACGAGAACGTCGGGTCCATCGACGCCTCGTAGGACCCGTACCCGTACAGCAGGCACGGGGCACCGTCATCGCCGCCGACCGGCTCGCTGACCAGGTCGGGCCGGTAGACGAGGGATATCGGCACCGAGGTACCGTCATCGGCCGTGGCCCACTGCCGTTGTGTGAGGTAGACGGCGGGGTCGAATCCGCCGAGTACCGGCTGGCGCTTGCGGAGGGTGAGCTCGCCGGTCTCGAGGTCGAGGTCGTAGACCGAGCGGGGAGTGGCGAGCGAGGTGTAGTCGTACCGCAGGACGGTGGCGTCGTACTCGGGGTTGGCCTCGCCCCACACCGTCGAGGGTGACTCGGGCTGGACCACCGGGGTCGACGTCCCCGAAGCATGCTCGATCACCCGTATCCGGGTCCCGCCGTCCTCGCGCTCGTACACGGCCAGGTACCGGGCGAACGGGTCGACGGCGTCGAGGCGCACACCGATGCGTGCGGGGATCACCTCGGTCCAGCGGTCCCGGCCCGGCGAGTCCTCGGGGGCCTCCATCAGCCGGAAGTCCTCAGCGCTGTCGTTGGTGACGATGAGGAACCGCGGCGGGCGCCCGGTGGCGGGGTCCCCCCGGTCGTGGTCCACGCCGTACTCGACGCCCTGGCGCCGGGGTTCGATGACACTGAAATCGCCACCCGGTTCGTCGGCGTCGAGCACCTGTACCTCGGAGGTGACCTTGGAGTCGAGGCCGCACAGTACATACCGGTCGTCCTTGGTCCGACTGACCCCGAGGTAGAAGTGGTCGTCCGGCTCCTCGATGACCAGGCCATCGGTCGACGGATCGGTACCGACGCGGTGGCGCCACAGCTGGTACGGCCGCATGGCCTCGTCGACCCGCACGTAGAACACGGTGGCGTTGTCGTTGGCCCACGCCGCGCCGTAGGAGGTGTCGTGGATCGACTCGTCCGACTCCGTGCCCGTCGACAGGTCCCGGAACCGCATGGTGTACCGCTCGCCGCCGGAGTTGTCGGTCGAGTAGACGAGCCAGCGGTGGTCGGGGCTGACCGAGAAGTTGCCGAGGGAGAAGTAGTCGTGACCTTCGGCCAGTACGTTCTCGTCGAGCAGAATCTCCTCGGCATCCTCCGGGCCGTCGGCCGCCCGCCGGCAGTGGATCCCGTAGCTGCTCCCCTCGACGGTACGCCCGTAATAGAGCCACGGCCCCTTGCGGACAGGCACGGACAGGTCGGTCTCCTCGATCCGGGCGACCATCTCGGCGTAGAGGGTCTCCTGGAGCGATCCGGTCCGGGCCATCATCACCTCGGTGAAGGCGTTCTCGGCCTCCAGATGGGCGATGACCGCAGGGTCATCCTTGTCCCGCAGCCAGAACCAGTCGTCGATCCGCACATCACCGTGGGCTTCGAGGATGACGGGCCAGCGCTCGGCAACCGGGGGGACTGGGCGGTCGGAGTCGCGGTCAGCGGGAGCGGAGTCGGCGGCCATTCGCCCACAATGGCACGGCACCCGAGGGTCGGTGGGTCCGAACCGCCTGGCCAGGTACCGTTGACGGTCGTCCGACCCGGCTGGTGGTCGTGACCTGCATGTCCCCCCCACCAGGGGCAACGGTGTGACCGGGGCCTGTGAGTTGTTACTATCTGGATAGGGGTAATTACGACCCTCCCCCCACCAGGAGTGCACATGACGTCCACCGAACTCGATCTCGGAAAGTACAAGCTCGGGTGGTCCGATGCCGAGGACTACGTCTTCAAGCCCAAGAAGGGGCTGTCCGAGGCGATCGTGCGCGAGATGTCGGCCATGAAGAAGGAGCCTGACTGGATGCGGGACTTCCGGCTCCGGGCCCTCCAGCGCTTCGAGAAGCGCCCGATGGCCGAGTGGTTCGCCGTCAACATGCCCGACCTCGATTTCGACGACATCTACTACTACATCAAGCCGACATCCGGACAGGTCGAGGACTGGAACGATCTGCCGGACGCCATCAAGAACACCTACGAGAAGCTGGGCATCCCAGAGGCGGAGCGGAAGTACCTGGCCGGAGTCACCGCACAGTACGAGTCCGAGGTGGTGTTCCACCGCAACCGCGAGGACCTCGAGGCTCTGGGCATCATCTTCTGCGACATGGACACCGCGGTGCGCGAGCACCCGGACCTGGTCCGCAAGTACTTCGGGACCATCATCCCCCCGAACGACAACAAGTTCGCCGCACTCAATTCGGCGGTCTGGTCCGGAGGGTCGTTCATCTACGTCCCGCCGAACGTCATCGTGGATCAGCCACTGCAGGCCTACTTCCGGATTAACGCTGAGAACATGGGCCAGTTCGAGCGCACGCTGATCATCGCCGATGTGGGTGCCCAGGTGCACTACATCGAGGGCTGCTCGGCTCCCGTGTACACCACCGACTCCCTCCACTCGGCCGTCGTCGAGCTGGTCGCCCTCGAGGGATCCCGGATCACGTATACGACGATCCAGAACTGGTCCAACAACGTCTACAACCTGGTCACCAAGCGGGCCCGGGCCGAAGCCGAGGCCCACGTCGAGTGGATCGACGGGAACATCGGCTCACGCCTGACCATGAAGTACCCGAGCGTCTACCTGATGGGGCCGAAGTCGTCCGGTGAGGTGCTTTCGGTTGCCTACGCGGGTGCCGGCCAGCACCAGGACGCCGGGGCCAAGATGGTGCACGCCGCCCCGGAGACGACGTCGACCATCGTGTCGAAGTCCATCTCGAAGGACACCGGCATCACCACCTACCGCGGTCTCGTACATGTTGACGAGGGGGCCAAGAACGCCAAGAGCTTCGTCCGCTGCGACGCCCTCCTGCTCGACGACACCTCGGTGTCGGAAACCAAGCCGTACATGGAGGTCGGCGAGCGGGACGCCCGCATCGGCCACGAGGCCACGGTGTCCAAAGTCGGCGACGACCAGCTCTTCTACCTGATGAGCCGCGGCCTGTCGGAGACCCAGGCGATGGGCATGATCGTGAACGGCTTCATCGAACCGATCACCCGGACCCTCCCGATGGAGTACGCCGTCGAGTGGAGCCGGCTGATCGAGCTCCAGATGGAGGGCTCCATCGGCTGATGCCCGGCCCGGTGCCTGCGAGTGCCGGTGCCTGGGTCAGAATGGACGCTGACACGACGAGGGAGCCCGCCCATGCCGATGCGTGAAGAGTGCAAACATTTCCAGAGCCGGACCTACGACTCGGGCGAGGTTGCCCGCTTCTGCATACTCGATCTGGCACCCGAGGCACCGTGGAAATGCCCGGACGACTGCCCGTCCTACGCCCCCCGTCTGGCCGACGTCGGGTGGAGTCACGGTTCGCTGGTCGAGCCGGCCATCGAGCCAATGCCCGATGTACCCGGCGATGACGCCGCCGCACTGCTCGACCAGGCCGAGGGCATCATCAACGCGGTGGCACCCGACGTCCTGGCTGAGGTCCGCGAGGAGGACGCCAAGGGTGGCCGGAAGTGGTGGCGTCGCAAGCGCTGAGGCGCAGTCGGTGGCGGTGTGCCTCCGGCCGAACCGGGCCCGTCAATTCCCAGTGAACTTACCCGGCCGCTTCTCGATAAAGGCGGCCATCGCCTCCACGAGATCGTCAGAGGTCAGGAACGCGGCATTCCAGGTGGCCACGTAGTCGAGCCCATCGGCCACGGTCCTGCCCTCGCCGGCCACCAGCACGGCCTTGGTGCCCTGGACGGCAAGTGGCGAGTTGGCGGCAATCTCGGCGGCCATCGTCCGGGCGTCGGCCACCACGGCGTCGGCGTCGGAGCTCACGTGGTTGATCAGTCCGATGGCCGCGGCACGTTCGGCGGTGATGTCCTTGCCCGTGTAGGCCAGCTCAGCCACGTGTCCCTCGCCGATGATGGCCGGCAGCCGTTGCAGGCTGCCCAGGTCGGCCACGATGGCGATCCTGACCTCGCGCACCGAGAACCGGGCCTCGGTGCTGGCCAGGCGGATGTCGCAGGCCGAGATCAGGTCGACCCCCCCGCCGATGCACCATCCCTGGACAGCGGCGATGACCGGCACCGGGCACTCGGCCACCGAGGTAATCGACGCCTGCAGCCGGACAATCTCCCGCCGGGAGTGGGCCGCACGACCGGCCACCGACAGACGTGCCCCTTCCCCACCTCCCGGCCCGGCAATGTCGGGCATGGCCGTCAGGTCGAGGCCGACCGAGAAGTGGGCCCCCTTGGCCGCCAGCACCACGGCCCGTACGTCGCTGTCGGCGCCGAGGGCCGCCATGGCCACAGGCAGGTCCTCCCAGAAGTCCGGGCCCAAGGCGTTGCGCTTCTCGGGCCGGTCGAGCCACAGCGTGGCCACGTGGCCATCGACGTCGATGGTGAGGACGTCGGAGCGGAAGGAGTCGATCGTGGGAGCACCCATGGCCGGACAGCGTAGGGCGCCGACCGGGTGCCCGCCGGGCCGCCCTGGCACTACGGCCACGGACGGGGCACTGGTAGGGGCCCGGTAGTATGAGGGCCGAGGCTCGTCGACCAGGCCTCGATCCGCGAGAGGCGCCGACCCTGCCCACCTTCACCCCCGACAACGCCGCCGCCCTTCCCGGGGCTCCCTGGTTGACCCGGCGCCGCACCGCGGCCGCGGACTCCTTCGCGTCGTCGCCCCTCCCTACGGAAAAAGACGAGGTCTGGCGCTACAGCCGCATCGACAGCCTGGACCTGGAGCGCTTCCACCCCGCCGGCTCGGCCGGTCCAGGCACCGACCCGGGACCCACGCCGTCGACCCGCATCCACGCCCTGGTTGACGGGCTCGGGCCCCGCAGCGGCCTGGTCGTGACCATCGACGGTGTGCTGGCCACCCTGTCGTCCTCGGTCGGGGAGGACCTGATGTCGCTCGGCCGGGCCACCGACCATCCCGAGGGCGCTGAGCTGCTCGGCACGGTCCTGACCGACCCACACGACTTTCCCCTACTCAACGACGCCTTCGCCATCGATCCGCTGGTCATCGACGTGACGGCCGGTGCGGACGTGGCCGATCCGGTGGTGGTGGTGCACGTGGTCTCGGGCGCCCCGGGAGCGGCCGTGTTTCCGCGGACCGTCGTCCGGGTCGGGGCGGGGGCCAGCGCCGGAGTGATCGAACTCGTGATCGACGCCGATACCGGCCTGTTGGCCGACGCGCCGACCGACCTGCTCTCGGCCGTCGGGTCCCCGGTCGAGCGGCTGGTCGTGCCGGTCACCGAGCTGCGAGCCGAAGACGGCGCCACCCTCCGCTACGTGTCGATCCAGTCGCTCGGGAGCGCCACGTGGCAGATCGCCCACCAGGCCAGCACCATCGGGGCCGATGCCTCGCTGTCGAGCTACGCGGTGGCCCTCGGTGGCGGCTACGCCCGCCTCCGGACCGATTCGGCCCTGATGGGGGACTCAGGGGCCAGCAGCCTGCGGGCCGCGTTCATCGGCCGCGACGACCAGATGCTCGACTTCCGCACCCTCCAGGACCACCGGGCGCCTCGCACCACGAGCGACCTCCTGTTCATGGGCGCAGTGGCCGACACCTCCCACTCGGTCTACAGCGGCCTCATCCGGGTGCGCCGGGGCGCGGTCAAGTCGGATGCCATGCAGACCAACCACAATCTGGTGCTCGACGAAGGGGCCCATGCCGACTCGGTTCCCAACCTCGACATCGAGGAGAACGATGTGAAGTGCAGCCACGGATCCACCGTGGGCCCGGTCGACGAGGACCAGCGCTACTACCTCGAGTCCCGGGGGGTGGAGCCCGGACGGGCCGAGCAGCTGATCGTGGCCGGATTCTTCGACAGCATCGCCGACCAGGTGCCCCTGGCCGGTGCCCGCGACCTCATCGGCCGGGCCCTGGCCGAGCGATCGGGGGTGTCCCATGGGTGAGGGGACGATGACCGGGGCCGACGGCCGGACCCTGGCCCGCCTGTGCGCGGTCGACGACCTTGCCCCCGGCACGGCCCGGCGCTTCGACGTGGCCGACCTGCGGGTGGCGCTGGTCCGGACCGACGACGGGTTCCACGCGGTGGGCGACCGTTGCAGCCACGAGGACTTCTCGCTGGCCGACGGTGAAGTGTGGGGACCCGAGTGCCAGATCGAGTGCGCCAAGCACGGCTCGACCTTCGACCTCCGCACCGGTGCCCCGTGCTCGCTGCCGGCCACCAAACCTGTGCCGGTCTACGAGGTGGTCGTCGAGGACGGCGACGTCTCGGTGGTGATTCCGTGAGCACGGGCGAACTGGTCATCGAAGACCTGCGCGCCGGCATCCCCGGGCGGGAGATACTGCAGGGGCTCAGCCTCACCGTCCGCAGCGGCGAGGTCCATGCGGTCATGGGTCCCAACGGCTCGGGCAAGAGCACGCTGGCCCATGTATTGATGGGCCGCCCCGGCTACCAGGTACTCGGCGGCTCGGTCACACTCGACGGCATCGACCTCCTGGCCCTGCCCACCTGGCAGCGGGCACGGGCCGGCCTGTTCCTGGCCATGCAGCACCCGATCGAAGTGCCCGGGGTGTCGCTGGTCGAGTCGTTGACCGCGGCCCGCCAGACCGTGCCGGGCGGTGGGTCGCCGCCCGACGTGTCGGAGCGCCTCCACACCGAGGCCGCCCGCATCGGCTTCGACGAGCGATTCCTCGACCGAGCCCTCAACGTCGACCTGTCCGGTGGCGAGCGGAAGCGCAATGAGACGCTCCAGATGGGAGTGTTACGCCCCCGGTTCGCCGTGCTCGACGAGATCGACTCGGGACTCGACGTCGACGCCCTGTCCGACGTCGGCCGACGGGTGCAGGAGGCCACCACCGAATGGGGCCTCGGGGTGCTCGCCATCACCCACTTCCGCCGGCTCCTCGACGTGCTGCACCCCGACGTGGTCCACGTCCTGTCCGGCGGCCGGGTGGTGGCCACCGGCGGCAGCGAGCTGGCCGGGATCGTCGACCGGACCGGGTACGCCGCCTACACCTGAGGCTGCCGCGCGGGCACCCCTGCCCCGGCGGCGCGAGCACGGGTTGCTAGCGTCACCGCATGGCCCGCCGAGACCGCCGCCGTGGAGGCGCGCACAGTCCCAAGCGCCGGGGTGACCCGGCCCCGGCGGATCCAGCCAACTCTGACGCCCCGGACGCCGGTGCATCGGACGCGACCGGGGTCACCCCCACGACCGGGAGAGACTCCCCGGCCGCCGTCGGCGCCACGGCGGCAGCCCCCGACCTGGGCACGACCATGACCCGCAGGGAGCGACGGGAGGCCAACGCCACCGCATCGGCCACCGGAACGAAACCGAAGAGGCCGAAGAAGAAGCGGACGTGGCTCGACTGGCTGCTCCTGTCAGGCGTGGTGCTGGTGTCGGCCGCCCTGGTGGCCGTGGTTTCCGGATACTTCTACGTGCAGTACCGGTTCGGGCAGGTCACCAAGGTGACGGTCAAACACCTGCGGGTGGCGCCGGCGGGCGCCCCGTTCAATGTGCTGATGATCGGCTCAGACTCGCGTGTCGGCTTCTCCGGATCGGAGCAGAACGCCTACGGGAATACGTCGACGGCCGGGGGCCAGCGCAGCGACGTCGTCAAGATCGCCCACGTTGTGCCGGCCACCGGACAGGTCAGCATCCTCTCGATCCCCCGCGACACGGTGGTGAAGGTGGCGGGCGATACGAGCGAGATCGGCACCTACAACCGGATCAACGCCGCCTACAACACCGGACCCGACCAGCTGGTCCAGACGATCGCGGACAACTTCGGCATCTCCATCGAGCACGTGGTGCAACTCAACTTCACCGGCTTCCGGGGAGCGGTCGACGCCATAGGCGGGGTGAACCTCGATTTCCCCTACCCGGCGCGCGACACCTACACCGGGCTCAACATCACCACCGCAGGGTGCCAGCACGTGAACGGCGGCTACTCGCTGGCCGTGGCCCGCAGTCGGCACTACCAGTACTACGCCGACGGATACTGGCAGTACGACCCGACGAGCGACTTCGGACGCATCCAGCGCCAGAACGCCTTCCTGAAGGCCCTCATCAACCAGGCCGAGAAGCAGTACAACCCTCTGACGATCAACGCCTTCATCGGCTCGGTGGTCCAAGGGGTGACCATCGACTCGACGTTCACCATCTCCGAGCTGGTCTCCCTGGCCCAGCAGTTCCGGAAGTTCTCGTCCAACTCGCTCGGCACCTTGACGCTCCCGACATATTCGTCGAGCTCGTCGGAGTTCTCCTCGCTGGGTTCGGTCCTCTACGTCCAGCAGCCCCAGGCCAGCCAGGTGATCAGCCAGTTCCTCGGAGGACCGGCCCCACTGGCGCAGACACCGCCGCCCGGCCCGGACGGCGAAGTCTCGGCCACCACGACGACAACGCCTCCGACCACCTACTCGACGGGTGGGAGAACCCCGGCCACGACGGCACCGGCGGTCACCACGACGACGATCCCCATCAATTACGATCCGACCCCCTGCTGACGGGCACGGCAGAGGGGGCCGGGCGTAGCAGCCGGTCCACCGAGATACCGGGGCGGGCAGCCGATCAGGCGGGGACGCCGCTCTCGTCGAGGCCTTGGGCCAACGTGTTCCAGCTGAGCGTGGCGCACTTGATGCGGACGGGGAACTTGACCACGCCCTGCAGGGCGGCAAGCTCGCCGAGGGCGTTGATGTCGATGGCCTCGGGCTCGGACGCTTCGACCGACCCACCCCCATCGCCGTCGGACGGCAGGGTCGACTCGTGGATCGACATCATCCCCTTGAAGGTGCCGATGAGCTCGCGCACTTCGGCCAACGACTTGCCCTTGACTGCGGCAGACATGAGCGAGGCGGACGACTGACTGATGGAGCATCCGGTGCCTGCGATTTTGATGTCGGACAGCACGCCGTCCTCCAGTTCGACGGTCACCACGATCTCGTCGCCGCACAGCGGGTTGAACCCCTCGACCCGGACGGCGGGCGGAGACTCGAGTTCGCCACGGTTGCGTGGCGAACGGTAGTGGTCGAGGATGATCTCCCGATAGAGGTCTTCGAGGCCGGGCATCAGGCCGGAGTCCCTTCGTCCGTGGGGTGCAGGAGCACCCGGGCCAGAGCGTACCGGGGGCCGCTCACGCGAAGAACCGCCCGGCGGCGTCGAGGGCGTCGACCAGGGTGTCGACGTCGCGCTCGTCGTTGTAGAGCGCGAACGACGCCCGGGCGGTGGCCGTGACCCCGAGGCGCCGCATCAGCGGCTTGGCGCAGTGATGTCCAGCCCGGACGCACACCCCGTACTCGTCGAGGATCTGTGAGATGTCATGGGGATGGACGTCGCGGAACGCGAACGAGACGACGCCGCCCCTGGCATCAGCCTCGGGTGGACCGAAGATCCGGATGTCGTCACCGAACCGGTCATGGAGGGCGGCGAGCGCGTAGTCGGTCACCGAGATCTCGTGGGCCCGCACCGCGTCCATGCCGACTGCCCGCAGGTAGTCCACGGCGGCGCCCAGGCCGATGGCCTCGGTGATGGGCGGGGTGCCGGCCTCGAATCTCCAGGGGATGTCATTGGGAGTGAACCCGTCCTTGCGGACGTCGAGGATCATCTCTCCACCGCCGAGGAACGGGGGGAGCGACTCGAGCAGCTCCTCCCGGCCCCACAGCACCCCGATGCCGGTCGGTCCCAGCATCTTGTGGGCGCTGAAGGCGAGGAGATCGACGCCCAGGGCGGCCACGTCGGTGGGCAGGTGGGGGACCGACTGGCAGGCGTCGGCCACCACCACGGCCCCGGCGGCGTGGGCGGCCGCGGCCAGGTCGGCTACCGGATTCAGGGTGCCCAGGACGTTGGACATGCACGTGACGGCCAGCAGCTTGGCCCCGTCCAGCACGTGGTCGAGATCGTCGAGGACCAGGCGTCCGTCGTCGTCGATGGGCAGCCAGCGCAGCTCGATGCCCCGCTCGGCGGCCAGCATGTGCCACGGGACGATGTTGGCGTGGTGTTCCATCTCGGTAAGCACCACCACATCGCCCTTGGCGAGGTGGGTGCGACCCCAGCTGTGAGCCACAAGATTGAGTGCCTCGGTGGCGTTCTTGGTGAACGCCACCTCGCGGGCGGGGACGGGCGCACCGATGAACCGGCCCACGTTGGTGCGGGCTGCCTCGAAGCGGCGGGTGGCCTCCTCGGCGATGGCGTACACACCACGGTGGACATTGGCATGTGTGGTCTCGTCGTACTCGCGCATGGCGTCGAGCACGGCGACCGGACGCTGTGACGAAGAGGCCGAATCCAGGTAGGTGATGGGCTGGCCGTTGACCACCCGCGACAGCAGGGGGAAGTCCTTGGCCAGAGTGGCGGCGTCGAGGGGCGACTCGGCGGTGGCCACCTGGGTGCGGGGGGTCAGCTCCGCCATTCGTCGTACCCCCCGGACTCGAGGCGGGCACCCAGCTCGGGCCCGCCCTCCTCCACGATGACGCCGTCCACCAGCAGGTGGACCCGGTCGGCGTCGAGCTCGTCGAGCATCCTTTGGTAGTGGCTGATCACCAGCACCCCGAGGTCGGGCCGGGCCTCGCGCACGGTGTGGACGCCGCGGGCCACGGTACGCAGGGCATCGACGTCGAGGCCGGAGTCGGTCTCGTCCAGGATGGCCAGGTCGGGCTCGAGCATGGCCATCTGAAGGATCTCGTTCCGCTTCTTCTCCCCACCCGAGAAACCCTCGTTGAGATGGCGCTCGCCGAAGGCGGGGTCCATGCCGAGCTTGTCCATCCACTCCATCATCATCAGGCGGACCTCGAGGACCGACAGGTCCATGCCCCGCCTGGCCGAGAGGGCCTGGCGCAGGAATTGGATAACGGGAACCCCGCCGATCGATTCGGGGTCCTGGAAGGCCAGGAAGATGCCGGCCTTGCCCCGCACGTCGGTGGCCCACGAGGTGATGTCCTCGCCGTGGAACAGGATCGAGCCGGCGGTGACCTCGTAGGCGGGGTTGCCGAGGAGCACGTTGGCCAGAGTGGACTTGCCCGAGCCGTTGGGGCCCATGATGGCGTGGACCTTGCCGGACTCGACGGTCAGGTCGATGCCCCGCAGGATGGGCTGGCCCTCCACCGACGCATGGAGGCCCGCGATCTGAAGGAGGGGTTCAGTGGTCGGCGTCGTGTCGTCGGAATCGGAGATCACGCCCCGATTGTAGCCCCTCTCCGCTATTTCTCCTACGGCGATAGGTGGAATCTGACGGCCTGGTGGGCCCGGCCGACACGGGTCGCACGCTGGGGAATTATCAGACCGACGGGGCCACCCGGTACGGTACCGCCATGTCCGACCCCTGGAACTACGCCGGCCCGGTCACCCAGCTCGCGCCGGGCAGCGGGTCGGTGACCCTGGTCGACGAGTCCACCTTCGCCATCAGCGGGGGCGCCGGCGACATCGCCCCGGGGGCGGCCCAGGGCCTGTTCTTCCGGGACACCCGGATCCTCTCCCGCTTCGAGGTGCTCCTGAATGGGGTCCGGGCCGAGCCGCTTGCCGCGGTCAACGACGACCCATTTTCGGCGACGTTCGTGTCCCGGAACCTGCCCGCCCCCGGCCGGGCCGACTCGACCGTCATGGTGTTCCGCCACCGCCACGTGGGCCAGGGGATGCGCGAGGAGCTCGTGCTGCACAACTTCGGCGACGAGGCCACCGTCTGCACGGTGGACATCCTGGTGGAAGCCGACTTCGCCGACCTGTTCGCGGTGAAGGAGGGGCGGGTGGCGACCGACGGCCACCACGGGACGGTGGCCAACGACATCATCGACCGACAGTCTGCGGCGGCCACCGACCGGGTGCCGTCGCTGACGTACACCTACCGCCGGGGACCGGTGGCCCGAGGCGTGGAGATCCGGGCCGCCGACGCCGAGCGGGTGGTCCCCGGCCTGATCACCTACGAGGTGCTCGTGCCGGCCAGGGGTGAGTGGTCGACCTGCGTGGAAGTGGGCCCGGTCATCGACGGCGACGTGTACGCCCCCAAGTACCGGTGCGGCGAGCCGGTGGAGCGAGCGACGCCGAGCGAGCGCCTGGCCGAATGGCGCCGCCACGTGCCCCAGGTCGAGACCGACCACCCGGTCCTGAAGCAGGTCGTCGCCCGCAGCGCCGAGGACCTCGGGGCGCTGCGCATCTTCGATCCTGACTACCCCGAGCGGGTGGTGGTGGCGGCCGGCGCTCCATGGTTCATGACGGTCTTCGGGCGGGACTCACTGCTCACCGCATGGATGGCCCTCCTCGTCGACCCCGACCTGGCCCGCGGTGTGCTCCAGACACTGGCCCGGTTCCAGGGCACCGAGGTCGACCCGCGCCACGAGGAGGAGCCCGGTCGGATCCTCCACGAGATGCGCTTCGGCGACGCCGCGTCGCTGTCGCTCGGTGGCGGGAGCATCTACTACGGCACGGCCGACGCCACTCCGCTGTTCGTCATGTTGCTGGGCGAGATGCGTCGTTGGGGCGTGGCCCGCGAGATGGTCGACGAGCTGCTCCCCAACGCCGCCCGGGCCATCGAATGGATCGAGCACTTCGGTGACGCCGACGGTGACGGCTACGTCGAGTACCACCGGGCCACCGACCGGGGGCTGGCCAACCAGGGATGGAAGGACAGCTGGGACGGCATCCGCTACGGCGACGGTCGGGTGGCGGAGGCCCCCATCGCCCTCGCCGAGGTGCAGGCCTATACCTACGGCGCCTACCTGGCGAGCGCCCACTTCGCCTTCGAGGCGGGCGACACGGCCACCTACGACCGCTTCCGATCCAAGGCGGCCAATCTCAAGGCCAACTTCAACCGGGACTTCTGGCTCGAGGAAAAAGGATGGTTCGCCGTCGGGCTCGATGCCGACAAGAAGCCGATCGACTCGCTGACCTCCAACATCGGCCACTGCCTGTGGACCGGGATCGTCGACGAGGACAAGGCCCATCAGGTGGCCCAGGCTCTGGTCGGACCCTCGATGTTCTCCGGGTGGGGGCTGCGCACGTTGTCGAGCGACAACGGCGGGTACAACCCCATCAGCTACCACTGCGGTTCGGTATGGCCGCACGACACGGCCATCGTGGCGGCCGGCCTGGCCCGGTACGGCTACGACGGAGCGGCCCAGAAACTCATCTTCGGCCTGCTCGACGCCGCCCAGGCCCAGGGCGGGCGACTGCCCGAACTGTTCAGCGGCCTCGACCGGGGCGAGCTGACCGTGCCGGTGGGCTACCCGACCTCCTGCTCGCCCCAGGCCTGGTCCGCGGCGTCGCCCCTGCTGTGCCTGCGTACGCTCCTGCGCCTCGATCCCTGGATCCCCTACGGCAAGACGTGGCTGTCGCCCAACCTGCCCGAAGGAATCGGCTACCTGAAGGTGGAGGGGATCCCGCTGGCCGGGTCCCGGGTCACCATCGAAGTGGGGGACCAGGTGACCGGTGGGGTGTCGATCAGCGGGCTGCCGCCCGAGATCGAGGTCATCCGCGAGCCCCGCCGGCCGTCGACCGCCGTCTGATCCGGTCGCATGTCCGGGAGGCTAGGGGCGGGGGGCGGGGCCGGGTTCACCAGCCCCGGGCGACCCACTCATCGAGGTGGGGGGACTCGGTCCCGATGGTCGTGCCGGCGCCGTGGCCCGGTAGGACCAGGGTGTCGGCGTCGAAGGTCCCGAACAGCCGTCCGTCGATGGACCGGATGATGGTGGCGAAGTCGGCGTTCTCGAACGAGGTGTTGCCAGGCCCCCCCGGGAAGAGGGTGTCCCCGGTGAACAGCAACGGTGTCCCCTCGACGGCGAAGCACATCGACCCCGGGGTGTGGCCCGGGGTGGCGATGGTGGCGACCCGGAGGCGCCCGACCCGGACCAACGACTCGTCCTCCAGGATCTGGTCGTAGGAGGGGAGCATGCCGGCGTCGGCCTGGGTGACGGCCACGTCGATACCGGCGTTGCGCACGGCCTCGACGGCTTGGATGTGGTCCCAGTGGCCGTGAGTCTCGACCACCTGGCGCACGTTGAGGTCACGGCACAGCTCGAGGAGCAGGTCGTGCTCGTTGGCGGCGTCGATCAGCAGCGAGTCGCCCGTCTCCCGGCATCGCACGATGTAGACGTTGTTGTCGACGGGTCCGACCACCACCCGGTGCACCTCGACAGCGGTGTCCTGGTAGTCGATGACGGTGTCGGCCATGGGTGCCACCTCCTGGGTGGGAGCGTAGCGGTGGCCGGGCCGGTGGCGGAGCGTGGGGCGGCCCCCCTGTTGGTCACCGCAGGCGGGGTTCTGGTAGACAAACAGGGCACGTTGCCCCCTTCGGGCACCACCACACGAGGTCCCCGATGGGGCCCCACGGGATGGAGATCAGGATGAATTTCGCCTTCAGCGAGGAGCAGGACGAGCTCCGCAAGTCGGTGCGTCGCTTCCTCGACGACAAATCCCCCGAGACCGAGGTCCGCCGCCTCATGGAGACTACCGAGGGATACGACCCCGAGGTCTGGACCCAGATGGCCGAGCAGCTCGGGCTGCAGTCGCTGATCATTCCCGAGGAGTTCGGCGGCAGCGGCTTCACCTATGTCGAGCTGATCGTGGTGCTCGAGGAGATGGGTGCCGCACTGCTGTGCTCGCCGTTCTTCGCCACCGTGGCTCTGGCCGCCAACGCCCTGCTCACCTCGGGCGACACCAAGGCGCAGGAGTATCTGCTGCCGGGAATCGCCTCCGGCGAGACCATCGCCACCCTGGCCTTCACCGAAGACTCCGGCCGGTGGGACGCCGAAGGCATCGCCCTGGCGGCCAGTCCGGCGCCTGACGGCTGGGCTCTCAACGGACACAAGTCCTTCGTGGTCGACGGCCACACCGCCGACGTGATCCTGGTCGTGGGCCGGACCGACGCCGGCTTGTCGCTGTTCGGCGTCAAGAGCGACGCCGTCGGCCTCACCCGCACCCCGCTGGCCACCATGGACCAGACCCGCAAGCAGGCCCGGCTCGAGTTCGCCGACACCCCGGCATGGCTGATCGGGACCGACGGCGGTGCGGAGGCCGGCCTGTCCAAGACTCTGGACCTCGCGGCCGTGGCCCTGGCCGCCGAGCAGGTGGGCGGCGCCCAGCGTTGCCTTGAGAGCTCGGTCGAGTACGCCAAGACCCGCATCCAATTCGGACGCCCGATCGGCAGCTTCCAGGCCATCAAGCACAAGTGTGCCGACATGCTGCTCGAGGTCGAGTCGGCCAAATCGGCCGCCTACTACGCCGGATGGGCCGCAGCCGAGGACTCTGACGAGCTCCCGGTCGTAGCCAGCCTGGCCAAGTCCTACTGCTCCGAGGCGTACTTCCACGCCGCCGCCGAGACGATCCAGATCCATGGTGGGATCGGCTTCACGTGGGAGCACCCGGCCCACCTCTACTTCAAGCGGGCCAAGTCGTCCGAGCTGATGCTGGGCGACCCGTCATACCACCGGGAGCTCCTGGCCCAGCGCATCGGCATCTGACCGGCGCGTCGGCCCCGCGGTCCTTGAGTACCGTGGTGCCCACACGGGGCCGCACCGGTGACCTACCCATCCCCGGACCGGCCCAACCTCCCTCCCGGAAGTGAGAGACATGCGGAAGTACATGGCGTTCGTCCTGCTGGGCATCCTGACTGTGGCGGGTGTCGGCTTCGCCGCCCTCGGCGTGGTCCAGTCGAAGAGCGCGACCGATCTCGGCCAGGCCGTGTCCAACACCCTGAAGGCCCCCAACTACTCCGAGTACCTGGTGCAGAAGACGACGCAGGGCAACCAGACGGCCAATTTGGTCTTCCAGGCCCCTGACCGCCTGAGCGCCACCCTGCTCGCCTCGGGGCACAAGACCTACCTGTTCATCATCGGCACCACCGAGTACATCGCGGTGACCACCAAGGCCTCGGCGCCCATGCCCACCAAGTTCTACACACAGAAGACGACCGGGGCGGTGTCCGTGGACCCGGCCCAGCAGTACCTGCACTTCTACAAGGAGGGGCCCTCCACCCGGAACGGGTCGGTCACCACGGTCACCCTCACCCAGGGGGGCCAGAAGGAGACGCTGACCTACACCGTGTCCGGCAACTACGTGTCCAACTTCCATGCGGCCACCCCGGACGGCACCATCAACCTCGCCATCTCCGAAGTCGGCACCTCACCGCCGGTGGCCCTGCCCAAGGGCTACACCATCACCACCACCGTCCCCCAGGCCTGAGGAATCCGCCGGGCCTCAGGTGAGCTTCCCGACCACAGTCCCCAACGATCAGTCGGGCCGGTCGTCCAGGAGTTCGTCGATCCGACGCCGCAGTCGGCGGGAAGCGCCCTCGGGATCGTCGGCGCCCACCAGCCACCGGACGACGACGAAGTGCCGGGCACCGATGGCGGCCAGGCCGCCCACGGTGTCCGGGTCCACCCCACCGGTCACCCACACCGGCCACGCCGACTCCCGCACGGCCCGGGCCACGTACTCGGGCCCGGTCCCGGGACGTCCGGGCTTGGTGGGAGTGGCCACCACCGGGCCCGCCGAGAGATAGTCGACCGGCGCCGGCGCCGTCGTCGATCCGGCTCCCGTGGCGGCGGCCAGCTCCTCGGGAGTGTGGGTCGACAACCCAAGGATGGCCTCGTCGCCGACTATCGACCGGGCCTCTGCGGCCGACATGTCGTCTTGCCCCACGTGGACGCCGTCGGCTCCCATCGCGGCAGCCAGGTCGGGACGGTCGTTGAGCACGAACGGAACGCCCTGGGCGGCGCAGGCCCGTCGGGCGAGGGTGGCCCGGGCTACGAGTGCGGAGTCGTCGAGGTGCTTTTCCCGGAGCTGCACGACGTCGACGCCGCCGTCGATGCACCGTCCGACGAATGCCTCGAGGTCGGGCCGGTCCGGTGTGCAGAGGTAGAGGCGGCGGTTGCCGAGGCCCCACCGTTGCCCGGCCGGGGTGGGCGCGCCAGCCGCGGTCACCCCGCGTTGGGGAGTTTGGCCCGGGCCTCAGCCTTCATCTGCTGCTTGAACTGTCGGACTTTGGCCAGTGCCTCGGGGGAGTCGATGTCGGCCACCGACCGGTGCGAGCCCGACTCGCCGTATGCGCCGGCGGCCTTCTCCCAGCCCGGGGGTCGGACGCCGAACTGTTTGCCGAGGAGGGCCACGAAGATGCGGGCCTTCTGGTCGCCGAATCCAGGGAGGGCCTTGACGTTGGCCAGGAGCTGCCTACCGTCCTCGGCCGAGGTCCAAATGGCCGACGCGTCGCCGCCATAGGTCCCGACCACCGCCCCGCAGACCTCCTGGACCCGACCGGCCATCGACCGGGGAAAGCGGTGAAGCGCAGGTTTGGCCGAGAAGATCGCCACCAGATCGTCGGGGGCCATAGCGGCAATGGCGGCGGGGTCGAGCGTGCCGCCCAGGCGCACCTTGAGGTCGAAGGGCGCCTTGAAGGCCCGCTCCATCGGGATCTGCTGGTCGAGGACCATGCCGATCAGGAGGGCCAGGGGTTCGGACGACAGGAGTGCGTCCGCATCGGTGTCACCGGTGAGCCACAGCACGCCATCAGGCTAGTCGGGAGCGACGGGGGGCTCCTCGAAGCCGGGCAGCACCTGAGCGTTCGGAAGGCCTTACGACCTCGCCGGCTCAGTCCGACCAGGGGTCGGAGCAGTCGGCGTCGATGTCGTAGCGGGCGAGGGCTGCAGTCACCGTGCTGGCAGGAACGGTGCCGTCGCCAGAGAGTCCCTCCAAGGCGGCGACGACCACGTGAGCTGCGTCGATTTCGAAGAACCGGCGCAGCACCTCCCGGGTGTCGGATCGGCCGAAGCCGTCGGTGCCGAGCGACGTGAACCGGTGGGGCATCCATCTCGCCACCTGGTCGGGAACGGCCCGCATGAAGTCGGTGACGGCCACGATGGGCCCGCGTGACCCGGCCAGCGAGGCGGTGACGAGCGGTACCCGATGCTCGGCGTCGGGATGGAGTCGGTTGTGGCGCTCGGCCGAGAGAGCGTTCTCGCGGAGAGACTTGTAGGAGGTGACCGACCAGGCCTCGGCCCCGATGCCCCAGTCCTCGGCCAGCAGCCGGCGGGCTTCCATGACCGCCTTCCAGGCCGTCCCCGAAAACAGCAGCGTGGTCCGCGGTGCCGACTTCGGCATCTCGTCCGGGGCCCCGACGAAGCGGTACATTCCTTCGACGGTGCCCGACCGGACCCGCTCGGCCTCGGTGAGGTCCGCCGGCAGTGCCGGCATGACGTAGTTCTCGTTGTAGAGGGTGAGGTACCAGAAGCGGTCCTCGGCTACGGGCCCGGTCATCCGCCGGATCCCGTCCTCCATGATCGTCGCCACTTCGTAGGCGAACGCCGGGTCGTATGCCGCCACCGACGGATAGGCCGATGCCAGGAGGAGCGAGTGGCCGTCCTGATGCTGGAGTCCCTCGCCGTTCAAGGTGGTGCGCCCTGCGGTGCAACCGAGGAGGAAGCCCCGGCCCCGGCTGTCCCCTAGGGCCCACAGCAGGTCCCCGACCCGCTGGAAGCCGAACATCGAATAGAAGAGGTAGCAGGGGATGAGCGACTCGCCCCATGTGGCGTAGGAGGTGGCGGCGGCGGTGAAGGTGGCGGACGCACCCGCCTCGGTGATCCCCTCCTCGAGGATCTGCCCGGTGTCGCTCTCCGCGTAGTGGAGGGCCAACCCGGCGTCGACCGGGGTGTACCGCTGGCCGTCCGGGGCGTAGATCTGGACTTCGCTGATCAGCGACTCGAGGCCGAAGGTCCGGGCCTCGTCGGACACGATGGGTACGATGCGCCGACCGATGCCGGGGTCGCGGGTGAGCGACCGCAGCAGCCGGGCGAACGCCATGGTGGTCGACACCTCCTGGCGACCGGAGCCCCCGAGTAGGTCGGCGAACGTATCGGGTGAGGGCGCCGGCAACGGCTGGGCACGCAGCATGCGACTCGGGAGGGGCCCGCCGAGGAGCCGGCGTCGCTCGGCCAGGTACTTGCCCGCTTCCGAGTCGGGTGATGGCCGGTAGTACGGGGGGAGGTCCTCGTCGAGGTCGGCCTCGGCGATCTCCTCGTGGAGGAAGAGCCGGTCGCGCAGGGCCCGCAACTGGTCCTTGGTCATCTTCTTGATCTGGTGGGTGGCGTTGCGGGCCTCGATTTCGGGCCCGAGCGTCCACCCCTTGATGGTCTTGGCCAGGATGGCCGTGGGTGCCCCGGCGTGCTCGGTGGCCGCCCGGTAGGCGGCATACAGCTTCCGGTAGTCGTGGCCGCCGCGGGGGAGGCTCTGCAGGTCGGCATCGCTCAGGTGCTCGACGAGCGCGGCCAATCGGGGGTCGGGACCGAAGAAGTGCTCCCGGATGTACGCCCCCGACTCGGTGGCGTACTTCTGGAACTCGCCGTCGACGGTCTCGTTCATCTTGGCCAGGAGCACACCGTCGACGTCCCTGGCCAGCAGCTCGTCCCACGTGCGGCCCCAGATCACTTTGATCACGTTCCACCCCGCTCCCCGCAGGGTGGCCTCGAACTCCTGGATCACCTTGCCGTTGCCGCGCACCGGGCCGTCGAGCCGCTGGAGATTGCAGTTGACCACCATGGTGAGGTTGTCCAGGTGCTCCCGACCAGCCATGCCGAGGAGGGCGATGGTCTCGGGCTCGTCGAATTCGCCGTCGCCGACAAAGGCCCAGACCCGGCTGTGCGACGTGTCGACCAACCCGCGGGCGGCGAGGTAGCGGGCCAGGTGGGCCTGGGCGATGGCATTGATCGGCCCGAGCCCCATCGAGACCGTCGGGTACTCCCAGAATTCGGGCATCAGGCGGGGATGGGGATAGGACGAGAGCCCGTCGCCCCCCCCCTCGAACCGGAAGTTGTCGAGTTCGTGCTCGTCGAACCGGCCCTCGACGAATGCCCGGGCGTAGATGCCGGGGGAGGCGTGGCCCTGGAAGTAGACCTGGTCGCCCGGACCCCCGTCGTCCTTGCCCCGGAAGAAGTGGTTGAAGCCCACCTCGTACAAGGCGGCGGAGCTGGCGTAGGTGGCCAGGTGCCCGCCTACCGCTTCGGAGCGGATGTTGGACCGGACCACCATGACCGCGGCGTTCCAGCGGATGAACGCCCGGATCCGGCGCTCCAGGTACTCGTCACCCGGGAAGTCGGGCTCGGCATCGGAGGGGATCGAATTGACGTACGGCGTGGACACGGTCACCGGGAAGTCGACCTGGGACCGCCTGGCCCGCTCGAGCACCCGCATCAGGAGGTAGCGGGCCCGGTTGCGACCGTGTACTCGGACCACGTCGTCGAACGCAGCCAGCCATTCCTCGGTCTCTTCGGGATCGAGGTCGGGAAGCTGGTGGGCGACGCCGTCGAACAACATGATGGCCATCGTCCCATGTCCAGGGACCGGCACACCATGCGGCCCGGCTGAACGGTCCACGTCGTGCGCACCGGGGCGGTGGCCGAGCGGGCATGCTGGGGCGGTGGATGCACCTCACCCGCACGCCGACGGGTCCCCGATCATCGTCTACACCGACGGTTCGTGCCTCGGGAACCCCGGGCCCGGTGGTTGGGGCTGGGCGGTCGACGGTGGGACCTCCGATTCTGGTGGCGAACCCCACACCACGAATCAGCGCATGGAGGTCCTGGCGGTCATACGGGCCCTCGAGACCCTGCCCGGCCCGGTCCATGTGGTGAGCGACTCCACCTATGTCGTCAACTGCTTCCGCCAGCGGTGGCACGCGGGGTGGATGCGGCGGGGATGGAAGAACTCCCAAGGGAAGCCGGTGGCCAACCGTGACCTGTGGGAGACCCTGTTCGCCCTGGCCCTCGACCCGGGCCGCGCTATCACCTTCGAATGGGTGAAGGGTCACTCGGGCGACCGGATGAACGACGTGGTCGACGCCCTGGCCACCGCGGCGGCGGCCCGTCAGGACCCCTCGGGGCCCCCGCCGGACCCCGGTTTGGGCCAGGGGCAGCTGCTCCCGTAATCTGACGCCATGGAGATCAACGGAAGTTCAGCAATCATCACCGGTGGGGCCTCGGGCCTCGGTGAGGCCACGGCCCGAAAGCTCGCCTCAGAGGGCGTGCGGGTCACCGTGTTCGACCGCAACGAGGAGGGGGCCAAGCAGGTCGTCGCCGAGATCGGCGGAACGGCCAACTACGTGGCCGGCGACGTCACCGATCCCGATGACTGCCAGAAGGCGGTGGATCAGGCGGCCGACGGCGGCAACCTGCGGATCGCCGTCAACTGCGCCGGCACCGGCTGGGTGGGTCGGGTCATCAACCGGGACGGTTCGCCCCACGATCTGGCACCGTTCAAGTTCATCCAGGACCTCAATGTCATCGGCACCTTCAACGTCATGACCAAGGCCGCCTCCGCCATCGCCCAGGTGGAACCGCAGGCAAACGGCGAGCGCGGTGTGATCGTGAACACCGCCTCCGTCGCCGCCATCGACGGACAGATCGGCCAGCTCGCCTACTCGGCCTCCAAGGGCGCCGTGGTCGGCATGACCCTGCCCGCCGCCCGCGACCTTGCCGTCGTCGGCATCCGCGTTATGGCCATCGCCCCCGGCCTGTTCGATACGCCGCTGCTGGCCATGCTGCCCGACGAGGCCCGCGGCGCCCTGGCCAAGTCGGTCAACTTCCCGAAGCGTCTCGGCAACCCGGCCGAGTACGGCGACCTGGTCGCCCACATCGCCACCAACAGTTATCTCAACGCCGAGGTGATCCGCCTCGACGGTGGCATCCGGATGCCGCCCAAGTAGCACTGGTGCAGCTCGCCTAACCACGGTGGGCGTCGGGGGGGGGTGAGGGTAGTGTCACGGGAGTACCCATGTCCGCGACCGCCCCCGCCCCCGCCGTCGGAGACCGCCCGGCCGCTCCTGGCGGGCCGGGACCGGTCATCCGGACCGAGGGACTGACCAAGGTCTATCCCGGCTCGGCCTTCACCGCCGTGGACGGGCTCGATCTCGAGGTCGCCGAAGGTGAGATTTTCGGTCTTCTCGGTCCGAACGGCGCCGGCAAGACCACGACAGCGGGAATGTTGACGACGCGGGTGGTCCCGACGTCCGGCCGCGCCTTCGTCGCCGGCATCGATGTGGTCCGCCAGCCGGCAACGGCCAAACAGATCCTCGGGATCGTGAGCCAGCAGAACACCTTGGACCGCCAGCTGACGGTCTGGGAGAACCTCTACTTCCACGGCCGTCTGTTCGGCATACCGTCCAGGGAGTCACGGCGCGAGGCCAACCGGCTGCTCGAGCAGTTCCAAATCCAGCAGTGGGCTTCCGCGTCGGTCTACGCGCTCTCGGGCGGCATGGCCCAGCGCCTGATGGTGGCCCGGGCCATCTTCCACCGTCCCGCGGTCCTGTTCCTCGACGAGCCGACCGCCGGACTCGACCCCCAGGGCCGCCTCGCTCTGTGGGAGATCCTGCGGGAGCTCAACATCGAGGGCCAAACCATCCTGCTTACGACCCACTACATGGAGGAGGCGGACCAGTTGTGCGGGCGGGTGGCCATCATGGACGGCGGCAAGTTGCTCGCCCTGGACACCCCGGCCGCTCTCAAGTGCCAGGTCGACGCGGACACCATCGTCACCGTGACGGCGACCGGAGACCGTGACGTGTTGGCCCGGGAGCTGACCAATCGGATACCGGGAATCACCGGCACCCGGCCGATTGAGGGTGGGGTCGAACTCCATGTGAAGGGGACGGACCGACTGCTTCCGGCCGTGGTGTCCGGCGCCGAGGACGCCGGCTTCCCCGTCCTCGACATCTCGGTGGCCGAACCCACACTGGAGACCGTGTTCATCAGCCTCACCGGCAACGAGCTCCGAGACTGATGACCGTCCTCGACGCAACCGCACCCGGACCCGGACACGCCGTGCACCTCCGGCCCGGTCATTCCGACTTCGCCGCCGGTCGCGCCGCTCTATGGGCGCTGATGCTGCGGGACCTCGTCGTCTTGCGCAAGCATCTGTTCGAGTTCGTGGCCCGGACCCTCATCCAGCCGTTCCTGCTGTGCTTCGTCTTCCTCTATGTATTTCCCAAGATCGGTCAGGGCATCGGTGGTGCCGACGCCGCAGCCCAATCGGCGTTCGCCACGGTTCTCGTGCCCGGGGTGGTGGGCATCTCCATCCTCTTCCAGGGCGTCCAGTCGGTGGCGCTGACCATGTCCCAGGAGTTCGGCTACACGCGTGAGATCGAGGACCGGGTCCAGGCGCCCTGCCCCATCTGGCTGGTGGCCATGGCCAAGGTGCTGTCGGGTGCCGTTCAGGGGCTCATTTCGGCTGCTCTGGTGCTCCCCATCGCCTCCGTCGTCCACGCCAAGGGGGTGGA
Organism: Acidimicrobiales bacterium; assembly: GCA_036513075.1. GTDB lineage: Bacteria > Actinomycetota > Acidimicrobiia > Acidimicrobiales > RAAP-2 > Bog-756. Next base: position 67,362 of record DATBZS010000088.1, read on the forward strand.
GGCCCACTTGTCGCTCCACTGGCCGGTGATCGTGACCGTGGTGCCGCTGGCGTGTGTGACCATGGCGGCGCTCGGCCTGCTCCTCGGCACGAGTTTCGAGCCCCGCAACATCGGCCTGATGTTCGGGTTCATCATCCTGCCCGTGACGTTCCTCGGCGGCACCTACTACGCCTTCACACGGCTGGCGCCGGTGGCGGTGGGCGGTTGGCACTGGCTGCAGACCCTAGTGCTCATCAACCCGTTGATCTACATCAATGAGGGGATGCGGGCCGCTTTTACCGACGCGCCCCACATGCCGCTGTACGTCATCTACCCGGTACTGGTCGCCTTCCTGGCGCTCTTCCTCGGGCTCGGGCTGCGAAACTTCCGTCGGCGGGTCCTCTCCTGACCGGGCCGTCCGGAACCGACGAGGGCTACCTCCTCGACAACCGCCAGATCGAGGCCGGCATCCGACTGACGGCCATCAGCGAGCTGTTCGACCCTGCCACCTTCCGGGTCCTGGAGTCCACCGGTGTGGGACCGGGATGGCGCTGCTGGGAGGTCGGCGCCGGGGGGCCGACGGTGGCCGCGTGGCTGGCCGAACGGACAGGACCACAGGGCTCGGTCCTGGCCACCGACATCGACGTGTCCTGGATCGGCGACCCGGGACCGGCCGGGGTCACGGTGCAACGCCACGACGTGGTGGCCGACCCGCTCCCGACAGGCCCGTTCGACTTGATCCATGCCCGCCTGGTCCTCGTGCACCTGCCGGAGCGGGCGACGGTGGCCGCCTCCCTGGCCGCCTTGCTGCGTCCGGGAGGGTGGCTCGTCGTCGAAGATGCCGACCCGGCTCTCCAGCCACTGGCCTGCATCGACGAGTACGGACCGAACCAGGAGCTGGCCAACCGGGTCCGCAGGGGCTTCCGCTCGCTGCTCGCCGGGCGGGGCGCCGACCTGTCCTTCGGACGCACCCTTCCCCGGTTGTTCCGGGACCTCGGGTTGGTCGAGATCGAGGCGGAGGCGCACTTCCCGGTGACGTCGCCGGCCAGTTCGGTCTTGGAGCGGGCCACCGTCGAGCAGACCCGGGCCGGTCTGATGGCCGACGGCGGGGCGACCGAGGAGGAGCTCGACCGCCACCTCGCCAACTTGACCGCCGGTCGCCTGGACGTGGCCACCGCGCCGATGGTGGCGACGTGGGGTCGCCGGCCGGTCGGGGGCACGTCCGACTGACGTCCGTCGGGGTCGCGACCGGTAGTCTTGGGATCGCGTGTCGACGAGGTGTCACGGTCATCGAGGCCGGTGGATTCCCGTCGGCACGGACGACGACGACATCCCGATGGAGGTGGTTCCTACGGAACCCGAGGTGGCAACGGAACAGACCGCAACGGGGGGGACCGGTACGACAGCGGGGACACAGCACTTCGATGTGGTGATCGTCGGAGGAGGGCCGGGCGGATACGCCGCCGCCCTCTACGGCGCGGCTGCCGGGCTGTCGATCGGGCTGGTGGAGTTGGACAAGGTGGGAGGTACGTGCCTGCACCGGGGGTGTGTCCCGGCCAAGGAGTTCCTGGAGACAGCGGCCGTCTACCGCACGGTGAGTTCGGCCGCCGACTTCGGCATCGAGTCCGGACCTGACCAGAAGGAGCCCACGGTCAACTTCTCGATCAGCCAGGAGCGCAAGCAACAGGTCGTGACCCAGCTGTTCGCCGGTCTCGCCGGTCTACTCAAGGGCCGAGGAGTGACGGTGTTCAACGGCAGCGGCACGCTGCTCGGCGACCACTGTGTCCGGATCGCGGGTAACGACGGGACGACGGTGGAGGTGACCGGCACAGACGTGGTGCTCGCCGCCGGCTCCGTGCCCCGCACCATCCCGGGCTTCGACATCGACGGAACCGTCGTCCTGACCTCCGACGAGGTGCTGGCCCTCGACCGCCTTCCCGAGTCGGTGGCCGTGATCGGAGGGGGGGCCATCGGGTGCGAGTTCGCGTCAATGTTCTCCGACCTCGGGACCTCGGTGACGGTGTTCGAGGCGCTCCCGACCATCCTCAACGAGTGCGATGACGACGTGGTGCGGACGGTCGCCCGGTCGTTCAAGAAGCGGGGCATCGACGTCAAGGCCGGGGTGTCCTTGAAGGGACACACCCCCGATGCGTCGGGACAGAGCACGGTCGTGACGTTCGGCGAGGGCGAGCAGCTGGCCGTCGAGGCCGTGGTGGTCTCGGTCGGCCGCCGACCCCGGACCGAGGGCCTGGTCACCGACGAAGCCGGGGTCACCATCGACGACCGGGGATTCGTGGTCGCCGACCCGTACATGAGGACCAGCGCGGAGGGCGTGTGGGCAGTGGGCGACGTGGTCGCCGGCACCCCGCAGCTGGCCCACGTGGCCTTTGCCGAGGCCATCGTGATCATCAAGTCGATCCTGGGCGAGCCGGTGGCACCGGTCGACTACACCCGGGTGCCATGGGCCATCTACTGCCATCCCGAGGTCGCCTTTGCCGGCATGACAGAGGAAGCGGCGACGAAAGCCGGAATCGATGCCGTGGTGAAGAAGGATCCTTTCGGGGGGAACAGCCGGGCCCGGATCATCGGCGAGACCGAAGGCATGGTGAAGCTGGTGGCCGAAAAACGACCCGACGGCACCACCGGGCGAATTCTCGGGGTCCATATGGTCGGTCCGTGGGTGACCGAGCAGCTCGGCGCCGGCTACCTGGCCGTCAACTGGGAGGCCACGGCCGACGAAGTGGCGCAGTTCCTCCAACCGCACCCGTCCCTGTCCGAAACGTTCGGCGAGACGGTGCTCGCCTTGACCGGAAGGGGGCTCCATCTTGCCTGACGTGACCATGCCTCAGCTCGGAGAGACGGTGACCGAGGGAACCATCACCAAGTGGTTCAAGGCCGTCGGCGACACCGTCGCCCGCGATGAGCCGCTGTTCGAGGTGTCCACCGACAAGGTCGACTCCGAGGTGCCTTCACCGGCCGCCGGTGTCCTCACCGCCATCCTGGTCGAGGAGGGGGACACGGTCGACGTGGGCGTCGCGCTGGCGGTCATCGATGGCGACGCTGGCACCGGTTCGGGTGCACCGGCGCCGGAGGTCGCGGCAGTTGCTCCGGCGGCCGCACCTGCTCCGACCACCTCGACCGCCCCGGCACCTGTACCTGCACCGGTCGCCGCACGGGCACCAGTGCCGGCATCTGCACCTACACGTTCGGCGACGCCGGTGACACCTGTGTCGCCGGCGCTGTCGTCGCTGCCCGACGAGCCGGTGCCGCCCTCAGCCGTCCCGCCCGCTCCGATACCGTCACCGGCGGCCGTGGCACCGACCGGGTCCAGGCTCCCGTCAACCCCGGCGGCCGCGGACCAGGCCCGGTTGCTCTCGCCGGTGGTGCGCAAGCTCCTCGCCGAGCACGACCTCGACCCGTCGACCATCCGGGGCACCGGTCTGGAGGGCCGCATCACCCGGGCGGATGTCGAGGCTGTCATCGAGGGCGGCACGCCGCCGGCAGCTGTGCCGAGCATCGCCGCCCAGCGACCGGCGCCCATAGCTCCGTCGTCCGCACCGCCACCCCCGCCGGCACCGACCGCTCCCGCCGTGCCCACGACCGACGGGGTCCGTCCCGGCGCCCGGGACGAGGTCGTTCCATTCACGAACATCCGCCGCCGGACCGCGGAGCACATGATCCGATCCAAGGCCACTTCGGCCCATACCCTGATGGTCCGGGAGATCGACTACGAGAAGGTCGAACAGGTTCGACGGGCACACGGCGATCGCTTCCGGGAGGACGAAGGGTTCGGACTGACGTACCTCCCATTCGTGGCCCGAGCCACGGTCGAGGCACTGGCTGAGTACCCGCACCTCAACGCCTCGGTGGGTAACGACACGCTGGTGGTTCATCACGACCTCAACCTGGGCATCGCCGTCGACCTCGACAACGAAGGACTGATCGTCCCCGTGGTCCACAATGCCGAGGAACTGAACCTGCGGGGGATGGCCCGTCGGATCCGCGACGTGGCCGACCGGGCCCGCACCAAGCGCCTCAGTCTCGACGACATCAGCGGCGGGACGTTCTCGATCACCAATGCCGGGCCGTTCGGGACACTCATCACCGGAGCAATCATCAACCAACCGCAGGTGGCCATCCTCTCCACCGACGGGGTATCCCGGAAGCCGGTGGTGGTGGAGCTTCCCGACGGGACAGAGTCGATCGGGATCCATTCGGTGGGCCTGGTGGCCATGAACTTCGACCACCGTGCCGTCGACGGCGCCTACGTCGCCCGGTTCCTGGCCCGGTTGGCGGCCATCCTCGACGACCGCGACTGGGTCGGCGAGCTGTAGTCCGTCGTGACGTCGACTACACGCCGGTTCCCGCGACGGTTCGCGTCATGAGGGCGCGGTGGCTCGGGCGCGTCCCCTATGCCGAGGCGTGGGACCTGCAACGTGCGTTGGCGGCGCGCTCCGAGGAGGATTACCTCCTGCTGGTCGAGCACGGACCGGTCTACACGCTGGGTTCGCACGCCGACCGGGCCCACGTCCTGGTCGATCCGGAGAGCGTCGGCGCGGAGCTCTTCCAGGTCGACCGCGGTGGCGACGTCACCTTCCACGGTCCCGGGCAGCTCGTCGGCTACCCGGTCTGCACCGTCGGAACTGGCCCCCACCGCGGTCCGGAGCACGTCCGCCAGGTGGAACAGGTGGTGATCGACGCGCTGGTAGTGCTCGGGATACCGGCCGACCGCGTGGGCCGCATGCCCGCTTACCCCGGCGTGTGGATCGACCCGAACTCGCCAGGGACCGGTCCCGACGGGCCGAGAAAGGTCGCCGCCATCGGCGTCCGTACGGCCCGGGGGCGGACCACCCACGGCTTCGGACTCAATGTCTCCACCGACCTCTCCTGGTTCGACCACATCGTGCCTTGCGGGATCACCGACCACCCGATGACCTCGCTGGCCGCCGAGGGGATCGTCGTCACCATGGCCGACGCGGTGGACGCCGTCCTCGTTGCCGCTCGTGGTGTCTGGGGGCCGATCGACGACGTAGCTGCCGTGACCGACGGGGCCCGGGACGGAACCTCGACAGGCCTCGGGTCGGGGTGGTCAGGGGGTAGGTCCCGGTCGGGAAGCTCCGGGTCGCACGGCACGCCGGTCACGTTGGTCGGCACCGGAGGCACGGCCCTCGAGCGGCGGATGGCCCGCTCCGGCGTCGACCCGGCGGCCGGCGTTGCCCTGTCCGCACGCAAGCCCGAGTGGCTGCGGGTGAAGGCGACCATGGCCGACGCGTATCTCGGACTCCAGCACGACTTCCGCGATCTCGGCCTGGTCACCGTGTGCGAGGAGGCCGGCTGCCCGAACATCTACGAATGCTGGTCCGACGGGACGGCCACCTTCATGATCAACGGATCCCGGTGCACCCGGGCGTGCGGATTCTGCCAGGTCGACACCCGCCACCCGCTTCCGGTCGACGCCGACGAACCGGCACGGGTGGCCGAGGCCGTGGCCCGGATGGACCTGGCCCATGCCGTGATCACCTGTGTCGCCCGGGACGACCTGGCCGACGGCGGCGCTGGCGCCTTTGCTGAGACCATCGCACGCGTGCGGGAGGCGAGCCCGGGCACGGCCGTCGAGGTCCTGATCTCGGACTGCAAGGGCGACCGCGCCTCGCTCGAGACGATCCTCGACGCTCGGCCGGACGTCCTCAACCACAACATCGAGACGGTGGCCCGGCTGCAGCGGGCGGTGCGCCCGTCGGCCGGCTACGCCCGCAGCCTCACCGTGCTGGCCCGGGCGGCCGCCGCCGGACTCACCACCAAGTCAGGAATCATCCTCGGTATGGGGGAAGAGTACGACGAGGTGCGCTCGACGCTGATCGACCTGCGCGCCGTCGGGGTCGACATCGTGACCCTTGGCCAGTACCTGCGACCGAGCGCCACCCACCTTCCCGTGGCCCGGTGGTGGACGCCGACCGAATTCGAATCGTTGCGGGAGGAGGGCATGGCCCTCGGGTTCGCCCACGTCGAGGCCTCGCCGCTGACCCGTTCGAGCTACCACGCCCGCCAGGCGGCCGACGCCTCGACCGGCTCTTCGGCCCCGGCGCCCGTGACCGTCACGATGACGGCCCGGTGATCAGGTGGTGAACGAGTTGACCCCGACGGCCCTCGACGCCCGCCGCACCCGGCTCGCCCGAGTGCGCGACCGCATGGGGGAACTGGGCGTCGACGTGCTGCTGCTCTCCCACGGGGCCGACCTGCCGTGGCTGACCGGATACCGTGCGATGCCGCTGGAACGGCTGACCCTCCTGGTCCTCCCACTAGTCGGTGACCCGGTGCTGGTGGTGCCCGGGCTGGAGGCACCGCGGGTGTCCGACGGTGGCGACCTGTTCAGCGTGCGGCCCTGGTCGGACGCCGAGGACCCGATGGACCTGGTGGTAGATCTCGTCCGCTCGTCGGCGGCGGGCCGCTTCGCCGTCTCGGACCGGGCCTGGGCCACCACCGTGCTGGCGCTGCAGGCCTGCCTGCCCGATGCCACCTGGCTGGGGGCCTCTGGTGTCACCTCGCCGATTCGGGCCGTCAAGGACGACGCCGAATTGGCCGCGCTTCGGGCCGCCGGGGCGGCCGCCGACCGGGTGGCCACCGTGCTGCAGGCGGGCGGGATCCCGCTGGTCGGGCGGACTGAGGCGGCGGTCTCGGCCGACCTCGGGTCGATGCTGGTGGACGAGGGCCACAGCGCGGTCAATTTCGCCATCGTCGGGAGCGGCCCCAACGCCGCGAGCCCCCACCACGAGCCTGGCGGCCGGGTGATCGGGCGCGACGAGACCGTGGTGTGTGATTTCGGCGGCACCCTGTCGCTCGACGGCGACATCGGCTACTGCTCGGACATCACCCGCACGGTGGTGACCGGCACCCCGTCGGGCGAGGTGCGGGAGTGTTACGACGTCCTGTTCGCCGCTCAGCAGTCGGCGGTGGCGGCGGCCCGGGCGGGCGTGACCGCGGCATCGGTGGACGCGGTGGCGCGGGACGTCATCGAGTCTGCCGGTTATGGCCAGTTCTTCGTCCACCGCACGGGTCACGGCATCGGTATCGAGGAACACGAGGACCCCTACCTGGTAGTCGGGAACGAGGAGGTGCTGGTGCCGGGCCACGCCTTCTCGGTGGAGCCCGGCATCTACCGGTCCGGCCGGTTCGGCATGCGGCTGGAGGACATCGTCGTGATCGGGTCCGACGGTAGGCCGGAGCCGCTTAACACCGTGGACCACGATCTCGTGGTCGTAGACGGCTGAGGGGGCCGGACATGGATCTCGGGATCGAGGGAAAGGTGGCACTCGTGACGGCCGGATCCAAAGGCCTCGGGAGGGCCACGGCCCTGGCGCTTGCCGGCGAAGGTGTGCGGGTCATGATCTCGGGGCGGAACACCTCGACCCTGGCCGCGGCCAAGAGGACCGCGGCCGCAGCGGGCGTCGACGTGGAGGTGTGCGCCGGCGACGTTACCGACCCCGACGAGCCGGCCCGACTGGTGGCCGCCACCGTCGAGCGGTTCGGCGGCCTGGACATCCTGGTGGCCAACGCCGGCGGACCGCCCCCCGGTCGGGCCCTCGACCTGACCGACGAGGCCATCGATGCCGCACTCAACGCCAATCTGACGACATCGATCCGGCTGGTGCGTGAGGCTGTGCCTCACATGCGCACCGCCGGGTGGGGCCGGATCTGCTGCATCACCTCATACACGGTCAAGCAGCCGGCACCGGCGCTGGCCCTATCGAACACCGCTCGGACGGGCCTCTGGGCGTGGATCAAGACGGCCGCTCAGGATGTGGCCGCCGAGTCGAGCGGGATCACCCTCAACATGCTGGCCCCAGGGCCGCACGCCACCGACCGGATGAAGGAGCTGGGCGGCGCAGGGGTAATGGGCGATCCGGCCGACTTCGGGGCGGTTGCCACCTTCCTGTGCTCGGCCCAGTCCGCCTTCGTCAACGGAAGCGCTCTGGTGGTTGACGGCGGTGCCATCCTGGCGCTGTAGGACCTTGCTCCGACATTTGGTGAGTCGGTGAGTCGGTGAGTGGGCCCCGATGCCGTCAACTGGTGCCGGGCACAGGTGGCAACGGGGGGAGCATCGGCAGGCCGAGCGGATCCGCTTCCGTCGGCCGGCCAGAGGGGACGGCCGCCGGTTCCGGCGCAGACGACCGTAGCGGTGGCGGATTACTCGTGCTGGTCGACGGCGCAATCAGCCGCGGGGTACTCCGGGGCGGCGCCGTCGGTGCGGCCTGGGCCGACCGGGCGTGCTTCGGCCGGAATGTGGACTCATGCTGATTGGCCGTGAAGGAAGGCGCCACCGGGGTATGGGCACTGTCCTTGGGTGCGGTAACGGGACGCATTGCCGGTGTGGGCGACCCAGTGTCGTGCGCGAAGTGGGAGGCGTTCGAGTCGAACTGGGCCGCGCCCCTGGCTCTACGTCGCTTGAAGGCGAGATTCCGGACGAAGTGCACAAGCAGGAGAATCGCCGAGATGACCACAATGGCAACGACGAGGTCGGCCTCGGTACGCGCCGTCCCGGTGAGTATCCCGATCGATCCACCGTGCACCAGAGAAACTGTCTTCACATTTGACAATTTTACCGTGGATGGTGTTCCGACTCAGCTGCGTTTCGGGTGCGGTACGGGTGCATCCTGTGCCTGTCCGGTCTGTCACGGCCACTGCGACGGTCGCCGGCCGCCTTTCGCCAGCCGCCAAGTGTCAAGTGTCAAGTGTCAAGTGTCAAGTGTCGGAGGTCAGGGGTCAGGCGACGAAGTACTTGGCCTGCGGATGGTGGCAGATGATCGCAGTCGTCGATTGCTCGGGGTGGAGCTGGAACCCCTCGCTCACCTCGATCCCGATGCGGTCAGCCCCGAGGAGGTCGACGACCTTGGCGTTGTCCTCGAGGTTGGGGCAGGCCGGATAGCCCCACGAGTAGCGACCGCCCCTGTACTTCTGACGGAACAGACCGGTGAGCGTGGGGCCGTCCTCGTCGGCGAAGCCGAGCTCCTCGCGGATCCGGCGGTGCCAGAACTCGGCCAGTGCTTCGGCCATCTCGACTCCCAGACCGTGGAGATAGAGGTAGTTCTGATACTGGTCTTCTGCCCGCAGTCGGCCCGCCTCCTCGGACACCCGTTCCCCCATGGTCACCACCTGGAAGCTGGCCCAGTCGGGCTCACCCGACTCGATCGAGCGGAAGAAGTCGCTGATGCACAGCCACGGTGACTCGGTCTGCCTGGGGAAGCTGTAGCGCATCAGCTCATTGGTGCGGCTCTCGTCCTGGAAGAGCACCAGATCGTCACCGTCCGCGTTGGCGGCGAAGTGGCCCCATGCCACCTGGGGCACCAGGAACTGACCGGCCTTGGCCGTGGACAGCTGATCGCGCAGCAGGCTCCGCACCCGCTCCTTGAACGAGGCGTCGTCCTCACCGCCCACGGGTTTGAAACCCCACTGGTTCCGGAACAGGGCTGTCTCGTTGAGGAAGGTGGCGATCTCGTTGATGGCCATCCCCTTGGCCACCCTGCTCCCCAGGAAGGGCGGCTTGAATGTCGGGTTGTCGGCGACCACCTCCGGCGACCGGGCCGGCAACAGCTCGCCCCGGGCACGCGCCTCTTCGGCCGCCTGCTTGCGCAGCTCGCTCTTGCGGGGCCCGAGGTCGCGGCCACCGATGGCCGTGCCGAACTCGGGATCGTCCTCGCCGGTCTTGCGCATCTCGACCAGGCGGTCCATGGTGCGCAGACCTTCGAAGGCGTCCTTGCCGTAGAACAGGCGGCCGTCGTAGACCTTTCGCAGGTCGCGCTCGACGTAGGTCCGGGTGAGGGCGGCGCCGCCCAAGATGACCGGGATATGGGAGAGGCCCCGCCGGTTGAGCTCCTCCAGATTCTCGCGCATGATCAGGGTGGACTTGACCAGCAGCCCGGACATGCCGATGGCGTCGGCCCCGAACTCCTCGACGGCGCCCACCATGTCGGTGATGCCGATCTTGATGCCGAGGTTGCGGACCGTGTAGCCGTTGTTGGTGAGGATGATGTCGACCAGGTTCTTGCCGATGTCGTGGACGTCGCCCTTGACCGTGGCCAGGACCATCGTCCCCTTGCCGCCCTGGTCAGCCTTCTCCATAAAGGGCTCGAGGTAGGCGACCGCGGTCTTCATGGTCTCGGCCGAACCCAGTACGAACGGGAGCTGCATCTCGCCCGAGGCGAACCGCTCGCCGACCGTCTTCATGCCGGCCAGGAGGAACTCGTTGATGATCACGAGCGGGGTCAGGCCCTGGGCCATGGCCGCGTCGAGGTCGGCCTCGATGCCGTTGCGGTCGCCGTCGATGATGCGGTGCTCGAGCCGGCGCTCGACGGTCCAGCCCGTCCGGTCCTCAGTGGCCGCCATCGAGGAGGCCGAGACGCCCTCGAAGATGGTGAGCAACTCGGACAGCGGGTCGTAGCCCTCCGTGCGCCGGTCGTAGATGAGGTCGAGGCAGACCTCCTTGGCCCGGTCATCGATCTTGGCCAGAGGCAGGATCTTCGAAGCGTGCACGATGGCCGCATCGAGGCCGGCCTCCACACATTCGTGGAGGAAGACCGAGTTGAGGACCTGCCGCGCCGCCGGGTTGAGGCCGAACGACACATTGGAGAGCCCGAGCACCGTGTAGACGCCGGGCAGCTCGGCCTTGATCCGGCGGATGCCTTCGATGGTCTCGATGCCGTCCTGACGACTCTCCTCCATGCCGGTCGAAAGGGGGAGGGCGAGGGCGTCGAACATCAGGTCCTGAGGGTGCAGTCCGTAGCGCTCGACGGCGATGTCGTGGATGGCCGTGGCTGCCCGCACCTTCCAGTCGGCCGTGCGAGCCTGACCCTCCTCGTCGATGCAGGTGCAGACGACCGCCGCCCCGAACTCCTTGGCCAGTGTCAGGAACGAGTCGAGCCGGGTACCTTCGGCATCGCCCTCTTCCAGGTTGACCGAGTTGATGATCGCCCGACCGCCGATCCACGACAGGGCCGTCTCGATGACGGGGGCCTCGGTGGAGTCGACCATCAGGGGGGCGGTGGATTGGGTGGCGAACCGTGAGGCGACCGCCTCCATGTCGGCCACGCCGTCGGCGCCGGTGTAGTCGACGCACACGTCGATGACGTGCGAGCCCTCCTTCACCTGTTCCTTGGCCATGGCCACGCACGTGTCCCAATCTGCCTCCAGCATGGCCTCGCGGAACTTCTTCGACCCGTTGGCGTTGGTGCGCTCGCCCACCACCAGGAACGAACTGTCCTGGGTGAACGGGACGTGGGTGTAGATGGAGGCGGCGCCCTCTTCGGGTTCGGTGGTGCGGACGGCGGGCGTCAGGTCGGCGCAGGCGTCGACCACGGCTTTCAGGTAGTCCGGCGTGGTGCCACAACAGCCGCCGATGACCGAAACACCCAGCTCTGAGACGAACTGGCGGTGGTACTCGGCCAACTGGTGCGCCTCGAGGTCGTAGTGCATCTTGCCGTCGACGACCGACGGGAGACCGGCATTGGGCAGGCATGACACCGGGGTGGCGGCATGTCCAGTCAGGTGGCGCAGCGGCTCGAACATCTCCGAGGGCCCGGTGGCGCAGTTGAGCCCGATCACGTCGATGTCCATGGCCTGGAGGGCGACCAGCGCCGCCCCGACCTCGGTGCCGGGCAGCATGGTCCCGGTCAGTTCGATGGTCACCTGGCACTGGACAGGTAGGCGGACGCCGGCCCGCTTCATGGCCCGCCGGGCTCCGTTGATAGCCGCCTTTGCCTGCAGGAGGTCGAAGACCGTCTCGATGATGATGAGATCGGCTCCGCCCTCGATGAGCGCGTCGGACTGTTCCTCGTAGGCGGCGCGCAGGTCGGCGTACCTGATCTGGCCGAGGGTGGGGAACTTGGTGCCCGGACCGATGCTGCCGGCCACCCATCGGGGCTTGTCCGGGGTCGAGTAGTCGTCGGCGGCCTTGCGGGCAATGGCCACGGCCGCCAGGTTCAACTCGCGCACACGGTCGCTCAGGCCGTACTCGGCCAGGACGGGGGCGAAGGCCCCGAAGGTATCGGTCTCGACGACGTCGCAGCCGACTTCGAAGAACGAACGGTGGACCTTGTCGACGGCATCGGGACGGGTCACCACCAGCAGCTCGTTGCAGCCCTCGAGGTCAGGGCCGCCGAAGTCGTCGGCGGTGAGCTCCTGCACCTGGAGGTTGGTCCCCATGGCGCCGTCGAAGATGACGACGCGCTCCCGGGCGGCCTTGAGGTAGCTCGATTCGGTGCGTTGGGCGGCCATAGCCCACCAACGATAGTGGGGTACGGGCCCGGAGCGGCCCGTCGAGCGTTTGGAGCGGGTCGGGAGGCCTCCGGGGCGCTCCGGAGGCGGCGATCACGCGGCCGCAGTTACGGAGGACGGGCTGTGGTTCCACGCTGGTCGTTTAGCATCATTGCGGTGAGGACAGCGTGCTGAAGATCTATACCCGGACGGGCGACGACGGGACGACCGGGCTCCTCTACGGGGGCCGGGTGGCCAAGGACTCGCCCATGATGCAGGTCACCGGCACGGTGGACGAGGCCCAGGCTGCCATGGGCCTGGCTCGGGCCGAGGCGGCACCCGGGAGCGAGCTCGACGAACTCCTCACCCGCCTCGAGCGGGAGCTCTACGTGCTGATGGCCGAGGCCACCACCGACCCCTCGCACCGATCGAAGCTGGTGGCCGGTACGACGCTGGTGACCGAAGAGATGGTGGTTGCCCTCGAGGTGCAGATCGACGACCTGATCTCCCGGGTGTCGATGCCGACGGAGTTCGTGGTTCCGGGGGCGAACCGGGCGTCGGCCGCCCTCGACCTGGCCCGGACCATCGTCCGCCGTGCCGAGCGCCTGCTGGTGTCCTCGCCCATCGAGGACTCTCTGGTCGGCCGCTACCTGAACCGTCTGTCCGACCTGCTGTGGGCGCTGGCCCGCTGGGCCGAGGGCGACGAGCACCTGCTGGCCCGGGGTGATCCCCGGCGCCGGCGCAGCGCCGACCCCGACTGACCTCCCTCCCGTACTCACCTCTACCCCCTGGAGCTCCGACGTGATCAACGTGACCGCCCTGTCCGGCACCGCACTGCCCGACGACCTGGCCGCCGTGGGCGTACCCGTGCACAGCACCACCGACGGCCCGGTGGTGGCCGTCGATCCTGCGGCACTCGACGGTGTGGCCCTGCCGACGTCGCTCGACGCCGTCTGGTGCGAACAGCAGGGGTTCTCGGGAAAGGTGGCCCAGACGCTGGTCGTGCGGTCGCTCGACGGCGGTCCGACGGTCGTGCTGGTCGGCCTGGGATCGGCCGACAAGCTGGCCGGTGACGCCGGCACCGAGTCACTGCGGCGGGCGGCGGCCTCCTTCGTGCGGTCGGCCGGCAAGGGCGGTACCGCCGTACTCGTACTGCCCGCGGTGTCCGGTGTCGACACTGCCGCGACAGCTGCTGCGGCAGCCGAGGGCGGGGCGCTCGCCAGCTACAGCTATGACGACTTCCGCAGCGCGGATCCGTCGACCGGGTTGGTCGGCCTGGTCCTGGCCGGCGGTGATGGCGATGCCGATGCGGTGGCCGATGGTGCGGCCCGGGGCCGTCGGGTGGCCCGGTCGGTGGGACTGGCCCGGGATCTGGTGAACGAGCCGCCGAGCTCCCTGACCCCGGAGCGGTTCGCCGAGGTGGTCGCCGACCGCTTCGAGGGGGTCGAGGGCCTCGAGGTCGAAGTGTGGGATGAGGAGCGGATCGCGGCCGAGCGGCTGGGTGGTGTGTTGGGCGTGGCTGCCGGGTCAGTGCGCCCGCCCCGTCTGGTCAAGGTGACCTATACCCCGTCCGACCCCTACGACTTCGACGGCCGCCAGCCCCACCTGGCCCTGGTGGGCAAAGGGATCACCTTCGATTCCGGCGGGCTGTCGCTCAAGCCTCCGACCGGCATGGAGACCATGAAGACCGACATGGGTGGGGCCGCCGCCGTGTTGGCCGCGGTCGACGCCATCGCCGCGCTGGGCGGCCGGATCCCCATCACGGCCTGGGCCCCGATGACCGAGAACATGCCGAGCGGTTCGGCCACCAAGCCCGGCGACGTGCTGACCACCCGGAGCGGCAAGACGATCGAGGTCCTCAACACCGACGCCGAAGGACGGCTCATCCTGTCCGACGGGCTGACCTTGGCGGTCGAGGAGGGTCCGGACGCCGTCATCGACCTGGCGACCCTGACTGGTGCCGCCGTCGTGGCCCTAGGCAAGGAGATCGCCGCGCTGCTGGGCAACGACGAGGAGCTGCGCGACGCCGTGCAGGCGGCGGGCACGACAGCCGGCGAGCCGTCGTGGCCACTGCCACTGCCCGAGGACTACGCGGGCCACATCGAGTCCGAGGTGGCCGACATGAAGAATATGGGTCGTCCGGGCCAGGCGGGCTCCATCAGCGCCGCCCTGTTGCTCCAGGAGTTCGTGGGCGAGGTGCCGTGGGCCCACCTCGACATCGCCGGACCGTCGCGCACCGACGACAACCGCTGGTACAACACCAAGGGCGGCAGCGGCTTCGGGGTGCGGACCCTGGTGGCGCTCGGGACCTCCGAGGAGTTCGCCCGCTGGCTTGCCACCCGTCCCAAGGACTGAATTCTCGGCGGGGCGGTCGGCCCGCTGCTGAGGGGACGGTTGCTGTGAAGTTGGGTGCTGTGGAGAGAGGTGCAGCGGAGCCGGGTGCAGCAGGGACGCGTGGCGCGGAGCCGGGTGACGGCGGCCACGCTGCACTACCGTCTGGCTCGTGAAGATCGCAGTCCTCGGGGGAGGGTCGTGGGGCACGACGGTGGCGTCGCTCGTGGCGCACCACCACGACACGGTGCTGTGGGCCCGCAATCCCGACGTCGCCCGGTCGGTCGACGAGGACCACGAGAACCCCGAGTACGTGCCCGGGTTCACCCTCGACCCGGCGCTTTCGGCCACGTCGGACCTCGAAAGGGCCGTGTGCGGCGCTGACTTCGTCATCATGGGTGTACCGACGTCAGGCTTCCGCCGGGTGTTGGAGGACGCGTCTCCATACATGCGACCGTGGATCCCGGTGGTAAGTCTGTCGAAGGGTCTCGAGCGCGGCTCGCACCTGCGGATGACCGAGGTGATCAAGCAGGTGGTGCCCGGGCATCCGGTCGCCGCCCTCACCGGTCCCAATATCGCTTCGGAGATCCTGTCCGGCAAGGCGGCCGCCGCGGTGATCGCCACCGAGGATCTCGAAGTGGCCAGCGCCATCCAGGCCGTGTTCACCCGGGGCGTCTTCCGGGTCTACATCAACGACGACGTGATCGGCTGCGAGCTGGGCGGCGCGCTGAAGAACGTGATCGCCATCGCCGCCGGCATCGGCGAAGGCCTGGGAGTCGGCGACAACACCCGGGCTGCCGTCATGTCCCGCGGACTGGCCGAGCTCATCCGTCTGGGCGAGTGCCTGGGCGCCAAGCCCGCCACCTTCGCCGGTCTGGCCGGTATGGGCGACCTCATCGCCACCTGCGTCAGCCCCCACAGCCGCAACCGCCGGGTGGGCGAGCAACTCGGCAAAGGCCGCAAGCTCGAGGATATTCTCGACGAGATGCACATGGTGGCCGAGGGCGTGAACACCGCCCGGGTGGCCCTCGAGCTGGCCGAGACGCACGGCCTCGACCTGCCGATCTGCCGAATGATCGACAAGGTCGTCCGGGGCGAAATCGAGCCGATCGACTCCTACTGGGGGCTCACCCCCGCTGGCCACGAAGCCGAGCCCGGCTAGTCGAGGCCGCCGGACGGGATGTCCTCCTGGGGCGGACTAGCTGAGGACGACGCTTCGGCGGCGGCGTGGAAAGCGACAGCTGGGTGGAACTGCCAGCCGGCCAGCCGCTGCTCGATGGAGGCCCGGTCGTGCCCGGCCTCGGCCAGGCCGGATGCCAGCCGGGAGGCGCGTCGCCGCATCTGCTCGGGCTCGGGCAGGCGCTGCTCGGCCATCCACCGTCGGTGGCTTCGCTGCATCGTCTCGGGCAGTCGGCTCAGGTGCCGGAGCGGCAGTGGCGGAATGTGCTGTCGCACGGCCAGCTCGCCAGAGCCCTGGGGCCGGGCCAGTTCGAAAGTGATGAGGCGGGCCAGTGCCCGGCGGAACGGCGAGTTCTTGCCCATCTTGTCGCCGAGCCCGAGAGCCCGGGCCGTCTCGGGCAGGTGAAGGTCGAACCCGTCACCGTGGACCTCAAGGCCGTAGGTGAGGCGACGCAGCAGCCAGGTGGTGCTCGGTCCGATGATGCCCAACCAGTAGAGCTCGACGTACCGGCTGCACGGGTGCATACCGTGGGGATCGGCCACCGGGTCGAGCCACGGGACGATGTGGAGGGAGGGGCCGTCGGAGGCGGGGGGCTCGTCCGGTCGGGTCGCGTCGTGCTGGCTGCTCACCGGCCGGAGCGGGCGGGGAGGCGGGGGGATGACGGTGGGCATGGACAAGGGAAGCTCCAGTGGTCGGGACCGGTTCCACCCGGAGGGGCGGCCCAGGTCGAGCGGGTCCGAGGAGCGTGCCGGGTCGTGCTTGCCGGTCACCTAGCTGGAGTGCTTGCCGGGCCGCTTCAGGATCGGCGGAGACGGGTCTGGGCGGCGGATCAGTCGAGGCGGATCAGACGAGGCGGATCAGACGAGGCGGGTCGCGGTCTGCTGCCGTCGGCCTTCGACGGGTATCCCGTGAATGAGTACTCGACCTGGTCGACGGACAGGGTTGCAGCCCGATCCTGTACCCCTAGCGAGCGTCGGGTGGCTGCCAGCGGGCCACCGAGTAGGCCAACATGAGCGGCACGTCGATGGCGAAGAGGATCAACATGGCGGTGAACAGCGTGAGCACACGGGCCGGCGTGCTGTCGTAGATGAATACGTACTCGAGGATCCCGGCGATCACGGCGTAGGCGAGTAGCGCCCACCCGAACACCCGGAAGAAGACCGGCCGGGCGAACTCTTTGACCCGAAGCACCAGCGTGGCATTGACGATCAGGAGCAGGACGGCCACTCCGGCGAGGATGGTCGGGACGATCAGCTTTGCCGGTCGGCCGTACTGGGAGGCCACGAAGACGCCGCCGGCCACGACGAGGATGAGCGTCGCGACGGCGATGGGCATGACCGGCGGGAAGTCGGCCTGGCGGAGGTCCTCGGCATCGGGCTCGCCGAACCCGGGTGGCATCACCTCGGCGGTCGCACTCATCGGCTGGCCAGGAAGGTCATGATGATGATGGTGGCGATCTGCATGATGCCGGTGATGCCGGCGGTGTAGATGAACACCTTCATCAGCCGCTGGATCCGGGCACCGTTGGGATGGGGCTTCTTGAGCTCGAAGAGCACGGCGAGGTTGGCCGGCTCGAGCAGGCCGAGGGCGATGACGGCCATGACGCCGACGATGACCATCGAGGCCACCAGCCATCCGTGGTGCGGGTAGGAGACATCGAGATTGCCCACGTGGCGGGCGAGCTGGAATCCGGCGCCCAGGGTCATGGCCACCAGCGTCGGCATGATCAGCAGCATCCTCGGCATGAATTTGGTGGTGAACTCGATCCGGGCGGGGATGGACAGGCTCCCCATGATCGGGCCGAGCACCAGGCCGAGGAAGAGGTCCAGACTCGTCCAGAGTCCCCCGCCGGCCACGTGAAAGAAGGTCAGGGCCCACAGGTTGTTGGATGAGATGGCGACGATCAGTCCGATCAGCAGCACTGCCACAACGGGCAGGGCCCGGACCGGGACGATGTTGAAGTTCGGCACGGGCGGCGGCCCGTGGCCACCGCCTCCCGGGGGCGGGGTGGCACCCGGCTCGGCGGACTGGACTGTGCCCGCAGCCGTTTCGGGTGGGGCGGTGTCGAGTCCCGGATCGATCGCGATGTCGGTCACGCAGTTCTCCTTTCCCTTGGCCTGCGGGCCGACCGCCGGACGGGGCCCCGCAGGCTGTTGCCATGCACCGGAAACGGACCACGTCGCCGATGAGTCATCGTACGCCCCGGACCGTCATTGTGCCGTACCTCCCGTCAGCTACCAGTCGCCACGGTGAACGGCGTCGTCGACGGAACGCTTCGGCCGGGCAGCGGACGTGGACGGAGGGTCGGGGAGGGCCGGATGGCCGAGGAGCACCGCCCCGAGCCAACGCATCCGGTCGGGCACGCCGAGCACGTGCTTGACCGCGCCTTCGCCGCGGAAGTTGCCGAGAAATGCGCTCCCGATGTCGCGGTCGGCCGCACCGAGCAGGAGGGTCATGACGGCGAACGACGCGTCCACGTGCCAGTAGGGGACGACCCACTCGACCTCGCCCCCGTCGGCCCCTGACTTGTCCGGCTCGGCGTAGCGCTCGGCGTAGGCGTCGGGATCGGAGAAGGCGAGCACGACGACCGGCGCCCGGGACAACCCCTCGTACCTCCGTGATCGGGACCGCCAGTCGGCGTCGGTGGTCGCCTGCCAGTAGCGGTCGGTCTGGGCGGTGCCCTCCAGCACCACGAACTCACGGCCTTGGGTGTTTCCGGCCGAGGGTGCGGCCAGCGCGTCGGCCAGCAGCCCGTCCACCACGGAGCGGTCCAGAGCGGCCTCCTGAAAATTCCGGGTCATACGGCGCCGCCGGACGGCCTCGGTGAACTCCATTGCCGGCACGCTACTCACCACCGTCAGGGGCTGAGTCGAGGCTGGGTGGGGACCGGTTGTCGAGCACCGGCCCCATCGCTACGGTGCGGGCATGAGCGAGCCACCCCTTCTGTCCCGTCGAACCCTGCTGGGTGGAGCGCTGGCCGGTGCGGCAGCTGTCGGCCTCGGCGCCTGCTCGTCGCCGTCGACGTCGCCGGCCACCACCACGACGCTGCAGGCCCGCCCGACCCGCAAGCTCGTCCCCGGCGACCTGCCCAATCCGTCGGCCGCCGTCGGCACGGACCAGCTCCCCCAGATCAAGAACATCGTAATTGTGATGATGGAGAACCACAGCTACGACAACGTGCTCGGAATGCAGCGGGGCCGGGGTGACGGCTTCATCCTCGACAAGGCCGGGAAGCCGACGGCGACCAACCCGTGGACAGCCGCTGCCACGATCCAGCCTCCCGGGTCGATGGATTCGGTGCTGCGTGCCTTCCCCATGCCGAACCCGTGTCAGCCACACAGCTTCCCGTTCAACACGTGGGACGCGTTCTGGACCTCCTACGCCGGGGGCCGCATGAACAGGTTCGCCGACAGCCAGAGCGGTCCGGTGTCGATGGGGTACATCACACCCGAGACCCTGCCGTTCGTGAATTCGTTGGCCGCCACATTTCCGGTGTGCGACCGCTACTTCTGCTCGGTCGGCGCCCAGACGTATCCGAACCGACGCTTCCTCATGGCCGGCACGTCGCTCGGGCTGATCACCGACACCTTTCCCGCGGAGCCTCCTCCCAACGGCACCATCTTCCAGTCCCTCAGCGCCCACGGCATCACGTGGAAGAACTACTACTCCACGCTGCCGTCGAGCCTGATCTGGTCGTACCAGGCCTCGTTGCCCGGCTTCTCCTCCCACCTCACCAAGACGGACCAGTTCTACGCAGACGCGGCGGCCGGCATGCTCCCGTCGGTCAGCCTCGTCGACCCCGATTTCGACATGTCGTCCCAGGAGGATCCCCAGGACGTCCAGTACGGCGACCAGTTCCTGTCCCAGGTGGTCGACGCCGTCATGCACTCGCCGCAGTGGCCCCACACCCTGCTGGTGTGGACCTATGACGAATCAGGCGGCTACTACGACCATGTGGTCCCGCCGTCGGCGCCCGTACCCGACTCGGTGCCGCCGGCCCTCGCCCCGGGGGACGCGCCGGGGTCGTTCGACCGCTACGGGTTCCGGGTGCCGTCCGGCATCGTGTCGCCGTACGCCAAGAAGGACTACGTGTCCCACGTGGTCCATGACCACACGTCCATCCTGAAGCTGATCGAGACCAAGTGGAACCTGCCCGTCCTTACTGACCGCGACGCCGCTGCCGACGACTTGCTCGACAGCGTGGATCTGCAGGCCTCGCCGGCCTTCCTGACGCCGCCCAAGCTGGCCGCCGCCGTCGACCCCGGCCTGGCGGCCGGGTGCCTGGCGACCGGTCCGGGGACCATTCCACCGCCCGCGTACGTCACGACGGCGTAGACCCCGTCCGAAGCGGGATCGACGGAGGAATCGGGAGCGGGATCGACGGAGGAATCGGGGAGGATCAGGGGAGGGAATGTTGACCTCCCTGGTAGCGTTTACACCCACGTAGAGCCGTGCACGGGGTGGATCGGCGCCGGTATCCCGGCCGCCACCCCGCCGATACGTCAGGAAGCGAGACAGCCGTGCCCACGTTCAGAGAGATGCTCGCCGCCGCAAAGGCCAACATCCGCGAGATCAGCACCGAGGAGGCCGAGGCCGAGATCGCCCGGCCCGGGACGGTCATCCTCGATGTCCGCGAGCCCGACGAGTACGAACAGGGGGCGCTGTCGGGCTCGGTCCACCTGCCCCGGGGCAACCTGGAGTCCTCGATCGAGGGCCGCATCAGCGACAAGTCGGCCCACGTGCTGGTCATGTGCGCCGGCGGCGTGCGGTCGGCCTTCGCCGCCGACACCATGCAACAGCTCGGCTACACCGACGTCGCCTCCATCATAGGTGGCTTCAACCGATGGAAGGACGAGGGCCGGGACTGGTCGGCCCCCCGCACACTCAGCCCCGAGCAGCGCAACCGCTACCAGCGCCATCTCCTCCTTCCCGAAGTCGGCGAAACGGGCCAGCTGAAGCTCCTCGACTCGAAGGTCCTGCTGTTGGGCGCCGGCGGCCTCGGCTCGCCCGCCGCCCTCTACCTGGCCGCCGCCGGAGTGGGGACGCTCGGCATCATCGACATGGACGTGGTCGATGCCTCCAACCTCCAGCGCCAGATCCTCCACAACACCGACCGGATCGGCGAGCGCAAGGTCGACTCGGCCAAGAAGACGCTGACCCTCATCAACCCCGACGTCAACGTGGTCACCTACGACGTGCGCCTCGGGGCCGACAACATCCTCGACATCATCGACGGGTACGACGTGATTGTGGACGGTACCGACAACTTCCCGACCCGGTACCTGGTGAACGACGCGTCGTTGCTGAAGCGGATCCCTGTGATCCACGGCTCGATCTTCCGGTTCGAGGGCCAGGCCACGGTGTTCAATCCCTACGAAGGCCCCTGCTACCGGTGCCTCCTGCCCGAGCCGCCTCCGGCCGAGCTCGCCCCCAGCTGTTCCGAGGCCGGAGTGCTCGGTGTGCTGCCCGGCATCGTCGGATCGCTCCAAGCCGTCGAAGCCATCAAGGTCCTTCTCGGGATCGGCGACACCCTCCAGGGCCGGCTCCTGGCCTACGACGCCCTCGAGCAGAGCTTCCGGACCTTCAAGGTCCGTCGGGATCCGGCCTGCCCGGCCTGCGGCCCCGACGCCGGGGAGATCGTCATCGCCGAGTACGACGACCTGTGCATGCCCCACGTCATCGAGGCGCCCGTCGGCTGAGTGCCGAGGGACCGGGGCGGCTCATGGGAGAGGACCTGCTGGCCAGTCGGCTGGCCCAGGCGTGCACGCTCCGGGGATCAACCACCCTCCGCAGCGGCAGCGTCTCCGACCGGTACTTCGACAAGTACCTCTTCGCCCCTGACCCGGTCCTCCTGTCCGAGGTGGCCGACCGGCTGGTACCTCTGATCCCACGCGGAACCGAGGTGCTCGCCGGTCTCGAGCTCGGAGGGGTTCCGGTTGCCACGGCACTGTCGCTGGCATCCGGTATCCCGGCGGCCTTCGTCCGCAAGGAAGCGAAGGGATGCGGAACAGCGAAGCTGGCCGAGGGTGCACCCGTCGAGGGGCGACGGGTGGTGATCGTCGAAGATGTCGTCACCACCGGTGGCCAGGTGGCGCTGTCCGCCCGGGAGCTGGCCGTTCGGGGTGCCCAGGTGAACACGGCACTGTGCGTCCTCGACCGGAGCGACGGGCACCACGAGCCACTGCAGGAGATGGGGATCACCTTAATCTCGCTGTTCACCGAAACGGACGTGGGCTGGTGACCTCTTCGAAGATGCCGGGATAGGGCTTCCACGAACCGACGACGACCGAGACGCAGACGGCGACGACGTCGACGTCGACGTCGTCGTCCAATCCGGTCACCTCCACCTTGCGCTCTTGGAACCGGGGCCCGTTGGTGACGACGGCCACCTTCCGGCCGACCGACCGGAGCCTGCGTAGCGCGGCGCGGGATCTGTCGGGGAAGGTGCAGGCGGCCGGGTAGTCGTAGCCATAGCGCTCGACGAGCTCGTCCATCGATGCCGCCAGGCCGAATGTGGCCCGCACATCGGCGAACAGTTCGAGGCGCGGCGTCATGCCGTCCTCATCGGCGGACACGAGGTAGGCGGGGGACTCCTCGGGAAGTCCGTGGAAATCTGCGAAGCCCCGGGCCCAGCGGGCAAGAGCGTCCCCCCGGTCGAGGAGCGTGTTGTCGAGGTCGAACAGGGCGATCGACAGGATCGAGTTCTACCCGCCGACCGGCCGGAGTGCTTCGAGGGGGTGCGTTTTCTCGGCTGGTCAGGATGACCGTAACCTGTGCGTCATGGCATCTGAGACCGCAGCAGGATCACCGAAGCACGAGCGGGTCACCGATTCGGGGATCACGATCAAGCAGGTCTACGGGCCCGACGACCTGAGCGGCTGGGACCCTGATTCGGAGCTCGGCACCCCCGGCAGCTATCCCTACACGCGGGGCATCCGCCCCGACATGTACCGGGGCCGGCTGTGGACCATGCGCCAGTACGCCGGCTTCGGGACGGCTGAGGCCACCAACCAGCGGTTCAAGTTCCTGCTCGATGCCGGCCAGACCGGCCTGTCGTGCGCCTTCGACCTGCCCACCCAGATGGGCTACGACTCCGACCATCCCCGCTCCGAGGGCGAGGTCGGCAAGGTGGGCGTGGCCATCGACAGCCTGGAGGACATGCGGGCGCTGCTAAGCGGCCTACCCCTCGACAAGGTAACGACGTCGATGACCATCAACGCCACGGCGGCCATTCTCCTCCTCTTCTACCAACTGGTTGCCGAGGAGGACGGCGTGGACCCGAAGTTGCTCGGTGGGACCATCCAAAACGACATCCTGAAGGAGTACGTGGCCCGGGGCACGTACATCTACCCTCCCCGCCAGTCGATGCGCCTGGTGACCGATACGTTCTCCTACTGCGCCGAGCACCTGCCGGCGTGGAACACCATCTCCATCTCCGGCTATCACATCCGCGAGGCCGGCTCCACGGCGGTCCAGGAGATCGCCTTCACCTTGGCCAACGGGATCGCCTACGTGGAGGCGGCGCTGGCCGCCGGCCTCAAGGTCGACGAGTTCGCCCCCCGCCTGAGCTTCTTCTGGAATGCGCACAACAACCTGTTCGAGGAGGTGGCCAAGTACCGTGCCGCCCGCCGGATGTGGGCGAAGATCATGACCGAGCGGTTCGAGGCGAAGGACGAGAAGTCCTTGCTGCTGCGGTTCCACACCCAGACCGGGGGGTCGACACTGACGGCCCAGCAGCCGCAGAACAACATCGTCCGGGTGACCGTCCAAGCCATGGCCGCCGCCCTGGGCGGCACCCAGAGCCTCCACACCAACGGGTTCGACGAGGCGCTCGGCCTACCGACCGAAGCGGCCGCCAGGATCGCCCTGCGTACCCAGCAGATCGTGGGCTACGAGTCGGGCATTGCCGACACGGTCGACCCACTGGCCGGGTCCTGGTTCGTCGAGTCGCTCACCGATGAAGTCGAGCAGGCCGCCTGGGACTACCTGGAGCGGATCGACGGCCTGGGCGGCGCCGTCGACGCCATCGAGGCCCAGTACATGCAGCAGGAGATCGAGCAGGCCGCCTACGCCTACGCCAAGGCCATCGACAGCGGCGACAAGGTCGTCGTCGGGGTCAACAAGTTCGTGGACGAGCACGGCACCCCGACCGAGGTGTTCCCCATCGACGCCGAACTCCAGCGGTCCCAGGTGGCCCGGGTGGGCCGGGTCCGGGCCGAGCGCGACCAGGCGGCGGTCGACGCCGCGCTGGTCGACGTCGAGGCCGCCGCCCGTGGCACCCAGAACCTCCTGATCCCGATGAAGGTGGCACTGTCCCGGATGGCGACGCTCGGCGAGGTGTCCGACGTCCTGCGGGGCGTGTTCGGGGAGTTCCACCCGAACGGCTGAGTGACTTCCGGCTGCGGTTGCCGTGTTGGCGCAGGCCGGCGCAGTGGTCAGGACAGCTTGGTGATCTGGATGGCGCGGATCACCAGGTGGCCGGATGGCCCCACGGTCCCCTGCACCGACAGTGTGCTGCTGGTAGGGATGCGGACGGTCACCGTGCCGATGCCGGCGGTCGTCCCGGCGGGCACCGGCACGGTCCCGATCACCACCGGACCGGCCACCGCTCCGGTGCGGTCAGCTGGTAGTTGGATCAACGATCCCTGGTGGGGGAGTGCGGTGGCGGTGACCTCGACGGCCGTCGGGGACGCGTTACCCGACGACGAATAGCTGAGGCCGACCCGGAAGATGCCTGCACCGACATCTCGGACGGTGACGGGAGGTATGGCCATCGGGACCGACCCTCCGGTGGTGACGATCCCGGAAGGCGGAAGGGCCGCACGGTACGAACCGAAGGGGAGCGTCTGGCGGGGCCCCGCCAGGGATACGACGAAGATGACCGCCCCGAGCACGGCGATCGCCACCGCGGTGCGGCGTGTCCGAACCCGCGGCCCCCGGCCCAGCGCCCACACGGCGAAGGCGACCAGGAGGAGGACGAGCACCTCGGCTCCAGTCTGGTACCAGGTGGTCAACTCGGAGAGCGACTTGCCGAAGCCGTAGAACGTGGGCAGCAGCTGGTCGAGTGGGCCCCACCATCCCGGGTACAGCGTCGGGTCCCATGCCGTGAACGGGTCGATGGTGGCATTGAAGTAGGCGTGGTCGCCGAGGAACATCGGGAACGACTGGGACAGCCATAGAGCGCCCACACCGGCGCCGAATGCGGCCAGCCGTCTCGGAGTCACCTCCAGTCGGCGCAGTGCGAAGGGAATGAACGCCAGGAGCAGCGGCACCGCGCTCCACTGGTAGCGCCCGGCAAAGGACAGGTTGCCCAGGGCGTTGGCCACCGTTTGGCCGTTGGGCGCGGTCGGGTCGGGGACCACGGTGGTGTAGGTCCCGTTGATCACCAGGAACATCGCCGCGGACAGGAGGATCCCGATCGTGGCAACTGCGACCTTCCGGACAGCAAACGCTGCGCCGACGAGGCCGACGACCAGGATGGGAAGCTGCACGAACATGCCCTGATGGCGGTCGAACGCCAACGCCAGGATGGAGGCGATGCCGTTGCTCCCGTGATCCGGGGGAGCCTGGGGGAGGCCCAACAGGTGGCCGATGTAGTAGGTGTTGTACAGCGCCCTCGACGCCAGCAGCAGGCCGATGCAGGCACCGGTCAGCACCACCTTCTTGATTGGCAACCGGCGGCGTGCGGCGACGACGGCAAAGGCGACGATGCCGATGACCACCGGGACGCCGTTCTTGAGGTTGAGCCACGGTGCGAATCCGAGCCCGACGGCGATGGCCGTCATGGAGAACCGGCCGAGTGTCCCATCCCGTTCGGCCAGGCCGATCTCGACGAAGGCCACGGCCAGGAACAGCCCGCTGACGAGGTCGGGATACAGCTGGGTCGAGGCCAGCCACAGTGCGGGGCCGGCCATGGTGACGGCGAACACCCACCGGCCGGCGGTGCCCAATCCGGCCAGACGGGACGCCCGCTGGTGGAGGACGACGAATCCGATGGCCAGCAGCAGGTCGAAGCCGAGCAGGGCCCCCCCGGTACCGTCGACAGCGAAGAACGGGGCGATCAGCATGGGCAGCCCGATGTCGTGGACGCTGAGCGGCCCGTGGGGGCCGACGAACGTGTTGGTCGCCGCCAGAGTCAGCTGCGGGCCGATGTCGATGTAGTGGGTGTGGCTGACCCGCTGGTACGCCCACAGGACGTGCGGATCCAGGTGGGTAAGTGACATGGCGATCACCAGGTAGTGGGGCTCGTCCCCGGTGAGGGTGATGCCCTGACCCTGCACGAAGCACCAGACGGCGTACTCCAGGGCGGTGACGACGAGCACGGCCACTATCAGGGTCGACGGCCGGAGGCCGGACCGGTCTTCAGCTTGGGACGCCACGGTGGACCTGTGCCTCACGGGGTCACTGTCTAGCGTGTCCGCGGCATGGACGGCCGTCCTGAGCCGGTGGAGCCGATGGATCGAGTAGTCGGTCGTGAGGCCGGTTGGCCCCACTGGTCTGCTCAGCCTGTCCGTCCGGCCAGGAGACGCTCGCGCAGCGGGCCGGGGGCGGCCGCGTCGATCGCTGTCCAGGCCATCGACAGGGCACCGTCGCGGACGGCGGAGTCGGCCGACGGAGTGATGCATGCGGCGGCGAATTCGGGTTGGTGGTTGACCGCACCGTGGGACTCGATGGCCAACAGCGGATGGATGGTCGGCACGGCCAGCGAGACGTTGGCCATGTCGGTCGACAGGGTCGGTCTGGTCGCGCCCAGGTCGTCGAGGTCGAAGCTCCGGCCGAGGGCCTCGGCATTGGCCCGATAGCGGGCGAGGAGGTCCTGGTCGCTCTCCATATGGGAGTAGTCGGGGGCGAGCGGGGTGAAGGCCACCTCGGCCCCGGTGGCCCCGGCCCCGGCCTCGAAGCAGGCGTGCACTCTCGGTATCAGCTGTTCGAGACCCTGGAGGGTCAGGGACCGGACCATGAACCGGCCGGTCACCCGGGCCGGGATGATGTTGGCCGCCTCGCCACCGTGGGTGACCACGCCGTGGAGCTGGTCGCCGGGCGGAAGCTGCTGGCGCAGCAGTCCGAGGGCGACCTGGGCCACGACCATGGCGTCGGCCGCGTTGATCCCCTTCCACGGTGCCGCCGAGGCGTGGGCCGTGCGGCCGGTGAAGTCGACATCGAAGTGATGGACGGCCAAGCAGGTGGCCTCCAGCCGCTCGGTCGCCCACGGGTGGACCATCATCGCCGCATGGACGTCGTCGAAGGCTCCGGCGTCGAGCATGAGCACCTTGCCACCGCCGCCCTCCTCGGCCGGCGTGCCGAGGACCCGGACGGTGACGCCCAGCTCGTCGGCGAGCGGGAGCAGGCCGAGGCCGGCGCCGACCGCCGTTGCCGCGATGATGTTGTGGCCGCAGGCGTGGCCCACGTCGGGGAGGGCGTCGTACTCGGCGCAGATGGCCAGTACCAGCGGCCCGTTGCCCGCCTCGGCCACGAACGCGGTGGGCAGGCCGGCCGTCCCGGTGGTGACCCGGAAGCCGCCTCGCTCGAGGGCCTCGGCGGTCACGGCGGCCGATCGGGTCTCGTCGAAGGACAGCTCCGGATGGGCGTGAATGTCATGGCTGAGCGCCACCAGGTCACCGAGGTGCGCCCCGATGGCCGCCCGGGCACCGTCCTTTGCCGAAGTGGTCCCGTCGTCGACCTGTGTCATGTCGGCTCCTCTGGTCGTGCGTCGGGTGGTGGCGGCGTCGGGTGGTGGTGGCGCCGGGTGGTGGCGCTACTCGATGACGGCGATCACGTCGCCGGGTCCGACGGACTCGCCCGGGGCCACCCGGACCTCCTTGACGATCCCGGCCTTTTCGGCGTTGACGTTGTTCTCCATCTTCATCGCCTCGAGCACGCAGACCGTCTGGCCGATCTCGACTGTGTCGCCTTCGGAAACCAGCACTTTGACGATGGTCCCCTGCATGGGGACGGCCACCGTGCCCGACCCTGCACCGGCTGCGGTGGCCTTCGGGCGCTTGGGCCCGGCGCCCTTGGTGGCCGCGCCACCGGCCTGGACGGCGATGGCGTCACCCAGATCGGGCACCCACAGCTTCACCTGGTAGCGCCGACCGTCGACCTCGGCGGTCACGTCGCGGAGCACCCGCGCTATGGCCTCCTCGCCCTCGGCGGGCGCTGGGGCGGCCGGTGTGGTGTCGGCGGTGACCGTCGACAGGTCGAGGGTCTGCTCGACCCAGTTAGTCGAGTGCTCTCCCGCCACGAAGTCCGGGTGACTGAGGATGGCGACGTCGGCCGGGAGCGTGGTGGCCACGCCCTCGACGACGGTCTCCTCGATGGCCCGGAGCATGCGCCGTCGGGCCGCCTCGCGGTCATGGCCCCAGACCACGAGCTTGGCCACGAGGTTGTCGTAGAACTGGCTGACGGTGTCGCCCGACTCGTAGCCGGCGTCGAGGCGGACGCCGGGACCACCGGGGACGACCATCCGGGTGATGGTGCCGGGCGAGGGGGTGAAGGCACCGCCGGCCGGATTTTCGGCGTTGATGCGGACCTCGATGGCGTGACCGTTGCGCTGCACGTCGTCCTGGGTGAAGCCGAGGGGCTCGCCCGAGGCCACCCGGAGCTGCCACTCGACCAGGTCGAGGCCGGTCACCAGCTCGGTCACCGGATGCTCCACCTGGAGCCGGGTGTTCATCTCCAAGAAGAAGAACTCGCCATCCTGGTAGAGGAACTCGACGGTACCGGCGTTGACGTAACCGCACGCCTCGGCCACTTTGACCGAGGCCTCGCCCATGGCGACCCGGACGTCGTCGGGGAAGTTCGGCGCCGGGCTCTCCTCGACCAGCTTCTGGTGACGTCGCTGGGCCGAGCAGTCCCGCTCGCCGAGCCACAGGGTGTTGCCGTGGGTGTCGGCGATGATCTGCATCTCGACGTGGCGGGGCCAGGCCAGGTAGCGCTCCACGTAGCACTCGTCCCGGCCGAAGTAGCTGAGCGACTCACGCATGGCCGACTCGAGCGCTTCGGCGGCGTCGTCGGGACCGGTCACGACCTTCATGCCGCGCCCGCCGCCGCCGAAGGCCGCCTTGATGGCAACCGGCCAGCCGAACTCCTCGCCGAAGGACACGACTTCGTCAGAGGTCGTCAGCACGTCGGTGCGCCCGGGCACGCCGGACACGCCTACCTTCTCGGCGGCGTGGCGGGCGCTGATCTTGTCGCCCATGACTTCGATGGCCTCGGGCGGCGGGCCGATGAAGGTCACGCCGCGCTCGGTGATGGCCCGGGCGAAATCGGTGTTCTCGGAAAAGAAGCCATAGCCGGGATGCACGGCGTCGGCCCCGCTGCGCTCGATCACGTCGAGGATCGCCTCGGTGTTGAGGTACGACTCTGCGGCCGTCTGGCCCCCGAGGGCATAGGCCTCGTCGGCCATGCGCACGTGGAGGGCGTCGCGGTCGAGTTCGGAGTAGACGGCCACGGTGGCCACACCCAGCTCCCTGCACGTCCGGATGACCCGGACGGCGATCTCTCCCCGGTTGGCGATGAGGACCTTCTTGAGCACGCTGCGCCTTTCGAAATCGGAGGTGGCGAGGTCCCGACCCCGCCGAGGCCGGCCGGGTGGGCCTTCGCCCCACGGTGGGGCATCCCCACTCTGTCATGCCCACGACGGGCTTCCTGGCACGGAACGCCCGTACCGGGCCCACAGACTGACACGGGCCATAGGGTGTGTGCCATGCCGGAGACCAGGTTCGCCGACATCCGACGATTCGACTCGATCGACTCGACCAACCGCTACCTGCTCGACGAGGCCCGGGCCGGAGCACCCGAGGGTGTCGTGGCCGTAGCCGACCACCAGACGGCCGGCCGGGGACGGCTTGGCCGTTCGTGGGAGGCGCCGGCGGGGGCCAACCTGTTGATGTCGGTCTTGCTGCGACCGGACATCGGACCGGGCGACCGCCATCTGGCCACTACGGCGGTGGCTCTGGCCGCGGTGGACGCCATCGGATCACTGGAACTTCCGGGCGGGCCGGTCGCGCCAGGTGTGTCGATCAAATGGCCGAACGACCTGGTGGACCCGGCCGGGAGGAAGCTGGCGGGCGTGCTGGCCGAGTCCGACCTCACCCCGAACACTTCGGCCAAGGGTGCATCGGCCCCTGGTGCTTCGGCCAACGAGCAGCCGGCTCCGGTGGTGGTCGGGATCGGCATCAACGTCAACTGGCCGGCCGACGAAGCCGAGCTTCCACCTGAGCTGCGGGGCCTGGCTGTCTCGCTCCGCCAGCTGGTCGGTGCACCGGTCGACCGGGAGGCGCTGCTCGAGGCGGTCCTGTCCTGCCTCGAGATCCGGGTGGACGACCTCGGATCGGAGGACGGCCGCGGTCGCCTGGCCGGCGACCTGCTCGCCGCATGTTCGACGGTGGGAACACGGGTCCGGGTGGACCTGCCCGACGGGTCGTTCGAAGGGACCGCCGCGGGGATCAGCCCTGAGGGCCACCTCGTGGTGGCGACCGTCGGGGCCACCCGGACCGTGGTGGCCGGAGACGTCGTGCACGTGCGCCCGGGGTCCTGACCAGGTAGGACTCTGGTCGGGACGGCAACCGGAGGGTGCTCTCGGGCGTCAGTGTGGGTGGACGGACGACGGCTACGCTGGTCCGCTATGCGACTCCTCATTACCGGCGGCGCCGGGTTCATCGGCTCGAACTTCGTCCGCTACTGGGTCGACCGGCACCCTGAGGATGTCGTGGTGGCCTACGACATCCTCACCTATGCCGGCAACCGGCCCAACCTGGCCGACGTCGAGGACCGGATCGCCTTCGTACAGGGGGACATCGGCGACCTCGAGGCCGTGTCGGCCACGTTGGCCGAGCACGACATCGACGTCATCGTGAACTTCGCCGCCGAGTCCCACAACAGCTTGGCCGTCCTGGACCCGACCCGGTTCTTCCAGACCAACGTCATGGGAACCCAGATCCTGGCCGAGGCGGCCCGCCGCCATGGTGTCGGTCGGTTCCACCACATCTCCACCTGCGAGGTCTACGGCGACCTACCGCTCGACTCGGACGAGGTCTTCACCGAGTCCACGCCGTACCGTCCCCGGACCCCTTACAACGCGTCGAAGGCCGGCGGCGACCATGCGGTGCGGGCCTACCACGAGACCTATGGTCTCCCGGCGACCATCACCAACTGCTGCAACAACTACGGGCCCTACCAGTTTCCTGAGAAGGTGATCCCCCTGTTCACCGCCCGCGCCCTCGACGACCAACCACTTCCGCTGTACAAGTCGACCCAGAACAAGCGGGAGTGGTTGCACGTCGACGACCACTGCCGGGCCATCGAGCTCGTCCTGCAGCACGGCGTGGTGGGGGAGACCTACAACGTGGGCAGCGGGGTGGAGGCCTCCATCGAGGAGATTGCCGACGCGGTCCTCGCCTCCACCGGCAAGCCCCAGTCGCTCAAGGAGATCGTCCCCGACCGTCCGAGCCACGACCGCCGGTACCTCCTCGACTCGACCAAGATCCGCAAGGAGTTGGGCTGGGAGCCGACGGTCCCCTTCGAACAGGGCTTGGCCGAAACGGTCGCCTGGTACGCCGACCACCGCAGCTGGTGGGAGCCGCTGCGTGACCGGGCCCCGGTGGTGGAGGGTGACTGGAACGGACATGCCGCCGGCGCACCCGCCCGGTGAGTACGCCACTGCGGGTGCTCGTCACCGGCGGGAACGGTCAGCTCGGACGTGACCTCCGCGAGGTGCTGGCCGGATCGGTCCCGGACGGCGGCTTGCCGCCATCGGAGCTGGCGGGTACGCCGTTCGAGGCGGTGACGCCCGGCACCTACGAGGTCCTGTCGACCGACATCGACACCCTCGACCTGGTCGACCGGACGGCCGTGCGGGATGCGGTCGAGGGGTTCCGCCCCGACCTTGTCCTCCACGGCGGGGCCTTCACCGCGGTGGATGCCTGCGAGTCGGACCCCGACACT
Source organism: Acidimicrobiales bacterium (assembly GCA_036513075.1). Taxonomy (GTDB): domain Bacteria; phylum Actinomycetota; class Acidimicrobiia; order Acidimicrobiales; family RAAP-2; genus Bog-756. The sequence continues at coordinate 99,043 of DATBZS010000088.1, forward strand.
GCGTTCGCTGTCAACGCCATGGGTACCCGCCACATGGCCGAAGCCGCCGCCGCCGTCGGGGCCCACATCGTCTATGTCTCCACCGACTATGTGTTCGACGGCTCGTCGGAGGTCCCCTACGTCGAGTGGGATCCACCGGCTCCCCGGTCGGTCTACGGCCGCAGCAAGCTCGGCGGCGAGCAGGAGATCCGCAACATCTCGGGCGGGTCGGGGACCATCGTCCGGACCGCTTGGGTCAGCGGCGCCCACGGTGCCAACATGGTCAAAACGGCCCTGCGGCTGGCCGCCTCCAGCCCCGACGGCGTGCTCCGGTTCGTCGACGACCAACACGGTTGCCCGACCTTCACCGCCGACCTGGCCCGGGCAATCGTCCGTCTGGGCACCGACCGGCGTCCGGGCACCTTCCACCTCACCAACCAGGGGGAGACCACCTGGTTCGGCTTCGTGAAGCAGGTCCTGGCGGTGGCCGGTCATGACACCCTGCGAGTGGAGCCGATCACCTCCGACGATCTCGACTCCGCGGCCTATCCTGCTCCCCGGCCGGCCAACTCCCGCCTGGACAACGCCGCACTGCGCCTCTCGGGGCTGCCGGCCATGCCCCGGTGGGAGGATGCACTGGCCCGTCTGATGGCCGCGCTGCCTGACCCGGAGTGATTCGTAGTCATCCGAGGCTCGTGTACGTCGTGGTCCGAGGCTCGTCCAAGGTTGATCCGGGCCTGGCGGGGGAACCATCGATCCGAATGTTGGTGCCAGGCCTTTCGCATGGGGTGCCGGATGTTGCAGGATTGCAGGGAAGGATCCGAAGCACCTGTAGGGGGGCCCGGGCGAATAACTCAGGCGGCGCCCCGTTCGGGTCGATGATGTTGACGATGCAGTCGATCGCGTCCGTGGGGCGTCCGACGACCAGATGATGGGACGTGAACAGCAATGTCGCTGAGCTCGACGCTCTTCGCACATGGTGGTGAGGACGACGGACCCGAGGAGTCCCGGCACGGTCTCGCGCACGGCGAGTCCGCTTTCGGAAGACCGCCAACGGGGGCGATCCACACGGTGGCCGTCATCGGGGTCGGATATGTCGGGCTGCCGACGGCGGCCACGCTGGCCCACCTGGGCCACCGGGTCACCTGTGGCGACGCCGACCCGGCCAAGGTCGCCATGCTCCAGCGGGGCGACGTGCCGATCGTCGAGGAGCACCTCGAGGACCTGGTCCGTGAAGGCCAGGCCGCCGGCAACCTGACGTTCGTCCAGGGTGCGACCGCCGCCGTCCAGGGCGCCGAGTTCGTCTTCTTGTGCGTGCCGACCCCCCAGGGCGATGACGGTTCCGCCGATCTCTCATTCGTCGAATCAGTGGCGGCCGAGATCAGCCCCCATCTGGCCCCGGGCACCGTAATCGTCAACAAATCCACGGTGCCGGTTGGCTCGACCCTGGTGGTGGAGCGGGTGCTGGGCCGCACGGATGTCCAAGTCGTGTCGAACCCCGAATTCCTGCGCGAGGGCACCGCGGTGCCGGACAGCCTGCATCCCGAACGGATCGTGGTGGGAGCCGACGACCAGTCCGCCGCTGCCCGGGTGGGCGAGCTGTTCGCCGGGACCCAGGCACCGCTGCTCATTACCGACGCGGCCACGGCTGAGACGATCAAGTACGCCTCCAACGCCTTCCTGGCCACCAAGCTCAGCTTCGTCAACGCCGTGGCCGGCCTGTGCGAGGCGGTCGGCGCCGACGTCCGGGACGTCATCCTCGGCCTCGGCTACGACAAGCGCATCGGCTTCGAGTATCTCAAGCCGGGCCCGGGCTGGGGTGGCAGCTGTCTCCCCAAGGACACCCGTGCCCTGGTCCACATCGCCGAACAGGCCGGCTACGACTTCTCCTTCCTGAAAGGCGCCATCGCCACCAACGACGAGCAGTTCAAGCGGGTCGTGGCCAAGGTCCACGCCGCCGTGGCCCCGTCGTTGCGCGACGCCGGCGAGAGCCGCTCTGGAGGTGGGTCCCGGGGTGGGGGCGGAAACGGGGACGGGGACGGCGGCTCGGACAGGGGCTCGGACGGGAACCCGGACTCCGGCGCAGGTGCGTTCGGCGGAGCGGTGGTGGCCGTATGGGGTCTCACCTTCAAGGCGGGCACCGACGACCTCCGGAACTCGCCGGCAATGGAGATCGCCCTCAGGTTGGCCGATGGCGGTGCCGAAGTGCGGGCCTACGACCCGACAGTGGTCGTGCCCGAGGGTGCCGGCTCCGTGAACGTCCCCGGGTTCGCCGTACCCGACGGTCCGGGGTCCCTGCTGGCCTACCCGGACGCCTACACCGCGTGCCAGGGCGCCTCGGCTGTGGTCGTCCTCACCGAGTGGGACGAGTTCCGGTGGCTCGACTTCGCCAAGGTCCGTGACGCATTGGCCGCCCCCGTGTTCGTCGACGCCCGCAACCTCCTCGATCCGGCCCAGGTGCGCCGACTCGGCTTCTCCTACGTCGGGATCGGCCGGCGATGAGCGGACGCGTCGTCGTCCTCGGCGGCTCGGGATTCCTCGGCTCCCACCTCTGCGATCACCTCCTGGCCCGGGGCGACGAGGTGGTCTGCGTCGACGACTTCTCGACGGGACGGCGGGCCAATGTGGTCCATCTGGCCGACCACGAACGCTTCACCCTCGTCGAGGCCGACATCGTGACCGGGATTCCGGTGGACGGATCGGTGTCCGGCGTCTTCAACCTGGCCAGCCCGGCGTCTCCCCCGGACTACCTGGCCCTGCCCCTCGAGACATTGGCCGTGGGAAGCGAGGGCACCCGTTACGGCCTCGAGTTGGCTGCTCGCCACGGTGCACGTTTCCTCATGGCGTCGACCAGCGAGGTCTACGGCGACCCCGATGTCCACCCCCAAGCCGAGTCCTACTGGGGCAACGTCAACCCGATCGGGCCTCGCAGCGTCTACGACGAGGCCAAGCGCTTCAGTGAGGCCCTGACCATGGCCCACCGTCGTGTCCTCGGCACCGATGTGGCCATCGTCCGCATCTTCAACACCTACGGCCCCCGGTTGCGCCCCGACGACGGTCGAGTGGTCTCCAACTTCCTGCTCCAGGCCATGAAGGGCGAGCCGCTGACGGTCTACGGCGACGGCAGTCAAACCCGGAGCCTCTGCTACGTCGCCGATGAGGTCCGCGGTCTGCTCGCCCTGTTCGACTCGGAGCTCACCGGTCCGGTCAACATCGGCAACCCGGACGAGTACACGGTCATCCAGTTGGCCCTGACGATCATCGAGCTGCTGCGGTCGTCCTCGTCCATCGAGCACCATCCGCTCCCCACCGACGACCCGACCCGACGCCGCCCAGACATCTCCGTGGCCCGGACCGAGCTGGGGTGGGAGCCCACCACCAGCCTCGAGGATGGCCTGGCCCGGACCGCCGCATACCTGGCCGAGGATGCCGGCATCACCGACCAGTCGCCTTCCGCCTGATCCTGGTCAGCACAGGCACGGGTCCTGTGGCGGGACCGCGTGCGGGTCCGGTGGCGGCGCCAGCGTGCATGGAGCGGCGCATTACGGGACATGGCGTCTCCGGGAGTGCGTTGAGTGATCTGTCGTCTGCCCAGAACGGCGTGGTAGAGAATGGGCGCACCCCGACCCCCGGGGACGAGCGAGGAGCGCCGGTGCATGTCTGACGCCGAACGGAACGACACCGGCGGTGCGAACCCCGCCGCGGCGGATGACGACGAGCCCCCGACCTTCGAGCTGCTGTCGGTGATCGTGCCCGTCTACAACGAGCGGGTGACGGTGGCCGAAGTCATCCGGCGGATACGCGCCGTCGACGTGCCGGTGGCCATCGAGGTGATCGTGGTCAACGACGGCTCCTCGGACGGCACCGACAAGGTCCTGACCGCGCTGGCCGACTCCACTGTCCGTGTGCTGACCCACCCGGTCAACAAGGGCAAGGGGGCCGCCATCCGCACCGGGATGGCCGCTGCCCGTGGCGACCTACTGCTCGTCCAGGATGCCGACCTCGAATACGACCCCGCGGACTGGCCGCGCCTGCTCGAGCCCGTTCTGCGGGGGAAGGCCCAGGTCGTCTACGGGAGCCGGTTCACGGGGGAGCGGAAGAACATGCTCCCGCTCCACTGGATCGGAAACCGGTTCCTGTCCCTGGTCACCAACGTCCTCTACTCGTCGACCATGTCTGACATGGAGACCTGCTACAAGCTCTTCGACCGACGGGTGCTCGAAGGCATTACCATCCAGTCGGATAAGTTCGATTTCGAGCCCGAGATCACCGCCAAGGTACTGCGCCGGGGCTACCGGATCTACGAGGTGCCGATCTCCTATGCCGGTCGGGAGCTCAGTGAGGGCAAGAAGATCACCTGGCGCGACGGCATCGGCGCGCTCCGCGCCCTCATCAAGTACCGGTTCACACGGATCGAGCCGTGACCGGCGGCGCCGGGGGGCGCACCGCCGCAGTGGTCGTCAACTACGAGTCGGGCCCCGCTCTGGCCCGCTGCGTCGCCGACCTGTCCGCCTGCGGACTGGCCGGAGTGGTCGTGGTCGACAACGGATCGACCGACGGGTCGCTGGACCTGGCCCGCCGTGCTGCCCCGTCGGTCGACGTGGTGGTCCCGGGGGCGAACCTCGGGTACGGAGCTGCGGCCAACCGGGGGGTGGCCGCCACCACCTCGGAACTGGTGCTCGTGTGCAATCCGGATCTCGAGATTCCGGTGGGTGCCGTCAAGGCCCTGGTCGCCGCCCTGGACGCCGATCCGGGTTGCGCCCTGGTCGGTCCCCTGATCCGTACCCCTGAGGGCGGTCGGTACCCGTCGGCCCGACAATTTCCGTCGATGATCGACGCCGCCGGCCACGCGCTGCTCGGGATCTTCGCTCCCGACAACCGGTTCACCCGGAACTACCAGCGCACCGATCTCGACGCCGCGGGGGAGTCGACGCTGGCCGTCGACTGGGTGTCCGGGGCGTGCTTCCTCGTCCGGAGGGAGGCCTTCGAGGAGGTCGGCGGCTTCGACGAGTCGTACTTCATGTACGCCGAGGAGGTCGACCTGTGCTGGAGGCTGGCCCGGTCCGGCCGGCGGGTGGCCTACGCCCCATCGGCCGAGGTCACCCACCTCCAGGGCCGCTCCACCGACCGCCACCCCTACCGGATGATCCTGGAACACCACCGCTCCCTCCTCCGGTTCGCCTCACGGTCGTCGGAGGGCTGGCGGCGGGCCCTGCTTCCCCTGGTGGCCGTGGGCCTGGCCGTACGCTGTGGCCTGGCCTTCCTGGCCCGATTCCTCCAGCGCTGATCCCAGGCCGCTCCTGGGCCCGGGCCGGGTGTCCGACGAGGTCGTAGACGGAGTTGGGCCTGGGGGTGGGTGACGGTGTGTGAACGGTGTGTGACGGTGGGCGAACAGTGGCTGACAGCCCCGGTCGGGGACCCCGGGCTGCGACCGGGACCACCGTACGGACGTTGTAGGGTGTCGGTCGGTCATGGCGAACAACTCGACGGGCAAGTGGGTGCAGCGCGCCGCCACCACGGGTGGTGGACGGACCTATCGCGGGCAGATGCCTGTCAACTGGTATGCCACCCTGGCCCTGATCTGCGTGGTCGGCCTGTTCCTGATCGGCATCAGCCGCTATCAGCTGACCCACCACTCGAACTCGTCGGCGGGTCCGCCGACCACTACGCAGACCTGGTACTCCGGGCTCGGGATCAACGTCTGCGGCACGTTCGAGCCGAACCTCCCGGCAAGCACCAACAAATCCAAGACGGGTCTGGTAGCGGATGGCAACGGCGTGATCACCATCGCGCCAAAGAACACCTCGGAGTCAGGCAGCAACGCCACGCTCGGCAAGTTCGTCTCGAACTACAAGGGTCTCGAGCTGACTAACTCCACCCTCCAGTACCCGGGCAAGCCGGCCTATACCAACGGTCACGTCTGCCCGAAGGGCACTCCCGACGCCGGCAAGCCGGGCGTCGTGATCGTCTACAGCTGGCCGAGCTTCACCGCCAAACAGGGCGCAGAGACCCCAGGTGACCCGCAGAAGCTCCCCTTCCAGAACGGTCAGCTGATCACCATGGCCTTCGTGCCGGCCAACGTGACAATCCCCAAGCCTCCGGCCACGGTGATCACCAATCTGATCACCGCCGACCAGTCAGGCCCCACGACGCCGACGACCGCACCGACGTCCACGCCTACGTCCACGCCGACCACCAGCGCGCCGCCGACCTCGACCACACCCACCTCCGCGTCGACTACGCCCACCACCACGAAGCCGTGAGGGCCGTCGTCCTCGTGGGCGGCGAGGGAACCCGTCTCCGACCTCTGACTCTCACCGCCCCCAAGCAGATGCTCCCGATCGTGGAGCAGTCGATGATCGAGCGGGTGCTCGGCCATTTGGCCTCCCACGGGATCGACGAGGCGGTGCTGTCCCTCGGCTACCGGCCTGACGCTTTTTCCGACGCCTATCCGGACGGGATGATCGCCGGAGTCCGCTCCACCTACGCCGTGGAGCCGAGCCCGCTCGACACGGCGGGTGCCATCCGATTCGCCGCGGCGTTCGCCGGCATCGACGACACGTTCGTGGTGCTGAACGGCGACGTGCTCACCGACTTCGACATCAGCGACCTCATCGCAGTGCATCGTGAACGGGGCGCCGAGGGGACCATCGGACTCACTCCGGTCGACGACCCGAGCAGCTTCGGCGTCGTCCCAACCGACGCGCAGGGTAAAGTCACCGCCTTCATCGAGAAGCCCCCACGTGACGAGGCCCCCACCAACCTGATCAATGCCGGGATCTACGTGTTCGAGCCGTCGGTCCTCGGCCGAATCGCTCCCGATGTGCGCGTGTCGATCGAGCGCGAGACGTTCCCGGCGATGGTGGTCGATGGGACCCTGTACGCCAAGGGTTCGGACGCTTACTGGCTCGACACCGGCACGCCGGATGCCTACCTGCGGGCCCATCGTGACCTGATCAGCGGACGGCGATCGGGACCTCCTTCGCCGGACGCCGTCGCCGATCCGGAGCTCGGACCCGGAGTGTGGACGATCGGCGACGTGGACGTCGTTTCGGGCACGGTGGCCCGATCGCTCGTCGGCCGCGGCGCGTCGGTTGCCACCAGCGCCACGGTCAGCGACTCGGTGGTGGGTGCCGGCTCGGTGATCGAGGACGGCGCCACGGTCACCGATTCCGTACTCCTCCCGGGTTCCCGCATCGCCGCCAAGGCGACGGTCGAAGGCTCCATCGTGGGTCCGGGGGCCACCATCGGACAGAGGTGCACGGTGTCGGGAGTCTCGGTGATCGGGGCGGGTGCGGTGATCGCTTCGGGGACCACGTTGGACGGCGGACGCTACCCGTCCGGGAGCTGACGGTGCGGGCGCTTGTCACCGGGGGCGCGGGGTTCATCGGGTCGACGCTGGTCGATCGGCTTCTGGCCGAAGGCCATTCGGTCGACGTCATCGACGACCTGTCGACGGGCTCGCTGACCAACCTGGGTACCGCCCGGGCCACCGCGGACAACGAACTCACCTTCCACCGGCTCGACATTCGCTCTCCCGAGGTCGTTGACCTGATCTCCCGGCGCTCGCCCGAGGTCATCTTCCACCTTGCCGCCCAGGCCGACGTGCGGGTGTCGGTCGCCGACCCCGTGTTCGACGCCGACGTGAACCTCCTCGGCACCCTGCGGATCCTGGAAGGTGCCCGTGCCGCCGGAGCATCCAGGGTGGTGTTCGCGGCGAGCGGTGGCACGCTCTACGGCGAGCCGGATGTGTCCGAACTCCCGCTCAAGGAATCGCTGCCTCAACACCCACTGTCGCCCTACGGGGTGTCGAAGAAGGCGGCGCTCGACTACCTGATCGCCTACCGGGAGCTGCACTCGCTCGAGTTCGCCGCTTTGGCCCTGGCCAACGTCTACGGGCCCCGCCAGGACCCGCATGGTGAGGCCGGGGTGGTGGCGATCTTTGCGGAGCGACTGCTGCGCGGCCAGTCGGTGACAGTCTTCGGCGACGGCGAGCAGACCCGGGACTTCGTGTACGTCGACGATGTCGTCGACGGCTTCGTCCGGGCAGCCACCAAGGGGGGCGGCCTGGTGTGCAACATCGGGACGGGCCGAGAGACCTCGGTCAACGCACTGTTCCACGAGATGGCCCGCCAGGCCGGCGTAGAGGTGGAGCCCGAATTCAGACCGTTGCGTGCCGGCGAGTTGGCACGGAACTGCCTCGACCCGACTCGGGCGGGTATCCAGCTCGGATGGAGCTCGTGGACCGAGTTGGGCGAGGGCACTGCGGCGACGATCGCCTTTGTCCGCGCACGACTCGAAGAAGCCGGCGAGCTCTAGACCCGCCTCACTTCCGCGGGGTGGCCTCCGGTGGCCGGTCTCGATCCCGGTTTCGCCGGGCCTGGGCGGTGTCGAACCCGAGATCGGGTTCCTGGCCAAATGGTGGCTGGGGCGTGAAGCTCCACTGGGGGTCCTCGTCG
>DATBZS010000089.1:0-45135 GCA_036513075.1 Acidimicrobiales bacterium
AGGAACGTTCCGATCGACCGCGGCGAGCCGATCTGACACACCAGCTCCACCGGGCCCACGTCGATGCCGAGCTCGAGCGAGGCGGTGGCTACCAGCGCCCGCAGGTCTCCGGCCCGCAGCCGCTGCTCGACCATGCGCCGCCTCGCGGCCGACAGGCTGCCGTGGTGGGCGGCCACCTGGAGGGCGCCGTCGATCGGCCCGACTTCTCCTGTGTCGTCGCGTTGGTGCTCCCCGTCCTCGGACACGCCGAGGCGCACGGCGAGCTGGTGCGCTACCCGCTCCGCCATCTTCCGGGTGTTGACAAAGACCAGGGTGGTGCGGTGCTCGAGGACGTGTCCGGCGATGCGGTCGAGGACGTCGGAGAACTGCAGGCCGCTGGCCACCGCCTCGAGTTCGCTGTCGGGAAGTTCGATGGTCACGTCCAGCTCGCGCCGGTGCCCACAGTCGATGATGGTCGTCGGCGCTCGGTCGGGATCGACCCCGGACAGCAGCCTGGCCACCACCTCGAGCGGGCGTTGCGTGGCCGAGAGGCCGATGCGCTGGAGGTGGCCACCGCTGGCGGCCACCAACGCGGCGAGGCGCTCCAAGCTGAGGGCGAGGTGGGAGCCGCGCTTGTCGCGGGCCAGCGTGTGGACCTCGTCCACGATGACGGTGTGCACGCCCCGGAGGACCTCACGGGATCCCGAGGCCGTCAACAGCAGATAGAGCGATTCGGGTGTGGTGACGAGCAGGTCCGGGGGCGTGCGTCGCATAGCGGCGCGCTGGGCGGCTGGGGTGTCCCCGGTGCGCACCGCGACCGACAGCGACGGCGGGTCGAGGTCCAGCTCGACCGCGGCCTCGGCGATGCCGGCCAGCGGCACCTGGAGGTTCTCCTGGACGTCGACGGCGAGTGCCCGGAGGGGTGAGACGTAGACCACGCCCGGACCCGACCGGGGGGCGTCGGCCTCTACAGGCCGAAGCGCGGTCTGGCGGTAGGCTGCATCGATGGCCACGAGGAACCCGGTGAGCGTCTTGCCCGTTCCCGTTGGGGAGGCGACGAGCACGTCCTCACCGGCAGCGATCCGCGGCCACCCCAGACGCTGGGGCTCTGTCGGGCCTGATGGGAAGCGCTTGTGGAACCACCGGGCGACGGCCGGATGGAAGCTGTCGAGAACGCTGTCCGGTGCAGACGTGCCTGCAGGGGACCCCAGGGGTCCCGTGTGTTCCGGTCGGGATTCGGAGACGGTCACCACCACCACTCCAGCCTACGGGTGTCACAGTCCGGCGCACCCGCCGGGCGGAATGTTCTCCAGGGCTGCGCCGTCGCCAATTTCGGGAGAGTGGGAACGACCCGGATAGGGGCGGGCCGGCTTCTCGATGATGGTTGGGAGGGAGCAGGTATGAAAGCAGTGCAGTTTGACCAGTACGGCGGTATCGATGTCCTGCACGTGGCGGAGGTTCCCCTACCCGAGCCGACGGCCGGACAGGTGCTCGTCGAAGTCAGAGCGGCGTCGATCAATCCCGGTGAGGCGAAGATCCGCCAGGGGCTGTTCCATGAGAACTGGCCGGCGACATTCCCCTCAGGTCAAGGATCTGATTTGGCCGGAACAGTCACCGAGGTGGCCCCCGGAGTGGCGGATTTCACCATCGGAGACGAAGTACTCGGCTTCACGGACGAACGCGCCAGCCAAGCCGAGTATGTGATCGTCGAGGCGCAGAACCTCACGCCGAAGCCGACATCGGTGTCGTGGGAGGTCGCAGGCTCGTTGGGCATCGCGGGAAGCACGGCCTATGCCTCGGTGCGAGCCGTATCCCTGGGGCCGGGTGACGTGGTTGCCGTTTCAGGCGCTGCGGGCGGCGTGGGTTCAGTGGCCGTCCAGCTGGCCAAGCGGTCTGGATCAGACGTGATAGGCATCGCCAGCCCGGCCAACCACGAGTGGCTGACCGATCATGGGATCCGACCCCTCGCCTACGGTAAGGGCCTGGCAAGCGAGTTGGAGACAGCCGGCATCGACGCGTTCATCGACACCCACGGCGTCGGCTATGTACAGCTGGCGATCGAGCTGGGCGTCGTCCCCGAGCGGGTCCAGACCATCGCCGACTTCGCAGCGGTCCGAACATACGGTGTGAAGTCTGAGGGAGCCAGCACGGCGATGACCGCAGCGGTCCTCGCTGAACTCGCTGGATTGGTGGCGTCCGGTGATCTGGACATTCCTGTGACGACCTATCGGCTTGACGACGTCCGCACCGCGTTCCAGCAGTTGGAGGCGGGGCATACGCGCGGCAAGATCGTGTTGATGCCCTGACCGCTCCAGTCGCTGCTCTCCGGGTACTGAGTGTCGAGGCAGTACGTGCACGACCGATCCTGGTGGCGACGCGGCCTCTGGTGTGCATCGTGCGATGGGGACTCGCTCATCCCGGCCGGACGTGCTTTTGTTGGATGCAGAGCGAGAGAAGAGGAACAACCATGAGGCATGTCACCTTGGGATCCCTGGACGTCGGCCGGATCGGGCTGGGCTGCATGGGCATGTCGGCCGCGTACACCGGAGCCGGGAGCGACGACGCCGAGTCGATCCGCACCATCCATCGGGCGCTCGATTCTGGAGTCACTCTCATCGACACCGCCGAGATCTACGGCCCTTTCACCAACGAGGAGCTCGTCGGCCGGGCCATCCAGGGTCGGCGCGACGAGGTGGTACTGGCCACAAAGTTCGGCTTCGTGTCCCACGCCGGTGGTGGTCCTGGCCACCTCGACAGCAGTCCGGCCAACATCCGCACCGCCATCGAGGGCTCGCTGTCGCGGCTGGGTACCGACCGCGTGGATCTCTACTACCAGCACCGGGTCGACCCGAAGACCCCGATTGAGGACACCGTCGGGGCGCTTGCCGAGCTCGTAGCCGAAGGAAAGGTACGCCACGTCGGTCTCTCCGAGGCCTGGGTGGAGACCATCCGACGCGCCCATGCCGTCCATCCCGTGACCGCCCTGCAGTCCGAGTACTCGTTGTGGACCCGGGACCCCGAGGACGAGGTCTTTCCGGTCCTCCGCGAGTTGGGCATCGGATTCGTGCCCTACTCGCCCCTGGGCCGCGGCTTCCTGACCGGGGCGGTCCGGACGATCGACGACCTGGCCGACGACGATTCGCGCCGCAACAACCCCCGCTTCATCGGTGAGAACTTCGAGCGCAACCTCCGCATCGCCGACGAGGTCGTCGATGTCGCTCTGGAGGTCGATGCGACACCGGCCCAGGTGGCCCTGGCTTGGACCCTGGCCCATGGCGACCACATCGCCCCGATCCCCGGCACCAAGCGGGTCTCCCGGGTCGAGGAGAACATCGCAGCCGACGACGTCGTGCTGACGCCTGTGCAGATTGCCCGGCTCGATGCACTTCCCGTGGCGGCCGGTGACCACCACAGCGAAGCTCAGATGCGGCTGCTCGATCGTTGACGGGATCGGCTAGCCCCGTCGGAGATGTCGGCGGTGCGCGCCCGTTCGGCGGACGGTCGAGTCGGCCTAGCGGTCATCAGTTGACCCTGGTGTCGGACCTTCACGTCATTCCCGCTGGAGGCCCCGACCGTCATGGGGCGACCAGGGCATCGGTCAGGGCGTCGATGCCGGCCAGTTTGGCGGCCAGGTCCGCCGTGAGGTGGTGTCGGGCAGCCAGTTCCGTCGGTGACGCGTAGGAGACCGTCGTGGAGTCCCCGTCAGCCCAGATCAGCACCTTCAGCGGAAGATCGAGAGCGGCATGGGGGGCTGCGGCCATGACCGGCGTGCCCGCCACCGGACTCCCGAACAGCACCAGGACGGTCTCGCGCAGGTCGAGGCCCACCCGGCGGGCTTCATCGGACTGGTCGATGACGGCGAACAGCCGCATCCCTCGGGCGGTGACGATCTCGGTGAGGCGCGAGACGGTCTCGGCCACCGTCCGGGGACTGCGTTTGTCGACCACATCGGGTTCGTCCCGGTCGGTTGGTTCGGGCATAGTCGACCTCCTTATAGGAACCGGGTTGAGCGGATTCCGGATCCCGACCGATGGTGTGGATCTCCGATGCCAGCGGCTCATCGAATCGTAGGCTGTGTCCGATCTCGTGACCGGCGGATGGCGCCGGACTCTGCGGTCGCCCTGCCCGGAGGTGGTCCGTTCCCTAGGGTGACTGGGTGGATCCACCAGGAGGCGACCAGACGGAGACGTTGGCGGCGGGCCCCCTGGTGATGATCGACGACCTCGACGATCACCGGCTCGCGGAGTACCGGGACCTGAACGAGCCGGCCGCCCGCCGCCGGCTCGAGAAGGCGTTGGGCATCATTGTGGTCGAGGGCCGGGTGGCCGTCCGCCACCTGCTCGACAGCGACCTCTGCGTCCGGTCCCTCCTGGTCGACGACCACCAGGTGACCTTGGCCGCCGACCTGGTCCTTGCCGTCCAGAACGTAGGTGCGTCCGTGTTCGTTGTGCCCCGTGGCCGGATGGCCTCGCTGGTCGGGTTCCGGCTCCACCGCGGCGTGGTGGCCGTAGCCGAACGGCCACCCGACGCCGACCCCGACCAGGTACTGATTGCTGCCGCCGGCCACGCCGTGCCGGGTGGGGGACCGCCGCTGGTAGCCGTTCTGGAGGGCCTCAACGACCCCGAAAACATCGGCGCCCTGTTCCGCAACGCCGCCGCCTTCGGGGTTGCGGCCGTGCTTCTCGACCCGACCTGCTCGGATCCCCTCTACCGGCGTGCCGTCCGGGTCTCGGTCGGCCATGCGCTCCACCTGCCCTTCGCCCGGCTCGACCCGTGGCCGGAAGGCTTGACCCGGGTGCGATCCGCCGGATTCGTGGTCTGCGCACTGGCCCCCCACCCGGTCGGTCGACCAACTGTCGCCCTGCACGAACTGCATGACCACCTCGAAGCGCGACGGCCACGGCCCGCCGGGGTCGCCCTGCTCGTAGGTGCCGAGGGGCCGGGACTGTCATCGGCAGCCCTGGCCGCGGCCGACGTGGTGGTCTCCATCCCCATGGCGCCCGGGGTCGACTCCCTCAACGTGGCGACAGCCGCAGCAGTGGCCTTTAATCGTCTGTCGGTCCCCTGAGCGGGACAGTCGACAGGCGTCGTCAAGGCTGGGGCGCCCTTCGGGCTCCCGATCGGGGCCGTCTATCGTTGTGGCGACCCCGACCGCCCACCGACGACGGAGCAGGCGTGACCGAATCGACCATCATCTACACCCACACCGACGAGGCCCCGCTGCTGGCCACGTACTCGCTGCTCCCCGTGGTGCAGGCCTTCGCCGCCCAGGCCGGAGTCTCGGTGGTGACCCGGGACATCTCGCTGGCCGGGCGCATCCTGGCCGGGTTCCCCGAGCGGCTGCGTGCCGATCAACGGGTGGAGGACGCCCTGGCCGAGCTCGGGCGTGACGTGCTCACCCCCGAGGCCAACATCATCAAGCTGCCGAACATCTCGGCGTCCGTTCCCCAGCTCAAGGCGGCCGTCGCCGAGCTCCGGGCCAAGGGCTACGACATCCCCGACTTCCCCGAGGACCCGCAGACCGACGGGGAACATGACACCCTCGTCCGCTATCGCAAGCTCCTGGGTAGCGCGGTCAACCCCGTCCTACGCCAGGGCAACTCCGACCGGCGGGCCCCGGCCTCGGTCAAGCACTACGCGCAGACCCACCCCCACCGCATGGGTGCCTGGTCGCCGGATTCGAAGACCAACGTTGCCCATATGGAGGGTGGCGATTTCTTCTCGAACGAGCGGTCCGCGGTCATGGCGGGCGACGGCGCCCTCCGGTTGGAGCTGGTGGCCGACGACGGTACGACGACCGAACTGCGGGCCCCCGTCCCGGTGTTGGCCGGCGAGGTGGTCGACGCCACGGTGATGCAGGTGGCCGAGTTACGGGCCTTCCTCGATCGCCAGATCGCCCGGGCCCATGCCGAAGACGTCCTGTTCTCGGTCCACCTGAAGGCGACCATGATGAAGATCTCGGACCCGATCGTCTTCGGCCACGTGGTGCGGGCCTTCTTCCCCAAGACGTTCGCCACTTTCGGGGATGTGCTGGCCGACGCCGGCCTCAGCCCCAACGACGGGTGGGGTGCCATCCTCGAAGGGCTCGACGCACTGACCGACGGGGGCGCCATCCGGGCGTCATTCGATGCCGAACTGGCGGACGGCCCGAGCCTTGCCATGGTCGATTCCGACAAGGGGACGACCAACCTGCACGTGCCGAGCGACGTCATCGTTGACGCCTCGATGCCGGCCATGATCCGAACCTCGGGGCACATGTGGGGCCCGGACGGCGCCGAGGCCGACACCCTGGCCGTGATTCCCGACGCCAGTTATGCCGGCATCTACCAGGTGGTCATCGACGACTGCCGGGCGAACGGCGCCTTCGACCCCGCCACCATGGGATCGGTCCCCAACGTCGGCCTGATGGCCCAGGCTGCCGAGGAGTACGGCAGCCACGACAAGACCTTCGAGATCCCCGTCGACGGCTTGGTCCGGGTGACGGACGGGGTCGGTGCGATCGTGTTCGACGTACCGGTGTCTGCCGGCGACATCTTCCGTATGTGCCAGACCAAGGACATCCCCATCCGTGACTGGGTGAAGCTGGCCGTCTCCCGGGCCCGGGCGACGGGCGACCCGGCGATCTTCTGGCTCGACGAGGGTCGTGCCCATGACGCCAACCTGATCGCCAAGGTCCGCCACTACCTGGGCGAGTACGACACCGGGGGCCTCGACATCGAGATCCTCGCCCCCGAGCAGGCGATCGCCCGCTCGCTCGAGCGCATCCGGAAAGGGGAGAACACCATCTCGGTCACCGGCAACGTACTCCGCGACTACTTGACCGATCTGTTCCCGATCATGGAGCTCGGCACCAGCGCCAAGATGCTGTCGATCGTGCCCTTGATCAGCGGCGGTGGACTGTTCGAGACCGGTGCCGGGGGTTCGGCTCCGAAGCACGTCCGACAGCTCCTGGACGAGGATTATCTGCGGTGGGACAGTCTGGGCGAGTTCCTGGCCCTGGCGGTGAGCTTCGAGCACCTGGCCCAGCGCACCGGCAACTCGCGGGCCCAGGTCCTGGCCGACACCCTCGACCGGGCCACGGCCACCCTGCTCGACGAGGACCGGTCGCCCAGCCGCGCCCTCGGTGGCATCGACAACCGGGGCAGCCATTTCTATCTGGCCCTCTACTGGTCCCGCGAGCTGGCCGCCCAGACCACCGACGCCGAACTGGCCGCGGCCTTCGCCCCTCTGGCCGAGCGCCTGGGTGCCGACGAGGACGCCATCGTGGGCGAGCTGCTGGCCGTCCAGGGGTCGCCGACCGACATCGGCGGCTACTACCGGCCAGACGACGCCCTGGCCGAGGCGGTCATGCGGCCGTCGGCGACGTTCAACGAGGCACTGGCGACCCTCGGCTGACGGTGAGGATCAGTCCCGCGGTCCGGGTGGCGGGTGGTCAGGCACCCAGCTCGTCCAACCGGGCCCGCAGGAACTCCCGCTCGACGGTGTTGTCGGTCAGATCGAAGGCCGCCTGATAGGCGGCGCGGGCCTCGTCGGTCCGTCCGAGACGGCGGAGCAGATCGGCCCGGGCCGAGGGAAGGTAGGCGTAAGACGCCAACTCGGGCTCGGTGGCCAGCTCGTCAAGGGCCTTGAGTCCGACTTCGGGCCCTTCGGCGAACCCCAGGGCCACGGCCCGGTTGAGGGCCACCACCGGCGACGGCCAGATGACGACCAGGAGGTCGTAGAGGCCGACCAGCTCGGACCAGTCTGTGGCCGACCACGTCGGCGCCTCAGCATGGACTGCGGCGATGGCCGCCATGAGGGCGAACCGGCCGGGTGGGCGGCGCTGCAGCGCCTCGCGCACCAGGTCGAGGCCCTCGGTGATCTCGGCCGCGTCCCACTGGCTCCGGTCCTGCTCCGACAGGAGCGACAAGGAGCCATCGGCCGCCAACCGGGTGGTCCGGCGGGCGTGGGTGAGCAGGATGAGGCCGAGCAACCCGGCCACGTCGGCGTCGTCGGGCAGGAGGGTGCGCAGCATCCGAGCCAGGTAGAGCGCCTGACTGACCAGGTCGGTGCGGACGAGGTCGGTCCCGACCGGTGCCGTATGCCCGGTGGTGAATACCAGGTGCACCACGTCGAGCACGGTGCCGACCCGCTCGGGCAGCTCGTCGAGCCCGGGCACCCGATAGGGGATGTGGGCGGCGGCGATCTTCTTCTTGGCCCGGGTCAGGCGGGCGGCCATGGTGGACTCCTGGACGAGGAACATCCGGGCCACCTCGCCGGTGGTCAGCCCGCACACCAGGCGGAGGGTGAGGGCCACTTGGGCCTCGGGCGCGAGCGCGGGGTGGCAGCACGTGAAGATGAGTCGGAGCCGGTCGTCGCTGATCTCGGGGAGCCCGTCCGCCTCGATGTCTTCGGCGTCACCGTCGGCCGTGGCGGCCGCGTTCTCGGCCAGCTCGGGAAGGCGCCGGTCATGGGCTGCCCGGCGTCGTAGCACGTCGATACCTCGCCGCCGGGCGACTGTCGTAAGCCAGGCGGCCGGCCGGTCGGGGACGCCCTGGGTCGGCCAGGTGGTGAGTGCCCGGGCATACGCGTCCTGAACGCACTCCTCGGCCACGTCGATGTCGCCGGTGACCCGCACCGTCGCGGCGAGCACGAAGGCCCACTCACGACGGTGCGCGTCGGCGACGGCCGCTTCGACGGTTGCGTCCACCGGGCGACCGGGCCTCACATCGGGCGGATCGGACGGACCTCGACGCCGCCGGACGGCATCGGAATCCCCTTGGCCACGGCAATGGCCTCGTCGAGGTCGGCCGCCTCCACCACGTAGTACCCGCCAAGGGCCTCCTTGGTCTCGGCGAAGACACCGTCGGTGATGGTGAACCCGCCCGACCCGTCGGCCCGAACAGTGGTGGCGGTGTCGGACGCCTGCAGGGCGTTGCCACCGCGCAGCGACGGTCCGTGCTTCTCGGCGAAGCGGATGTGCCCCGCCGTGATCTTCTCCCTCGCGGCATCATCGGTGTCGGCGGACTCGTCTTGGTAGATGAGGACCAGGTATTCAGCCATGATGGCTCCCTTCGGTCGACCCGTCCTTCGGGTCGCACTGCCTCTACGACGAACAGACTTAGCCCGAATCGACAGGGCCGTGCCGACATCAGCCCGTACCTGGCCCGGTGGGTCGGGAGCTGACGGGCTCCAGAGTTCAACCGGGGCGGCCAAGGGCCTCGAGGACCAGCACGGCCAGCTCGTCAGGGTCGGTTGCATGGAGCTCGTCGAACCATCCGAGCGACCGGCCGAGCCCCACGCCGAGCAACGCGGCCACGGCAACCTGGGCCCGCAGCGTCGGGCGGTCGATGCCGTCCGCGTCGAACTGGGCCGCCACCGGTTGGACGATCCGCCGGACCAGCCGGGCCCGGGCTGCTTCACGGATCTCCGGCGGGGCGTCGTCCCGGACCAGAGCCTGGAGGATCGGGCCGGGACCCTGCCGGGCGGTGAGGCGAAGGACTACTTCGACCACGTCCTGGAGATCGGCGAACGGCTGATCGACACCGGCCGGTTCGTCCCGCTCGTCGTCGGCAAGCCGCTCGGCGGCCACCGCGGCGAGGTAGAGGTCGGCCTTCGAACCGAAGTAGCGGGCGATCAGCGCCGGGTCCACACCGGCGGCTTCGCCGATTTCGCGGGTGGTAGTCCGCTCGTAGCCCTTACGGCCGAAGAGTTCCTGGGCGGCAGCCAGTAGCGCCTCCTTGGTCATCAGCGCATTGCGGGTCCGACGAGGTGCCGTGGCCGCGTCGACCGGGGTGGGTGTGGTCATGACCGTCGCTCCTCGGGGTCGAGGTCGAGTTCGCCCGACAGCATGGCGCCGGCCGCCTCGAGGAGTGCCTCCTCTTCCATCCGGGTCTCCAGCGGGTCGTGGCGGGTTTGCTGTGCGCCCGGGGCCGGACCCGGCCCGTGTGGCCCGGGCAGGACGAAGGCGAGGACGGCTGTGAGCAGGCCGAGGCCGGCCGAGATGATGAGCGCTACTCGGAACCCGTTGACGTCGGGGAACGTGGCGCCCGGCTTGGTGTAGGCCAGCAGCACGGCGGCGCCGAAGGCGCTGCCCACCGACAGGCCGATGTTGCGGAGCACCTGGTAGAGCCCGGTGGCGCTGCCTGTCTCGGACGCGGGGACGGCCCGGACGATGAAGCCGGGCATCGCCGCGAAGGTGAACCCGATGCCGAGACCAACGATGCCCATGGTGACGAACGCCTGCCACAACGAGCCGTGGTCGAGGGCGAAGTAGGTGGACGAGGCAGCGAACACCACGGCGCCGAGCGGGATCATGCTGCGCACCCCGAATCGACGCTCGTAGGGGACGAGCAACCGGCTGGCCAGGAAGGTCCCGATCGACAGGGGGACGAGGACGAGGCCCGACACGATCACCGAGGTGCCGAACCCGAACCCTGATGAGGGGGGGATCTGGACGAACTCCACCACGATCGGCACCACCAGGTACATCGACACGCACATGAGGAACCCGGAGACATCGGCCATCAGCACCGAGCGGTTGGCCAGATGGTGGAGGTTGACCAACGGGTGGGCCGTCCGGAGCTCGAGGGGCACCCAGGCGACCAGCACCAAGGCGCTGGCCACGATGATCATGAGGGTGACGGGGGAAGCCCATCCCCAGGAACCGCCCTCGCTCAGGACCACCGAGACCCCGGTGACGGCCAGGCTGAGCAGCACCGCCCCCCAAGTGTCGAAGGCGAGAGGCACAGCCTTCGTTTTCGGGGGGAGCACCACCACCGAGCAGGCCAGGGCACCGGCTACCACGATGGCGCCGAACCAGTAGGCGGCGTGCAGGTCCAGGAGCTGGGCCACCGTCGCCGTGACCGGGTAGCCGAGCCCTGCGCCGATGGCGGTCGACACCGACAGGGTGGCGATGGCCCGGCCGGCTGACACCGGGTCGAGATTGCGGCGGGCGATGGCCATGTTGACGGGCAATAGCCCGAGACCGACACCCTGCAGGGCCCGGCCGAGCACCAGGACCACGAACGAGGTGGCGACGGCGGAGAGGATGCAGCCGAGGAGGACGACGCAGAGCGTGGCCACGATGACGTCACGCTGGCGGGCCCCGTCAGCCAGGCGTCCCATCACCGGCGTGGCCAGGGCTCCGGTCAGCAGCGCGGCGGTGAGCACCCACTGGGCGGTGCTGAGGGTGAACGCCGTAGGTGTGGGCGATGGTCGGGATCAGGGGCGCCCCCAGACTGCTCACGATGGACACCAACAGGCCCACGAAGACGAGGGCGGGGAGGAGGAGGGCGGTGCGCCGGTCGTAAGTCATCAGTTGATGACATAGTAGTGCAACCAGCGCCTGATCGTGCCACCGGCGCGGGGGTACCCAGGGAAGCGGCGGCGGTTGCCGGGCCAGTTGCCGGTCATACGGCGGCGGTCAGACGGCGGCGGTCGCGGGGGCGCCAGGTGGCGCCACCGCGGGTCCCGGGTTCGACATCGCCAGCGCATCATCGACCTTGGCGAAGCGCAGCAGCCAGGTGTCGCGCAGGTAGTTCTGATGGAGCCGCCACGGGGTGGTGGACCCCTGCTTCGGCAGGTCGGCCGCCGCCCGGGCCACGTAGCCCGAGGAGAAGTCGATGAAGGGCTCGGTCGGCTGTCCGGGGTCAGGGGCCAGCGGGGTGCACTGGCGCATGCCCCGCGCGTCCATGAGGTCGAGCAGCCGGCAGACGTACTCGGCTGTCAGGTCGGCCTTCAGCGTCCACGACGCGTTCGTGTAGCCGAACGTCGTGGCCAGGTTGGGCACCCCGCACAGCATGATCCCCTTGTAGGCCACCGTCTCGCCGGGTACGACCTTGGTACCGTCGACGTCGAGGGCGATGCCACCGAGCAGCTGCATGGCCAGACCCGTGGCCGTCACCACGATGTCGGCATCGAGTTCCCGGCCGGACGTGAGGCGGATGCCGGTCTCGGTGAAGGTATCGATGGTGTCGGTCGCCACCTCGGCCCGCCCGGCGCTGATGGCCTCGAAGAGGTCGCCGTCGGGCACCAGGCAGAGCCGCTGATCCCACGGGTTGTACCGGGGGGTGAAGTCGGTGTCAACGTCGTACCCCTCGGGCAGGGCCTCGGTGACTCCCTTGCGGATGCCTTGCTTCACCAGGTCGGGCCTTCGCCGGCTGAGGGCGAAGCTGAACTGGGTGAGCAGCACGTTCTTCCACCGGATGACGGCGTGGGCCACCTGGGCCGGCAGGTGGCGGCGCAGCGAGTCGGCCACCTTGTCGTGGCCCGGGCGGGCCACGATGTACGTGGGCGACCGCTGCAGCATGGTCACGTGGGCCGCCTCGTCGGAAAGCGCCGGCACCAGCGTCACGGCGGTGGCCCCGCTGCCGATGACCACGATCCGCTTGCCCTGCCACTCGAGGTCCTCGGGCCAGTGCTGGGGGTGGACGATGGTGCCGCCGAAGCGCGCCTCGCCCGCGAAGTTGGGCCGGTAGCCCTGGTCGTAGCGGTAGTAGCCGGTATTGCCCCATAGGAAGCCGCAGGACAGCTCCTCGCGCTCGCCGGTGTCGGTGCGGTCGATCTCGACGATCCACTTGGCATCGTGCGTCGACCACGAGGCGGCCACGACCCGTCGGTTGAAGCGGACGTTGTCCTCGATCCCGTGGGTGCGGGCGGTTGTGCGGATGTACTCGAGGATCGACGGGCCGTCGGCGATGGCCTTGTCGCCGACCCACGGCTCGAACGAGTAGCCGAGGGTGAACATGTCGGAGTCCGAACGGACGCCGGGGTAGCGGAAAAGGTCCCAGGTCCCGCCGATTGCCGTGCGGGCCTCGAGGATGGCGTAGGTGGTGTCGGGACGTTTGGACTCGAGGTGGCAGGCGCTCCCGACGCCCGAAAGCCCGGCCCCCAGGATCAGTACGTCGACGTGGTCCACGCAGGGAGTTTAGGCAGTTCCCGCCCCGGGGCTGCCTGCGCCGGTCCCGGTGCCGTGTGGTCTGTCGTCCCGGAGGTAGTCGTCATATCTCACTCGGGAGGCCACCTGTTCCACCGGAAGCTTCGCATCGCCGACGGGCTGCTCCTCGACGACGACGGTGTCCTGAGCCCGTCCGACCGGGCAGACGGCCGGGCCCTCGGCCAGGTTCCACCATCAGTGGTCGTCGGCCGCCCCGGCTGCAAGAGTGGGCCGGGTGAACGTTCTCTTCGTCACCCTCGACCAGTTCCGGGCCGACTGCCTGTCCGGGGCGGGGCACCCGGTGGTCGAGACCCCCAATCTCGACCGGTTGGCCGCGTCCGGGGTGCGCTTCGCCTCCCACTTCGGCCAGGCGGCCCCCTGCGCTCCGGGACGGGCTTCGCTCTATACCGGCACCTACCAGATGAACCACCGGGTGGTGGCCAACGGGACACCCCTCGAGGACCGCTTCGACAATGTTGCTCGTCTGGCCCGCCGGGCCGGGTACAGGCCCGCACTGTTCGGCTACACCGACCAGGGCATCGACCCCTCGCTCGTGCCGGACCCGACCGACCCCCGGCTCGACACCTACGAAGGGGTGCTGCCGGGCTTCGACGTCGAGCTTTCTCTCGACGGGCGGATGGCCGGGTGGGTGGCCTGGCTCGACTCGTTGGGCTACGGGACCCACGCGGCCGACCGGGCGCTCGTCACCGAGCCCGATCGACCGGCCGGGGTCAGTGCCTCGGCGTTCCTGTCCGATGCCCTGATCGCCTGGATCGACCGTCAGGACGGACCATGGTTCGCCCACGCCAGCTATCTGCGTCCGCACCCGCCCTATGCCGCGGCCGGGCGGTGGGCGACCCGGTACGCGCCCGACGAGGTCGGCACCCCGCTGGCCGCCGACCCGGGGATCCACCCGCTCGTCGACGCGGCCCGCACTTTTCCGATCTGCGCGGCGCCGACGGACCCGTCTGCCATGGCCCACCTCCGGACCCAGTACTTCGGAATGGTGTCCGAGGTCGACGACCAGCTCGGCCGGGTGCTCGACCATCTGGAAGCGACCGGGCAGCACGGCGAGACCCTGGTCGTCGTCACCGCCGATCACGGCGAGCAGCTCGGCGACCACGGCCTCATCCAGAAACTCGGGTTCTACGAGTCGAGTTACGCCATCCCCTGCATTGTGCGGGCGCCCGGCCGATCAGCCACGGCCGGGCACGTGGTGGAGGAGTTCACCGAAGCCGTCGACGTCCTCCCGACGATTGCCGAACTGCTCGGCCAGGACGTGCCGACCCAGTGTGACGGCACCTCGTTGGTTCCGTTCCTCGACGGTGTCGTCCCCGGGCAGTGGCGGACGTCGGCCCACTGGGAGTGGGACTGGCGGGACACGGTGATGGGCCCCCACCGGACCGGCGGCGGTGTCGACCCCCGGCTCGAGCGGGCCAACCTGGCGGTCGAGCGGAATGCCACCCACGCGTACGTACAGTTCGCCGACGGCTCGTGGCGCTCCTTCGATCTGGTCGCCGACCCCGGCTGGCACGTCACCACCGAGGATCCCGACGTCGTGCTCCCGCTGGCCCAGTCCATGCTGGCGTGGCGGTCGCGCCACCTGGGTGGCGCCTACACCCAGCGCCTGCTCGGGCCCGAGCGCCGAGGCCTGTGGCCGGAGCTCCGCTCGGCCTGAGGCGTCTCCGCCATCAGGCCAGGCCGGCCGCCGCGGACACGTGGGCGACCACCGCGTCAGGGTCGTCGACTGTCAGGACCCACCGCTGGAACTCCTGGTTGCCGAGCTCGATGACCACGGCCGGGCCCTTGCCGTGGACCGCGGCGAAGTCCTTGCCGAACGCTCCCCGACGGGTGCCGACCGCCACCACGCCGGGCAACCCGGTGCCGGGCGCCCGGATGCCCCGCAACTCCGGCCACGGGTCGACCACTGCCCGCACTGCGGTGAGCGAGGCCAGCGGCACGGCCAGGTCCCGGTGGATTCCCTCGGCGTGCTCGATGTGCGAGAGGGCGAGGGTGAGGGCGTCGTCGTGCACCGTGAGCTCGGCCATGGCTCCACCGTGCAAGGGGCTCCGGTCCCGGTGCCCGGACGCCGGAACGCAGGACGGATCCTCACGGTCAGCCTTCGTGCAGGTCGCGCCGGCTGAGGGATAGGCATCCTGCGACCGAGCCGGTGACGCCGACGAGCACGAGACAGCCCATGGCCGGCCAGTTCGGTGGAGCAGCCGGCACTCCGGCCATCTGGTGGAACACGGAAGTGTCCGCCACCCAGTGGTCGAGTGCACCGATACCGCCCACGACATCGATGAGGACCGACCAGGTGACAATGCCGTAGACGACGAACCCCGCGGCCCGGGGAGCGATCCCATAGGCGAGGGAACCGATTCCGAGTACGCAGACGGCCGGCGGAACCGCGGTGAGGCCGGCACCGACCACCGAGGCGGCGTCCACCGTCGCACCGCCGCTGACCGCGCCGACCAATGTGGCCACTCCGGCCACGACCCCGCAGGCCACCAGCGCGACCGCCACCACGACGACACGGGCGCCCAGCCACCGTGCCCGCGAGACGGGTCGGGAGAGCAGGGGGTCGAGCCGGCCGTCGAGCTCCTCGGAACGGGCGGCGGCCACCAGTCCGGCAGCCACGAAGCCGAGGAGGATGGCGACGAGTAGGAAGTCCACCGCGAGGAAGTCGGTCGTCCCGGAGCCGGTCGCACCGAGTCGTGACAGGACGTCGCGGACCGAGGAACCGGAGATCGACCCGGCCGCGGCGTGGGCCACGAAGCCGACGAGCAGGCCGCTCAGCCCGACGGCCGCGGCCCACGCCACCACGGTCGGTCGGTCCAGGCGCACCGAGAGCCCGGCCTGGCCGCCGAGGAGGCTCAGCCGGGGCTCGGCCCGGTCCCTGTCCGGAATAGTGCTGGACCCGATGTCCCGGGTCACCGCCAGGCGCACGGCGAGTGCGCCGAGTACCACGGTGGTCACCACGATGGGGACGAGGGGCCACGGCCGGGGCGACGTCAGCGGCTGCAGGCTCTCCACCCATCCGAGGGGTGAGAGCCAGATGAGCGCGTGCAGACCGGTCCCCGAGTCGGCCACCATGCGCAGCGCGTAGCTGGCCCCCAGCACCACTCCGGCATAGCCGGCCGCCCGTCGACGGGTGGCGCCCAGCTGGCTGGTCAGTGCCCCGATGGCCATGAAAAGGAGCGCTCCCGACACCAGGGCCGTGGCGAAGAACAGGCCGGCGCCGGGCGCGATGGCGATTCGGGACCACTGTCCGGCCACCACGATGAGAACGGCCGTGACCACCCACAGGACGGAGACGCCGGCCACCAGACCGCCCACGGCCTGGGCAGTGGCGCGGCCGCGGGAGGTCACTCCGGTCACCAGGAGTTCCCAGCGCCCGGCGTCCTCTTCGCCGCGCAGTAGCCGCGTGCTGGCGAGGAGCCCCCAGATGGCACCGAGGATGGTGAGGGTGAGGAACGTCTTGAGGATGGTGAACCCGGCCTCGGTCTGCAGCATGGGCGCCGGTCCGAAGAGGGCGATGGTCGCCCGGTTCGAGCCGAAGGCCGCGGCGAGTGCGTCCCGTTGGGACCGGGTCCGGTAGATCGAGGAGTAGCTCCACGCCGTCGAGGCGACGAAGGCACCGAAGACGTAGCCCCACAACGCCCCGGACCGGACGGCCCGGCGTGCCGTCCGACGTAGGACGACCGTGCCCGGCGAGCGCCCGGCCGGTGTAGTGGTCCCGATCGGGCCGTCAGCCGGCACCGGTCAACCTGCTGGCGTCCGTGCCGTAGAGAGTGAGGAAGAGCTCTTCCAGCGACGGCTCGCGGCTGCGGAGTTCGTTGACCTCGGCGGCGGCCAGGGCGCGGAGCAACGGTCCCATCGGGCCCTGCACCTGCAGGGTGGCTTGCCGGCCGTGGACCGTGACGCCGCGCACGCCCTCGACTGCGGCGAGGTCGGGCACCGGACCGTCGAACGTGACCTCGACGGTGGTCGACGCGAGGTGGCGCATATCGGCCAGCGTCCCGACTTCGATGAGCCGACCCTGCCGGAGGATGCCCACCCGATCGCAGAGGGCCTCGACCTCGCCCAGGACGTGTGACGACAGCAGAACGGTCTGCCCCCGATGGCGGGCCTCGACCACGCAGCGCCGGAACTCGTGCTCTTTCAGGGGATCGAGCCCGGACGTAGGCTCGTCGAGGATCAGGAGGTCGGGACGGCACATCAGGGCGGCGATCAACGCCACCTTCTGACGGTTGCCCTTCGAGTACGCCCGGACCTTCTTGGACGGGTCGAGCTCGAACCGATCCACGAGGTCGTCCCGATACGTGGTGTCGACCTGACCCTGGACCTGCCCGAGGAGGTGGAGGGTCTCGGCACCGGTGAGGCCGGGCCACAGCGAGGCCTCACCCGCCACCGAGGCCAGGCGCCGGTGGATGGCGACCACATCACGCTGGCAGTCGAGACCGAACAGTTCGGCTGTCCCCGAAGTCGGCCGGATCAGGCCCAGCAGCAGGCGGATGGTGGTCGTCTTGCCGGCTCCGTTCGGCCCGAGGAAGCCCATCACCTCGCCCGGGGCCACGTCGAAGTCGAGGTCGACGAGTGCGTCGGTGCCGCGGTAGCGCTTGGTGAGCCCGCGGGTCTGGATGACCGGCGCCGTCGTCACGATGACCCGTGGACCTCTCGCCGCGTGGCTGCCATGTCCGGCTCCTTCCGCCAGGTGGGGCCACCCGGTTCCGGCACCCACACTACGGACGAAGGCCTGGTCACCCAGGGCAATTGGTCCCGATCCCGGGAACCGTCACTCGTCGAGGGCCCCGGCACGACTCTGGAACGCCGGGACCTGCCAGATGAGCGTGGTCCCTCCTGCCTCCGGATGGACCACCTCCAACGTGCCGCCGAGATCCTCCGCCCGGCGCCGCATGTTGGGCAACCCGAGACCCCCGCCGGTGGGCGGGTGGCCCACGAAACCCCGGCCGTTGTCGATGACCTCGAGCCGGCACTGGTGTCCGATGATCGACAGGCGGACCTTGGCCCGGGTGGCCTCGGCGTGGCGGCCGACGTTGGTCAGCGCCTCCCGCAGGGTGGGCAGCAGCTGGGCGGCCAAGGTGTCGGTCACCGCGGAGTCGACCGGCCCGTTGAACTCGACGGGTACCTCGAAGCCCACCATCGGGCGCAGCTCCTCGGCCAGGGCCACGAGGTGAGCCCGGGCCCCCCGGCCGCCACCGCTACCGCCGAGCTCGAAGATGGTGGCCCGGACCTGGCGGATCGTCTCGTCGATGTCGGCCACTGCGGCGGACAGGCCTTCGGCCGCCTCCCGCCCGGCCGGGCTCACCGACAAGCCCTGGAGCGACAGCCCGATGGCGAACAGACGCTGGATCACGCCGTCGTGCAGGTCGCGGGCCATGCGCTCACGGTCCTCGTAGACCGCGATCTCACCGGCCCGCTGGTGGAGTCGGGCATTCTCCACTGCGATGCCGGCCGCCAACGCCAGGGCCTCGATGACGGCCTCGTCGTCCGGGGTGAACTCCTCGGCGTCGATCTTGTCGGTCAGGTAGAGATTTCCGTAGATGCGGTCCCGGACCCGGATAGGGGCACCGAGGAACGACGTCATCGGCGGGTGCCCGGGTGGGAACCCGGCACTCGCCGGATGGTCGCCCAGCACGGCGATCCGCGTGGGCCGGGGATCCTTGATCACCACGCCGAGGACACCTTTGCCGGTCGGCAGGGGTCCCTGGAGCATGCGGGCCTCCACCTCGGTCGACAGGCCCGAGGTGAGGAAGTCGATGGTGGCGGTGCCCTGATTGTTCAGTACGCCCAATGCGCCGTAGCGGGCGTGGGAGAGCGAGCGGGCCTCTTCGACGATGTGGGTGAGCAGGTCACCGAGATCGAGATTGGCTTCCAGCAGGAGGGTGGCCTCCAACACCCGGCGGAGCTTGACGGGGTCCTCGATGGCGTCGTAGATCGCTCGTTTCCGGCGGGCTTCGTCCGGCACGGGCACCAAGGCTACGGCACCTGGCCAGGTGGACCGCCCACGGACCGCCCCCGACGTGCTCAACTGGTCGGTGATGACTATCCGTGTGTTCCTCCTCGACGACCATGAGATCGTGCGCACCGGACTGCGGTCCCTGCTCGAGTCGACCGACGATCTCGAGGTGGTGGGTGAAGCCGGCACCGTGGCTGAGGCGATGAGCCGGATTCCGCCTCTACAGCCGGACGTCGCCATCCTGGACGTTCGCCTCCCTGACGGAAGCGGGGTGGAAGTGTGCCGCGACGTCCGCTCCAAGCTGCCGACCATCGCCTGCATCATGCTCACGTCGTACGCCGACGACGAGGCCCTGTTCACGTCGATCATGGCCGGCTCGTCGGGCTACGTCCTCAAACAGGTGGGCGGCAACAGCCTGGTCGACGACGTGCGCCGGGTGGCTGCGGGCGAGTCGCTCCTCGATCCGGCGCTCACCGACCGGGTGCTGCGCCGGCTGCGCGAAGGACCCGAGGAGGAGCCCCTGCTCGCCAGCCTCACCAATCAGGAGCGGCGCATCCTCGACGAGATCGCCGAAGGGAAGACGAACCGCCAGATCGCCGAGGACATGTACCTGGCCGAGAAGACGGTCAAGAATTATGTCTCGAACTTGCTGACCAAGCTGGGCATGGAGCGACGCACTCAGGCGGCTTCGTACGCCACCCGGATCCAGGAGCGGACCGAGCACGACCGGCGGACCGACGCCTCGGGCACCTGAGATCCGCATGCTGGCGTCCGGTAGTCCGTTGCCCCGTCAGCCGGGCTCCGGTGCAGTCGCCTGCTCAGCTCGGTCAAGCAGATCGACCCCCCGGGCGATGAGCGCACCCACGAGCGACGCCCGTCCCCGTGTGGGTATGTCGAACGCGTCCAGCCCCCCGGCGATGCCCCGACTACGCGACAGTCGGACCAGTGCGGCGTCATAGGCGAGTTGGTCGGCCACGGCCTGGAGCGCCCACCCCGGGTCGGTGCGGTTGGCGTGGCGCTCCAGTGTGTGGCGGAGTCGTTTGACATCCGCCAACGGACCTTGGGACCGAGGCCCGGTTTCAGGATCGGCCTCGTAGGCGAGGACCGCTTCGAGAAGCTGCGTGTAGATGGCGGTCATCTGGGCGTCTTCGGACCTCGTTGGCGCCTCGTGGTCGAAGACGGTGCTGAATCCCATCCGTGGCCCCTGGCGCCGTGGGTCTTACTTCGTGGCCCGGCTTCGACGGACCGCGGCCTCGGCCGACAGATAGGCCTGGCGAACGTCGTCCACGAGTTTTTCGACGCCCGCGCGGACCGAACCGAGATTGGATCCAGCGTCAGTCGGGATGTCGCCGAGCCTGCGCTTGGCCGCCAGCCACGCGTTCTCGACTGCCTCGGCACGACTGCGGACATCGTCGGACACGTCCATCGATGCCAGATCGGCCTGGACGAGCAGCCGGTCGATCTTGCTCCGCCACTCGTCGAGCACGCGCTCGAGCCCGTCGAATGCAGTGTCGCCATGAGACGAGGACTGGTCTGTGGCGTTGGACATTGTGCGCTCCTCGATGGTTGCCTGGTTCGTGGTCTCAACCCACGATGGTCGCTGGTACCCGGCCTGAGTAGGGCCGAACGTCCCGATGACCTGCGGCTACGGCCTGCTGGCGACCGACGGCAGGTCGACCCTGCGAAACGTCGGCCCGCCAACGGCGTCCTTCATCTACGATCATGGACACAGTCGGATGCGAGGCCCACGGCGTGGAGGCACCGGTGGCCTGACGGATCCGGTGAGTGAGTGTGCAGTCATCGCCCCTAGCGGAGGTGGGACCATGAAGGTGGACCGGACCTTGTCGGCCAAGAGCCTTCCGGTCACGGGCCCCGTGGACGTCCCGTTGTCACCGGTGGGTCTGGCCGGTCCGATGGGGCTTGCCGACTGGCGGGGCGACGTGGCCCTCGAGCTGTGGGTCGAGGTCGACGTGGTGCCGGTGAGAGTCCGGATGGCCGGAAGGCTCGACGCGACGACGGCCGCCAATCTCGACGAGGTGGTCCGCGAACTACTGGCCGATGGCACCCGGGAGATCGAGCTGTGCACCGACGGACTCCGGGTAGTGGATGCTTCGGCCATCGGCGCCTTGGCCGACGTGGAACGCAGGGTGCGCCTCGACGGCGGCACGCTGGTCCGTGTGGCTCCGGCCACTGGTCCGTTCACCCGCTCCCGCCTCGGTCGGACGGCTCCCCCAGGGCGTCGGTAGACGGCGCCGCATCCGGTGGTGATCGTCATCGGGGGCTGGGCATCGGGGTGATGGCCGACGGAATTGGCACTGGCCTACCGACGCCCGGTGCGAAGTACCCGGCGGGCCTCGAGGCCGACGAGCGATTGGTGGACGGGACGCACGTTCGGTTCCGACCGATCCGCGACTCCGACGGGGCGGCCATGACGGACTTCCACGAGAGCCTGTCGCCGCGTTCGGTCTACCGGCGGTTCTTCTTTGCCCACCCCCGGCTGTCACCCGGCGAGGTCGAGCGGTTCACCAATGTCGACTATGTCGATCGGATGGCCTACGTGGTCATCGACGCCGGCCGGATCGTCGGGGTCGGACGCTACGAACGGCTACCCGGGTCCGACGAGGCCGAGGTCGCCTTCGTGGTGACCGATGCCTATCAGCGCCGGGGGATCGGCGCGCTCCTCCTCGACCACCTGGTCGACGTCGCCCGGGTCCACGGCATCACCCGGTTCATGGCCCAGACCCTGTCCGAAAACCGGGACATGCTCGGCGTGTTCCTGTCGTCGGGTTTCCCGGTGACGACGTCGTCCGAGGGCGGGACGGTCAGCGTCCGCTTCCCCATTGCCCCGTGTGCCGACTATGTCCGGGCCAGAAGCCATCGCGCGTCCCGGTCACATGGGATCGGATCGCCCACAGTCGACGCGACACCGGACGCTACTCCTGACACACCTGGGCGGTAGCCAGCGGCGACGTCGCCCGTATCGTCGACGGCCCCCTCAGAGAGGTCGGTGTTCGAGGGAGCGCGTTATCTGACCCGATAACACAACCGACCACATCCCAAACTCGGTGGCTGGACCCGTCCGGTCGACTCAGACCAGAAACCAAACCTCGTCCTCGCCGTCTGGAACGACCTCGCTCGACGCGCCCGGCGCCACGTCGGCGATGCGCCCGGCGGTCCCCAGAGGAGGAGGGAACCCCACGAGGCGTCCCATCTCGAGGAGCGCCCGGTCGAAGACCGGCGAGACCTCATCGATCACGTTGTGGAAGTGACCGAAGAGTTCGAAGGAGATGATCCCGAACAACTGGGTCCACGCCGCCACCGCCCGGACCGCCACCTCGGCCGGGGCGTTGGGGAAGGCCAGGTCGATCAACGTGGCGATGGCGCCGAGCGCGTCGCCATCCATCGGAGGGAGCGGCGGCGACCACGACGGATTGCCGAGCAGCCCGTCCCGAGCGGCTCCGTCGACGACCCTGGCCATCGCCAACGTGACCCGGCTGGCCGGCCCCACCGTGTCCTGGGGTGCACGGTAGCCGGGCACCGGCGAGCCGTAGACCAGGGCGTACTCGTGGGGATTGGCAATCGACCAGGATCGGACAGCCTGGCCGACGGCACACCACCGGCCGCCGAAGTCGTCGGGAGGGCACGCCGCGTCGGCCTCCTCGGCAGCCTGGCCGACGGCGTCGTAGGCGTCGACGATCAACGCCGTGAGCAGGTCGTCCCGGCTCGGGAAGTAGCGGTAGATGGCTGATGAGGCCATGCCCAGGGAGCGGGTCACGGCCCGGAGCGACAGGCTCGATGCCCCCTCCGCGGCCACCTGGCGGCGGGCTTCCTCCTTGATCTCGGCAGTCAGCTCAGCCCTCATGCGGGCCCGGAGTCCAGTGGAGGGGGGCATCACCCCAGCATGGCACTCCAAGAGCATCAGATCAATAACAGAGCAATGCTCTTGCAATTTGGCGGAATTAGTGGGGATACTGGTCACCAACGAGAGCAGTGATCACAACAAGGAGGAAGCACCATGGGTAGGCACGTCATCACTGGATCAGGGGCGGTCGGGACGGCCACGGCGCTGGCCCTCGTCGAACAGGGGCACGAGGTGACCATGGTCACCCGGTCCGGGTCGGGCCCGGAGTGCCCCGGCATCACCCGGGTAGCGGCGGATGCTTCGGATCCGTTCGCCCTGGCCACAGCCGTCGGCCGGGCCGACGCCCTCTACAACTGCGCCAACCCGCCCTACCACCGCTGGCCGGAGCTCTGGCCGCCCATGGCGTCCTCGATGCTGGAGGTGGCGACACGTTCGGGCGCCGTGCTCGTGATCATGGGGAACCTCTACGGCTACGGTCCCGTCGACCATCCGATGACCGAGGACGACCCCCTGGCCTCGACCGGTACCAAGGGCCGGATCCGTAACGCCATGTGGGAGGACGCCCTGGCCGCTCACCGGGGCGGTCGGGTCCGAGTCACCGAGGCCCGGGCGTCGGACTTCTTCGGCCCCGGCGTGGTCGAGACCAGCTTCTTCGGTCGCAATGTCGACCGCCTACTGGCCGGTCGGAACGTCCGGATGCTTGGAGATCCCGACATGGTGCACTCGTGGACCTACGTCCCCGACGTCGGACGCACCCTGGCCGTACTGGGCACCGATGAGCGGGCCTGGGGGCGACCGTGGCACGTGCCGACCGGGCCGGCGTTGACCCAGCGCCAGTTGGCCACCCGTTTCTGCCAGGTGGCCGGTGTGCCGACGCCGCCGATGGCTGCATACCCGGCGGGCACCCTGACGGTGGCCGGGATGTTCTCGGCCCAGATGCGCGAGTTGAAGGAGACCCGGTACCAGTTCGACCGGCCCTTCGTCCTCGACTCGACGGCCTGCACCGCCGCGTTCGGGATCGAGCCCACACCACTCGACGACGCGCTGGCCGTAGTGGCCGACCATGCCCGTGGCGGGATGTTGTCCCGGGCCGCCTGACGGCGTAGTCGGGCCGGCCCATGGCCTGGATTCGGGCGGTCCCTTCCGCCGGCACCGCCCGCATCACTAGGGTCGAGCCCACGTATGGAGTCCCCGCTATGCATCTGGACCCGACCGACAGCCTGGTCCCGGCGCCGCCGGGCCCTGCCGGCGGCGGGCGCCGCCCTCCTGGCAGTCGGCCTGGTCGGCTGCTCGGTGGTGGCCACTCCGGGCTCACCGAGCGTGCCGGGGGCACGGCCGGCCTCGGCCGGTCCGGTCGGCTATGTCGCCTGCCCGACCGCGGTAACCCCGGTCGAGCTGGGCACCCGCACCTCCGAGGCGCCGATCCCCCTTCCGGTCGACGGGACACCGCCGCTCGGCGACTTCGCCGTCGCCACCTCGCCCGACGGGAGGTGGGCCTTCGTGGTGACCCGGTCGACGCCGCCCGGCCAGGCACCGACCAACGTGCTCGTGCCCATCGACCTCGCCACGCAGCGGGCGCAGACCCCGATCGTCCTGCCCGGACAAGGGGCCACCCGTGCGGTGGTGGTCATGCACGACGGTCGCACGGTCCTGGCCGCAAGCGGCACGACGATTGTGCCGGTCGACGTCGCCACGCGGGCGGTGGGGCAGCCGCTCGACCTCGGGCAGGGCCGGACGGTGGCCGGCATGGCGCTCAGCCCGGTCTCGCCGATCCTCTACGTCCTGGTGCCCGACGGCGTGGTGCCGGTCGACACCGATACCGCCACCGCCGGCGCCCCCATCGCCACCGGTCTCACCGTGTCGTCGGTTTCGTCCCCCCACGGGCTGGTGGTGTCGGCCGACGGCGCCACCTTGTACGTGGCGGGCCAGGGGCCACCCGACTTCGGTGGCCAGGTGGTGCCGGTCACGGTGGCCACCGGCGCCGTCGGCCCGTCAACCGGATTCGACCGGTTCGGTATCTCTGACCCGGCGGCCCTGGCCCTCACCCCCGACGGCACAGAGCTCCTCGTGGCCGACTCGGCCGACAACTGGATCGACGTCATATCGATGGCCACCTTCGCCGACCCCCTCAACCCGGCGCACCTGCCGGGCGGGGCCGGGTCCGGTACTGACCACCCCACCGACATCGTGACCGGACCGGGCACCACCGGAGCCTTCGTCGTGACCGGGCTCGGCACCGTCCTGCCCTACGACCCGGTCCTCCAGAGGTTCGGCCGGGCCATCCGGGTCTGCTCGGGCGCCTCGTCGATGACGACTGGCGGGAGCCAGTGAGGTGGACCGGAACGGTTCGCGGCTCTCAGGGGACCGGGGGCGCCCCGGGTCGTGAACGCTCCACCGCGTCCGCGGCCTGACGGGAGCGGAACTCGGCCGGGGCCAGGCCCGCGGCATCGAGTAGCTCGTCCAGGGCCAGGGGGATGTCGGCCGCCAGCTTCCAGGCCTTGGGCATGGTCTCGGGGCAGGAGATGATCCCCCAGTAGAGGGTGCCCCGGTAGCTCATGATGGTGATGTTGACGCCGAGCCCGTCCATGACCGGTCCGAGGGGGAAGCCGGCCACCATTTCGGCGCCGGCCAGGTAGAGGGGGAAGTCGGGCCCGGGGACGTTGGAGATGATCAGGTTGGCCACCGGGCGGTGCCGGTCGGCCAGGTGCATGGCGCTGTAGAGCCGGGCGGCAGCGGCAAACGTGTTGGGTGTGGCGTGCTCGGCCCAGTTGACGAGCATGTCGGCGCCGAGGGCGTTGTGCTCCTCCTTTGCCCCCATGGTGCCCTCGCGGATGGCCTCCAGCCGCTCGAGCGGGTCCTCCACCTGCGCCGGAAGGTGCACGAACATCGACGACACCTTGTTGGACCCGAAGGGAGAGTCGATGTCCGGATGGACCGACACCGGCACCACGGCGACCAGCGGCCTATCGGGCAGCTCGTCCCCTTCGAGGAGGAACTGCCGGAGGGCGCCGGTACAGACGGCCAGCACCACGTCGTTGACCGTCGTCCCAGTGGCGTTCTTCAGCCGTTTGACGTCGGCCAGACCGATGGCCGACAGGGCCACCTGGCGGCGGCGGGAGATGCTGCAGTTGAACGACGTCCGGGGTGCGGACAGTGGCAGCGCGGCCCGCGCTTGGGGTGCGAGGTGCGCGGGCTCGTGGCGGACGCGTCGCACGTCGAGCAGGCGCTGAGCGGTGCGCAGGATGTCCCGGGTGAGCTCGAAGGGCCGGAACATCCGGGCGGCCATCGCCTCGCTGATGAGCTCGGCATTCGATGGGATGTGGCCGTCACCGACTACCTCAGGCGGCTCGGGCTCGGGGCCGGGGTCGACCTCCAGGTCGAACAGAACCGAGAGGAGGGCGGCACCCGATACGCCGTCGACGGTGGAGTGGTGCATCTTGGCGATGACGGCGATCTGGTCGTCTTCGAGGCCCTCCACGATCCAGATCTCCCACAGCGGCTTGGACCGGTCGAGCTGGCGGCTGGCGATGTCACCGGCCAGCTCGGCCAGCTCCCGCAGGCCCCCGGGGGAGGGCACCGCACTGCGCCGGATGTGGTAGTCGATGTCGAAATTAGGGTCGTCCACCCATACCGGGTGGCCCAGCCGGAACGGGACCTCGACCAGCAGCCGGCGGAAGATGGGCGACTGGTGGGTCCGGGCGTCGATCTGCCCCTGCATCTTGGCGAACGAGTACCCGCCCGGCACGGTGGACGGGTCGAACACCGTGACGATCTCCAGTTGCATGTGGTGGGTCGGGTTCTCGAGGTAGAGAAAGCTGGCGTCGAGGCCGCTCAGTTGCTCCATGCACGCCCTCCTCGCTCGGTCGGTGTGGTGGCGACGGGGTCCCGGGCCCGGTGCACGCACCGCTCGGCGACACCGTAGGCCGGCGAGCCTCCCGTGCCGCCCGACCGGTGCCCGGAACCAGATGATGCCCCACCGGGGGCCCGGCGATCCACACCCGGTTACCACTCGGGCCGGCCCACGGTGTTTGATGGTGGGGTGATCTGGGCATTTCTCGCGTTCACCGCGATGTCCGCGCTGTCCGCCGTCGTGGCCTTCACGCCGGTCCGCCGGGAGCCGTTCTCGGTGATTTCGTTCCTCCTGGGCGGGATCGTGGCTGAAGTGCCGGTGCACGCGGCCGTGGTCGTCCTGGCCGGCACCGTCGTGCTCGGCACCGCCGTGCATGGTCACGGGCCGGTCTGGTGGCTGTCCGGCGCCCTCGGAATCATGGCGGTCCTGTTCTCGGTCGCCCTCGGTGTAGCGGCCTACCGCTCGGCCGGACTGGTCGACGAGGCGCTGGAGTCGGCCACCGGTGGTCCCATCCGGGCCGAGGGTGTGGACCTGGCTCCTGCCTGGGCTACGTGGTGGCGGATGGTGCTGGCCATCCCGTTCCGGTTCGGTCGCGTCCGCCGTATGCGCAACATCGATTACGACGGCGACGGGCTCCACCGGCACAAGCTGGACGTGCTCGTCCGCCGGTCCCACCCGCCATCGGGGGCCCCGGTGCTGGTCTACATCCACGGCGGCGCCTGGGTCATCGGCGACAAGCGCGAGCAGGGTCTCCCGATGCTCCACGAGCTAGCCGTACGCGGCTGGGTGTGCGTCGCCATCAACTACCGCCTCAGTCCCAAGGCCACGTGGCCGGACCACATCGTCGACTGCAAGCGGGCGTTGGCCTGGGTGCGGGCCCACATCGCCGAGTACGGTGGCGACCCGTCGTTCGTGGCCCTCTCGGGCGGATCGGCCGGTGGGCACCTGTCGGCGCTGGCCGCCCTCACCCCCAACGCCCCCGAGTGGCAGCCCGGCTTCGAGGACGCCGACACCTCGGTCGACGCCTGCATCCCCTTCTACGGTGTGCACGACATGACGGGCGACCCCGAGGCCGAGGGCGCCCACGGGCACGGCCTCATGGAGCTGCTCGAGCAGAGGGTCATGAAGCTCCCCTACGTCGACAACACGCCCGTCTACGCGGCGGCGTCGCCCGACCAGCGCATCACACCGGAGGCCCCACCGTTCTTCGTGGTCCAGGGAACCAACGACACGCTGGTGCCACCGCAGGTGGGGCGCCGCTTCGCCAAGCGCCTGGGGGAGCAGTCGGAGTCGCCCGTCGCCTACCTCGAGCTGCCCCGGGCCCAGCACGCCTTCGACGTCCTCTTATCCATCCGGTCTCGCAACACGACGCTCGGGGCGGTCCGTTTCCTCGAGGGCGTCCGGGCCCGGACAGGCGCCGGGGCACCCCATTCGGCCTCGGGCCGCGCTGACTCCGGCACCGGTACTCGCTAGATTCCCACCCGACCGATGTGCCCGATCCGACCTGCAGAATCGCCGGGTCGTCTGGACACGGGGCCGAGTTTCTGACGTAGAGTCACATATCCGTTTCGGCCGGACCCTGCGTTCGGGGACCACGCCGATCGTCCGAACACAAGGGAAGATCTAGGGGGAGCCTTGCGCTCAGGAACTTGGAAGAGTCGTTCGACCGCGCTGGCACTGGTCATGGTGGTCGGTCTTGGCGCGGCGGCTTGCAGCTCCACCAGCACGGCGTCGACGACCACGACGACCGGCGGTACGT
The DNA here is from genome assembly GCA_036513075.1 of Acidimicrobiales bacterium. GTDB lineage: Bacteria > Actinomycetota > Acidimicrobiia > Acidimicrobiales > RAAP-2 > Bog-756. The sequence goes on from DATBZS010000089.1 coordinate 28,350, forward strand.
CGTCGACCACGGGGAGTACCTCCCGGTCGATCCCGGCCAGCGCCTTCTCCGACCACACGGGCGTGTCGTCGAGCGCGATCCAGATTGGCAACGTGTCGACGCTGTCACTCGGGCTCTTCAAGGGCGCCCAGGTCGGCACCCAGGCCTACGTCGACTATGTCAACTCGACGGGCGGGGTGAACGGGCGCAAGCTGGTGCTCAACAACGCCGATGACAGCTTCACCGGGGCCGGCAACAAGCAGGCGACCCAGAATGCCCTCCAGAGCGACTTGGCCTTGGTCGGGAACTTCTCGCTCGAGGACAGCTTCGGGGGCACGGTCCTGGCTGCGAACCCGGGGTTCCCCGACGTGTCCCAGATTCTGGACAACGCCACCAACAAGTTGCCCAACGTCTACAGCCCGATCCCTCTGGCCGACGGCTGGGCGTCGGGTCCAATGACGTACTACTACAACAAGTTCAAGGCTGACGCGAGCCACGCCGGGGCGTTCCTGGCCGACTCGCCCTCGGCGGCACAGACCTGGGCGGGGGAAAAGTACGTGGCCGAGAAGGAAGGGTTCAAGTTCGTGTCGGAGCAGACCTACGCCACCACCCAGACGGACTTCAACCAGCAGGTCATCGCCATGAAGAACGCCGGGGTGCGGATCATCTTCATGGACCAGATGCCCGCCAACTACGCCTCGTCCGTCTTCAAGGCCCTGGCCCAGCAGAACTTCCATCCCCAGGTCCTCCTCGGCGCGGCCACCTACTCCAGCCAACTGATCCCGCAGTCGGGCGCGGCCAACGTGAATGGCGCCTATCTGTCCCAGAACCTGGCTCTCTACCTGGGCACGGACCAGACCGCCGTGCCGGCGGTGGCCACCTTCCTGCACTGGGTCCAGGTCGCCTCCCCCGGGTTCAACCCGGACCTGTTCACCTCCTACGGCTGGCTCTCGGCCGACCTCTTCGTCCAGGGCCTCAAGAACGCCGGATCGAATCCCAGCCGGGGCTCGCTGCTCCAGGCCCTGTCCAAGGTCACGTCGTTCAACGGCAATGGCTTCAACGCCCCGTCCGACCCGGCCACCAAGACGCCGCCCAACTGCTACCTGATCGCCACCGTCACCAACGGGCAGTTCGTGCGCTCCCCGGACAACCCGCCGACCTCGGGGAGCACCGGCGGGTTCAGGTGCGACGGTTCCTACATCGTCAAGCCCGGCACCTGAGCGTCCTGAACGTCGACCAGGACTAGCGCGATGGTCCCTGGGGGGAGTTCGACGATGATGAAGAAGACGGCATGAGCAACTTTCTCCAATTCACGGTCTTCGGGGTCATGCTCGGAGCCGGCTACGCCATAGCGGCCACCGGTCTGGTGGTGACCTACACCACGTCGGGCGTCTTCAACTTCGCCCAGGGCGCGGTGGGGATGATCGCCGCCTTCGGCTACTGGGAACTGGTGTCGGCCCATCACCAGCCGACCTGGGCCGCCCTGCTCATCGTCTTGATCCTGGGAGCGTCGATCGCCGGGGCATTCGTGGAACGGGTGCTCATGCGACGGCTCCACGGCGCCTCAGCCGAGCGGCCCGTCATGGTGACCCTCGGCCTGATGGTGATCCTCACCGGTGTGGCCACGGTGGTCTGGTCTCCCACCGTGCAACGCACGGTCAACCCGCAGATCAACGGCCAGTTCCGCCTGGTCGGCATCAATATCCAGAACCAGTACGTGCTCATCATCGGGGTGGCCATCGCCGTGGCCCTCGGGCTGCGTCTGCTCTTCTACAGCAGCCGCACCGGCTACGCCCTCCGGGCCGTGGTCGACGATCCCGACCTCCTCGGCATGGCCGGCGTGTCGCCCAATCGGATGAGCCAGTACGGGTGGATCCTCGGCTTCTTCATGGCCGCCCTGTCCGGCGTACTGCTGGCCCCGACGCAGACCACCGGGATCAGCATCGAGTCCTTCACCCTGCTGGTGGTGAGCGGCTATGCGGCGGCCATCGTCGGACGGCTCAAGAACATCCCGCTCACGTTCGCGGCCGCCATCGGAATTGGCCTGGCTGAGAACTACATCACGAACTACGGCACGAACCACCTCTCGTCGAACCTCCAGACCGACGTGAACAACGCACTGCCAATGGTCTTCTTGTTCCTGGCGCTGGTGACGCTGCCGTCGGTGCGTCTCCGGGCCGTCGGACGGCTCACCTCGATGCGGGCACCGCGGGTGGCGAGCGGCCGGGAGTCCCTCATCGGAGGCGCCGGCTTCCTCATCGTCGCCGTGGTGGTGGGCCTCGCCTTCGCCAACAGCAACATCAACGGCACCACACTGGGCCGACTCGGCGGGATGGTCATGTGCCTGGCCATCGTCGGCCTGTCGCTGGTGCTGGTGACCGGCTACTCCGGGCAGGTCTCGCTCTGCCAGTTCTCCTTCATGGGTATCGGCGCATTCGTCATGGGCAAGGTGGCCGGCGGCGGCTCGCTGGTGGGACTGGTGGCCGCCACCGCGATCTGTGCCGGGATCGGTGCGCTCGTCGCGTTGCCCACCATCCGGCTGAGCGACCTCTACCTCGCCTTGGCCACGTTCGCATTCGCCGACGCAGTGGCGCAGGGCTTCTTCGCCGACGGCAATGTCTACGGTTTCGGCGGCGTCCAGATCGCCCGAATCACACTGCCGCATCTCTCATTCGGCGGCGACACCGCCGAGTTCCTACTCGTCACGGTGTTCTTCGTCCTGTCAGCCTGGCTGGTGCTGGCCATCCGGCGGAGCCTGTTCGGACGACGGCTGGTGGCGGTCAACGATTCGCCGGCGGCCTACGCCACCGTCGGCCTCAACATCGGCTTCACCAAGGTGGCCGTCTTCGCCATCGCCGCCGGCATGGCCGGTATGGCGGGAGCCCTCTACGGCACGGTCCAGGAGATTGTCGGCACCACCGACTTCGACATCTTCCCGGGCATCATCTTCGTGTTGTTCGTCACGATCTGGGGCATCCGGACGGTGTCGGGTGCCTTCCTGGCCGCTCTGACCTACGTCGCCCTCAACCAGCTCTGGCCCAGCAGTGTCGGAATCTTCGCCGGGCTCGGGGTCATTCTCATCGGTCGGGCGGCCAACGGGCTCCTCGGCATCGAGTTCCTCCACTTCCGTCTGCCGTGGGTGAAGGGCACCAGCGGTTCGGCCGGGCCAACCCCGACGCCGTCCTTCAGTGGCCTGTCCCTCGGCGGGGAGGGCTCCCGTGCCGCAAGCTGAGATGGAGACCGAACAGCCGACGGGAGCCGACGTCGACGTCCTGACCATCGAGGGGGTGGCGGTGCGCTTCGGCGGCGTGGCCGCGCTGAGCGACGCCAACCTGTCCGTCAAGGCCGGCACGGTGACCGGGCTCATCGGTCCGAACGGCGCCGGCAAGACCACCTTGTTCAACGTCATCAGCGGGCTCCAGACCCCCGACCGGGGGACGGTCATGCTCTACGAGACCGACATCACGGGAATGAAGCCCCACCGCCGGGCGCGGCTGGGCCTGGCCCGCACCTTCCAGCGTCTCGAACTGTTCGGCACCCTGTCGGCCGGTGAGAACGTGCAGGTCGGCCTGGAATCGTCGGTCAAGTGGTGGCAGTGGCGCCACGTGAAACGCTCGTTCCCCTGGATCAAGAAAGGTGTGGCTACCGTCGACGGCGTACCCGAGGGCGAGCCCACCGGTCCTGGGTCGTTCGCCGTGGTCACCGCCGACCGGCTGCTGGATGGCGTCGGACTGGGCGGCCTCGCCGACGAGCAGGCCAGCGCCATGCCCACCGGGCTCGCCCGGATGGTCGAGTTGGCCCGGGCCCTGGCGATGGCCCCGAAGATCCTTCTGCTCGACGAGCCCGGTTCCGGGCTTGACGACGCTGAGTCCCAGGCCCTGGGGGAGCTTCTGACAACCCTGGCCAAGGGCGGTATGGGCGTGCTCCTCGTCGAGCACGACATGGAGCTCGTCATGAGGATCTGCGACTACATCTACGTGCTCGACTTCGGCGACGTCATCGCCGGGGGTACCCCCGAGGAGATCCGCAAGGATCCGATGGTGCAGGCCGCCTACCTGGGGGCGGTGAGCGACGCCGACATGGAGAGTGGCCACAAGGCCCGAGATGCCGCGGCTGCCGCGGCTGTGACGGTCAAGCCCCACGACGGCGAGGCGGCCCAGGCATGAGTGACCAGTCCGCCGCCGAGCCGGCGGTCACCACCACCTCGGCCCTCCCGCCGGCCATCAGCGTGCGCGGAGTGCGCGCCTCGTACGGGCGCATCGAAGTGCTGCACGGCGTCGACCTCGAGGTGCCGGCGGGTAGCGTCTACGCCCTCCTCGGCCCCAACGGCGCCGGCAAGTCGACGCTGCTCAAGGTGATGAGCGGCCGGATGCGGACCACCGCCGGCGATGTGCGGATCGGCGACACCCCGGTCGGCAAGACCCCGGCTGAGAAGCTCGCCCGCCAGGGCGTGTGCGCCGTGCCCGAGGGCCGCGGCATCTTCCCCAACCTCACCGTGCGCGAGAACCTGCGTATCTGGACCTACCGGGGTGGGATCACCGCGAAAGAGGTCGAGGATCGCACCTTCGAGACCTTCCCGGTCCTCAAGGAGCGGCGCCGGCAGATGGCCGGCACCCTCTCGGGCGGCGAGCAGCAGATGCTCGCCATCTCGCGGGCGTTGGTGACCAATCCCCGGGTGCTCTATCTCGACGAGCTGTCGATGGGTCTCGCGCCGCTCATCGTCTCCGAGCTCTACGAGCTCGTCGGCAAGTTGGCGCGACAGGGGATGACCATCGTCCTGGTCGAACAGTTCGTGACCACTGCGCTGGCCGTGGCCGACCACGCGGCGATCATGGTCCACGGGCGGATCGAGCAGCAGGGCACCCCGGCCGAGATGGCGGACGCTGCCCTCAGCGTCTACCTGGCGTAAGCCTGCCGGTCACGTCGGCGCCAGCTCGGCCCACGGTGTCGTCCCATTCGTGCGGGCCGAGGCCGATCAGTGGAGTCAGACGGACCCGCCGAAGAGGTCCATTGTTCGGGCCATTCCGCCATCGGCGGAGATTGTCTCACCGGTGACGAAGCGTGACGCATCGGAGGCGAGGAACACAATCACGTCAGCGATGTCTTCTGGTGTGGCCCACCGACGCAGCGGCGTCTGCGCCTCGATGGTCTCCACGACGCCTGGTACTTCCTTGTTCCTGGCCCACAGGGCGGTGTCGACCACCCCGGGGGCGACCGAGTTGACCCTGATCCCGGACGGTCCGAGTTCGATGGCGAGTGATCGCGTGGCGGCATCAATGGCGCCCTTCGATGCCGCATAGGCGGCCCTTCGGGGGGTGCCGACAAGTCCGGACACCGACGAGAGATTGATGATCGACCCGGTCCCGCGTCGGATCATTGACGGAACCAGTGCGGCAATCAGCAAGAGCGGAGCCCGGACGTTGACCGCCAACATCTCGTCGATTACGTCCGCACCGGTGTCGACCGTGGCGAGTCGAGCGGCCACTGCTGCGTTGTTGACCAGGACATCGACCGTCCCGAGTGCGTCGGTCGCCTGACCGGCGACGGCCGCTGGTGCATCCGGCCGACTGAGGTCGGCCGGCAGGACCACCGGGTCGTTGGTCAGCGACTCGGCGACCACGGAGAGGTCGTCGCGGCCCCTGGCGACCAGTGCGACCCGGGCACCTGCTTGATCGAGCGCCTTCGCCGTCGCCGCACCTATCCCTCGGGATGCCCCCGTGACCAGCGCAGTGCGGCCTCGAAGTGGTGCAGAGTCCATCCGGACAGGTTCGCAGCATTTCTCGGTGGCCGTGACTCTCGACTTCCGGGCCACGGTGATGCCACTCTCCATGGCCGTCTTGGCCGACACGGCGCGCGGCATTCGACCGCCCAGTCGGTGGTGCCGCCCGGCCTACTCGTCGGCCAGCTCGACGTCGACGTCGGGTTCGTCCCCGGCCCTGGTCACCAGCTCGACCACCCCACCGGCGTCGCGCACGTCGCCCTCGGCCGCGGCCAGCGCTTCGAGCCGGGCCGGCGTGTCGGTCACCGTGAGCCGGGCCACCGGAGCCCGCATCGACCGCTTGGCCGTGGTCTTGGCCCGCCGGATCAGCCCGAGCACTTCGGCGGCCACCTCGAGCACGGCGTCGGTCGTCGGGTCCACCCCGACGGCCGCCGCAGGCCCCGGTCCGGTGTCGCCCACAGTGGGCCAGGTCGCCGAATGGATGGAGCCGGACTGCCACCATGACCACACCTCCTCGGTCACGAAGGGCAGCACCGGGGCGAGTAGGCGGAGCATGACCGAGAGCGCAGCGGCCAGTGCGGCGCGGGCCGAGGCGGTGCCGGCGTCGTCGGCCTCGCCGTAGGCGCGGGTCTTGACCAGTTCGAGGTAGTCGTCGCAGAAGGCCCAGAAGAAGGCCTCGGTGCGCTCGAGGGCCCGGGCGTAGTCGTAGGACTCGAAGGCGGTCGTGGCCTCGGTGACCACCACGGCCAGCCGACCGAGCATGGCCCGGTCGATCGGGGCGGTGACGGCGTCGAGCGGCGGCACCACCGTCGTGCCGCCCTCGTCGGTGAGTCGCCCGAGCGCGAACCGCGAAGCATTGAGCACTTTCATGGCCAGCCGCCGGCCGACCTTCATCTGGCCCTCGTCGACCGCGGTGTCGGTACCGGGCCGGCCGCTTGCCGCCCAGTACCGCACGGCGTCGGCGCCGTGCTGCTCGAGCAGCGGCAGCGGGGTCACCACGTTCCCCTTCGACTTGGACATCTTCTTCCGGTCCGGGTCGAGTACCCAGCCGCTGACGGCCACGTCCGACCACGGCAGCACCCCGTGCTCCAACTCGGAGCGGACCACCGTCGAGAACAGCCAGGTGCGGATGATGTCGTGGGCCTGGGGTCGCAGGTCCATCGGGAAGACCCGGGCGAAGAGGTCGGGATCGTCCTCCCACCCACTGGCAATCTGTGGGGTGAGCGACGAGGTGGCCCAGGTGTCCATGACGTCGGGGTCGCCGGCAAAGCCGCCGGGCACGCCGCGCTGGTCGGACGTGTAGCCATCGGGCACGTCGGTCGACGGGTCGACGGGCAGGTGGTCCTCGTCGGGCAGGATCGGGGCGTCGTAGTCGACGTCGCCTTCGGCACCGACCGGGTACCAGACCGGCAGGGGCACGCCGAAGAACCGCTGGCGGCTGATATTCCAATCGCTCGTCAAGCCCTCCACCCACGCCCGGTAGCGGTGGGCCATGTACGGCGGGTGCCAAGCCAGCTCCTCGCCTCGGGCCAGGAGAGCCTCACGGTGGGGGAGGGTCTCGACGAACCACTGCCGGGACGACACGATCTCGAGGGGGCGGTCGCCCTTTTCGAAGAACTTGACCGGGTGGGTGATGGGACGGGGCTCGCCGATCAGGTCGCCGGACTCGGTCAGCAGCTCGACGATGCGGGTCTGGGCCTGCTTCACCGACTTGGCGACCAGCTGCCCGTAGGCGGCATCGGCCGCCGCCGGGTCGTCGGACTCCCACCCCTCGGTGCCGAACTCGACCGGGAGCAGGCGACCGTCGCGACCGACCACCGTCCGGGTAGGGAGGGCGAGCTCGCGCCACCAGACCACGTCGGTGGTGTCGCCGAAGGTGCAGATCATGGCGATTCCCGAGCCTTTCTCGGGGTTGGCCAGCTCGTGGGCCACGACCGGGACACGAACGCCGAAGAGGGGGGTGGAGACCGACGTGCCGAACAGGGGTCGGTAGCGCTCGTCGTCGGGGTGGGCGACCAGGGCCACACACGCCGGCAACAGCTCAGGCCGGGTGGTCTCGATCTCCACATCACCCTCGGCATCGACCCGGGGGAACCGCAGCCGGTGGTAGGCGCCGGGACGCTCACGGTCCTCGAGCTCGGCCTGGCTGACCGCGGTGCGGAAGTCGACGTCCCACAGGGTGGGGGCGGTGCGCTGGACGACCTGGCCACGCCGGGCCAGACGTAGGAAGCCCCGCTGGGATGCCCGCTGGGCCCGCTCGCCGATGGTGGCGTAGGTGCGTGACCAGTCGACGGACAGACCCAGGGTCCGCCACAGGTGCTCGAAGACCTGCTCGTCCTCGGTGGTGAGCTGGTGGCAGAGGGCCACGAAGTTGGGCCGGGAGATGGCCACGGGGTCCTTCGGCGGCTCTGTCGGTGGGACGTAGTCCGGGTCGTAGGGGAGGCTCGGATCGCACCGCACCCCGAAGTAGTTCTGCACCCGGCGCTCGGTGGGGAGGCCGTTGTCGTCCCAGCCCATGGGGTAGAAGACCTGGCGGCCGCGCATCCGTTGGAACCGGGCCACCGCGTCGGTGTGGGTGTACGAGAACACATGGCCGATGTGGAGCGAACCAGAGACCGTGGGCGGCGGCGTGTCAATCGAGAACACCTGGTCCCGGGTGGCTGATGCGTCGAAGGCGTAGATGCCGTCGGCTTCCCACCGGGCCGACCAGGTCGCCTCGAGGCCCTCGAGTCCGGGCTTGTCGGGGATGACCCGACCGGTGCCTGCGTGGCTGGCGGGTCCGTTCGTCTGCTCCGGCATGATCGGGTTACCGTACCCTGCGTGCTCACGCTCCACGACACCGCGACCGGCCAGGTGGCCCCACTCCGGCTGCGGGAGCCCGGCAAGGTCTCCCTCTACGTGTGCGGTTTGACGGTCGACGGCGAACCCCACCTCGGGCACGGGCGGTTCACCCTGGTGTTCGATGTGCTCCGCCGGTACCTGCTCTTCAGCGGGCTGGAGGTGAACTACGTCTCGAACATCACCGACATCGAGGACAAGATCATCGAGCGGGCGGCGGCCGAGGGCGTCCCCATCGACGAGTTCACGGCGGCCAACGAGGCCCTGTGGTGGGAGATGGTCGATGCCCTCGGGGTGCTCCGGCCCGACGTGACGCCCCATGCCACCGCCTACGTCGACCGGATGATCGACCTCGTCGCCGACCTGGTGGGTCGAGGCGTGGCCTACGAGACGACCACCGGGGTGTACCTGTCGGTGCTCGACGTCCCCGGCTACGGGCTGCTGGCCCGCCAGCCCCTCGACTCGTTGAGGGCCGGAGCAAGGATCGAGGCCGACGAGGAGAAGCGGTCGCCCCTCGATTTCGTCCTGTGGAAGAAGGCCAAGCCGGGAGAGCCGAGCTGGGACGCCCCGTGGGGTGCCGGCCGGCCCGGGTGGCACACCGAGTGCGTGGTGATGTCCCTCGACCTCCTCGGCGAGGGGTTCGAGTTGCACGGCGGCGGGCAGGATCTGATGTTCCCCCATCACGAGAACGAGCGGGCCCAGGCGGTGGCCGACGGCAAGGAGTTCGCCCGCCACTGGATGCACAACGGCTGGGTGACCGTCGGCGGGGAGAAGATGTCCAAGTCACTCGGCAACTTCACCTCATTGGCCGACCTTCTGGCCCGCAGCGACGCCCGCGCCTACCGGCTGCTGGTGCTGCGCTCCCACTACCGGTCGCCCATCGAGGTGACCCCCGAGACCATCGCCCAGGCCGAGGCCGGACTGGCCCGACTCGACGAGATGGCCCGGCGGTTCTCCCTCGCTGACCCGTTGGCCGACGGACCGCTCGTCGGGCCGGCGTCACCGTCCGGCCCCGTCGAGGAGGAGGCGGTGGCCGCGTTCGTGGCCGCCATGGACGGTGACCTCGACACCCCCGGGGCACTGGCCACCGTGTTCGAGCTGGCCCGGCGGGCCAACGCCGCAGCCGACGCCGCCGACGACGAGGCCGCGGGCACCGCGGCCCGCACCGCCGCACTGCTGGCCGGTGCCCTCGGCCTCCGGCTCGGTGGCGGTGCCGGAGCCGAGGTCGACGACGCGGCGGCCGACCTGGTCGCCCGGCGCGACGAGGCCCGGGCCGCGCGGGACTGGGCCCGAGCCGACGCCCTGCGGGCCGATCTCGAGGCTGCCGGTTGGCTGGTCGAGGACAGCGCCTCGGGGACCCGCATCCGTCGCCGGTAGGGCACACTCCGGTGGTCCGGGCGACACATCTGTTGCCGGTCGTGAACGCCGTGTGAACACACCCGTTTCGGGCCAATTCTCGGGGAGTGCGGCGAGGCGCGACTGCTAGCGTTTTCTGTGTCGGAGAGGCCCCGTCGGTCGGCGGCGGTCGGCCCGTCCCCAGCGGGGACGGTCGGCCCCGAAGTCGGTGGGAGCTCACTGAGCACCATGCAGGTGGAGGAAAGGGGAACGCCGCCGTGGCTTCCGGAACAGTGAAGTGGTTCAACGCGGAGAAGGGCTTCGGCTTCATCTCCCAGCCGGACGGGGGTGCCGACGTGTTCGTGCACCACACCGCCATCCAGATGAACGGATTCCGCTCCCTCGAGGAGGGTCAGGCCGTTGAGTTCGACCTGCAGGAGGGCCCGAAGGGCCTCCAGGCCGTCGACGTGCGCCCCGTTCCGGTTTAGACCCCGCACCTGCACCGGGCCCGGCGCTGCCGGGCCTGTCCCGCCCACTCCGTGGTCGCGGTCGTCACCATGGCGGGCCTCGGTCAGTCGCCCCTGCCTGCGGGCGGTGGCACGACCCGGTAGGGGGGTGGTTGCCACTTGTGCACGATCTTGGTTACTATTGAGTAACTAGCAACGACCCGCCGGCGACGGCGAGCGTGCGGCCAGGCCGCCGACACCGGTCGATGACGTGCATGAGGGGCCCACGGGCCAGAACGGAGCAGTGCACCATGTCTGAATTCTCCCTGGACCTCGACGAGGATCAGCTGCAACTCCAGAAGTGGGTCCACGACTTCTCGGAGAACGTGGTCCGCCCCGCAGGCCACGAGTGGGACGAGCGCGAAGAGACTCCCTGGCCGATCATCCAGGAGGCGGCCAACATCGGCCTCTACTCGTTCGAGTTCGTCGCCAACGCCTTCCTGGACAAGAGCGGGCTGCTCATGCCCATTGCCGCCGAGGAGCTGGCCTGGGGCGACGCCGGCATTGCCCTGGCCATCCTGGGCAGCACCCTGGGCCTGGCGGGCATCGCTGGCAACGGCACCCCCGAGCAGCTGATGGAGTGGGGCCCGCAGTGCTTCGGCACCCCCGAGAAGATCCAGACGGCCGCCTTTGCGGTGTCCGAGGCCGATGCCGGCTCCGATGTCTCGTCGCTGCGGACCCGCGCCGTCTACGACGAGGCCAAGGACGAATGGGTGCTGAACGGCACCAAGACATGGATCACCAACGGTGGCATCGCCGATATCCATGTCGTGGTGGCCTCGGTCGAGCCCGAGCTCGGGTCCCGCGGCCAGGCCAGCTTCATCGTGCCGCCCAACACCCCCGGGATCTCCCAGGGCCAGAAGTTCCTGAAGATGGGCATCCGCGCATCCCATACCGCCGAGGTCATCCTCGACGACTGCCGGGTGCCGGGCCACTGCCTGCTGGGTGGCAAGGACAAGCTCGACGAGAAGATCGCCCGGGCCAAGGAAGGCAAGAAGAGCGGTTCCCATGCAGCCATGAAGACCTTCGAGGGCTCCCGCCCGACGGTCGGCGCCCAGGCCCTCGGCATCGCCCGGGCCGCCTACGAGTACTCGCTCGACTACGCCAAGGAGCGCAAGGCCTTCGGTCGGGCCATCATCGAGAATCAGGCCATCGCCTTCAAGCTGGCCGACATGAAGACCCGCATCGACGCCTCCCGCCTGCTCGTGTGGCGGGCCTCGTGGATGGGTGCCAACGGCAAGGAGTTCACGTCGGGTGAGGGCTCGATGTCGAAGCTCTACGCCGGTGAGACCGCCGTCTACGTGACCGAGGAGGCCATCCAGATCCTGGGCGGCTACGGCTACGTGCGCGACTACCCGGTCGAGCGCTGGCACCGCGACTCGAAGATCTTCACCATCTTCGAGGGCACCAGCGAGATCCAACGCCTGATCATCAGCCGGGCCATCTCCGGCGTTCACATCAAGTAGCGGACCCGGGCAGGGCGTCGGCTGTCCCCGCTCCGGGGACCGGCCCACCCGCCCGACACCCCATGACGCCGATCCATCCCGAACCGCGCCGCGGTGGCCCCGTCCTCGTGACCCTCTGCACCGGCAACGCGGCTCGCTCGGTGATGGCCGGGGCCATATTGTGCGACGGGCCGCTGCCCGTCGTCACGGCCGGGACCCATGTGATCGAGGGACAGCCGATGAGTAGGCGCACCCGGGCCGCGCTCGAGGCGGTGGGCCGCAACGCCGACGGCCACCGCAGCCATCAGGTCACCGGGGCCGACATCGATGATTCCGTGCTGATCCTGGCCATGGCCGCCGAGCACGTGGCCTACATCCGCCGCAAGCACCCTGACGCCGCTCGCCGGACGGCATCGATCAAACGGCTGGTCCGTGACCTGCCGCCCGGGCCGACGCCCCTGGTCGGCCGACTTGCTGCGCTGCGGCTCGATGAGGTGGAGCTCGGGTCGTGGGAGGACGTGGAGGACCCGGCCGGGGGCGAGGACGCCGACTACGTCTCGTGCGCCGAGGAGCTGGCCGACCTGTGCGTCCGGCTTCTACCCCTGCTCGACTAACGGCCCCCTCCTGACGACAGGGGCCTGACGACACCGGCCTGACGTCGCGGGTCGCCTTCGGGCAGTGCCGACTTGGTAGCGTCGCCTGGTGGGCGCGGACACGTCTCCTCGGTCTTCCGATGGGCCACCATCGACGCCGACCCGACGGCGGTCGCGGGACTGGTGGGAGCGACACGACCCCGGTCTGCGGGCCACCAAGCGCTCGGCCCGGGCAGCACTGCTCGTCCCAGGCGTCTTCGCCATCGCAGTGTTCGGCGTGGGCAACGCCCAGACATCCCTCTTCGCCGTATTCGGATCGCTTGCACTTCTCCTGTTCGTTGACTTCGCCGGACCGGCGCCGGCCCGGCTCCGGGCCTACCTCGGATTGTGGATCGTCAGTGCCGTCCTCATCGCGGTGGCCACGTTGTGCTCGACCCATGTTGTCCTGGCAGCAGTGGCCATGGCCCTGGTCGGGTTCGTCGTCCTGTTTGCCGGCATCGTCAGTCCTCGGGCTGTCACCGGGTCGACCGCCGTCCTGTTGACCTTCGTGCTACCTGTCGCCGTGCCGGCGGGTGGCTCGGCGATCCCGGACCGGCTGCTCGGGTGGGCGCTGGCCGGTGTCATCTGCATCCCGGCCGCGCTCCTGGTGTGGACCGAGCGGTGGCACGATCAGCTCCGGGCCCGCCTGGCCGACGCGGCGGACGCCGTGGCTGAGCAGCTGAACGCCTTGGCCACAGCCGGCGACACCGATGACGCCAGGGTCCGGATGGATCACACGCTCGAAGAACTCCGGGCCCAGTACGAGGCCACTCCCTATCGGCCGACGGGGGCCGGGCCCACTGACGTCGCCCTGACAAACTTGGTCTCGCAACTCGAATGGGTCGGTGCCAGGGTCCGGGACATCCGTCCGGCGGCGACCCCGACGGTTCGGCCTTGCTGGCGAGCTGCGCCGATCGGCTGATCGCGGCCCGCGAGGCCGCCACCGATGCCGCCGTCGCCGATCTGGCGGGCGGGGCCGGGGCCCACGCGCCACCCGTGCCGGAGTCCGGGGGCACCGACACGGTGTCGTCGATCCGGGACATCGACCCCGGCTTTCCGGTCCGGATGGTGGCCTTCGCCGTCGAACAGCTGACCGACGTGGCCCTCGATGCCCTGGGTGCCCGGCGCCACGACGCACCGCTTCCCGACCGATTGTCGTCGACCGTGCGCTCATACACCCGCGTGGCCGCCGGGCACCTCACCCCGCGATCGGTCTGGTTCCGCAACAGCCTCCGAGGCGCGGTGGCGCTCGCCATTGCCGTGGCGGTGGCCGAGGCCACCACCGTGCAGCACGGGTTCTGGGTCGTGCTCGGCACCTTGTCCGTCCTGCGGTCGAATGTGTTGGGCACCGGGTCGACCGCGGTGCGGGCGGTGGCGGGCACCGCCCTCGGCTTCGTCCTCGGGTCCGCGATCCTGGTGGCGCTCACTACCCACGACACGTACCTGTGGGCCGTCCTACCGGTTGCCGTCCTGGTGGCCGGCATCGCCCCTTCGGCCATCTCCTTCACCGCCGGTCAGGCAGGCTTCACCGTGATGGTGGTCGTGGTCTTCAACATCATCGACCCTGTCGGGTCGTCCGTCGGCCTGGTGCGTGTCGAGGACGTGGCCATCGGGACTGCGGTGAGCGTGGTGGTCGGGTTGCTGTTCTGGCCCAGGGGCGCCGCTGCCGAGCTCGCAAGGACACTCGTACAGGGCTATGAGGCGGCCACCGGCTGGTTGGTCGCCGCCATCGATGACGTTGGTCGGGAAGGCCCGGTCGGCGACGGATCGCCCGACCGGAGACGGTCGACGGTCGCGGCCCAGCGACTGGACGACGCCTACCGGGAGTTCCTGTCGGAGCGGGGCGCCAAGCAGGTGCCCCTGGCGGTGGTGACCCACCTACTCACCGGGTGCGCGGCGATCCGTCTGTCGGCGCGGACACTCGAGCACCTCCCTGTCCTCGCCGCGCCGGGCGCCGCGCCGCCCATCCCCGAGGTCGTGGAGGCCCGGGCGACAGTTACGGCGTCATGCCGGTCGATGGAATTGTGGTTCTGCGGGGTGGCCGGGAGCCTCGGCGACAAGTCGCTCGTGGTAGCGGCCCCGGAACCCACCGACCCGCGGCTGCACCGCGAGCTGCTCGAGGCGTGGTCGGCCGTGTGGCGAGCCGGGCGACGCGAAGGGGTGTTCGCCGTCCTGCGCCTTCTGTGGGTCGAGGAGCGCCTGGACGACCTCCGCCAACTGCAGACCGAGCTGGCCAGCACCGCGCCGGAACTCTTCTGAGCACCCGCCGGCCATGGTGCCGGGCACCACTACCCGCTGGGCCAGGTCACAATGCGAGCCGCATCGCCACCCGAGGTCCCATGGCGTCGAGTCCGCTGTCCCGCTCGTGGCTGCGGACGGCGTCGAGCCCGGGGGGCAGGTCGGTGACCACCTCGAACCCGACCCGCTGGTAGAACGGCGCGTTCCACGGCACGTCCCGGAACGTCGCCAACGTGACCCCCGACAGCGCTTGGCGGCGCGCCCATCGGATCGCCTCGTCGAGCAGGTCGCGGCCGATGCCATGACCGCCCCGTTCGGGCACCACAGACAGCTGGTCGATATGGGCCTCGTCATCGATCAGCAGCACGCTCACGAAGCCCACCGCCGGGACACCGGCGGCGAAGACGACCGCGGCACCGGTCAGTCGATCGTGGTCGTCATCGGGGAACGGGCCGATCCCGACCTGGGCCATGAGCTTGTCGGACTCCCGTTCGACCCACCGGAGGCGTTCGAACTCGGCGGACACCGCCGGCCGCACGACAGCGGGTGCTTCGCCGTTCCCGTCGGTCACCGGGTGCGACGCCCGCCGCCGTTACCGGGTGGCGCGCTCGGCCATCCGCGGATGGCGCTTGGACAGGTCGGCGCACTCCTCGCACACCGACTCGGGGATGACCCCGAACCGCATCAGGATGGAGAAGGCCTTGCAGCCCAGGCAGATCCCGAAGGCCGCCTCCAAGAAGGCGGCGCAGGCCAGCAGGGCCACGACCACCCAGGCGGCGGTGGTCAGGCCGAACCCGAAGGACAGCACGAGGGCGGTGGTCGAGAAGACCACGCCAACGCCCTGGGCGAAACGCTTGGGGGCCCCCGGAACGGTCTTCGGGGGCCGGCCCAGCCACGGGACGACCACCCGGGAGGCGAGGAGGGCCAGCGGGCTGAAGCGGGGGCCGGCCAGCACCCGTGCCCAGAACCCGTAGGTGAGGGGGATCAGGATCCAGGGCTGGTCGAACGCGATGGCCGCCACGCACATGATGAAGACCCCGGTGGCCACGGCGCGGCCGACATTGTCGTTGACGGGGTTGGGGTACGTGAACACACCAATAGGTTACCTGTCGGGTCGGGAATCGGCCACGCGATACGGCCGGAGCCAGACAGGTCGACTGGCGCAGGGCGACCCGCTCGTACATCCGTACAGGAGCACCGCTCCGAATAGGGTCTGTGCCGATGGACCTGGAACAAGCCAGCGACGCCAGCCTGGTGGTTGCCGTCGCTCGTTGGCACGAACCCGCCCTGACCGAGGTGTACCGCCGCCACGGCGGCGCCGTCCACGCCCTGGCCCGCCGGATCCTGCGCTCCGAACCTCCGGCCGAGGAAGTCACCCAGGAGGTCTTCCTCGACCTCTGGCGGATGCCCGAGAAGTTCGACGCCCGGCGCGGCACCCTGCGCTCGTTCCTCCTGGCCCGAACCCATGGCAAGTCCGTCGACGTGGTGCGCTCCGAGGAGGCGCGCAAACGCCGTGAGGAACGGACCACCCGCGAGGCGGCCACCGCCTCCTACGACATCGACCACGAGGTGTGGGACATGACGGTGGCCGACCAGGTCAAGGACGCCCTCGGTGCCCTGCCCGACGAGTTGCGCCGGCCCATCGAGCTCGCCTACTTCGGTGGGCGCACGTACCAGGAGGTGGCGGTCATGCTCGACCAGCCCGAGAGCACGGTGAAAAGCCGGATCCGCTCGAGCCTCGGCCGCCTGCGGGTCAACCTGATCGAACGGGGCATCGAACCGGCAGGAGCGGGCCTGTGGCGACCCCGACCCCCCTCACCCACGCCGAGATCGAGGAGCTACTCGGCGCCTACGCCCTTGACGCCGTCGACCGCGAGACGGCCGCCGCCATCGGGGAGCACCTCGATGGGTGCATCCGCTGCGCGGCCGAGGTGGCCCAGCACCACGACGTGGCCGGCTTGCTCGCCAATTCGGGAGGCGCCCCGTCCGCCGCGGTGTGGGATGGGATCGCCGGCCGGCTCGGCGGTACCTCGGACGAGTCGTGGGACCGGCTCGCCGCCCGGCTCGAGGTGCCCGACGGGGGCTCATCGGAGC
>DATBZS010000090.1:0-24224 GCA_036513075.1 Acidimicrobiales bacterium
GTACCGGGGCGAGCCCACCAATTGTGCCGACCGGTCAACGGGAGTGCTACTGGAACTATCCACTGCGACGGTCGATTGACTTCGCCCTATCTTCGCTCGCCCCGGCGAGCCCACCCAGGGCTCTAGGGTGCTGACCAGGGATGACTGGTCGGCAGTTCGGTGCGCGCACGTTGGGGAACTCGGCAGTAACGGTGTGAGAGATGTGATCGGGGTACGACGCGTTCCCCGAGCTCACGGCGGGCGTGATGGAACTCGCCATTGTGGTGTTGACAGATGCGTTACGAGGTCAACACGATCGTGAAGTCGATCGTCCTACCCGCCCAACGGCGGCATGAACCGACTGATCCACTCAAGGCACGGGAATCGTCGCCCCGGCCCAACGGGCATCCGGAGCGAATCGCTCGGAGTAGATTCAAGCCCTCTCATCGAGGAACACCGGAGCGACGGAATCGTGCCCCCGTCCATCCAGGACGGAAGTCCCTACTGGAGCTGGGACAGTCCGATCACTGTGTTGGGGTGGTCGACGACCACGCCGGTGTTCCCGGTCACGGTGAGGCTGCCGACGATGGTGTTGTTGGCTACATCAACGCCACCCGAGTTCCCCTTCACGGTCACCACGGCGAGGGCCCTCGCCTGACGGATCGATACCCCGCCCGTCCCCGAGTTGACCGAGATCCCGCCGATCAGGATGGACCCGCCGCACGACGAAGTCCCGTCACCGATCACGACGGGTGCGGTCGCTCCGGTCGAGGAAAGCAGCAGGGCGATGCTCGTGCTGCACAGTCGCACAGTCCCGCCTTTGGCAACCAGTGATCCGAGAACCAGCGCACCTTCGGCATCGAAGGATCCCCCGGCATTCACCGTGATCGAACCGATCACAAAGCACCCCGGTGCGACCCGAACCGACTGGCCGGCAAGAACCGTCACCGACCCGAACGTCAGGCAGGCCAGGGTCTTCGTACTGCTGACCGTGAGCGTCCCGGCCACGAATACAAACGTGTAGTTGCCGGCGCTGAGCGTCCCAGGTCCGCACGTGATCGGGTACGAGCCCGACGTGCTGGTCGATGTCGCCGTCGTCGTGCACGCAGGACTTCCGGTCACGCCGGAGGTGCCGAGCGTCTGCCCGTTCACGAAGCCGGTGATGGTCGACGTCAAGGTGGGCACCGCGCTGCCGAAGTTCATGCTCTGGTTGTTGGCGGTCACGGTGAGTACGGCTGGCGCCACGGTGACGGTTCCGGCGGTGTACGTCACCGAGTAGTTGGCGTCTGACGCCCCAGAACAAGTGGAGCTGTAGGAGCCGACCGGGCTGGTCGGTCCGGCCGCAGTCGTACAGCTCAGCCCAGCACCCAGGACCGACGGACCGTCACCGTTGACGAAGCCGCTGATCGTCGGAGTGATGACTGGCTTCTGGCCGCCGAAGACCATGGTGGCCGACGAGGCGGAAACGGTCAGCGGCGCCGCTACGACATGGTCCGATCCCTGTGTGTAGCTGATGGTGTAGTTGGGATCCACTGCCCCCGAGCACGAGGTCGCATAGGACCCCACCACACTCGAGGCTGTCGCCGTCGCGGTGCAGGTCGGAAGGCTGGCCAGCGATCCCGGACCGTCACCGTTGACGAAACCGGAGTAGGTCGGCGTCGGAGTCGCCGGTGTGCTCCCGTAGGTCTGAGTCCCCGAAGACGCCGAGATGACCAGTGCGGTAGCTCCGATCACGACGTTCCCGGGCACATAGGAGATCGCGTAGTTCGGGTCCGAAGCCCCCGAGCATGCCGTTGGATACGTTCCGACCGGGCTGTTCGGCGTAGCGGAAGTCGCGCACGTCGGAAGAGCATTCAGCACCGACGGATCCTCCCCGTTCACAAAGCCCGAGTACGTCGGGGTCACCGCTGCAGGGGTACTTCCGTACGTCATCGAACTCGAGGACGCAGCGACCACCAGGGGGGCCGCCATCTCCTGGGCGACGCCGGAGACATAGCTGATCTGGTAGTTCGCGTCCACCGCACCCGTGCATGTGCTCGGGTAGCTGGCCACCGGAGTGTCCGCGGTAGCTGTGGTCGCACAAGTCAGACCGCTACCGAGCGAGGAGACGGTGTCTCCGTTCTGGAGGCCGGTCACCGTCGGGGTGATGGCCGGGGGAGTCGATCCATAGGTGAACGATCCCGACGATGCGGTCACCGTGACCGCTGCCGGTGCCACCACGACGATGCCGTCCACGTAGCTGATCGAATAGTTGGAATCGGACGCACCGGTGCAGGTGGACGGGTAGCTCCCTACAGAACTGCTCGCAGTCGCCACCGTCGAGCACGAGAGGCCGGCTCCCAGGACGGAGACATCCTCACTGTTCTGGAGACCGGACACCTGGGGGACGATTGCCGGCGTCGTGCCGCCGTAGACAGCCGAGTCCGATGACGCGGTGATTGTCAGTGCAGCCGGGGTGATGGCGACCGTCCCATCGACGTAGCCGATGGTGTAGTTCGGGTCCACCGCACCCGAACAAGAGGAGTCGTAACTGCCGACCGGGCTGGTCGGGAGGGCAGCGGACAGGCACGATGCGGGGGTGATGAGCGAGGTTGCGGTATCCCCGTTGACAAAGCCCGAGTATGCCGGGGTGATGTTGGGGGCCGCGGCGCCATAAGACTGCGATCCTGACGACGCCGTCACCGTGAGCGGCGCCGGTGCCACCGTGACCGTGCTGTCCACGTAGCTGATCGTGTAGTTGCCGTCCACTGCCCCGGAGCATGTCGCCGCATAGCTTCCGGCCGGGCTCGAGCTCGTGGCAGGCGTCGAGCACGTCGGCGCGGTGGAAAGCGATCCGGCCGTGTCCCCGTTGGTGAGACCCACGTAGCTGGCGGTCACCGCCGGGGTCGTGTCCCCGTAGGTCATGGTGGCCGGCGAGGCCACGATGAGAAGGTCGGCGGTACCGATGACTACGGCGCCCGACACGTAGCTGATCGTGTAGTTGGGATCAGCGGCACTCGAGCAGGAAGTCGCGTAGGTGCCGGCCGGGCTTCCGGTGCTCGCGGTGGTCGAGCAGACCGGCGGAGTTGCCAGCGACAGCGACGTGTCCCCATTGACGAAGCCGACGAAGGACGCCGTCACGCCTGGAACGGAGCCGCCATAGGTGACCGATGCCGACGAGGCGGTAATGGTTAGAGGCGCCGCTGTCACCGACACGATGCCCTCGACGTAGGTGATCGTGTAGTTCCCGTCGACTGCTCCCGAGCACATCGACGGGTAGGCCCCTACCGGACTGCCGGTGATTGAGGTCGTCTCGCACTGCAGGCCCGCTCCCAGGACGGCGCTGGTCTCGCCGTTCTGGAGGCCGTCGACGGCGTAGGAGATGGTCGGGACCGGATCGCCGTAGACCGACGAGCCGGACGACGCTGTGATGTTGAGCGGGGCCGGGGTGATGCCGACCGTGCCGGCGACGTAGGTGATCGAGTAGTTCGGGTCGGACGCCCCAGAGCATGAGGACGGGTACTCGCCTACCGGGCTGGTCGTGGTGGCGGTCGTCCCGCAGGTCAGCCCGGCACCGAGAACGGAGGGGTCCTCGCCGTTTTGGAGGCCGGCGACGGTCGGGGCGATGGCGGGTACGTCTCCGCCGTACGTCATGGTGCCCGACGATGCGGTTACTGTCAGCGCGGCCTGGGTGACCGCGATCGAGCCGTCCACGTAGGTGATGGCGTAGTTCGGGTCAACGGCACCGTTACACGACGAATCGTAGGCGCCGACCGGGCTGGCCGGGGAGGCCGTCGTGGTGCAGGCAAGCCCTCCGCCGAGCACAGATGCACCTTCGCCGTTCTGGAGGCCGCTGATCGTCGAGCTCACCGTCGGCACCGTGCCGCCGTACGTCATAGAGGTCGACAATGCTGTGACGGTGACCGGCGCAGGCGTAACTGTCACCGTGCCGCCGACGTAGCTGATGTCGTAGTTCGGATCCGCCGCACCCGTGCAGGAGCTGGGATAGGTCCCGACGTTGCTCGTCGTCGTCGCCGTCGTGGTGCAAGACGCCTGGGTGGTCAGCGAGGCCGACGTGTCACCGTTGAGGAACCCCGAGTAGGACGGACTGATCGCCGTCGCCGCCGTTCCGTATGTGGTGGCCACTGATGAAGCTGTCACCAGCAGCGGGGCCGCTCCGACAGTCACCTGTCCGGCGGTGTAGCTGAATACGTAGTTCGGATCTACCGCTCCGGTACAGGTGCTCGGGTAGCTTCCGACCCCGCTCGAGGAGGTGGCGGTCGTCGTGCAGGTGGGCGCCGCGGTCAGCGAGGAGGGCGTGTCGCTGTTCACGAACCCTACGAAGTTGGGTGTGATGGCTGGGACGGACCCGCCGTAGAACATGGTGCCCGATGACGCCGAGATGCTGAGCGGTGCCGGCGCAACCACGATCTGTCCCGCTGCATAGCTGATCGAGTAGTTGGCACCGGCTGCGCCCGAGCAGGTGGTCGGATACGTGGCGGCCGGGCTGGTTGCAGTGGCCGTGGTCGAACAGGTCGGCTGAGCACTGAGGGCGCTCGGACCGTCACCGTTGACGAAACCGGCGAAGGAGGCGACCACCGGGGCCGGAGACGTCCCGTACGTGACGGCTGCCGAGGAGCCGGTAATGACCAACGGGGCGGGTGTGACCGTCACGGGCAGCGCGGTCGAGCCGCTCCCCGACGATCCCGTGTCGCCCGAGTACGTGGCTTTCAGGTTGTGCACACTCGCGGTCAGGCTCGAGAGCGTGCACTGCGCCTGCTCGCTTGAACCGACCAGGCTCAGCGCGACTGCGCTGCACGCTGAGATCGGCGAGGTACCGTCGGCGAATGCGACCGTTCCACCACTATCGGAACCGGTCACCACCGCGGTGAGGGTCTCGGACTGGCCGAAGGTGGGCGAGGTCACCGCCGCGGTCAGCGACGTGGTGGTGGAGGTCTGGGTCGGAACGGCGATAGCAAGGGTGTGCGAGGAGCCGGATCCCGAAGCCAACCCGACGAAGGCCGTTAGTGGTGGGGCGGTCACCTGCGTCGGCGACCACGCGTCGACCGTGGTCCCGATGCCCAACTGGCCGAAGCCGTTCTGACCCCAAGCGTAGAGATTTCCATTGGGGAGGAGGGCGAGGCTGTCGTACTGCCCGGTAGTGATCGCGCTGGGCGTCCCGCCCGACGGCAAGTTGATCGCCTCCGGCAACAGCTGGGTGGTGGTGGTCCCGTCGCCGATCTGACCATAGAGGTTGTAGCCCCAGGCATAGAGCTTCCCGTCGGACCCGATGGCGAGGCTGTGGTACAAACCGGCGGCCAAGGCCGTGGCACTGACTCCGCTCGGCATAGACACCAGCTGCGGCTTCACGTGCTGGGTCTTGTTGCCGTCACCTAGTTGGCCGTCCACGTTGTAACCCCATGAATACAGGTTTCCGTCCGAGCCGATGGCCAGGCTGTGGTACCCGCCTGCGGCGATGTTGGTCGCCGTCACCCCGCTCGGGAAGACGGCCAGCACCGGGTTCGCCGGTGTGGTTTTCAGACCATTCCCCAGCTGGCCGTTGCCGTTGTAGCCCCATCCGTACACCTTGCCAGTGGAGGCGAGTGCCAGCGCGTGGAACTGGCCCCCGGCGATAGCGGTCACGGTGACACCGGCCGGGATCGAGACCTGGACAGGCGTCGAGGAATTGTTGCCGTTCCCGTCGCCGAGCTCGTTCAGACTGTTGTCGCCCCAGGCGTAGACATTGCCGTCGGACCCGAGAGCGAAGCTGTCGTCAGTGCTGGCGGCGACCTTGGTCGCGTGGACGCCTGACGGAAGCTGCACGACGATCGGATTCGACTTGTTGGTGGTGGTGCCGTCGCCGAGCTGGCCGAAGCCGTTCTGACCCCAGGCGTAGAGGTTCCCGTCGGTGCCGATGGCCAGGCTGTGGTAGCCGCCAGCCGCACTGGCCGTGACGCCCACGCCGGAGGGAAGGGATACCGGAGTGGGCACCGATGAATTGGTTGATGACCCATTCCCCAGCTGTCCTGCGGCGTTGTAGCCCCAGCTCTCGAGGATCTGATTGGACGCTGCACCTGCCGGCGTCGCGACACCGATCGCCACCAGCGCGGTGGAGGCAGCCAGTGCGATCGAGGCCGCCAGTCGTGCGCCCCCCGATCGGTTCCGATAAGCGCGGCTCTCGCGTGCGTTCGTGCGCATAATAATTTGTGCCTTTCCGACCGGCCCAGTGGTCCGATTCCGCCTGGCCCTGAGCGAGTGGCCCGGGCATGTACTAGATCGCGTTTCGACCCGCGGGGTCGTCAACCGATGGTGATCGTGCTCTGCGTGGGATCGACTGTGGCCGAGGCGACCGAGCCGGCGTTGTCTTCACAATTCTGGATCGCCAGCGACGACGCCGGGTCGAAGTATGCGCCGATTGCGACCGGGCCAGCAAACGAGCCCCTGGCGGTTCCGGTGATCGAGTATCCGAGGTTACCGGCGCCGTCGGCGCCGATCGCACTGGCATTCAACTTCGCGCTAGTTGGAGACATCAAGCCCGACGGCAGCGTCCAATCGAGGACAGCGTGCTTGAGAGCGAATAGGAGCGTAGGAAAGAAGAAGCACCCGCCAGCATGGTCCAGACGGTTGAGAACGAACGGCCTCATCTTGATGACGATGGCCTTGGTTGCGAGTCCGGAAACAGGGACAGGCGCCGTCGTGCCCGTGCACCCGCCGATTTCGGCCGGCGCCACGGTGATCACCTCGCTGATTCCCTTACCGACCAGGGTGCCAATTCCCGGAGTGAGTGGGGGATTGAAGGTGAAGGTGGTGCTCAAGGTGCAAGAGATCGTGCCGGTACCCTTGATGACCCTGGTCCTGGCTGATGCTGATCCTGAGAATGCCGCAAGGCCTGCGACTATGCACAGCAACGCCATTGCGATCTTGATCGACTGTCGACGTCTCACGTCCGCCACCCCGTTCTGAGATCAACACGCGCTGCCCGTCGAGCACCAATTGGGTGACCGCCGCCGCACACCAACGGGTGGACTTCTGCCCACCAACTATCGGCAAACTAATGGAACTCTTCGGGGCTTTCATCCCAAAAATTGATGATTTGCCCGGCACCGCCACGCTAAGGGGCGAACCGGCCACTCAGCACAATTAGACCGGACCTTCGGCGGCAATCAGGTGGACGCGCGTCGGGCCCGTCGGCACCGTGATGTCACGATCGCGGCGTCCGCTCCTCACTGAACGTTGATTCACGAGCCGGCAGCACGGCCGCACTCGAATCAGCGTCTTACCCGAACTGCGGAACCCGAACCGGACGCATCAGGACCCTTCGGGCCAGCGCGCCGATCTTCGAAACTGGCGACACCATCCAAAAGCGGATGACTGAGGCGAAATGATCCGACGTTCGTCGAGCGACGTCGCTCAGAGGAGCGTCACGTCGACCGGCGGAGGGAGACGGCTGCGTCGGGCTCCACGACCCGGAAGCTGAAGCTCTCCTCGATGTAGAGCCGGACGACGTCGGCATCGTGATCGAGATAGCCGAGCGAAAGATCCTCACCACTCTCGAAGAGGAAGTCGCCACCTCGGAGACTCAGCACGATCCCGCCCTCGACACCGGGTGCCCACACCAGTGGTCCGCCGAGGATCTGACGGAGATGGTCGAAGAGGAGATGGCCACCGTGCTCAGCCGTCTCGACGATGCCGGTGTAGATCTCAGGACTGATGACGAGGCCGTACGGCCCGTCGATCCCTGCGCCGCGGATCGCGTCTGTCGCCCGGGCGACGGCTGTCGGGTACTGGTCACCGTCGGACCCCAGCTCGATCGGTCGATGTGAGGTGCTCTCGGTGATCCCCAGAATTCCGGCGTCTTCGTATCCGTGGAACACCGAAGTGTTCTCTGCCACGGCGATCTGTCGGGCCGCTTCGTCGAGCTCGGCGAGATCGGGGTTCGAGGCCCCGCGGTCGACGTCGTCGACGTCGACACGTGAGACCCGGAACTCGGCGCGCAGCTCCACCAGGGGCATGACCCGACGTTGCGCAGCGCTCACACCCTCGGAAGGTCCGGGAATCCTGCCGATGCGACCCAGGTCGGTGGCGGAGTAGGACCAGCCGTGAGGACCGGCGAAGTCGATCACCCGGCGGGCCGCCAGATGCGCAGACAGACGGCACCTGGCCTCTTCCTCGAGGACCTCCCACGCCGCCTCGGACAGGGGGGCCAGATCGCGGTGCAGATGGTCCATCACGTCCTCCCTCGGAGGCTGCCGATGCCGAGCGAACCAGATCCACCAGCAACCGCCACCCCGGTGGACTCCGAACTCGGGTCCATGACCTCGGTCTCGAGCTCGGTGATCGGTTCCGAGGTGAACAGGTAGGTCCGCAGATGACGGTCGAGCGCTGGATCACGGCGTCGGATCCATTCGAGGGTCATGGCCGCATGCTCCTTTTCCTCATCGCGGTTGTGGGCCAGGATGTCGGCGAGGCTCGCATCGTCGGTGGCCTTCACGCGCTGGTCGTACCAGTCGACGGCCTCGAGTTCCTCGCACAGGGACGTGACCGCCCGGTGGTGGTCGATGGTCGAGGCGTCGAGGGCTTCGGCCGCCTCGTGTAGTCCTTCGCTGGCCATTGACCGCTCCTCTCACCATCGACACGTACGGCGGTACCCGGCCCACCACCGGAGCACTCCCTCACGGCTGCGGATCGTGTCCCCGCGCCGCCCGGATACGGGTCGCCACTCGGATCCCCTTCAGTGTATCCAGGGATGATCGAGTGTTCACCGGGTACCGGCCACCTCACCAGCGGTCATGATTGACCCCTCGCCTGCGGTGGTCGAAGATGTTCCGCAAGTGGAAGACGCAGTCGCCGAGACCGGCGGTGGTCGGGTGGGACTCCAGATCAACCGACGTGGGTGCCGGTGCATGACGTCTCGCCAGCCGCACTTCGAGGTGACACCCCTCTGGGGTGGGTCATCCCGTCTGTCCACATCAGCCGCGGGCGGGCCCCCGGGGAGTCAGTCGACCCGGACGTGCCGATCCGCTCTCACAAGGAGGTCAGTCCATGACCACGCCGTTCGTCGAAGCCTGGCGCACCATCGCGCCCAAACGAGACGACCCGCACGGCCCGCTGCCGCCGCTGCTCGTCACGCTCACCGTCGTCACGGGGCTCGTCGATGCGTTCAGTTACCTCACCCTCGGCCACGTGTTCGTCGCGAACATGACTGGCAATCTTGTGTTCCTCGGATTCGCCATCGCCGGGGCCCCAGGATTCTCGGTGCTCGCCTCGTTGCTGGCGCTGGCGTCGTTCGCCGCCGGCTCGCTCCTCGGAGGCAGGCTCGTCGTGGTGATCACCGGAGACCGGGGCCGCCTACTCACGTGGGCCATCTCGATCCAGATCGTACTGGTGGCTGCGGCGACCGTCGTGAGGATCATTGTCGGCTCCGACAGCTCGAGCGCCGGTCACTACACCCTCATCTTTCTGCTCGCCGCCTCCATGGGCTTGCAGAACGCGACAGTCCGGAAGATCGCGGTGCCTGACCTGACGACCACGGTGCTGACCCTGACGACCACCGCCATTTTTGCCGACACCCGCTTGATCGGCGGACCGGGTTCCAAGGCCGGACGGCGCGTGGTCAGCATCACCGCCATGTTCGTCGGGGCGCTCGTCGGCGCGACGCTGGTCGTGCATGCCTCCAGCACCATCGTGCTGGTCGCGGCACTCGCCATGCTCGTGGCCGTGGCCGTGGCCGTGGCCGTGGCCACCGGCGCCCTCTCCCGCAACCGGCCGTCGTGGTCCACGGCGTAGCCAGGTGCGGCGCGGGTGCATTCCGCCGGACCCGGACAAATCACCTGTGATCACACCTAGTCAGGCCACCGCCGATTCGGATACCTGACCGGGCTCTCACTCCGGAGTGGTCACTGCTGGTAGCCCTCGACCACCTCGGCCGGCCGCAGACTGACGTCGTCGGGATCCTGACCGACCTCGCGACGGGCCCGTCGCCTGCGCAGCAGGTCCCAGCACTGATCGAGGGCGATCTCGATACTCCGGATGCGGTCCTTCTCCTCGTCGGTGAGGCCGGATCCGGTCTTGGACAGCTCGAGGCGGTGTTCCTCCTCGGCCAATTCGTTGATCCGGTGCACGATCGCGGCGTCATCCATCAGTGCCTCCTCGCTCGACTGTCGTCACTCCTTATCCACTGTACGGCCCGCGGGCATCCGCGGCGAGGGCGTCAGGTCCCCCTCCCTCGCCATGGTGGACCTCGACCGCTCAAGGCTCAATCGCTGGCTTTCGGCCCGCCGTGCGACCCACGCTGGTGCGGGGCGATCACCACCTCGGGACGCTCGTAGAACAGGGGTGAACCTCCGTCGGGCCTCCGTTGGGGTGGCCGCTTCGGCTCGACCGAGCCGGACCGCAGGTGGCGTCGGGGTCCGGACCACGGAGACGGTGGGGCAGTGAGCCGATCGGCCAGCCGGTAGGCGAGTGCCTCATAGTTGACCCTCCATCCCCGGAAGTCCGGCCAGGCCTCCTCGGCCGTGCGCTCAGTGGGGAACCCCACTGATTCGAGCATGAGGACGGCACGTTCGAACTCGTCGAACGTCAGCTCGATCGGACCTTCGGGGTTCGGATCAGGATCGACCGGCCAACCCAGAGTGGCGGCCACCCGGTTGACGAGCGTGAAGCCCATGCGGAGGCACAACCGCGCCTGCGACGACGCCGTGCTCGGGGCGAGGGCGAGGTGCATCGCCGCTCCGTCGAGCACCGACAGCAGTCCGATCAGCCAGGAGAACCAGGGCTCGGGCGAGCGGAAGAGGAGAAGGATGGGATAGGTCGTGTGACTCTCGGCCACGTCGGCCGCCCACTCCTCCCAGTCCGAATAGAGGTCTGGCAGCGTGTCGACGATGCCTACGAGCTGGTGGCGGGCGAGCAGTTCGGGACCCCACGCCGGGATCCCGGCGCGGCTCTCCAGCAGAGAGACGAGACCCTCACGTCGATTGAAGGCGCCATACAGCGCAGGAAGGTAGGCGATCTGCAGTGCGACGATGACGACCCAGATGGCGCCGACGGCGATGTCGATTCCGGTGTCAGGTGTGCCACCGATGTGCACCGCGCCCACCGTGAACAGGGCGGTGATCGACTGCATCAGTCCCGCCGACAGCGAATGGACCGTCGGCTGCAGCATCAGCGCGAACCCGACAGCCAGACTGGCGGCCCAGAACAGCAGTTGGACCATCAACGCCACCGGGGCGGTCGGCGCCAACAGCGCGTCCTTGCCTTCGTAGGTCTTCGCCAATCGCGAGAGGGCGACGAAGGCAAGCCGGACACCGCGGTTGACCACCAAGGTGAGGCGCTCGACGCCGGAAGGCCGCCTCGGCAGGACCATCGCGAACAGCACCTGTGCGAGCGTCAGGAGCACGACGAGGAGTCCGACCGCGAAGGAGAGCTGATCCGTCAGCGTTCCGATGGCACTACCTCCTGAGCCATTGCCTCAAGCCGATCACGTCAACGGTGGCACCCGAGGTGACCGCTCCCGGGAACGCTCCACCTCCCAAGGGCCATCGTCCATCTCCTCGTGTGCCGGCGGGTCGTCGTGCGCATGGCGGCCATGGTTCCTGATGCACCTCGGCGAGACCTCTGCCGGGCGTCGCCGGGACACGGGTCGCGCACAAGGTCACCACCCGTCGATTGTAGGCCGCCACTTCGTCGACCACCTCCGCTGCACTGGCTCACCGGGCCGGTGTTCCGGCCTCGCCGGGTCTACATTGCCAGCATGACGGAAGCGGTGACCGCTCGGCTGCTGTTGTCCGCACCGGACCGACCAGGGCTGGCCGCGGCCGTGGCCGGCTTTGTCGCCGAGCACGGCGGCAACATCGTAGAGGCCGACCAGTACACCGACGGCGAAGTAGGGGTGTTTTTCCAGCGGGTCGAGTTCGACCTCGAGCAGTTCGATCTCGACCGCAACCTGTTGATACCGACCTTGCGAGCCGTCACCGACCCCTTGGAGATGGACGTCCAGCTGCGGTACTCGGACGAGGCCCGACGGATCGGCATCCTCGTGTCGAAGCAGGTCCACTGCCTCTACGACCTCCTGGCCCGCTGCGCCGAAGGCGCGCTTCCCGCCGAGGTCTCCTTCGTGGCGGGGAACCATCCGGTCGGCGGCGAGGCCGCGGACCGATTCGGGATCCCGTTCCACCACCTTCCGGTGACCGCCGCCAACCGCTCCCAACAGGAGGCGGCCGTCGGCGAGCTCGCCGACTCGACCGGGACCGAACTCCTGGTGATGGCCAAATACATGCAGATCCTCTCCGCCGCCTTCTGTGAGCGATTCGCCGCTCGGGTCATCAACATCCACCACTCCTTCCTGCCGGCGTTCGCCGGTGCCCGGCCGTATCACCAGGCCTACGACCGCGGAGTCAAGGTCATCGGGGTGACCGGCCACTATGCGACGGCCGATCTCGACCAGGGGCCGATCATCGACCAGGCGGTCGCTCCGGTCTCCCACCGGGACGGACCGGCGGACCTGATCCGGATGGGGCGTGACCTCGAGACCGTTGTCCTCGCCCGTGCCGTCCGGTTGCACCTGACCGACCGTGTGCTCGTGCACGGTCGGAAGACGGTCGTGTTCACGTAGTGCACCCGCCGGCACCGAGAACGGCCGTCCGGGCGATCTCGCCCCTACCTGGTCAGTGACCCTTCTGCGTGGTGGACTACTACCTCAGACAGGTGTCCAGATTGGCCTCTGGACACCTGTCCAGGTCTGCCGTACCATGCGGTAGCAGGCGGGCGTGAGCCTGTGCCCGTGCAGGGGAAGGAATCGCTATGTCGAAGACGCCGGTCCAGGTCGTGCAGTTCGCCACGGGCAACGTGGGTTCGGAAATGGTGCGACGGATCGTCGACCATCCCGACCTCGAGCTCGTCGGACTCTACTGCTACTCGCCGGAGAAGATCGGCCGTGACGCCGGCGAGATCGTCGGCATCGGGCCACTCGGGATTTCCGCCACCGGCGACCTCGAGGACGTCCTCGAGCTGGCCCCGGACGTCGTCAACTTCAACGGGGTCTGGCCGGACGTGGACCTGTTCTGCACCCTGCTCGAGCACGGCATCAACGTGGTCACGACGTCCGACTGGATCACGGGGCACCACCGCGACCGCAATCATCCGCACCCGTCGGGATCGAAGCCCACCGAACTCATCGAAGCCGCCTGTGCGCAGGGCGGCGCCACGTTCTACGGGACCGGGATGAACCCCGGACTCGCCCAGATCCTGAGTGTTGTGGCGACGGCCGGGATGGGTCGCGTCGACCATGTCACCGTGCTCGAGACAGTGGACGTCTCGTGTCACCACTCGGTCGACACCTGGAAGAACGTCGGTTACGGCCGACCCGTGGACGACCCCGAGATACCGGGTCTCCTCGAGAAGGGCTGCACCGTCTTCGCCGACTCGATCTACCTCATGGCCGACTGCTTCGATCTGCCGATCGACGACGTCGTCTTCGAGTGCGAGCTCGGCGCGTGCACCGAGGAGATCGACCTCGGTTGGTGGACGTTACCCGCGGGATCGCTCGGAGGCAGCCTGGCCAAGTTCATCGGGATGTCGGGGGGTGAGCGCAGGATCGAGATCCATCTCGAGTGGCAGATGACGCCGAAGACCGAGCCGAAGTGGGATGTCCAAGGGTGCTACATCACCACGATCCAAGGTGATCCCATGATCATCAACCGGCACATGATCTTTCCGGCGACCGGCAGGCCCCACAGTCTGATGGACGCGGAGTACTTCGCATCATTGGGCATGACCATCACCGGGATGCCGGCACTCCATGCCATGCGTTCGGTATGCGATGCGGAACCCGGCCTCCTGACGAGCGCCGATCTGCCCCTCCGGGCGTTTGCCGGCCGGTTCCACCACGGGTCCCCGGCTGCGGTCCACTCCGCCGGACCGAACCGGTAGGACGGATGGCCTCGCGTTATCCGCTCCCGGCCTCGCCCAACGGCTGGTTCTGCATCGGCGCCTCCCATGCGCTCGGCGTGGGGGACGTGGCGTCACTGCACTACCTCGGCCGCGATCTGGTCCTCTTCCGTGGCGACGAGGGGAGTGCCCGGGTCTTCGATGCGCACTGCCCGCACCTCGGGGCCCACCTCGGCGTCGGGGGACAGGTCTGCGGTGACGGGATCGCCTGCCCGTTCCATGGTTGGCGCTTCGACGGCCAGGGCCAGGTCGTGGAGGTTCCGGGGCTCGCCCGCCCGCCCCGTGCCAGCGCACGGGCGTGGGACGTGCGTGAACGGAACGGGCGGATCTTCGTCTGGCACCACGCCGAGGGTGTGACGCCGGACTTCGACGTCGTCCCCTACCGAGAGGACGAATCGGCCTGGACGCCCTGGACCAGCAACACCTACCGGGTGAGGGTCCATGTCCAAGACCTGACCGAGAACATCATCGACCGGTCGCACTTCTCGACCGTGCACGACATGGCACCACCCGACGAGGAGCACTTCGACGTGCGCTTCTCCGGACCCTCCATGATCGTCGAGCAGAGCCTGAAGGTGACCGCCGTCTCGGAGGTCGGATTCGAGGTTCGCACGAAGACGACGACCTGGGGTCCCGGCATCGTGGCGGTCGAGGTACACCAGGATCCGATCGAGATGTTGACCTACATCACGCAGACCCCGGTCGACGACGAGCTGACCGAGATCGGCATCCACTTCTCGATGAAACGGCTCCCCGACCCTGACGCCACCCGGTCGATCTCCGAGCTCAACGACCGGATCACCAACCTGCAGTTCACCCAGGACGTCCCCATCTGGGAGAACAAGGTCTATCGGGAGCGCCCGATGCTCACCAAGGTGGACGGCCCGGTGGCGCGGTACCGCCGATGGTTCCGTCAGTTCTATTCGGACGGCACCGGACCGACCCGAGCGTGACGCCCGAGCTGCGCCATGCCCGGGATCCGACGTGCCGGCCGGTCCCGTGTCGCCAAGGCGGGCACCCACCCGCACAGGCTTCACCGGGAATGGCCAGGCACGGCGCCGTGCCTACTCCAGACCGCCGCTCCGCCAAGGGACGGTTGTCGGCCAGAACTGCACGCGTCGGTCGCGTTGCCACGATCGTCGGGTGTTCGGCGGTGCTGGCTGCCATCCTCGCCTCGTGCTCCTCGGGAACCACCGGCACGACGGGTACTACGGGGTCGACAGCGCCCCGACCTGTCGGTCCGGCAGGCGTCGTCAGCGGTCCGCTGACCGGGGGCACTGGGATCTCCCTGGTGTCCGGCAACCCGGGACCATCTCTGTCCTCGTACAGCTACACCGAGGCCGAGTACGCGGTCTCCGGTACGGCGACGGGCTATAGGGCGGCGTCCGGCCTGCCCGCCGACGGCCGACTGGCTCTCGTCCCCACCAGCCGGGCGACGTACAAGACGAGGATCGTCGTGCGGCGACCCGCCTCCCCCGCACGGTTCAACGGCACCGTCGTGGTCGAATGGCTGAACGTCAGCGCGGGGTCGGACTCCGCACCGGAGTACACCTACCTCGCCCGGGAACTGCTCCGGGCCGGCTTCGCGTGGGTGGGCGTCTCGGCCCAGCAGATCGGCGTCCAGGGCGGGCCGGTGGCGGTGCAGATCCCCGGGGTGACCGGGGCGGTTTCGGTCGGGCTCACGGGGACCGACCCTGCCCGGTACGGGTCGCTGCACCACCCGGGCGACGCCTACTCCTATGACATCTACACACAGGTCGGCCGGGCACTGTGGGACCCGGGAGCGGTCAATCCTCTGCGGGGGCTGGCGGTCAAGCACCTCGTGGCCGTGGGCGAGTCGCAGTCGGCCATCATGCTCACCACCTACGTCAACGGAGTCCAACCGCTCGACCACGTCTACGACGGCTTCCTGATCCATAGTCGGTCCGGTGGGCAGGCACCGCTCGGTACCCCCGGTGCAGGCATCGACATCTCGCAGGGCATCTCGAGTGTCCCGACCATCATTCGCACCGATCAGCACGTGCCCGTGATGATGGTCCAGACCGAGACCGACGTCCTCGGGATCCTCAACTACTACCCCGCCCGACAAGCGGACAATGCCGACCTTCGACTGTGGGAGATGGCCGGGACGGCGCATGCCGACAAGTTCCAGCTGGGGGCGGCGGAGTCATTGCTGGGTTGCTCGTTGCCCGTCAACCGGGGCCAACAGAACTTCGTGCTCGGATCGGCACTCGCTCATCTGGCTACCTGGGTCGAGGGCGGCGGACCACCGTCCATTGCACCGCGATTCGCGGTGAGTACCGCCGGGTCGTCACCGACCTACGTCCGTAATGCCGCCGGCAATGTCGAAGGGGGAATTCGGACGCCGGCGGTGGAGGCACCCGTCGACGTCCTCTCGGGGTTGCCGCCGCTGAACTCGTCACTGGTTTGCCTGCTGTCAGGATCGACGACACCGATCCCGGCCGCTCGACTGGCCACCCTCTACCCGAATCGGGCCGCCTATGTAGGCGCCTATCAGCGGGCCACGTCTGCGGCGATCCGGGCCGGGTTCATCCTCCTTGCCGACCGGGCCGCGGTGCTGGCCGAAGCCCAGCCCCAGCGGATCCCCAACTGATCTCTGATCCGGGCCGGTTGACCCCGAAACGCCCCTACTCAGATCTATGTGGTGCCGATGGGAGATTGCTCCGACATTGCCGGCCGCGCCCACTCCGGGTCCAGTTCGAAGAACTGCTCTGTCAGCGCGAAGAGCGCCACACCGAACAGCGTCCACTCCTGGTCCTCGCCGTGGCGCCCGGTTGGCCGCACGATGCCGTTCATCTGTGCCGCGTCGACCCGGTCACGTAGGACGCAGCCCTCGGTGAGGGCCGCCGCCGCGATGGCAAACTGTCGGACCGTGAGTCCGCTGCGCACGCGGTAGCCGAGCACGACGAGGAGCGACGCGTAGATCGCCTCCATCTGCTCGGTCACGTCGAGGTAGGACCTCCGGAGAGCATCGTCGATCCTCTCCCGCCTCTCGGGAGCGGTGCCGACAGCGGTGATGGCCCAGATCCCGATCCACAACGACCAGTTCGTGGAGCGTCGGAGGGTGTCGACGTGGACGGCGCTCACGACCCGGCACAGCTCACGGATGGACCACGCCCGGGCCTCCTCGCTGGACGTGTCCATGCTTCCGATGAATGGGGCCATCCGCTCGAGCGATTCCTGGACTTCGACATTGCTGTCGTCGGCGGCGATGGTGGCGAGCACTTCGGTCTGATACTCGGATTGGTTCTCCCAGATCCGCCCGATGATCGAGGCATTGGTGAACCGGATTCCGTACTGGGTCTCCACCCGATCGGACACCCGCTTGAGGGTGAGCTTCTCGCCTCCGGTGCCCAGTCCCTCCTCGCGCAAGATCGCCTGGCCCGCTTCGATGAACATGGTCCGGGTCTCGTCCCGACGGACCCGTGGGCGATTGCTGGTCATTGTTTGCTGTCTCCCCGGAAGAGCAGAGGGCGGTGTCCGCCTCGACCCGATCCCTCACGCGCTTCCACCTGCAAACCCCGATTCTATCCTGCGGTCGTCCTCGACAACCGGGGTCGGTCGTCGCAACAGCAGGTTCCATCGTCGGTGATCCACCCCGATCGGCAAGCTACTGTCAAGAATTCTGCACCATGAGTGATGGGAAGCGCGATCTCGATCAGAAAGTGTGACCGAGTTCTGGCTCGGGGGTATCGTCGAGTCACAGGTCGGCCGTCCTATGGGTGAAACCCGCCGTGCCACACTGTCGCCCATGGCACGGATCGTGATGGTGCACGGCGCTGGGAACTCGCTGTGGGGACCCGCCTCGATTCGGGCGCTGGGTCAACATCCGTACTGCCGATGACCCGGCGTGCATCCGTCCGCTGTCCGAGGTGTTCGGCGGCCCGGTGACCGAGCGTCTGGTCGACAACGGGCACCGGGTGCACGACCCCGAGCCCTACCTCAACAATCCGACGACCGGTGCGGTCATCGCGGCGATGCTCTCCGCCTGGAGGACCGGACTCCAGTCAGGGCGGGCGGTCGACCGCTCAACCAGCTGCGTCGGCGGCCGCGTCGATACCGTCGGCCGAAACCTCGACGTCCCGCGGGTCCTCGCCGGCCCAACCGGACGGCGGGTCGCTGGCCGGGAAGCTCTCGTCGCCCATCTCGTCCACGGGATCCAGGATCTCGTCGTCGGGACCGCCGACTGACTTCTCCTCAAGGTTGGGATCCATCGGAATCCTCCTCGCCAGCACCGTGGGATCGGGTCCAGGACCAGGCGATTCCCCGAACGATGCCATGGTAGGCGCCGATCGTCCCATCCGTGTCGTGGTCTGACGACGGACTGTCGCCGCGGATTCCCGTGGAGCAGGATCGGGATGATGCTGCTGTCTTCCCTTCGACGACACGGCCTCGCCCATGGGCGGCGGAGTCGCTCTCGATTCCGAGGCGGACGTGCGCACGCCAAGCGGCGCCGGCCGGGGGAACGCCCAGCGTGACGGCCGATGTCACCTGATCGCCGGTCTTCCGCCTCGAACGAAGCGACCGGTGCGCGCGCTGCGCGGTCGTCGGTTGCACCTGATTCCGGACTGGCGGACGATGGGCCCGTCGGAGACCGCACCGTGTGGTCCGCCACGACGCTGACCGGGACGGGCACCATGAGGCTCCAAACGCTGGGGGATGCCATCGACGAGCGGATGCGCACCCGCGTCGACACGCTGGATTCCGCCGCCGCCGAACTCGGGGTGGCCACTGACGACCTTCTGGCGTGGCTCGGCGACGAACGGCTCCCCGAACCCTCGGCCGCTCCCGCGGTGCTCCACTATCTCGGAGCCGATCAGGGTACCTATCGCGGGCTGTGCCTGCGGAGCCAGATGCGACACGTGCAGATCCTCATCCGCTACGGCCGGCTCGAGCCCGCCGCGGCCAGCTGAGCCCGGCACCGTCCTCGGAACCACCTCGAAGACAGCGAGCACGTCGGCGTCGCCAGGTTGGCGGAATGCGCCGATCGGACCGCTGACCGCTGGTGACCGGGCACGACGGCACCGGAGCAAGCACATCCCACCTACGCCCTACCATCGGGTCGCGGAACCTTCATGACCTCGCCCGACGTCGCCCCCGCACGCAGTCCCGGGTCCCGATCCGGACTCGGTGTAGTCGCGGTCGCCCTGGCCTTCATGATGGTCATGGCGTTCTCGACGTCACCGAGCCCGCTGTACGGGCTCTACAAGGCCCGTGACGGCTTCTCCTCGTTCACCATCACCCTGATCTACGCCGCCTACGCCATCGGCGTCATCATCAGCCTCTTCTGCTTCGGTCACATCTCGGACTGGTACGGACGCAAGCGGGTCCTCGTCCCGGCAGTGGTGCTGTCGATCGTCAGCGCACTCGTCTTCCTCTTCTGGCGGGCCCTCCCCGGCCTGTACGTCGGTCGCATCGTCAGCGGCTTGTCAGTCGGCATGGTGACGGCGACAGCCACCGCCTACCTGGGCGAGCTCTACGCGGCCCATCGTCCGGCGGCGAGCACCCGACGGGCCCAACTGCTCGCCACCACCGCCAACCTCGGCGGTCTCGGCCTGGGGGCGCTGCTGGCCGGATTGCTCGCCGAGTATGTCGCCGCCCCGCTCACCGTCCCCTTCGTCGTGTTCGCCGTCCTGCTCACACTGGCTCTGGTCGGCGTGCTCGTCAGTCCCGAGACCCGCGCCGTTCCCGAACCCAGACCCCGCTACCGACCGCAGCGGGTGTCGGTGCCCGCAGAAGCGCGTGGTCGCTTCTTCGCGTCCGCACTCGGGGCCCTGCTCGGGTTCTCCGCCTTCGGTCTCTTCACCGGTCTGGCCGGCACCATCTTGACCACCACGCTCCACCAGACGTCGCTCGCCCTCGTCGGCCTCACGGTCTTCCTGGTGTTCGCCGCCGGTGTCGTGTCGCAGCTGACCACCAGGAACTGGACGGTGCGTCGCACCCTGGCGGCGGGCATCGTGCTGCTGCTCGGCGGCCTCGGCCTCATCGTCCTGGCCGCCTGGCTCCCATCGCCCAGCCTTGCCGTATTCCTGGTCGGCGGCGCGTTCACCCGCGCCGGTGCCGGCGCGGTGTTCAAGGGCACGATCGGGACCGTAGTGGCCATATCGACCGACGAGAGCCGGGCCGAGGCCCTGGCCGGCCTCTTCCTGGCTGCCTACGTCGGCCTGTCCATCCCGATCGTCGGGCTCGGAGTGGCCCTGCTCCACGTCAGCCCGAAGGCGACGCTCCTGGGCTTCGCCGTCATCGTGTCCGTGGCCATCCTGGTAGCCGCACCCACACTCCTCGGTCCAGGCGATCGTTGACCGGGCACCGCGTCAGGCGGCACGTGACCCCCAGCGCGTGTCGATCGAGCTGCCGGCCACGGAGGTCCCGACCGCCGTGCCGGACGCGACGTCGGCCCCGGGGCCGGAGGGATCAGTCGACCGGCGCCGGCCACCCGGCCCGGCCGAGGGCCACCGCCGACGAGGCCACCAGTCCGAGAGCCAGCACCAACGACCACGTCGGGCCGTTGCGCTGGAGCTCTGCCCCCAGCACCGCTCCGCCGAAGATGCACGCCACCGTGGCCATCCGCCGCCCGGCCCGCGGTGGCCGCCCGCCCACCGCCACCAAGTCGGCAGCCAACGAGCCCAGACTGGTGGTCAGCACGGTGGTGTTGGCCTCGGGCACGCCCATCCGCCGGACCATGGCGTTCTGGACGCCCATGGCCAGGGCCAGCAGGGCCACCACGACATCGCGTCGCCATGCCTCCTGCACGTTGCCGGACGCCGTGATCCCGAGGGCGGCCGCCACCAGGAACAGCTCGAGGGCGAGTGCGGCAGGCGCGTCGCACGGCCCCGTCGACCTCCCACCGCGGCCCCGACCACTGCTCCCACCACGAAGGCAACGAGCGCCACCACGAACCCCCGCGAATTCCGACCCCCGCCGAGCGAGGTTCCCGTGAGCGAAAAGGCCAGCAGGAGGACGTTCCCGGTCATGTTGGCGGTGAACGTCCGACCGAGATCGAGGAAGCTGGCGGCTTAAGAACACCGGTCGCCGTCGTCAAGAGGCAGAGCCCGGTGATCACCCACCCGTCGGCCCTCTCGGCAGCTGTGCGGGTCATCGAGCCGAGCGTATCGGCGCCAGGTGGTGCCGAAGGCGCTGCGCGCTCAGGCGGTAACGAGGAGGCCGGCGTCGGGTTCGACGTCGGGGAACGGCCCGACATCGGCCCTACCGACCGACCCGAGCAGGTCGAGGAAGCGGCCGTCACCTGGTCGGGCGACCCGGAACCACTCGGTGCCGAGTAGGTGGTGGAATGCGCCGGCCGGCAGCCCCATGAACGTGGCTGCCTCCACGACCTGGCTCGAATGGGCCGCCACCGCAGTCAGCTTGGTCACAAGATGGGCGGTCACATCGACCGATACCAGGTCGGGTCCGTCCTCCACGCCGACCTGCTCGACGAGCGCCGGGGGCCACAGATTCGACACCAGACCCCGACTCAGTAGATTGCTGCGCAGGTCGCGGAGCGCATGACGGCTGATGGTCGCTTCGACGAGCGCGCAGTCGGTGTCCTCGACGCTTCGGGCCGCGATCTCGTGGACCAGCACATGGTCGATGTGGCCGTAGACGCCGTTGGCGTCGTAGCTGGTCAGTACGGCGGCGACTTCCTCCACCAGGATGTCGCGCACATGTCGGGCAGCGCCCCCCACGAAGGCGTCGGCCAGGGTCCCCGCGCGCAGGCCGCGGGCTCGGGCCGCCCAGGAACCGGCCGAATCCCCGGCCGGGGCGAGATAGCCGGAATCGCCGTAGCCGAGGAACTCGACCCGCTCGATGCCGAGCACCACAGCTGCGGCCAGGGCCTCCGCCCGACGGTGTGTCGCCACATCGGCACCGGACGCCGGGCTCGATCCGAGGTCGCCGTCGGTCGCCACTACCAGCACGACCCGCCAGCCGGACTCGACGGAGGCGATGGTGCCCCCGGTGAAGATGGCTTCGTCGTCGGGGTGGGCGTGGAGGCTGACCAGGACCGGCCTCATCGTCCGACCCCCGCGGCCACCGCGTGGGTCCGGGACCAGTCGCGCCACGCCAGGTAACCGCCGTCGAGATCGGCGGCCCGGCTGAAGCCCAGGTCGACCAGGACGGCCGCGGCCAGGCTCGAGGCGTAGCCGGCCGAGCAGACCACGACCACCTGTTGGTCGTGGTCGCGGACGTCGCGGATGCGATGATCGCCCTGCGGGCCGAGCCGCCATTCCAGGACGTTCCGTTCGAGTACGACCGCACCCGGCAGGGGACCCTCGGACCGGCGCTGCGCCTCGGGTCGGATGTCGACGACCAGACCACCCGTCTCGACAACGGAAGCCAGGTCTTCGGGCTTTATCCGTCCGATCCTGGCCCTGGCCGCGGCCAGGAGGTCGTCGACCCGGCGGCTCACCGGTCAATCCCCACTAGTGGGTAGTCCTCGGTGCGGATCGGCACGAGTCCGGCGCTCTCGCGATGCTCGAAGAAGGTCATGGAACGGAGCACCGGCGAGTAGACGTGAACACTGAGAGCGGGCAGCAAACCCCGGTTCACGATGTCGTGAACGTGCCCCGGGCCGAACACCACGTGGCTCCCGACGGGCAGCGGCCGTATGGCGGTCACAATCGCACTGCCGGAGCCGGACGCCACCGTCGTCTCGACCAGATCGCCGGCGGCCACCACCACCGCCCCGGACGAGTCACCATGGTCGTGGAGTTCGATCGACCCGCCGGTCGGCCAGGCGATCACATAGGCCTCGAAGGACTCGGTCACGGCGATGGTGCGCCAGGTCCGCACCGTCGGGTCGTGCAGATCGGGTCACGACGGGGCGGAGGCGGCGAGGCCCTGGGCGACGGGGAGCAACTCGGCCGCGTCGAGGACGCGGCGGCCGTCGGCACGGGCGCTGCCGGCCGGATGGCCCCGGCCATGGCCACTGGATCGGCCAGTCGGTCGGCCAGTGGATCGGAACGGGGAAATGGTCATCGGAGCACTCGGTCCGGGAAGGTCACGGGGCAATACTATATAAATCCGATGGACTTCGTCTAGAATGACCGCCCGAGGGGGTCTGGAAGGAAATCCGGCCTCGGGAGCACGTGGGTTCTAGTCGGCCACCACCTGGGGCGGGGCGTCGAGAGCGCAGTGGAGATACTCGCGCCCGGACACCGCCTCCGGTGCCGTGATCCGCTCTCCGGTCGCAGGGTTGCGGATGCCGATTGCAGCCAGCAGGCCTCCGGCCACGCACCAGGCCCCCCCGATGTACGTGGCCATCCGGAACCCGTCGGCCAGCTCGGCGGGATGGAGATAGGCCGACCCGCTGATCCCGCTCAGCGCCGGCAGGACGGCCACTGCGATCAGGCCACCGACTCGGGCGACGTCGTTGTTGACGGCCGAGGCCAGTCCGGCGTGCTCGACCGGCGCAGCAGCCAATGCGGTGGCGGTGAGCGGCGCCACGGTGATGGCCAGCCCGAGGCCGAAGAGCAGCACCGCGGGCAGCACCCCGGTCAGGTACGAGCTGTCCGTGGTCACCCGCGACAGCAGCGCCACCCCCATGCCGACCACCACGGGGCCGGCTCCCATCTGCAGGCGGGGACCGATGCGCGAGGCCAGTCGGCCCGAGGTCGACGACAACAGGAGCATCATCACGGTGAGGGGGAGCAGCGCCACCCCCGAAGCAAGTGGCGAGTAGCCGCCGACGACCTGGAGCACGACCGGTAGCAGGAACAGGACGCCGCCGAGCGCCCCGTAGACGACAAAAGTCACGGCATTGGTCACCGTGAACTGACGGCGGCGGAACAGTTCCAGCGGGAGCAGCGGCGCCGGGCTCCTCGCCTCGACCACGACGAACAGCCCGCCGGCGACCACGCCCCCCACCAGCGCCAGTAACGGTCCCGGATCGCTCCACCCGTGGGCCGGGCCCTCGATGAGGCCGTAGGTCACCCCGGCCAGCGCAGCCATCACCAGTACCGCCCCAGGGACGTCCAGGTGGTGCGGGGCCGAAGCGTCCCGTGACTCGGGGACGTGCCGGACGGCAAGGAGGAGCACGACCAAGCCGATGGGAAGGTTGATGAAGAAGATCCACCGCCAGGAAGCGACGGCGATCAACCAGCCTCCGAGGAACGGGCCGGTGGCCGAGGCCACGCCGCCAAGACCGGTCCATGCCCCGATGGCCCGGCCGCGGTCCTCGTTCCGGAATGAGGCCTGGAGAATGGCCAGGCTCCCGGGTGTCAGTAGGGCCCCACCCACCCCCTGGAGCACCCGCAGAGCGATGAGCACGGTTGCACCCGGGGCGAGGGCGCATGCCGCCGAAG
>DATBZS010000091.1:0-2796 GCA_036513075.1 Acidimicrobiales bacterium
ATGCCCGCACTATAGGGAGATGCTTCGCCGCCGGCCCGGTGAAAGTTGACTGGCTGCTCTGGGTGACATCGCGCCCATAACACTCGCCCAGAACGACACCTGCGCGTCTCTTGCGTCTCGAACAGATCAGCACTTCGGAGCGTGGTTGCGGGTCGCAGGCGGGTCCCTGCCTCGCGGCCAAGTCGGCGTTCTGGGCCGCGCTCACCAGAGAAGGCCGACGGCCAGCCTGGTGCACCGCCTGCGTGCAACGGCATTCCGCCCTCATAGGGAGTCGGCAACCTCTCGCACTGCGTGGCATCAGAGGCGATGCGCAAGACGCGATGCGCAAGTTCCAAGGCGCTCGGACGTTACCAGGGCATGTCGACACGCCGCCTTCGCCCTGGCCGCCGCGGCGGCGCGGCCATCGTCATCGCGGTCCTTGCCTGTGCAGCCACCCTGGTGCCCGCAGGTGGAGCTTTGGCGGCCACGCTGGCGTCGCCGCACGCCCAAGCACACTCGGGCTACTCCCCGGGGGGTGATCCCGGAGCGGCAGGCAGTGGACCGGGTTCAGGCGCAGCGGGGCAGCATGCCCGTTTGGCGGGGTTCGTTGCCCCTCCGCCGGCGCAGGTCACCTCGAGCTCACAGGCCGCGGGGGGGACCGGCTACCAGGCATCAATGATGCACTTCGTGGTCCACGTCGGGCCCGGGCACTCGACGGTCTGCACGATCCTCGGCGAGATCTTCGTGCCCACGGCGGCATCGGCGTCGTCGCCGGACCCGGTGATCCTGACCACCAACGGCTTCGGTGGATCGTATGCCGACCAAGTACCCCTGGCCCAGTACGCCGCTCCCCGGGGCTACGTCGTGCTCACCTACTCGGGTCTGGGCTTCGGCGGCAGCGGATGCAACATCGAGCTCGACAGTCCGATCTGGGACGGTGAAGCGGCCTCGCAGCTCATCTCGTGGCTCAGCTACCGGCCCGAGGTCCTGAAGGACGGGCCGGCCGATCCCCGGGTGGGCATGATCGGAGGCTCTTACGGCGGAGGGGTTCAGTTCTCCACTGCCGCGATCGACCCGCGAGTCGACACCATCATCCCGATCATCACCTGGAACGACCTCGCCTACTCCCTGGCTCCGAACAACGGCTCGGCTGCCTTTCACTACACCGACAACCCGCCGGGGGTCCTGAAGTGGCAGTGGACGAGCCTCTTCACCGCCGATGGCTTGAGCGGGGCACCCCAGAACCCCGCCAGCACGCCGGTGCCCCCGTCGAGCTGCCCGGGGTTCGACCCCCGGATCTGCGAAGCCTACGCCGAGTCCGCCGCGCTCGGGTATCCGCCGGATTGGGTGGTGTCCATGCTGCGGTCGGACTCGATGGCGAGCTTCGCCAAGCACGTCCGGATCCCCGTGATGCTCATGCAGGGCGAGGGCGACACACTGTTCAACATCAACGA
Source organism: Acidimicrobiales bacterium (assembly GCA_036513075.1). GTDB lineage: Bacteria > Actinomycetota > Acidimicrobiia > Acidimicrobiales > RAAP-2 > Bog-756. The sequence goes on from DATBZS010000091.1 coordinate 1,434, forward strand.
GGCGGTTGCGAATTACAACGACCTCCGGGCGAACGGTGACCCGGTGAAGCTGGTCATCCAGAGCTGGGGCCACAGCAACTCCACACCTGCGCCCGGAGAGCTGAGCTACACCTCGGCGGCCCACGGCTACGAGACCAGCCTCATCATCGACTGGTTCGCCAAATACTTGAAGCACCAGAACGTCTCGACGGGTCCAGCCGTGGAGTACTTCCGGCCCTGGGTCGCCTACAACACCGGCGGTTCCGCCGAGCCCGCCTACGGCACCGCGTCGAGCTGGCCGGTGGGCGGCACGCTCGATCTCTACCTGTCGGGCGACGGATCGCTGGTGCGCTCGGCTCAGGACGTATCGCCGGGAAGCAAGAGCTTCGTCAACCCGCCGGGCGCCCAACCGGGCAGCTACTCGGAGACCTCGGGAGTCCAGAACATGTCGCCGTTCTCGAACATCGGGCCGACCGACCCGCCGGGTACGTACGCCTCGTTCGAGACGCCGCCACTCCCGGCGAGCATCGACTCAGTCGGCATCCCCGTGGTGCGCTTCCGGCTGACAGCGGCCACCGCGTCGTCGCTGACACCGGCGGACCAGGCGGTGCTGTTCGGCAAAATCTACGACGTGGCTCCTTCGGGAGCGGTCACACTCGTGGAGAACCTCGTTTCTCCGACACGCATAGCCGTATTGCCTGGCCAGCAGCGACTTGTCACGATGACGCTGCCCGGGATCGTCCACCGTTACGTGGTCGGTGACCGTATCGAACTGGTCATCGCGGCCACCGACCAGGCCTACCTCGGCTCGCGGATCCCTGACGCCCTGACCATCTCCGTCGATCCTGTGCACCCGACCGCTCTCAGCCTGCCGGTAGTAAGCCCGCAGGACGAGACCTCCGGCGGCCCCCGGGCCACCAGTGCCACCATCGGCGTGCTGCCACTGGCGAGCAGTAGCAACTAGACCTCCTCCGGGTCCGGCGGGCTGCCCTCGGCACCGGGCCTGCCCTCGGCACCGACAGCTCCGGGGCTGCCGTCGGTCCCCGGGACTCGGGCCGGAGCCCCTCCGGCGCCGCCGATCGGCCACGTGTTCGTGATCACCCTCTAGAGCGAGGGGTACGCGGGGACCTTCGGTGACCCGGCCAGCGACCCGTACCTGGCGTCGACGCTGCCGAAGGAGGGCGCCCCTGCTGACCCAGTACTACGGCACCGGCCACGAGAGCAACGACAACCACATCGCCATGATCAGCGGGCAGGCGCCCACTGCGCAGCCCCGGGTCCCTCTCAGGGTCATTGTCCCGAAGAGCAGGTGAGGTTCACCAATCATCTGGCGCCTCTACCGCAGGAGGATCAACGGAAACTTGCCTCAAATTTGAAGACGGCC
>DATBZS010000092.1:0-39313 GCA_036513075.1 Acidimicrobiales bacterium
GCCGTGGCCTTCATGTTCACGCCCTACGTCCTCCAGTACTCGGGTCGGATCTCGGTCATCTTGATGCCGTGGGCCGGTCTGCCGTGGATGCTGGCCTTCGTGGTCCTCGCCCTCCGGAAGGGCGGCTGGCGGTATCCGGCCCTGTTCGCCCTGGTGGTGGCCATGGTCAGCGGGATCAATGCCAGCTCCATCCTCTATGTGGGAATCGCGCCTGCCCTGTGGCTCCCCTATGCCGTGTTGGTGGCCAAGGACTCCACCTGGCGTAAGGCGTGGGGGGTGGCCTGGAAGGTGGCCGGCCTGACCATCCTGGTGTCGCTGTGGTGGGCGGTCGGGCTCCAGATCGAGGCGGCCTACGGCGTCAACGTCCTCAAGTACACCGAGACGGTGCCCGCCACCAGCGGGGCCTCGCTGGCCTCGGAGATCCTGCGGGGGCTCGGCTACTGGTACTTCTACGGCACCGACCGGGTCGGGCCGTGGACGCAGACGTCCCTGATGTACACCCAGAACGTCGCGTTGATCCTGTGGAGCTTCAGCGTGCCCGCCCTGGCCTTCCTGGCCGCCTTCGTCGCCCGGTGGCGTTACCGGTCGTACTTCATCCTCATCACCGTGGTCGGCATGGTGATGGCCGTCGGCCCCAATCCTTACGAGCACCCCTCGAGCGTGGGCGCCGTCATCAAGAAGATCATGGTGGACACCACCGCCGGCCTGGCCATGCGCTCGACCGACCGGGCATCGCCCCTGATCATCCTGTCGATGGCCATCTTCTTGGGCGCCGGGGTGAGCGCACTCAGCTTCCGGGTCCGCAAGACCAGCCTGGTCATCGGGGCCTTCGCGGTGGCTGCCGTGGCCGGCGCCTCGTCGCCGTTGTGGTCGGGCCAGATCATCGCCAACGGCTTCACCCAGCCGGCCGTCCCGCCGGCCTACACCCGGGCGGCCGCCACCGCCCTCAACACAGCCCATCCGGGCACCCGCCTGTATGCCCTGCCCGGCAACAACTTCGGCGCCCAGAGGTGGGGGGACACCATCGACACCGTGTATCCGGGACTCATGACCCGGCCCTTCGTCACCCATGAGCAACAGATCATGGGGTCACTCCCGACCGCCGACGTTCTGGAGGCCGTTGACGGCCCCCTGCAGAACGGGGTCATGAACTGGAATGCCATGGCACCGATGGCCTCACTGCTCAGTGCGGGCGACGTGCTCGTCGAGTACGACCAGGCCTACGAGCGTTACGACACCCCGAACCCCCAGACGGTCGCCGCCCAGCTGACCACCCCGCCCCCCGGCCTGGTCGATCCGGTCACCTACGGCACCCCACGCCCCAACGTCTCGCTCCTCCCCCACTTCGACGAGGGTTCCCTCGCCCTGCCGGCCAACCCGGGCTGGCCGTCGCCGCTGATGTCCTACACGGTGACTCACCCCCGACCCATCGTCCGCACCGAGTCGACGGCCACCCCCCTGGTGGTGGACGGTGACGCCAACGGGGTGGTCGGTGCCGCCAGCGTCGGCCTGCTGTCGGGCAACCCGACCATTCTCTACTCGGGCACCCTCGACACCAACAAGAAGCTACAGAAGGCGACCCTGTCCAAGCCGGCCGACCTGGTGGTCACCGACACCAACCGGAAGCAGGGCTACCGGTGGAACTCCCTCAACGAAAACACCGGCTACACCGAGACGGCCGCCCAGGGCCCCGACACCACTGACCCGAGCGACGCCCCGCTCAACCTCTTTCCTGGGGCGCCGACCGACGCCCAGACGACCACGGTGCTGGCCGGGGTGTCATCGGTGACGGCCTCCTCCTACGGGTCGTCCATCACCTACCTGCCCGAGGACCGGCCGGCTGCCGCCCTTGATGGCAACACCCAGACGGCGTGGCTGACCAACTCGTTCACGGGGCAGATCGGCCAGTGGTGGCAGGTGGTCCTCGACGCACCCCGCACCGTCGACCACCTCCTCCTGGTCCAGCCTCAGACGGGCGACCCCGACCGACACATCACCCAGGTGACCCTGACCTTCGACGGCACCCACCGGGAGACCATCCCGCTGTCCACGGTGTCGCGCACCGCGGCCGGCCAGGTCGTCACCTTCCCGGCCCGGTCCTTCACCACCCTGCGCGTCACCGTGAGCGGGGTGACGGTCGACAATCCTTCGACCCCGGTCGGCTCGCGCAGCTCGGTCGGCTTCGCCGAGGTCGGCATTCCCGGGGTGACGGTCGACGAAACGGTGTCGATGCCTCAGGACCTCCTGCGGGCCGCCGGGCCGTCGTCGCTGGACGACCGCCTGACCCTGGTCATGACCCGGCTGCGGGCCTCGGGCACCCCACCCCGCTCGGACGTCGAGCAGTCGTTGCAGCGGACGTTCTGGCTGCCGACCGCCCGGACGTTCTCCATGGTCGGACAGGCCCGGATTTCGCCGCTCATTCCGGACGACGAGATCGACCGGGTGGTGGGGCGGCCGGGCTCGGACTACACCGGCACAGTCGCCTACTCGCTCGGGCGCCTCCCCAACGACCTGCAGGCCAATGCCACGGCCACGCTCGACAACGACCCGGCGACGGTGTGGGAGCCCGGGTTCGGGGCCGCCCACCAGGCTGGCCAGTGGCTGCAGTACCACTTCGCCAACCCGCTGGCCTTCGACCACCTCGACCTCCAGATCGTGGCCGATGGCCGGCACTCGGTACCCACCAGCCTGACCATCACCGCTGACAGCGGCCAGGCCACGGTGAACCTGCCGCCGCTGGCCAACTCGCCGGTGGCCGGCTCGGTGGTCGACGTGCCCGTCGCCTTCCCGACCCTCAAAGGTCGCAACGTCCGGATCACGGTGAACACCGTCGACCTTCAAAACACCCTCAACTACTACTCGCAGACGCCTATCGCCATGCCCATCGGGATCGCCACCGTCGGCTTCCCCGGCGAGTCGGCCGCACCGCTACCCGTCGACGTACCTACGTCGTGCCGCGGCGACCTCGTCAGCGTGGACGGCGCCCCGGTGTGGGTCGAAGTGACCGGCACGACGGCAGACGCCCTCGACCGTCAGCCGCTGACCATCTCGCTCTGTGGCCCCGACGCTTCTGGGCTCACCCTCGGTCCCGGCAACCACACCCTCCGCACGGCGCTCGGCCAGGTGGCCGCCTACGACGTCGACCAGCTCGTCTTCGACTCGGCCCCGAGCGGCGGGGCCATGCCGCTCGCCTCGGCCACCACGCTGGCCGCGCCGACGGTGGGGCACTCCCCTGCCGTCGTCGTCGACTCGCAGACATCCACCACCATCCACGCCACCGTCAGCGGCATCGACACCTCGCCCGGGGCCGTCCCCTTCGACCTCGTGCTCGGTGAGTCGATCAACAAGGGGTGGACGGCGACCGTCGGTGGGGGCCCCGGGCTCGGCGCCCCCGTCCTGATCGACGCCTTCGCCAACGGCTGGCGCATCGATCCGGCCACGGTGGCCCGCTACGTCCACGACGGCACGTTGAGCGTCACCATGACCTGGACGCCCCAGAAGACGGCCGACTGGGCCGTGCTGGTGTCCACCGTGGCGCTCATCGGCTGCCTGGTACTGGCCCTGTGGCCGACGCGCCGTCGCCGGAAGGGTGACCACCGACGGGGTGCCGGGGCATCGGACGGCCCATCGACCGACATCGTCGACCGGTCAGTGGACGGCGCCGCGGCAGACCAGGCGGTGGTACTCGACCGGCGTCCGAAGGTGCAGCTCCCCTTCGGTTCCGAGGGCCCCCGGGCCTCCGTGGTGATGGCGGTGGTGGCCGCGCTCGTGGCTGGGGCGGTGGCCGCCGCCATCGCGACACCGATGGCAGGGCTCGGTGTCGGTGCCGCCACCCTCCTGGTGCTGTTCGTACCCCGCCTGCGGTTCGTGCTGGCCGTCGCCGCCATCGCCTGCGTGGCGGCCGCCGGGATCTATGTGGCCGTCCACCAGGCCCAGCTCAAGGTGCCGGACAACGGTGCGTGGCCCCAGTCGTTCGGCGAGGCCAGCACGTGGGCGTGGGCCGGCGTCGTGTTCCTGGGGGCGGACGGTGTGGTGGACGGGGTGCTGCGGGCCCGGCAACGGCGCCTCGACCGGGCGGATACAAGCGCCGGTGACGGCAAGGGAGCGGAATACCCGGGGGATGCGGTCGACGTCGCCGACGGGCCGGCAGCCGCCGGTGCCGACTGACGCCGGACCACGGATCGAGCACCGACGCGACCCATCGGTCCGGACTACGCCGAGAACGTGATGCTGGACGTCCCCACCGGGGGGTGCCACAGGAAGACGGTCACATCCGGACCACTCGATATTTCCTGCCCATGGAGCTTGTTGCGGACCTTGGCAATGGCGGCCTGGGTCTGGGTCGGCGTGGCGAGTTCGAGTCCCCCGTTGGGAACGAACACGAAGGCCACCGTGCGGGCACGCACCGGAATCGTCTGGCCGTCCGAGAACGAATCCAGAAACGGGTAGACGTAGGTTCGCGAGCCGAATCGACCGATGACGCCCTGGGACACGACGACCTGGGCATCGTCAGGGATGTGGGCCAGGGCCGCCGTCAACTGTTCCGCCGTCGGGGTGTTGACCACCGCGAAGTTGGACGGAATCTGCGGCATCCACTGGATACTCACCACGATGACCTGCACGAGGGCTGCCGTGCCCACGAGCGCCGCAGTCATCAGACCGCGCTTTCGGGGAAGGATCCAGGTGAGCACGCTGACGGCACCGACCGTCATGAAGATCACCGCCACCAGGTTCTGAAATGCTGCGGTCGCCCCGATGAACACGCCGGACTGGTTCAGGGCGTTCGGAATCAGGACCACCAGTCCGATCCCGAAGCCCAGCGCGGAGACGGCCCCGATGGTTCCTGAACCGGCAATGAACTTGTAGATCTGGCTCCACCGGCTGTGGAGGACACTGACCACCCCCGAGGGATGGCGAAGGACTCCGACCACGACCGCCGCCGACGCACCCAGCCCGGTCGAGCCTTGCACGTGGGCCAGATAGCCGTAGTTACCGGCCAGGCTCGAACCTTTGCCGGAGCCGATGGCAATGACGAAGAGGATCCAGACGATTCCCGCTCCGATCAGCATCCATCCCGTACGGCGGGTGGATTTTCCGGCAAGTGCGGCGGCGAGTCCGAGCCCGATCAGGTATGAGGCAGCCACGTCACCACACAGGAGCACGGCAGCCGCCCACCACCAGGCGCGGCGCTTGCCGTTCCACACGTCCCGAGCGCACAGCGCCAGGAAGAATGCCCCGAGCGGTTGAAAGTGGAAATCGAAGGAAGCGGCCCAATAGGTCCAGGGGGTGACCAGCAGCGCGACGAGCAGGCCGAGAGCCACCACCGGGCCGCCGGCGACACCCGGTCCCCAATGGGTCTGCAGTAGTTCGAGCCCGAGACGGAAGGCAACAAGCCCGAGGCCGGCGATGGCAAGATCCTGGACGACGAGCAGGCTGAACGCACTTACCCCCGCTGCCCGCAGCAGCGCGAGGGGCCACATCAAGAGTTCGAAGTGGCTCTGCCAGAAGGGATAGCCGTAGTGCGGGTAGTTGTAGGGGAAGGTCGTCTCGTAGGGGTTGAGGTGGCCGGTGCCTATCTGGTTCCAGGCCTGGCTGAACGTCGCGAAGTCGTTGGTGAGGTCGAACCGGCTCCACAGGTGGCGGCTCCACGCAATGAGCGCGGCCGCCTGAAGGGTGAACGCCACACAACCGGCCACCCAGATCTGTCGGTAGCGGAGCGATAGAGCCGCCGGCCGATGGTCCGGGGCGGGACCCGGTGGACCGGTGTCGACCGCGGGCGTCGCCGGGTCGTCCGCCCGCACCTCGTTAGTCACCGACTGCCCGGCCGCGATGGTTGCCGAATCACCGTCGGAGCGTAGCCAACACGACGGTGCGTCCCCGGTAGCGGAGCGGTGTCGCGAGAGCTACCCGACGGTGGCCGGTGCCCCACGCCCCGGCGGCCTGTCAGACGTCGCGGGCCAGGGCCTCGGTAGCGAGTGCAGCCAGCGTGCCCCGGGCCGTGGCATCCCACGTGAGCCGGCCGGCACGGTCGAGGGCCCCTGTCCCGAGGCGCCGTCGAAGGACTTCGTCACGCAGCACGGCATCGAGGGTTGCGACCATCTCGTCGGTCCCGTCGACCAGGATTCCCGACCTCCCGTCGTCGACCGCGTCCTGGTGGCCACCGATCCGGGTCACCACCGACGGCGTGCCACAGGCGCCGGCCTCGGTCACGGTCATCCCCCACCCCTCACGCAAGGAGGACGACGCCACGACCCAGGCCGAGCGGTACAGATTGAGCAGGGCGTCGTCGTCGACGAACCCGGGCAGGTCGATCCAGTGCTCGGCGCCGTGGGCCCGGATCAGGGCCTCGAGGGTTGGGCGCTCGTAGCCTTCGCCGGCCAGCACCGCCCGCAAGTCGGGGTGTGAGGTCTTCAGGCGGACCAGCGCGTCGATCAGTAGGTGGAACCGTTTGACAGGCACCAGGCGACCGACCGCCACCACCAGCGGTACCGCCGAGCGTTCGCCGCCGGGCGAGAACCGCGGCTCGACCCCGGGCGGTGTCACCGTGATCCGCTCCAGTGGCAGGCGGAGGCGTTCGACGATCTCAGCCTTGGACGACTGGGAGAGGGTGACGATCCGGCTGTGGCGGTAGGCGGGAGGGGCGATCCGGTATTCGACCAGGTGACCCAGTTCGGCGAGGCCCCGAGGCAGCACCATCTTCCACATCTCGGCGTGCACGTGGTGCAGGAAGGTGATCTGGGGGCTGCGGGACCACAGCGGGCTGAAGAACGGCATCCCGTTCCAGATCTCGACCACACCGTCACCTGTGCCGATCCGGCCCACCGCACCGGACAGGATCGAGCGGGGGAAGACTGCGTAGCGCCCGGCCCGCCGAATGACCCGGTAGCCGTCCCGTCGCACCACCCGCCGCCCGCCGGGAACCGACGAGGTGGTCATGGACACGTCCAGGCCCGCCGCCGACCAGGCGGCAATGACCCGGTGGGCGTGCAGTTCGCTGCCACCGGCCTCGGGATCGTCGAAGTCGCGCCAGGCCACCACGTCGATGCGCCGGAGTCCGGACCGTTCGGCGATCTCGCCGAGCGGCATGCCGGCGAACAGTGGCACGGGGCCGGACACCGACTTGCCCTGGGCCGACGGATGGTCGGCGGCGACGGCCGCAGCGGTCCCGTCGAGGTGGTGCTCCCGCGGGGCGTTGAGCTGGGTGACGGACGCGTCGCCGGGTTCGGCGTTCGACACCCGGTGGACCGGCGTCACCGGCGAGCGTCCCCTACTGCTCCCCCAAGGTGCTGCATGCCGGGAGTGTACCGGACCCTGCCGGACCGGTTCGTGGGCCGCGAACCGGTCCGGATCTCACTCGCGGGTTGCCACCCGCTGCCAACCGAACCGCTTCGACCAGTGCTGCCCGCGGTGGCGGATGTGGATGCCGAGGAAGGCCACGCCCATGCCAAGGGCCAACAGGGCCTGGACGATCAGGTCGGCCCACGCTGTCGCCAGCGGACGCCCGTCGGCCACGGTCACCAGCACCGCGGCCAGCCCGGATCCGGCCGCCAGGAGCAGCACGATCCACCGCGATCCGGTGCCGAACAGGTAGTTGGTGACCAGCACGGTGAACGACAGGCACATCATGGCGAGCACCAACGGGGCGAAAGCCGACGCCGCGGTCGCCAGCCGTGCCGAGAACACCAGGGTCAGGAACTGTCGGGGGACGACGACGGCGATGCCCAGGAGCACCGCCGCCGGTACGGCCAGGAACAGCAGGGTGACCCCGAGTTGGCGGATGGCGTGTCCGCCCTCGTTCCACCGGATGGTGGCCTCCGGCAACAGGTAGGCGCCGAGTGCCAAAGCGCCGAACACCAGCCCCTTGGATGCCACCGAGATGGCCGCGTAGGGCCCGACGTTGGCGTGGTCGAGCCGTCCCAACAGGATCACGTCGATGTTCTGCAGAAGTCCGAGCAGGGCGAGGCCCACGAATGCCGCCGACACGTCCGCCATCAGCTTGCGGCGGGCCAGCAGCTCCTCGGGCGGACGGTCGGTCACCGGGCGGTTGCCGCCGGCGTCACGGACCACCGGTGCCGTCGCCGGATCGGCCCAGGCCCGTCGGGCCAGCCAGTGGGCGTGGGCCGTGGCTGCCACCTCGCTGATGAAGACCCCCAGCGCGTAGCCGGCCACCCCGAAGCCACCGGCCACCAGGACCAGCACGAACGCGGTGCGGATGCCGCCCTCGACCAGGAGGTTGCCGGCCAGGGGGCGGTAGCTGCGGTGGGCCTGGAGTAGTCCGCGGTCGACGCTGAGCAGGATCCAGATGCCGGCCGCCATGAGGATGAGCACCACGCCCTGGCCGTTGGGCAGGCCGAGCCAACGGGCGATCCACCCCTGGAGGGCCAAGACCAGGACCAGTTCGATACCGAGGCCGATGATCCCGAAACGGTGGACCCGGGCCACCCACCCACGGACCCGGTGGGACTGGCCGGCGGCCTGGAGCCCGGTCACCCGGCGCACCACGCCGACCAGCACGGCGGAGCCTGGCATCGACAGGATGAAGAACAGGCCGAGGAGCTGGGCGATCTCGCCGTAGGACCGGGACGACACCAGTCGGGCGATGGCGATGACCACCAGGGCCGCCGCCGCATTGACCACCAGTCCGGCGATGGCCACCGGGCCGGCCTGGACGAGTCCGGCCTTCAGGGTGTTGTCCGACCCGCCGAGACCGGGGGCGGCCTCGTCGGGCGGGAGCGCCACCATGGGACCGCCGACGGCGGCGATACCCATCGCCGGCCCGAGGGCCGCCGACTCGTGGATCGGATCGACGACCGCCTCGACCTCCTCGAGGATCAGATCGAGCCCCGGCTCGTCGTCGCGGGACGTGCCGGCATCGTCGGCCGAGCGGTCGGGATGCCCTGGCGGCGACCCGCCGGCATCATCCATCGGTGGCTGGTCCCTACTCACCCGGCGCGGCGGGGCAGGATCGGCGCATCCCGGCCGGTGGACCCCGACGCCGAACCCGGCGAGGAGGCACGCTCGGCCGTCTCGTGGTATTCCTCCTCGACGTTCACCGACCAGATGTCGTGGTGGGCGCCGTGGATGTTCTCGACGGTGAGCATCGCCGTGTACATCGAGTGGTCCTGGTTGTTGTACTTGTGCATGCCGTTGCGACCCACCGGGTGGACATTCGGGGCGTGCTCCTCGAACCATCGCCGCAGCACCTCGACGTTGTCGCGGTAGGCGTCGTCGTAGACCGGGTAGGCCTTGGGCATGCGGACGACGAAGCCGGCCTCGACGTCTGACGGATCCACCAGCCCGATGTGGGCCAGCTCCTTGGTCCCGAGTGCCACCAGGTCGTCGTCGGCCATGGTCCACAGATCGTCGCCCTCGAACACGAAGTACTCCATGCCGAGGCAGGTTCGGCCGTCCTTCACCAGGTACGGCGACCACGACCCGAAGTTCTGGATGCGCCCGACCTTGACGTCCGGCGAGTGGATGTAGATCCAGTTGTCCGGGAAGCCGCGGTCTTCGGGCACGACCAGCGCCACCGTCAGGAAGTCCCGGTAGTGGAGGTCGCCGGCGGCACGGAGCACGTCGTCGGGCACCGGCGGGTCGACGGCACGGGCCAGCGTCGTGAAGGGCATGGAGGAGATGACGTGGTCCACCTCCACCCGCTCGGTGGTGCCTCGGTGGTCGACGCTGACGGCCACGGCCCGTCCGCCGTCGACGTGCACCTTGGTGGCCGACGTCTCCATGCGGACCTCGCCGCCGAGTTCGACCACCTGTTCGGCACACCGCTCCCACATCATCCCCGGCCCGTACTTCGGGTACTGGAACTCCTCGATCAGGCTGGTGACCTGCCTCGACTTGTCGCGGCGGCTGCCGAACGACGCCCGGATCGGCTCCCACACCGCGTTCCACAACGACATGCCCTTGATGCGTTGGGCGCCCCAGTCGGCCGACAGCTCCGACGCCGGCACTCCCCACACCTTCTCGTTGTAGGTCTTGAAGAAGTGGTGGTACAGCCGCCATCCGTAGTTGGAGACGATGTAGCCCTCGAGGGTCGACAGATCCTTCGGCGGCCGGACGCGTACCCACAGGAACGACAGCCCGCAGCGCACAGCTTCCACGATGCCCAGGTTGGACAACGCGTTGGTGAGCTTGATCGGGTAGTCGTAGTACTTGCCGCCGTAGAAGATGCGGCTCATCCGGGGGCGCAGCAGGAAGTCCTCGTCGGGCAGGATCTCGTGCCAGAACTCCTCGACCGGGACCACCTTGGTGAAGAACCGGTGCCCACCGATGTCGAACCGCCAGCCGTCGCGCTCCACGGTGCGGCTGATGCCGCCCAGCACGGTGTCCTGCTCGACCACCACCACGGGATCGCCGGCCTGGGCGAGGCGGTAGGCGGCGGTCAGTCCCGCCGGGCCGCCACCGATGACCACCACGGGGGCGTCCGCCCGCCCCGCCGGGGTGCCGTCGGGTGCGGTCTCGAGATCGTGCGGCGTTGCCATGCGGTGCGGTCCGTTTCTTCTGGTTGCGGCGGCCGGCGACGGTCGGAGTCGGTCGGAGGCCATGCTGTAGGGGGCGGAAGGTGCCCCGGTGCGGCTGGCGGGCCGGCCGACCACCCGCCTCCCACGGGTCTCCGTCCGACCTGCGGGCGGAGGGGCATCGGCTACGCCCTGCGCCCGGCAGGATAGTGGCTCGTCCGCCGCCCCCGGAGGAACGGCCGACGGGCCTGCCCCCGGGCGCCTAGGGGACCACGATGCCGAGGAAACTCAGTGTGGCGTAGCCGGTCATGGCCACGGCCGAGGCCACCAGGACCACCAGCTCGACCGACCGGCGGGACGTGCAGGTCGACGCGGCCACTACCAGAGGGAAGGCACCGAGGGCGTACCGCTCGAACGAGTCGAGGTTGGTGCTGCTCAACGACACCACCAGGACGGCGACGGAGAAGAGCGCGTAGGAGTGGGGCAGTCGCCGCCAAGCCACCACGCACAGGGCCACGCACACCAGCACCCAGGGAATGTGGAGGGCGCTGCCCAGGTGGTGCCCACCGAGTGCGTCGACGGCGTCGTGCCACATGGCGTCGAACGGAGCGGCGAACTGGCCACGGTGGCCGTTCTGCTGCTGGACGGTCAACGGCAGCCAGAAGTTGCCGAAACGGTGCCCGACCCAGACCAGGTAGGCCGCGGCCCCGACCACCGGTGCCACCACGGCGGCCGCACCCCCGCTCCAGGCCCGGGTCCCGTCCAACTCGTGGCGTCGCGACCAGAGCTCGATGGCCACCGGAACGACCAGGAGCACGCCTACCGGCCGGACGGCGCCGGCAGCCAGTCCGGCGGCGGCTGCCCACCACCACCGGTCGGTCCGGATACCGAGGAAGGCCACCACGACGCAGAGCAGCAGGACCGTGTCTGCGTATGCCAGCACGAAGGCGTAGGCCGACGGGGCCAGGGCGAGCAGCCACACCGAGCGCCGGGCCAACGGGGCGTCGCCGAGGTCGCGGCGTACGAGCAGCAGCAGTCCGGCCATGGCCAGCAGCGACGCCACGTTGGCCACGACCACCAGGGCAGCTGCGGTGCCGAGCCCGGGGACGTGGCCGAACCAGCGACCGAGGATGGGGAAGAGGGGGAAGAAGCGCAACGACTCCCGGCCCGCCACCGCGTAGCCGTGCTCGGCGATCGAGCGGTACCAGCCGGCGTCCCACCCGAGGAGACCGTCGTGCACCCGCTGCAGCGCCGTCGGATTGTGGGGACGCACGGACCGCACCGAAAGATGGGCCACCACCAGCGCGCCGGCAACCAGTGACCGGGCCACCACCCAGGCGGGCAGGACGGCCACGACGGCTCGGCCCACTTCGGTCACCCCGTGGCGAACCGGCGACGGATGCGGACCAGTTACCGCCCCCGCGGTCGCCGCCGGTACCCCGAGGGCCACCCCGGTCAGGACCTGGTCGGGGTCAGGCGGGACAGGTACATCGGTTGGTAGAAAGTCGTGGCGTCACCGACCACAAGGCCGGTCGAGTGGTAGCCAGGGTCTCCCTGCAATGTCTGGACCACCCCTTCGCACTTCACGCCGAAGGACTGGTAGCCGGGCCCCCACACCACGAAGATCTGGTGGCCGCCCGCGGCCAGGGCCTCGACCTGCTGGGCGAAGGTGACCGGCGAGGCGGCCCGGACCGCGTCGGCGTAGTCCACCCAGTTCACGAAGGCAGGACCGGTGCCCCGGGGGAAGGTGAGCTGCTGGTACCGGCCGGCTGGCAGCAGCCGGTTGACGGCCGGGCCGAACTGGTCGGGGCAGTAGGCCACCACGTCACCCGGCTTGCCTGACGCGGCAATGGCGGCCGCCACCTCTCCGGCCTGGGTCCGGTTGGTGGTGACATCGGGCACCGAGGCGGCGATCCCCAGGGCCATGGCCAGGGCCAGGATCCCCACCCGCACGTGACGGTCCCGGAAGACGGTCAACCCGAGGGAGACCAACAGCACGAGCGGAATGAACACCACCGACGCATACCGGGCGTCGAAGGCGCTGTTGGACACGAAGCCGCCGACGATGGCGGCGGCCAGCGTGCCCGTCACCACTACGGCGAGGGGCCGACCTAACGGTCGGGTGCGGATGTCGAGGTCGATGTGGAGCCGGTCGGTGGCGAGGCCGAACAGGCCGAGTCCGGTAAGCGCGAAGAAGAGCAGGGCGAGACCTCGACCCTGACTGGTGCTGCCACCGGCGAATGAGGCCACTGCGCTGACCATGGCGGCGAAGGTGGCCGGCGTGGACCACGGCGTCCCGGTGTGCTGCGACTGGAACACGAAGGTGGGCACCCAGGGCAGGAATGTCAGGCACCCGACCACGGAGGCCACCAGGGCGGCCCGTGCGCCGCGCCGCCACTCGGGCCGGCCCCGCCAGACCTGGAAGGCCAACCACGCCATGGAGGTACCGAGCAGGTAGATGGACCAGTAGTGGGAGTAGAGGAGCAGGCCGGTCACGGCCGCCACCGCCACCAGGTTGCCGGCCCGCGGCGACCGCAGCGCCCGGTCGAGGGCGAGGAAGCCCAGGACGGTCAACAGGGCGACCAGCGAGTACATGCGGGTCTCGGTGTCGTAGCGGACGGCGAACGGGGACGTGGCCACCAGCAGCATGGCCGCCCACGCCGCCGTGCGCCCGCCGAGACGCTTTCCGGCCAGCCAGGCCAGGGGGATGGTCACCACCCCGAACACTCCGCTCAACGAACGGACGGCCACGTCGGAGGTGCCGAACATCCCCATCCAGAAGTGGAGGAGCAGGTAGTAGAGCGGTGGCGCGCCGTCCCGTTTCAGGTAGGCGGAGAGGTCGTGGACCGGTACTCGTGCGATGTTGACGGTCAACGCCTCGTCGAGCCACAGGTCGGACCTGGTCCAGAAGCGCAGCACGAGACCGGCCACCACGGCGAGGACCGCGCCGGTGCCGAGCAGGACCACGATGGTCGTGGACAACGACGGCCCCTGGGGATCGATGGGGCCGTCGCCGGTACCGTCGGCCTCGTCCACAGGCGAGGGCGACCGGTCCGGTCCGGTACCGGACACTGCCGCCCGGCCCCGGCCGGTGTCGCCGCCCGTGGCTACGACCTCGTCGGGCGCGTCTACCGACGGTGCGGGTCCGGGTGGTGCGGCTTCCATGGCTGGCATGGTACCCAGGCCGCGCGGGCCCCCGGGACCCGGGTCTGGCAATCGACCGGGACAGCGCATGGACCCGTGTCCCCGTGGGCACTACTGTGCGCCCACGGTCCGGTCCTGCTGTGGCAGAGTCGGTGCCAGCAGTTCACCGGTCCGCGGGGGGAGCTGCACCGCCTGGGGATGAGACCAGGTCGCCTGAGGGCGACCGCACGAATGCAATCGGGGGAGTTCAGATGTCGGACGAGCACGGGATCAGCCGTCGTACCTTCATTGCGCGGGGAGCCGCAGCCGGCGGGGCCGTCGTACTGGCTGGCGCCGCAGGGACCGCCCTTTCCGCCTGTTCGTCCTCGTCGGGCGGGTCGTCCACTTCCACCACCGCCGCCGGTGGCAAGCCCGGCGTCGGCACCGGGACCCCGGTGCAGGGCGGCAGCCTCACTGTCGGGTTGCTGTCCGAGATCGACGGCTTCTACCCGCCACAGAACCACTGGGACACCAGTGGCTACATCTACGCCCAGTGCCTCTACGACCCCCTGGTGGCCATCGCCGCCGACGGCAGCATCCAGCCGTACCTGGCCGAGACGTGCACCCCGAACAGCACCTTCGACTCGTGGACCCTGACGCTGCGGCCCAACGTCAAGTTCAACGACGGCTCCGACCTGACCTCTACCGTCGTCGTCAACAATTTCGCCACGCTCAAGGCCTCGCTGCTGACCGGCCAGGCCCTCACCCAGGTCGTGTCGTGTACGTCCACCGGTCCCCTGAGTGTCGTGTACAAACTGCAGGCACCGAATCCGGGGTTCGTAGCCGGCCTGGCCACCCAGGTCGGCTACGTCTTCGGACAAGCCATGATCGACCAGTACAAAGCCGGGAACCAGAACCCGACACCCGTGGGGACCGGTCCCTTCATCTACCAGAGCTGGGTGCCCAACAACCATTTCACCGCCACCAAGAACCCGAACTACTGGCGCGCAGGGCTCCCCTACCTCGACCAGATCACTCTTCGGCCCATCCCCGACACCATTCAGCGCGAGTCGACGCTCAGGACCGGCGGTGTGGACATGATCGGCTCCACCGACCCCGACACCATCCATCGGTTCGCGGGCGAGTCCGGCTACGAGGTGATCGATTCGCTGAACAACACCATCGGCGAGGTGTCGATGGCCTTCATCATGCTCAACACCGTGGTGGCGCCCACCAATGACCTGCGGATCCGCCAGGCGCTGGCCAAGGCGACCAACCAGACACAAATCCAGAAGATCTTCGGTGGCGGATTCACCCAAACGGTCAACGGCATCTTCCTGTCGAACTCCCCGTACTACTCGACCACCGACTTCCCGACCCACGACCCGGCCGGTGCCAAGAAGCTGGTCACCGAGTACAAGGCGGAGCACGGGACGCCGACGATCCAGCTCCTCACCATCCCCGATCCGCGCCTCGCCCAGGTGGTCCAGATCATCCAGCAGATGTGGAGCCAGGTCGGCTTCGATGTGACCATCAGCCAGATCGAGCAGGCCAACCTCATCAACGACTTCATCGCCGGGAAGTTCCAGGCCGCCACCTCCTACCAGTTCGGGGCCGTGAACCCCGACCTCAACTACGTGTGGTGGAGTACCACGACGGCTGGACCGGTCGGAAGCATCGCCCTCAATTTCGCCCGCAACTCCGACCCGGTGATCGAGCAGAATATGCTCACCGGCCGCCACACCACCGACCAGGCCGCCCGGGTAAAGGCCTACCAGTCGGTCAACCAGCAGCTGGCCAAGGACCTGCCCTACATCTGGCTCCAGCAGTACATCTTCTCGGAGGTGGCCTCGAGCCGGGTCCAGAACTGGGCCAATCCCAAGCTTCCGAACGGGATGTCCGGGTACGCGTTCGACGAGGGCATCTTCAGCCCAACGCAGATCTGGATGTCGAAGTAGCGGTGACGGTGACGGATCCCCGGGAAACTCATGGGTAAGTACCTGATCAGGCGGTTCCTCCAGCTGGTGGTGGTGTCATTCGTCATCTCCGTGCTGGTGTTCATGCTCGTCCACCTGCTTCCCGGTGACCCGACGACCCAGATCCTCGGAGCCAACGACACGGCGGCCAACCGGGCGATCCTGTTGAAGCAGCTCGGCCTCAACCTCCCGCTGTGGCACCAATACACGATCTGGCTCAACGCCGCGTTCCACGGCAACCTCGGCACCTCGTACCTCGACCACGAGTCGGTCACCCACATCCTGGCCACCGGGGCGCCGGTGTCCATCGAACTGATCCTCATCAGTCAGATCCTAGCCTTCGCCATCGCCATCCCCTTGGCCCTGGTGGTGTCCCGCAAGCCCAACCGGCCGGTCGACAACATCTCGACAACGACGACGTTCGGACTCCTGGCCCTCCCACCGTTCGTGGTGGCGCCGATCCTGGTGGCCGTCTTCGCCGTCGGCCTCGGCTGGTTCCCGGCGACGGGCTACATCCCGTTCACCCAGGCTCCGCTGACCAACATCCACGAAATGATCCTGCCGTCGGTGGCCATCACCGCCGGTTCGATCGCCGTCTACTTCCGCGTCCTGCGCTCCGACCTGATCAGCACCCTGCAGCAGGATTTCATCACCATGGCCCGCTCGAAGGGCCTGTCCAACCTTCGGATCATGTGGCGCCACGCGTTCCGGCCGTCGAGCTTCTCGCTGTTGGCCGTCGCCGGTATCAACATCGGCAGCCTCATCGCCGGCACCTTCGTCGTCGAGCTCCTCTTCGCCCTGCCGGGCATCGGGTTCGCCCTGGTCCAAGCGGTGGAACAGCGGGACTACCTGGTGGTCCAAGGCATCTCGTTGGTGGTCGCCATCGCCTTCGTGATCATCCAGTTCGTCATCGACTTCATCTTCACCATCGTCGACCCGAGAGTGGTTCGGGAGTGATCCATGCCTGAAGAGAGAGAGCTTCTCGACACCGGGTCGTCGGCCAAGATGCTCGGCAACCGGATTCCCATGACGGCGGCCACCGAGGTGGCCGTCCTCGACATGCAGTCCGAGGCCTTCGACCGGGACGGCGATATCCTGAAGAAGAAGCCGTTCGGATTCCTCTTCTGGTTCGCCATTGGATTCGTCGGGGTCGTCATCCTGTCAGCCGTCCTGGCCAACGTGCTCCCCCTCCAGAATCCCAACTTCCAGAACTACAGCGCCATCAACCAGACCGCGAGCGGAGCGCACTGGCTAGGAACCGACGACCTGGGCCGTGACCTGTTGTCCCGCCTGGTGTTCGGCGCCCGGGTGTCGCTGATCGTCGGGTTCGCGGGCGTCACCATCGGCCTGATCTTCGGTGGCACGGCCGGGCTGGTGTCGGGCTACCGGGGCGGCCGTCTCGACGTCGGCCTGAATGCCATCTCCTTCATCATCCTGGCCTTCCCGGCCATCGTGGCCGTGATCGCCATCGTGACCTTCTGGGGGGCGTCGCTGGTCCACATCACCATCATCCTGGGGATCGCCACCATCCCCCTCATGTACCGCGTCATCCGGGCCTCCAGCCTGGCCTTCGCCCAACGGGACTTCGTCATCGCGGCCAAGACGATGGGGGCGTCCGACACCCGGATCGTGCTGCGGGAGATCCTGCCCAACGTGATCCCGGTGACCGTCACCTTCAGCCTCATCACCGTGGCCGGGCTCATCGTGATCGAAGGCACCCTGGCCTTCCTCGGCCTGTCGGTCGCCCTTCCGACGCCGTCCTGGGGCAACCTGATCAACGAGGGTTCGTCGAACAACCTCCTCAGCATCAATCCCTACATCATGCTGTGGCCCGCCCTGGCCATGTTCCTGCTGCTGTGGTCGATCAACCTGATCGGCGACCGGCTCCGACAACGCTTCGACATCCGAGAAGGGCTTCTGTGATGGCCCGGCGCCAGGGCCGCCGGTCGCTGGAGTTCAAGGACGTCGGCACCCAGCAGGGCCCGTTGCTGGTCGTCGAGGACCTGCACACCTCGTTCCGTACCGGGCGTGGGACGGTACACGCCGTCGACGGCGTGTCCTTCGAGGTCCACGAGGGGAAGACCCTCGGGATCGTCGGCGAATCGGGTTCGGGAAAGACAGTGCTCTCCCGGTCGATCATGGGCCTCCTGCCCCCACACGACGTCATCCGCAGCGGCACCGTCCACTTTGCCGGGCACGAACTGACGGCCATGAGCGACTCCGAACTCCGGCAGGTGTGGGGCGCCGAACTCAGCATGATCTTCCAGGACCCGATGACCGCCCTCAACCCGGTCAAGCGGATCGGCGTGCAGATCGCCGAGTCACTCATCCTCCACCTCGACATGGACAAGAAGGAGGCCGAGTCGACCGTCATCGAGCTGCTCCGATCGGTAGGCATCCCGTCGCCCGAGCAGCGGGTGAAGTGGTACCCGTTCCAGCTTTCCGGCGGCATGCGCCAGCGGGTCATGATCGCCATCGCCCTGGCCTGCGCCCCACGCCTGGTCATGGCCGACGAGCCCACCACCGGCCTCGACGTGACCGTCCAGGCCCAGATCCTCGACCTGCTGGCCGACCTGCAGCGGGAGCGGCACATGGCGGTCATCCTGGTCACCCACGATCTGGGTGTGGTGGCCAGCCGGGCCGACGACATCATCGTGATGTACGCCGGCCGGATCGTGGAGCGGGCCCCCACCCGGACCCTCTTCCACGACACCAAGATGCCCTATACCCGGGCACTCATGGACTCGATCCCCCGGCTGGCCGACCCGAGCGGCGCCCGACTCAACGCCATCGCGGGGCGACCGCCGGACCTCATCCACCCACCGCCCGGCTGCCGGTTCGCCCCCCGCTGCCCGTACGCCCAGGACAAGTGCCGGGAGTCCGAGCCGCCGTTGCGCACTGTCGGCTCGGCCGACCACCTGTTCGCCTGCTGGTTCCCCCTCGTCGACGGCCAGCCGACCGCCCCGTCGGTCCCCGTGAGCCTGTCGGCCACGTCGGCGAATGGGCCGCCGGCGACCACCGACCCCCTGCCCACCACCGAGGCGGACGCATGACCGAGACCTCCATCGACACCACCTCGACCGGGGACGACGTCGTGCTCGACGTCAAGGATCTGGTGGTCGAGTTCAAGAGCGGCCGCCAGCGCGTCCATGCCGTCTCCGGGGTCACCTTCCAGGTGCGCAAAGGCGAGACCCTCGGGCTCGTCGGCGAGTCGGGCTGCGGCAAGTCGACGACGGGCCGTTCCCTGGTCCAGGTGCAGGAGGCTACGTCCGGCTCCATCGTCTACCAGGGCAGGGACCTGAACGGTCTGAAGGGCAATGACCTGCGCCAGGTGCGCACCAAGATCCAGATGATCTTCCAGGACCCGATCTCGTCGCTGAACCCCCGCCGTCGCATCAAGGACATCGTCGCCGAGCCCCTGGTGATCTGGAAGCGCGGCACCAAAGAAGAGCGGGCCACCAAGGTGCGGGCCATGCTCGAGGCCGTCGGCATCGACCCCGACACGGCGGGAGACCGCCGGCCGGGCGAGTTCTCGGGCGGCCAGTGCCAGCGCATCAGCATCGCCCGGGCCCTGATGGCCGACCCCGACCTGCTGATCTGCGACGAGCCGGTCTCCGCCCTCGACGTGTCGGTCCAGGCCCAGATCCTCAACCTGCTGGCCGACCTGAAGGAGCGCTTCAAGCTCACCATGGTGTTCATCGCCCACGACCTGGCCGTCGTGAAGAACGTAAGCGACCGGGTGGCCGTGATGTACCTCGGCAAGCTGGTCGAGGTGGCCGGGTCCGACGAGCTCTACCGGGCGGCGGCCCACCCCTACACCGAGGCTCTGCTGGCCTCGATACCCGAGCCGGACCCGGACCACGCGTCGAGCCACAAAGCACTGACGGGCGAGCTGCCGTCGCCACTCAACCCGCCGTCGGGCTGCAGGTTCCGGACCCGGTGTCCATACATGCAGCCCCGCTGTGCCGAGGAGGAGCCCCCGCTCCGCGAGGTGGCCCCTGGACACCAGGTGGCCTGCCACTTCCCGGTGGGTCCGGCCGCCGGCCAGGTGGCACCCCCGGTGGCCGTCGCCATCTCCGACGCACCCACCGCCTGACCGACCGACACATGCCATGGCCCGGGAAGCCTTGGCGTAGCCGAGCCGAGGCGATTCGGGACCGACCAACGGAAGGCTGACGAGGGGATCCCGTAGGATCCGGTCGTGCCCGACCCGGCTGCCATCCGTGTGATCCGTGCACCCCGTGCCGAGGTCTACCGCGCCCTCCTGGATCCGGAGGGGGTCGAACGGTGGCGGGCACCTGACGGTATGACCGCCGAAGTCCATATCTGGGAACCGGTTCCCGGAGGCTCGTTCCGGATCACCCTCCGGTATGAGGACCGGTCGCGGGACGGCAAGTCATCACCGGGTGAGGACACCTACCACGGGGCGTTCGCTGACCTGGTGGACGACGCGCAGGTGGTCGAAGTGGTCGAGTTCGAGACCACCAAACCTGACATGGCCGGGTCGATGACGGTCACCACGACCTTGACCGACGTGGACGAGGGCACCCTCGTCACCGTGAGCTTCGAAGGTCTTCCTGGCGGTGTGTCACCCGAAGACAATGCGACCGGCACGTCGATGTCGCTGGCCAATCTGGCCGACCTGGTGGAGGGAAGTTGACTGCCGACCTTCGACAACGTGTCAGGTGGTATCGACCAGTGACGAGGGTGCCACACGGCGCACCCGCCCGTCGACGCGACAGACGGCCCCGAAGGGCCGACTGTCGATGGAACTTCCGTCCGGTCGATGATCGACCGGACATGTGTCGGGCGTCAGGCCTCGGCAGGTGCCTCGGCGGCCGGCGAAGGTTCAGGGGCAGCAGCCTCGGCTGCCGGTGCTTCGGCGACTGGAGCCTCGGCTGCCGGTGCCTCAGGAGCAGGGGCCTCAGCCACGGGTGCCTCAGCGGCAGGAGCTTCCGCAACGGGCGCCTCCGGGGCACCCTCGGCCGGAGCGCCCTCTTCGGGTCCGCCCTCTCCCGTTCCGTGCTCGGCGACGTAGTCGGCCCAGGCGGCCTGTGCCTCGGTCTCCGGGGTGAACTCCGTTTCGGCGAAGACCGGGCCGACGTAGTTGCCCTCGTCGTCATAGGCGTGCTCGCCGAAGGCCTCGCGGTACTCCTCGGACACCTCGCCACCTTCGGCGGCCTGCTTGATCGACAGGCTGATCCGGCGGCGCTGGAGGTCGATGTCGATGATCTTCACCCACAACTCCTCACCGGGGGTGACCACCTGCTCGGGAAGGTCGACGTGGTGGCCGGCCATCTCCGAGATGTGGACCAGGCCCTCGATGCCGTCGCCCACCTGGACGAATGAACCGAACGGCACCAGTTTGGTGATCCGGCCGTAGACGAGCTCGCCCACCTGGTGGGAGTTGGCGAACTCCTGCCACGGATCGGTCTGGGTGGCCTTCAGCGACAGGCTGATGCGCTCCTTCGACAGATCGACGTCGAGCACTTCGACGTCGATCTCGTCGCCGACCGACACCACAGACGACGGGTGGTCGACGTGCTTCCAGGACAGTTCCGAGACGTGGACGAGTCCGTCCATGCCGCCCAGATCGACGAAAGCGCCGAAGTTGACGACCGAGGACACCACGCCCCGACGACGCTCGCCCGGCTTGAGGTTGACGAGGAACTCGCCCCGCTGCTCCTTCTGGGTCTCCTCGAGCCAGGCCCGGCGGGAGAGCACCACGTTGTTGCGGTTGCGGTCGAGTTCGATGATCTTGGCTTCGATGGTCCGGCCCACATAGGGCTGGAGTTCGCGCACACGGCGCAACTCGACCAATGACGCCGGAAGGAAGCCGCGCAGTCCGATGTCGACGATGAGTCCGCCCTTGACGACTTCGATGACCGGGCCGGTGACGACCTCGTCGGCTTCCTTGAGCTTCTCGATGGTGCCCCATGCCCGCTCGTACTGGGCACGCTTCTTCGAAAGGATCAGTCGACCCTCCTTGTCCTCCTTCTGGAGGACAAGGGCCTCGATGGCCTCTCCCAGGGTGACGATCTCCGACGGGTCGACGTCGTTGCGGATCGACAGTTCCCGGACGGGGATGACGCCCTCGGACTTGAAGCCGATGTCGAGCAGGACCTCGTCCCGGTCGATCTTGACGACGGTTCCCTCGACGAGATCACCGTCTTCGAACTCGACGATGGTGCCGGCCATGGCATCTTCGAGCGAGCCTCCACCGAGGTCGTCCTCGGTGATGGAACGGGGAATGTAGACCCCGTTCTCGTCGAAGGTGCCCATCGCTTCATGGGACAACAGGTCGGTGCCGGTGGGCACGACGTGGGTATCGGACATCAGGTAGGTAGCTCGCTTTCCGGACGGATGCGTCCCCGCGGTCCGGTCGGACCGGGTGCAGGGACGTTCAAGACACGTGCCACTCGGTTGTGGCAGGCCATCAATGTTACCCCAACGGGCGGGCGCTCCTGCTGGTCAGGGGCGTAGCGGCCCCGACGGCACGTCTCAGCCCTTTGCCTCGGCCCACGAAGACCCCCACGACATGTCCACCTTGAGAGGCACCTTCAGCGCGGCCGCCCCGATCAGGGCCGTTTCCGTCAGTGCCTGGACGGCGTCCTCCTCGTCGGGTTCCACGTCGACCAGGACCTCGTCGTGGACCTGGAGCACCAGGTCAGATCGGTAACCACCCTCCTCCAGTCCCGAGTCGAGTCGGATCAGGGCTATCTTGAACAGGTCGGCGGCCAGGCCCTGGATACCTGCGTTCATGGCCTGGCGCTCGGCTGCTTGGCGGACCTGGTGGTTCGACGACAGGAGGTCGGGCAGGGGCCGTCGGCGGCCGAAGGTGGTCACCGTGTAGCCGTTGGTCCGGGCCTGGGCCACGGCGTGGTCCATGTAGTCGTGGACCGAAGGGAACGCGTCGAAGAAGGCATCCAGGATCCCCTTCGCCTCCTCGACCGGCACGGCCAGGCGCTGGGCGAGGCCGTAGGACTCCATGCCGTAGGCGAGGCCGTAGGACACCATCTTGGCTGTCGAGCGCTGCTCGTGGGTGACCTCGTCCCGATCCACCCCGAAGACCCGGGCGGCCACCGTGCGGTGGATGTCCTCGCCTGCCGCGAACGCCGATGTCAGCCCAGGGTCGCCCGACAGGTGGGCGATGGCCCGCAGTTCGACCTGGTCGTAGTCGGCCACCAGCAGACGCCGACCCGCCGATGGGATGAACGCCTCGCGGAACTTCCGACCTTCGTCGGTCCGGACCGGGATGTTGTGGAGGTTGGGCCGGTCCGAGGAGAGTCGGCCCGTGCGGGCCACCGTCTGGCGGAAGGTGGCGTGGATCCGGCCGTCGAGGGCCACCTCGGCGGCCAGGGTCTCGCCGTAGGTGGACCGGAGCTTCTCCACTTCGCGGTAGCGGAGCAGGACCTCGATGATGGGGTGCTGGCCCCGCAGCGATTCGAGTGTCCGGGCATCAGTGGAGAATCCGGTCTTGGTCTTGCGTCCGGGCTGCAGGCCGAGGTCGTCGTAGAGCACGGTCCGCAGCTGCTTGACCGAGTTCACGTTGAACGGGCCGCCGGCCAGCTCGTGCATGGTGGCTTCGAGCGCCTGGCATTCGGCCGTCAGCTCGGCGGCGATCGACCGGAGCACGTCCCGGTCCACCGGAATACCGACAACCTCCATGCGGGCGAGCACCCGCACCAGCGGCCGCTCCATGTCGTCGAACAGCTGCTGCTCGCCGATGTCGGCCAGGGCCGCCTGCAACGGAGTGCGAAGTCGGGCCAGCACGGCCGCCAGGCGCACCAGGCCCAGTCCGGTGTGGTCGAGACCGGTCGTCACGGTGCCACCGTCGGATTCCTCGGGATCGGCCTCGAGCAGGAACGCTCCCTGGCCCTTGGCCCCGGTGCCGTCGTCCACGGCCACGCCCAGGAACCGGGGGGCGAGGTCGGACAGCCGGTAGCGGTCGTCGGACGGGTCGAGCAGGTAGGCGGCCACCGCGGTGTCGATGACCAGGCCGGTGATGTCGACGCCGAGGGGCAGCAGCGACCGCATCAGTTCCTTGACGTCGTGGGCCACTACACCGACACCGCCGGAACCGAAACCGTCGGACAGGGCGTCCAGGACCCGTCGCTCGGCGATCAGGTGGCCTCCGCCGTGGGGTCCCAGGTAGACGGCTGGCGTCGGCCGGTCCGTCAGCCCGTCGGCCGCTTCGGCCACCAGGGCGAGCGCCAGCAGCGGCGACCGCCCGGGGTCGCCCTCCCACTGCGGTGCGAGGGCCACGTTGCCGGTTCCCGTCTGCACGGCACCGAACAGGTTCGCCAGGTCAGCACAGGCCTGGTCGATGTCGGAGGGGACGGCGCACACCGGGCCGTCGAGCCACACCGGTTGATCCATCGGTGCAGCCGGAGCCAACGCCTCGACCGTTCCGCCGGCGGCTCCACCCTCGGCCGGCGCACCGAGCAGGCCGTCCTTCATCGCTGACTCGAAGCGGGTCCACGCACCCTTCATCTCCAACGCGGCGAAAGCCTTCCTGGCCTCCTCATGGTGCCAGCCGCCCAGTCGGAGGTCGTCGACGTCGACGTCGAGGGGAACGTCGCGGACCAGGGGGATGACCTCGGCATTCAGCCGCACCCGGTCGGCATGGTCGGCCAGGTTCTGGCGCAACTTGGGAGACAGGGCGTCGAGGTGGGCGTAGAGGGTGTCGAGATCGCCGTACTCGTTGATCAGCTTGGCCGCCGTCTTCTCCCCCACTCCCGGGACGCCTGGCAGGTTGTCCGACGGGTCGCCACGCAATGCGGCCAGCAGCGGGTACTTGTACGGGAGGACACCGGTCCGGGCCTCGATGCCGGCCTCGTCGTAGAGCGAGTAGTCGCTCACCCCTCGCCGGTTGTAGAGGACTCTGATGTAGGGGTCCTCCACCAGCTGGTAGGAGTCGCGGTCGCCGGTCACGATGATCACCGGATGACTGCGGTCACGGGCTTCGGAGGCCAGGGTCGCGAGCACGTCGTCGGCCTCGAAACCCTCGGCCTCGATGACCGGGATGGCCAACGACTCCATCACCTCGCGGATCATCTCGAACTGGGGTGGCAGATCGGCCGGTGTCTCGTCCCGCCCACCCTTGTAGTCGTCGACGATGTCATCGCGGAACGTGCCGCCCGGCAGGTCGAAGGCCACAGCCAGACCGATCGGATCGTGGTCCCTCGCCAAGTTGAGCACCATCGACGTGAACCCGTGCACGGCATTGGTGGTGACCCCGGCACTGGTCTTCAGCGTGTCCGGTAGGGCGAAGTAGGCCCGAAAGGCCAGCGACATGCCGTCCAGCAGGATCAGCGGCCGGGTCACGGAGGCAGGACTGGAAGGTTTCGAAGGCGTGGGGGGCATGGTGAGGTTCGCGTCGCCCTAGGGCTCGAGCGTTCCGTCGAGCACCTGACGGGCCACATCGGCCATCCGGGACCGGGTGCCCATGGCCGTCTTCTGGACGAACGTGAACGCGTCCGACTCAGCTAGTCCGTGGCGCTCCATGAGCACACTCTTGGCCCCGTCGACCAGGCGCCGCGTCTCGAGCTTGTCCTCGGCCATACCCTGCTGCCCGACGACACCGTCGTCGACCGCTTGGCGGGCCTCGGCATCAATGGCCCACTCCTGCTCGCACCTGGCCATGGCCTGGTCGATGGCCGGGATCAGTTCGATCCTCTGGAACGGCTTGACCAGGTAGGCCGCAACGCCGGCGTCGCGGGCCTCGTCGATGAGGTTCCGCTGGCTGAATGCGGTGAGGATGAGTACGGCCACCTTCATGTCCAGGTCCCTGATGTCGCGGGCAGCCTGGAGGCCGTCGGCGCCGGGCATCTTGACGTCGAGGATCACCAGGTCGGGCTTGTGCTTGCGGACGAGTTCCACGGCATCGTCGCCGCGGCCTGTCTCCCCCACCACGTCGTAGCCCTCGTCGACCAGAATCTCCTTGAGATCCAGCCGGATGATCGCCTCGTCCTCGGCGATGACCACACGCCTGGTCATGGTGTCTGTACTCCTTGCCACGGTGATGGGTGCTCCTCTTTGGGTACGGGATTGTTGCATCGGGGTGTCACCTGACTCACGCTCGGACGTCCACCGGGCCCGAGTACAACCGGGCCCTCACGGGTCCGCCGTCGTCCGGCCCCACATACTGCCCGACGACGGACCTCAACCGGGTCCGACCACGAGGCGCTCCAGCAGATCGTCCTGCCGCCGCTCCAATTCGGCGATCTGCTCGGCCAGTGCCTGGCGGGTCCGCAGCATGGCCGACGCCTGTCGGCTCACTTCGTCGTGCTCCTTGGCTGCCAACGGGGTCTCGGCAACCAAGGCCCGCAGACGCGTGTCATCGGCCATCTCGTTGACCACCATCAACTGCTCGTCGAGGACGGCCAGCTCGCTGCGGGCGCGCACCAGCCGCTGGTGGGCGTCCTTCAGGCGTCGCTCGATGATGATCCGGTGCATGGGAGGGCAATTGTACGCATGACCAGGTCGCGTTCCTACCGGAAATCTCACAACCCGAAAATCTCCCACCTGGGGGATCAGGCGCCGGACCCCGACAGGACGATCCGGCGCACCGTCCAACGGTCGAGGAGAGCGTCACCGGGAGCCGGTCCCAGGCCCGGGCCGGCCGGAACGGGGAGCACCAAACGGCCCGAGGCCGTGGCGATCCCGCCCGACACGGGACCGACCAAATCGCCGACCAGGTAGGACGACGGCGGAGCCAGGTCACCGGGAAGGGAAGGCCCGGGCAACGCGGCCAGCGCACGGTTCACTCCGCGTGCGTAACCGGACTCGAACATCCCTCCGATCCACCACGGGACGCCTCTCGAACTGCACCAGGCAATCACCTCGAGCGCAGCTCCGATGCCGCCGAGGCGGGCCGGCTTGACGCACACCATCGAGCACGCGTCGGTCTCGACGGCTTCGATGACCTGGGTAGGTGACTCCAGGCTCTCGTCCAGGCAGATCGGCGTGTCGAGCGCCGCGGCCAGTCGGCGGTGACCGTCGAGGTCGCCGCGGTCGAGCGGCTGTTCGATACAGGCCAGGCCCAGGTCGTCGAGAACAGCCAACCGCTCGGCAGCGTCGTCACCGTAGGACCCGTTGGCATCGAGTTGGACCATCAGCCCCGATCCCACCAGGGGCCGGACGACGTCATCGACCAGCGCCTCGGACCCCGGGGCCACCTTGATCTTCACCCGTGCGCACCCGGTCGCCCGGGCCAGTTGGATGTCGGCGGCCAGTTGATCGACCGAGCGGGGCAGGCCGAGGACGACACCGGGCTCGATGCCGTGACCGGTCACGCCGAGCAGATCGGTGAACGTTTCCCGGGCCGCCCGCAGGTGGGTGTCGCCCACTGCCATCTCGAGTGCGGCGTAGGCCAACGGGTGCCCGCCCGAGGCGACGGCGTCGGCCAGCCCGTGGATGCTCACCAGTGCGCCTTCACGTCCAATGGCCGGAAAGAGGGCGGGAACGAAGTCCTCCTCCAGGGCGGCGACCGCCGCCTCAACGTCTTCATGGTCGTAGGTGGTGTCGGCCAGAGCGGCACACTCTCCCCACCCGTCGACACGGGTGCCATCGAGGCGATGGGCGACGACGTGGACGAGGACCAGCGGCCGGTTCCGGTGCGTGCCGAGCGATGTCCCGACCGGGGCGAGGAACGGCAGGTCGGCCCGGACCAACTCGACACGGTCGACCACCGTGGTGACGGCGTCGCCCAAGGCCGACCAGGCGCGGTGGGGACCCCATGCATCCTCTTCGGTCGGATCGCTCATGGATCGAGACTACGGTCCCCGACCGGCATGGCCCCGTGCGCCGTCGGTGTCGTCATGGACGGGTAGCGTCATGGCCGCATCACCTCCCACCGGCCCGGGTGGCGGAATGGCAGACGCGGTGGACTCAAAATCCACTATCCGAAAGGGTGTGCGGGTTCGAATCCCGCCTCGGGCACCATGTGATGTCTCTCACGACATCAGGGATGACAGACCGGTAGCGGTCATGGCTGGTGCTGGTAGTCCTCATTGGGATCCAGCGTCAGCTGTCGCAGCGGTGAGCCGTCGAGGCCCAGGAAGCGGACGTCGGTGCCGGCCACCAGCATGATCACTCGCCAGCCGGCGCAGGCCCGGCCGATCCCGATGTGGTGGATTCGGCTGCGGTATCGCACTGTCACCGACCCGTTCTTGTCGACCTTGCCCCCCAGCACCCGGTAGCCGGTGGTGTCGATCGTGCACGGGCTCCGACCGCAGTGCCACAGAGGCCTTCACCAGTGGGCCGGCTACCGGACCGTCAAACGGGGGTACTGGAGTACTTGCGACCGTCACAGACCAGCGCGGTGGGTGAGCCCGCGGGTACCAGCGCTCCTCGTGGATTCCCAACGGATCGACGAACCATCCCTGTGCGCTCTTGTCGGAGTCCTCTCCGCCTCTGACCAGCCCGGAAGCGTAGACGGACACCCGCGGCGCCTCCCGCCCACTACCGGGTCACCGGATACTCCCCGGTAACCACCGGTTCCTGACATGGTCGTGACACACTGGGCCATCCAACGGTCGTGCCGACGACCGGCCCGATGCGAGAGGAGCCTGTGGGTGCTGGCCTTTACCTTCCCGGGACAGGGGTCCCAGCGATCCGGCATGGGACATGCCTGGGTGGACCACCCCTCGTGGGAAGTTGCCGGCGAAGCCTCCGAGATAGCCGGACGTGACCTCACCGGACTGCTCCTCGATGCCCCGATGGAGGAGCTGACCCGGACGGCCAACGCCCAACTGGCCACCTTCGTGATGAGCCTGGTCATACTCGATGCCGTCGAGCGCCTGGGCCTCACCCCCGCCGCCTGCGCCGGCCACAGCCTCGGTGAGTACACCGCTCTGGTAGCCACCGGCGCCCTCTCACTCGCCGACGGCACGTCCCTGGTCATCGAACGGGGTGACGCCATGCAGCGGGCCGCCGACGAGCGGCCCGGCACCATGGCCGCTCTGATCGGGATAGCCGACGATGACGCCGAGGCCGCCTGCCAACGGGCCGAGTCCGACGTGTGGGTGGCCAACTACAACGCGCCGGGCCAGGTCGTCATTGCCGGTACCGAGGAGGGCATCGCCGCGGCGACGGCCCACGCCAAGGAACTCGGGGCCCGCAAGATCCTGCCCATCCCGGTGTCCGGGGCCTTTCACACTCCGATGATGCTGCCCGCCCGAGCCCGGCTGCGCGAACACCTCGACACCGTCACGTTCCACGCTCCCGAAGTCCCCGTGGTGGCCAACGTCGACGCCCGGGTCCACACCGACGCCAGCGACTGGCCCGGGCTGCTGTCGGCCCAGCTCTGCAGCCCAGTGCGCTGGGGCCACTCACTCGAGGTACTGAGTGGGAGGGGATCGACCTTGGCCATCGAACTCGGGCCCGGCGGCGTGCTGACCGGCTTGGTCCGTCGGGCCACCCCCGACATGCGGGGCGTGTCGGTGGCCGTGCCGGACGACCTCGACAAACTGATGGACCATGTGGCGGGCACCGACGACTGGAGCGGGTCGGGACCCGACAGTCAGGGTGAGCATCTCTACACCTCTGAGCGGGTGGTGGTGAGCCCGGCGCCAGGGGTGTTCGAACCGGCCGTACATCTCGCCGCCCTGGAGAGCACGGCCCTGGCCGAAGCCAACGCGGCACCGGGCAGCGGACAGGGTAATGCGCCCGGCTCGGTGCTCGCCGTGGGCGACCAGGTGGGCACCGTGGGCCTCATCGACGTCCGCACCCCGTTCGACGGGATCCTGGTGCGCTGGCTCGCCGTCCGGGGCGAGCGGGTTGTCGAGGGACAGCCCGTCGCCTGGATCCGGAGCCGGGGCAGCTGATCGTGACCGCACACCGCCGGCGAGGAGTGAGCTGATGAGCGACCAGCTACCGACTGAGGGAGCGGAGGCCGACGGGGCGAGGGTCGTCCTGGTGACCGGGGGGTCCCGGGGCATCGGGCTGGCATGCGCCGAGTGGTTCCTGGCCAACGGCGACCGGGTCGCCATCACCTCACGGAGCGGGACGCCCGAGCGCGACCCCGGAGTGGGTCCGGACCGGTTCGTGTCCCTCACCTGTGACATGACCGATCCGGAGCAGGTGGAGACGGCCTTCGCCACGGTGGAGGCGGCCTGGGGACCGGTCGAGGTCCTCGTGGCCAACGCCGGGGTCACCCGGGACACGCTGGCGCTGCGGATGACCGAAGAAGCCTGGTCCGAGGTGATCGACACCAATCTGACGGCGGTGTTCCGGGTGACCAAACGGTCGCTCGCCAAAATGTTGCGGCTCCACCGCGGACGGGTCATCATGATCTCTTCGGTCGGGGCCTTCATCGGCTCGGCCGGGCAGGCCAACTACGCCGCCTCTAAGGCCGGGCTGGTCGGGATGGCACGCTCGTTGGCCCGCGAGGTGGCCAGCCGGGCCATCACGGTCAACGTCGTGGCTCCGGGCCTGGTGGAAACGAATATGCTGGCCGGACTCGGCGAGGCCAAGCTGGCCGAATTCGCCGCCCAGGTCCCATTGGGGCGGGTGGCACGGCCCGACGAGGTCGCCAGTGTCGTCGGGTTCGTCGCCTCCGAAGGTGCCGGGTATATGACAGGAGCCATCTTGCCCGTCGACGGCGGGCTGGCCATGGGTCTGTGACAGCCCCTACAGATCAGCCGGGGCGACCGAGCAGTAGCGAGACCGCGCAGCACCGAAACCACACGGAGGAGACGTAGTGAGCAACGACGAGACGTTCGAGAAGTTCAAGGTATGTGCGGTGGAGGTGCTCCAGGTCCCCGAGGACAAGATCACCAAGGACGCACGGTTTGCCGAGGACCTTGACGCCGACAGTCTGGACCTTGTCGAACTGGTGATGGCCCTCGAGGAAAGCTTCGACGTCTCCGTCGACGAGACCGAGCTCGAGGGTATCGAGACCATCGGTCAGGCCTACGACCTGATCGCCGCCAAGATCTGATGCTGCTGGGCGTCGGCCCCGACGGTCCGGTGAGCGGTCGGCGGGTGGCCATCACCGGCGTCGGGGTCATCTCGTCGGTCGGTTCGGGTCTTGACGAATTCTGGTCGGGCCTCCACGGCCCCGCACCCGAGGGTGAGCACCGGGTGCACGACTTCGACCCCGAACAGTGGTTCACCACCAAGGACGCCCGCAACCATGACCGGTTCGCCCAATTCAGCGTGGCGGTGGCCGACATGGCGCTCGCCGATGCCGGTGAACTGGACGCCGATCCCGGCCGGTCCGGGGTGATCATGGGCACCGGTGTGGGAGGCCTCCAGACCCTCGAGACCCAGATCCTCGTCTACGGCGAAAAGGGGGCCCGACGGGTGTCACCCCGCCTCGTGCCCATGATGATGTCCAACGCGGGTGCTGCCGGCGTGTCCATGCGGATCGGATGGCACGGACCGTCCGAGACGGTCATCACCGCCTGCGCGGCCGGGGCCCACTCCATCGCCCACGCCGCACGACTGGTGGCGTCCGGCCGGTGCGACGTGGCCATCGGCGGGGCTGCTGAGGCTGGAATGACGAACGTCGGGATCGCCGCATTCGCCAACATGACCGCCCTGTCGACCACCGGGAACTCCCGACCGTTCGACGTCCGCCGTGACGGCTTCGTGATGACCGAAGGCGCCGGCGCCCTCGTGCTCGAGGACTGGGAACGGGCGGTCGCCCGCGGGGCGCGGATCTACGGCGAGCTCGCCGGGGCGGCCAGTACGGCCGACGCCCACCACATCACCGCCCCGGCTCCCGGTGGCTCGGGTGCTGCCGCCTGCATGCAGCTGGCCATGGACGACGCCGGGATCGATGCCGCACAAGTGGCCCACATCAACGCCCACGGCACGTCCACCCCGCTCAACGACCAAGCAGAGTCCGACGCCATCGGCAAGGTCTTCGGCAGCGAACCGCCGCCCGTCACCTCCATCAAGGGGGCCACCGGCCATGGCCTCGGGGCCAGCGGTGCGCTCGAAGCGGTGGCTGCCGTCCTGACCATCACCCACGCCAGCATCCCCCCGACGGTCGGCTACGAGCAGCCGGATCCCGAGATCCACCTCGATATCGTCACCGGCACGGGACGATCGTGGGAGCCGGGGCCGATCCTGTCCAACTCCTTCGGGTTCGGCGGCCACAACGGCTGCCTGGTCATCGTCCCCGCCTGACCGTCCGTCTCTCCTCGCCAGCCGCCGCCTGCATGGGGCGGTCACACACGTGCGTTCCGAGACGGGTCCACGCTCCCCTACCGTGGAGTCCCCATGATCGACCCTGTACTCCCGCTCGACAGCGCCCAGGACCCCGCGGGGCCGGCCGATCTCGCCATCGGTGCCTTCACCTCCCATGCCCCGTGGATCGTCGAACCCGAGACCATGCCCTGGCGCCTCGGAGAGGGTGGCGAACCCGACGTCGCCACCCTGCGCCGCCAGGCGGCCGACCTGGCCCGCACCCTGGTCGACCCCCACCACCTCCCATCGGTCGGTCGGGTCCTCACCGTGGCCTTCCGGATCGGTCTGCCGCTCCTGCGGTGGGGCGCGAACGAGCGCGGCACCCCGGACTCACGGGCCGGCCTGTCCACCCGGCTGCGACCGGCCTTCGAGCACCTCGGTCCGACCTACATCAAGCTCGGCCAGATCATCTCCTCGGGTGAGGGGATCTTCCCCGAGGAGTTGGTCACCGAGTTCCGGCTGCTGCGTGACCGGGTGCCGCCCGAGCCATTCTCCGTGGTACGCCGCACGATCGAGGAGGATCTGGGTCGATCCCTCGCCGAGGTGTTCACCTCGATCGACAGCACCCCCATTGCCTCGGCCTCCATTGCCCAGGTGCACAGCGCCACCCTGCGCACGGGCGAGCGGGTGGTGGTGAAGGTCCAGCGCAGCCGGGTAGCACCCCTGGTCCGGCTCGACGTCGCCGCTATGGCCTGGATCGCCCCGTTCCTGGTGGGTCGGATCCCGGTGGCCGCCCTCACGAACCCACCGGCACTGGTCGAGCTCTTCGCCGAGACCATCGTGGAGGAGCTCGACTTCCGGCTCGAGGCCCAGAACATGCTGGACATCGCCGGGGTGTTCGCGGAAACGGGGCAACGCAGGGTCGTCGTGCCCCGGCCCCATCCTGAGCTGGTGACCCGCCGGGTCCTGGTGATGGAGCACCTGCACGGTTTTCCGTGGAGCGACGCCGAGGACATGCGGGAGGCCGGCATCGACACCGCCGCCGTGCTCCGGTCGAGCCTGATCGCCTTCCTCGAGGGCGCCCTCCTCTACGGCGTGTTCCATGGCGACCTGCACGGCGGCAACATGATTGTCCAGCCTGACGGGACCGTCGCCCTCCTCGACTTCGGGATCACTGCCCGGCTCGACGAGCGGAAGCGCCAGGCATTCCTGCGCCTGCAGATGGGGGCAAGCACCAACAACGTCACCTTCCAGGTGGAGGCGCTCCGTGATCTCGGGGCCCTGCCGGCCGACTCGGACATCGAGGCGGTGATCCGGGATCTCAATCTCGATCGACCTCCCATCGACCCGACGACACTGACGGCCGAGGAGATGATGGCTGAGCTGCGCGAGGTCACCAAGGCGCTGCTCGGCTACGGGGCGCGGCTCCCGAAGGAGCTCATGCTGTTCGTGAAGAACATGCTGTTCCTGAACGGGGCCATGGCGGCCATGGCGCCTGACGTCGACATCCTGGGCGAGATCATGGCCGTGGTGACCTACTTCACCGAGCACCACGGCGAGCGCATCGCCCGCGAGGTCGGGTTCGAGGTGACCTCGGCCACCATCGACCTCGACGGCTACCGGGCAGCCATGGGCTTCACCGAAGAGACCGACGCCATCACCTTCCGCGACCTCCAGGAGCGCCGCGAACTCATCGCCAAACGCCTCGAGGCCCACCAGCGCCCGCGGCGTCGCACCTCGCTCCTGAAGGCCCTTTACCGGGTGATTCGACCGTCAAGGGACTGAGCCGGAGAGACTGAACCAGAAGGTCTGAACCAGCTGTTGCAACGAGGGTTGCGTAGTCATGTGTTGACACCGCTACAGTCCGACGATGCGAAGGATCTCCACGACCCTATTCATCTCCCTCGGTGCGCTCCTCGGTATCGTCGCCGTCGGTGCCCCAGCCGGTGCGGCAACGCAACCGGGGCGGGCCCTGCACGCCCATCTGGGGATACCCTCGTCTTCCCGTCCGCTGATCACGTCGTCCGTGCCCCCGATCTCCAAGGGCTACCTCGAAGTGGCCGACCTGGCAGGCAACCTGACGTTCACCCCGGGCACGGTGCCGCAGCCGACGGGCACGGTTACGGGCAGTTCGATCTCGATCCAGCTCGACGCCCCGTCGTTCCCCGGCCAGATTCCCGGCGTTCCGATGACGCTGACGGTGAGCACCGACAACCCCTCCCAGCCCCTCCATGTGGGCCAGATCTACGGTGCCGGAAGTACCGGGAGCGTCCAGGTCACGAGCACCAACAATTGCGGCGTCCAATCCGGAGATATCGCTCTGGCCCAGATTGACCAACTCACCGAAACGGCAGGGTCGATCACCTCGGCCGCCGTGCAGTTCGGCTGCGTGGCGCTTGGCGGTCCGTACCTTGCGGTGTCCGGAGCCTTCGCTTACAACATCGTCCCGACGACGCCGCACCAGGGCTACTACACCTATGAAACCAATGGGGCGCTCACCGGCTTCGGTACAGACAATTACCTGAACTACCTGGGCGACCTGTCGGCTACCCCCTTGAACCAACCCATCGTCGGCATGGCCCAGACGGCCGACGGTGGCGGGTACTGGATGGTCGCCTCTGACGGCGGCATCTTCGCCTTCGGGGATGCCGGGTTCTACGGCTCCGCGGGGTCCTTGCCTCTCAACAAGCCCATCGTAGGGATGGCGGCGACCACGGACGGCAAGGGCTACTGGTTGGTGGCCTCCGACGGCGGCATCTTCGCCTACGGGGACGCCGGGTTCTACGGGTCGACCGGGAGCGAAACCCTCAACAAGCCCATTGTCGGGATGGCCGCGACACCGGGCGGCAAGGGCTACTGGTTGGTGGCCTCCGACGGCGGCATCTTCGCCTACGGGGACGCCGGGTTCTACGGGTCGACGGGCAATCTCTCACTCAACAAGCCGGTGGTCGGCATGACGCCCACGCCCAACGGCAAGGGGTACTGGTTCGTCGCTTCCGACGGTGGCATCTTCGCCTATGGGGACGCCGGCTTCCACGGTTCGACGGGCAGCCTCACGCTCAATCAGCCCATCGTGGGCATGGCCCAGACGGCCGACGGTGGCGGCTACTGGCTGGTGGCGGCCGACGGCGGCATCTTCGGCTACGGCGATGCTCCGTACTACGGAAGCCTGCCCGGGGACGGCGTATCGGTCAATGACGTGGCCGGCCTGTCGACGCTCCCCGGACTCTCCTTCTGACCGTCGGACGCGGCCGGTGGGTACCCGAACCAAACGGTCCCTGTCGGTCGCGCCTCAGACCCTGATCGACAGCCCTTCGGCCGCCATGACCTCGCCGAGGATTCGTACGGCCCTCGGACCGACCCCGTGCAGCGCCAGGAGCTCCTTGGTCGCCACACCGTCGAGCTGCGCCAACGAGGTGTAGCCGGCCGCCGTCAATGCCCGGGTGGCCGGGGCGCCGATCGCTGTGGGCAGGGTTACCTCGTCGCTCATGATCCGAACCTGTGGGACCAGGAGACGGGACCCGCCACCGTTCAGCGCCCCTGGGACTCAACCCACCGGCGGTGCTGCTCGAGGATGTGCTCGTGGCTCGCCCCCTTCGACGGGACGTGGGGGTGATGGTGCCGGCACAAAATGTAGGGGGTGCCGGACAGCGGGTGCTTGCCGATCCTCCAGCAACCCTTGGTATGGCAGTTCACCTTGCGGAGGCCGGTGTAGACGCCGATCCCCACCGCGCTGATGAGGGTGGCCTCGCCCAGGTCGGACCCGATGCCGGACCAGAAGTTGTAGTAGTGGTCGGGACCGCCGTTGAGCACGCCGGTGTGGAGGGCCGCCCAGTGCCGGACACCGCTGACCAGGACGATGACCAGGAACGCCCCCACGAGGATGACAACGAAGGCGATCCAGAGGACCGAGGCGCCGGCCTTCGGATCCGGCGGATACTCGGCCGCTGACGGCGCCGGCGAGGTTGCCGGATCGCTCCCTGCTGCTGTTTCCGGTGCCGATGCCGGCTCCGACACTGCCGCCGCGCTATCCGCTGTGTCTGTTCCGGTCACGGACCCTCGTCTCCTCGCCACCGATGCTCACCGCCGGTCGGCGACCACGGTACCCGCGGAGAGCCGGGTGACCCGGGGATCCTGGGGCTCGACCCGGTCAGCCCGCGTCGATGGCTGACCGCAGCGAGCCGACGAACTCCGCCGCCCCATCGGGGCCCGCCCCCTCGAGCAACCGCCGAACGAGGGCTGAGCCGACCACCACGCCATCGGCGACCTCACAGACGGCCCGGGCCTGGTCCGGGGTCGACACGCCGATCCCGATGCAGACCGGTAGGTCGGTGTGGGTCTGGATCCTCACCGCCACCTCGCGGGCCGAGTCGGCCAGGACGGCCTGTTCGCCGGTCACGCCCATCCGGCCCACTGCGTAGACGAACCCCCGCGTCCGTTCGCAGATTGCGCCGATCCGTTCGTCCGGGGTCGAGGGCGCCACCAGCAGGACGGTTGCCACGTCCTCGGCGTCGGCGGCCGCGGCCCAGTCGTCGACCTCTTCGAGGGGCAGGTCGGGGATGATCGCCCCCGACACGCCCGCCTGGCGCATGTCGCCCGCGATGCGCGTGTGCCCAGCCCGGTAGATGAGGTTGTAGTACGTCATCACCACCAGCGGCACCCCGACGTTGACGCGGCTGAGATCGGCCAGCACCCCTTCGGGGGTGGTGCCCCGGGTGAGCGCCCGCAACGACGACTCCTGGATGACGGCCCCGTCGATCATCGGGTCGGAAAAGGGGATCCCCACCTCGATGGCATCGGCTCCGGCTCCGGCCAGCGCCTCGAGCACCAGCAGCCACTCGTCATCGAGCCCGCCGGTAATGTACGGAATCAGTAGCTTGTGGCCATCGTCCCGTCGGGCCCGCAGCGCCGACTCCAGGGTGCCCGGAGTGTGGGTGGCCGGTGTGTGGGTGGCCGTGATCCGGGCGCTCATGCCCGGCCCGCCAGGATCTCGCGGACCTGGGCGACGTCCTTGTCGCCTCGGCCGGACAGGTTGATCAGCACCGTCGACCCCTGGCTGATCTCACCCCGCCCGGCGGCATCGACCACCCAGGCCAGGGCATGGGCCGACTCGAGCGCGGGCAGAATCCCCTCGGTCCGGGCCAGGAGCTGGAACGCCTCCACCACCGACTCATCATCCGCCGTCTCGTAGCGGGCCCGGCCGAGATCGTGGAGGTGGGCGTGCTCGGGACCGATGCCCGGATAGTCGAGACCGGCCGAGATCGACACCGCCTCCAGGATCTGCCCGGCTTCGTCCTGGATCAGGGCGCTGCGCATGCCGTGGAGCACCCCCGGGATCCCGGTCGTGACCGCCGCGCCCCCGGCGGCCTCCACGGCCACCAGACCCGATGAGGTGGCATCGGCGAACCCGGCGAAGATGCCGGCGGCGTTCGACCCTCCCCCGGCGCAGGCCACCACCAGGTCGGGGTCAGCTCCGTCGAGCAGCTCTCGACACTGGCTCCGCGCCTCGTCGCCGATCACCCGCTGGAACTCCCGCACCATCCACGGATACGGATGGGGTCCCATGACCGAACCCAAGCAGTAATGGGTGTCGTCGACGGTGGCCACCCACGCGCGCAGTGCTTCGTTGACCGCGTCCTTCAGGGTGCGGCTCCCGGTGGTGACCGGCACCACGGTGGCCCCCAACAGCTCCATGCGGAAGACGTTGAGTTCCTGGCGCTTGGTGTCGACCTCCCCCATGTAGACGATGCACTCCATGCCGAACAGGGCCGCGGCGGTGGCCGTCGCCACCCCGTGCTGGCCCGCACCCGTTTCGGCGATGAGTTTGCGCTTCCCCATCCGCCGGGCGAGGAGGCCCTGGCCCACTACGTTGTTCAGCTTGTGCGAGCCGGTGTGGGCCAGGTCCTCCCGCTTCAACAGGACCCGGATACCGAGCTGCTCAGACAAACGCCGGCACTCGGTGACGGGGGTGGGTCGGCCCCCGAACGTGCGCAGGATGTCGTCGAACTCGGCCCGGAAGGCATCGTCGGCCCAGGCCTCGCGGAACGCCGCCTCGAGCTCGATGCAGGCCGGCACGAGCGATTCGGGGACGTACCGGCCCCCGTAGTCGCCGAACCGGCCGGTGGGGCCGGGGTCGCCCATGATCGGGTGGGTGCTCGTCTCGGTGCTCATCGTAAGGTGCTCGCTGTTCAGTGTCGGTCACCATGACCCACCCGCGGAGGGAACCGCGGGGTGGGTGATGGGATGAAGGTGGACTGGGCGGCCGGTCGGACAGTCAGTCGTCGTCCTGCCAGTCGAACAGGTCGGTGGCGCTACGTGGCCCCGCCACGGCTCCGTCGGGGACGGCATCGCGGTACTCGCCCACCGTAAGCCGGCCGGCCTCACGGGCGGCAACGATGAAGTCCCGCACCTTGCCGGGGTCCTTCACCCCGGGCGACGACTCGACGCCGCTTGCCACGTCCACGCCCCAGGGGTGGAGGTGGGCGATGGCGCCGGCCACGTTGTCGGGTCGGAGGCCGCCGGAGACCATGAGGCGGCCCGGGTCGACCACCCCTTCGGCCAGGCGCCAGTCGAAGAGCTCACCCGAACCGGCGTTGGGCCCGTCGACAAGCAGGGTCTGCGCCCCGTACTCGGGGAACCGCTCGATGTTGCGGTGTCCGGCCGGGAACGCCTTGATGGTCCAGTTCACCCGATCGGCCACCCAGCGGGTGTCGTCAGCCGACTCGAACCCGTGCAACTGCACGGCCCGCAGCCCGATCTGCCCGGCGATCTCGACCACCCGGCGGGGCGACTCATCACGGAAGACGCCGACCGTCACCGTCTCGTGGGGCAGCCGTTTCACGATGTCGGCAACCGCCGACAGGGCCATCTGGCGGGGGGAGGGCGCGAAGATGAAGCCCACCGCTGAGGCCCCCATGCCGACGGCCAGCAACGCGTCGGCCTCCGACGTCACCCCGCAGATCTTGACGAACAGCTCCGACTCGTCCGCCGGTGCGGTGCTCATGCCCGGGCACCGAGCAGTCCGTCGACCGCCGACGTGCGGTCTGGTGACCGCACCAGCGTCTCCCCCACCAGGACCGCGGTGTACCCGGCCGAGGTGAGCCGACCGACGTCGGCGGCGTCGCGGATCCCCGACTCGGCCACCGCCACCACACCGTCGGGCATCCGCTCCCCCATGCGCAACGCTCGGTCGCGGTCGACCTCGAAGGTGCGCAGGTCCCGCTGGTTGACGCCGATCAGGCGGGCCCCGGCGGCCAGGGCCCGATCGAGCTCGGTGTCGTCGTGGACCTCGACCAGCGGGGCCAGATCCAGCGTACGGGCCAGAGAAAGCAGGTCGGCAAGCTCGGCGTCCCCCAGGGCGGCCACGATCAGCAGGACGGCGTCGGCGTCCATGAGGCGGGCATCGCACACATCGAGGGGGCCCACCGTGAAGTCCTTGCGCAGCACCGGCAACGCACACGCCGCCCGGGCGGCCTCGAGATCGGCCCGGCTCCCGGCGAAGAATTCCTCATCGGTGAGGACGGACAGGCACGACGCCCCACCGGCCTCGTAGTCGCCGGCCACCGTGGCCGCATCCAGGGTCGGGTCGAGGTCGCCCTTGGAGGG
>DATBZS010000093.1:0-12847 GCA_036513075.1 Acidimicrobiales bacterium
GGCCAGGTGTTCTCGGTCACCACCAATCCGGCCGAGGCCACCGGTGACGGGTTGGCCATGGCGCTGCGGGCCGGCGTACCGGTGGCCGACGTCGAATTCATGCAGTTCCACCCGACCGCCCTCCACCACCCGGCCATGCCCCGCCCTCTGCTATCTGAGGCCCTGCGCGGCCACGGTGCGCTGCTACGGGACGCCCGGGGTGAGCGGTTCGTCGACGAGTTGGCACCACGGGACGTGGTCAGCCGGGCCATGGCCGAACGCATGCACGAGCAGGGGGTGGACAACCTCTGGCTCGACGCCACCGCACTCGACTCGTTCGACGCCCGCTTCCCGACAATCAGTGCATCGCTGGCCGACATCGGGCTGGATCCGGCGACCGACTGGCTGCCCATTGCCCCGGCGGCCCACTACCTGTCGGGCGGGGTCCTCACCGACCTGTGGGGGGCGACAGCCCTTCCCGGACTGTGGGCGGCGGGTGAGGTGGCCTGCACCGGAGTCCACGGTGCCAACCGGCTGGCCTCCAACTCGTTGCTCGAGGGCATGGTCTTCGGAGCCCGGCTGGCCGAGACGATCCTGGCCGGAGGGGATGGACCCACAGCGACCGGCGTACTCGCCCCCGTCCTCGAGGGCCGAACCGAGGCGGTGGCCCTGCCGGCGCCACTCCGCACCGACTGGGTGCCGACCGGTGGGTCATCTGCCGGACCGGTTGTCGGACCGGGAGGCGGACCGGGAGGCGGCCCGGCGCTCGATGTGGCCAAGTCCAGGGACCAGCTGCAGCGGGCCATGACCGATGGCGCCGGCGTCGTCCGCAGCGCCGGGTCACTGGCCCGCGCCGACGCCACGGTGCGTGAACTGGCTGAGGCATCGGGCGATGGAGTGCCGGTCGACCGGGACCGGGGCGAGTTGGCCAACCTGGTGACCGCGGCCATCAGCGTCCTGGCCTCGGCGACCCTGCGTACCGAGACCCGGGGTGCCCACGCCCGCAGCGACTACCCCGAGGCGTCCGATGCCTGGCGGTGCCGCATCGTCCACGGCGGGCCCAACGCGACGACCGTCCTGGCCCGGACCCCGACCGAGCCCGTCGGCCCGGACGGGCGGCCCCGTCCGTGAACCGGTCGTCCGACCCGGGCGCGATCGACGCCGGAACGTCGGCTGCGCCGGTCCCCTACGCATCGGGCCCCGACAGTTGGGCGCCGGTCCTCGACCCGCCGCGGGCCGCGGTGGTCGACGCCGTCTCCCGGGCCATTGCCGAGGACGTCCTACCCCTCGGGGACCTGACCACCGGCCTTATCGCCGCCGGCCGACGGGCCACCGTCGATGTGGTCAGTCGGGCCGCCGGCATCATCGCCGGACAGGCCTGCGCGGTCGAGGCCTTCGCCCAGGTCGACCCCGGTGTGAGCGTGGATTGGATCCGGGTAGACGGATCGGTGGTGGCCCCGGGTGACGTAGTGGCCACCGTCGAGGGAACGCTGCGGTCGATCCTGACGGCCGAGCGCACCGCCCTCAACTTCCTCGGCCACCTGTCCGGGATCGCCACCCTGACCCGGGCCTATGTCGACGCCGTGCGGGCCGCCAATCCGGCCACCCGGGTCCTCGACACCCGAAAGACCACCCCCGGACTGCGTGCTCTGGAGAAGGCGGCGGTCCGGGCCGGCGGAGGGCACAACCACCGGGGGAGCCTGTCCGAAGCCGTCCTGGTGAAGGACAACCACCTCGGAGGGGCGACCATCACCGAAGCCGTCCACCGGGCCCGCGACCTGTGGCCGGGCCGGATGGTCGAGGTCGAGTGCGACCGGTTGGACCAGGTGGACGAGGCGGTCGCCGCCGGCGCCACCGTGGTGATGCTGGACAACATGGGGCCCGACCGAGTGGCCGAGGCCGTGGCCCGCGTCCGGGGCGCCGGCTCCGAGGCTCTGATCGAGGTGTCGGGCGGCGTGACCCTCGACTCCGCCCCGGCCCTGGCCGCCGCCGGAGCCGACCTGCTGTCGGCGGGCGCCCTCACCCACTCCGCGCCGGTGCTCGATCTCGGTCTCGACCTGCGGGCCTGAGCGCGGCCCCGACCGACGCACCCGACCAAGAAAGGAACGCCATGCTGCTTGCCATCGACGTGGGGAACACCGACACGGTGGTCGGTCTCTTCGCCGACGACCCGACGGCTCCCGTCGACGAATCGGTGCCTCGGGACGGCACCGAGCCGGTCGGCCTCGCCCACCACTGGCGCCTGTCGACGGTGGACGTCCGCACCGCCGACGAGCATGCCCTCCTGCTCACCCAGCTCCTCGACCTGAACGGGCTGGACATCGATAACACCGTCACCGGAATCGCCGTGACCTCGTCGGTGCCATTGGTCACGGCCAACCTCCGCCAGATGGCCAGCCGTTGGTTCGACGTGCCGGCGGTGGTGCTGGAGCCGGGGGTCAAGAGCGGCATGCCGATCCTCTACGACAACCCGAAGGAGGTCGGAGCCGACCGCATTGCCAACGCGGTGGGCGCCTACGACCTGTTCGGCGGGCCCTGCATCGTGGTCGATCTCGGGACGGCCACCACCTTCGACGCCATCTCCGCCGCAGGCGAGTACCTCGGCGGTGCCATCACCCCGGGGGTGGCCATCAGCCTGGACGCCCTGTTCGCCCATGCCGCCGCCCTGCGCCGGGTGGAGATGGTCGAACCCCGGAGCG
Source organism: Acidimicrobiales bacterium (assembly GCA_036513075.1). Lineage (GTDB taxonomy): Bacteria > Actinomycetota > Acidimicrobiia > Acidimicrobiales > RAAP-2 > Bog-756. Next base: position 2,679 of record DATBZS010000093.1, read on the forward strand.
TGATCGGCAAGTCGACGGTGGAGTCGATCCAGTCCGGTTCCCTCTACGGGTTCGCCGGCCAGGTGGACGGGCTGTGCCGGCGGTTCGCCGCCGTCCTCGGCGAGTCCACCGTGGTGGCGACCGGCGGGCTGTCCGAGCTGATCTCGCCGCACTCGGAGGAGATCGAGTACGTCGAGCCGTGGCTCACCCTCCACGGACTGCGGATCATCTTCGAGCGGAACGTGGGGGTGACCTGAGCGGCATGCCCGCGGTGATGGAGTTCGAACCGCCGGCGCCGGGGTGAGCGCACCGACTCCGCTGATCAGGTGAAGCGCAGCCGGCTGACCGTCGACAGCGAGCACCAGTAGAGCGTGGCGTCCCACCCGAGCGCCGGAAAGACGGCCGATTGCAGCGGTCCCTCCGTGTCGACCCGGGCCAGCTCGGTGCCGGTGGTGATGTCCACCACCACGACCTGCTCGATCATTCGGGAAGCGTTGTAGTCACCGGTCACCAGGGCCCCCTCGCCCGGCAGCAGCAGCATGTGGGCGGCGTGGTCCTGGTCGCGTCGCCACCGTCGGGAGAGCTCGCCATCGGGGCCGATGTCGAACGCGGCCATGACCCCGTTGCCGCTGTCGTAGCCCACGACGATCCGACGGTCGACGTCGACGATCGGCGGGTTGGTGACCAGCCCGCCGGTCACCCCACAGATCTCGGCCGCGGTGACCTCACGTGTCGACAGGTCGACCCGGATCACCTGCAGCGGCGCAGTCGAGACGCCCTTGCCCCGGAACGAGCCGTCGAAGTTGGTCGAGCCGTCGCCGTCGTCGAGGAACCAGGCTGCGCCGAGGGCCAGCACGCAGTCCCACCCGTAGGTCTGGCCCTCCCTGGTCCGGTAGGCGGCGCTGAACCCGGGGTCGGCCCGGAATCCCCCGTCCCACCCGACCCGCAGCAGACTGGTGTCGCCAACCACGTAGACGTGGTCGCCGTCGGACGAGAGCCGGGCGATGGAGGGTTCTGTGAGCTCGATCCGGTCGACCACGCCGAGCCCGTCGGGCTCCAGCGCCACCAGCTCGCAGGGCACGCGCTCGGCGGCAGCAACGGGCGCCCCGGGCAGCGAACCTGCGAAGTCCTTGGTCACGAGCGTTCCGTCGGGCAGGATCACGAAGCTGTTGTAGGGCCGGGCCCGGGGGAGCTCGACGGTGGCCAGGACCTCGAGGTCGGCAGACAGCCGGTGGGCGTGGTTGCCGAAGACCACGTACAGCGAGCCGTTGGCATGGGCGGCGAGGCCACCCGGCCACATCGGACCACCGGCCAGCGGGCCGGAACTGGCCCGGGCCTCGAGGGTGTCGGAGTCGATCCGCTCGACCGTGCTGGTGACGTCGGGGCCCATGCCGGTGCGCAGGAGGAACACCTCGCCCGGGTCGCGGGTGACCACCATGGTGACCAGTGGGTCGGTCCGCGACACCACGTCCACCGTTGTGCCGGGGTGGATGGAGGGCACCGGACTGTCGTCGGCCGGCACCCCCAGGCGCCGGGGACCGCCGTCCTCGCCCGACCAGGGGCCGGGCCAGTAGCCGGCGTCGGCGTGTCGGCTCACACCGGTGCTTCGAGGAACAACCGGTCGGCCCGGACTTCGGGCTGGGAGTCCGAAAGATCGGCGACCAGGTCGGCGCGCAGTGCCCGGTAGTCGGGGTCGTCCCAGCGGTTCACCTGTTGCAGCGGGTCGTCGACCAGGTCGTAGAGCTCGCCCTCGGTACCGTCGTGGCTGGTGCCGGGTCGGTAGGCGGTGACCACCCACCGGTCACGCATCATGGTGCGGAGGTGGACGTCGGTGCCGAACAGCTCACTGTCCCACTCGGTCAGGACCTTGTCGAAGCCCCGGGACTCGGCGTCGGCGTCGTCCACCGGCAGCGGCGAGCCCTGCATCCACTCCGGCGGGTCGATGCCGGCGATGGCGCAGAAGGTGGGGGCCAGATCGACCAGGCCGACGGGCCGGGAGACGACCGACGGCGCGGCCACTCCGCCGCCCCGGGCCGACGGGGCAGGGCGCCACACCAGCGGTAGGCGCATGAGGCTGTCGACGTGGTACGGGCCCTTGAACAGGAAGCCGAAGTCGCCCTGGAGCTCGCCGTGGTCGGTGGTGAACACCACGTCGACATCATCGTCCCAGCCGCGCTCGGCCACCCGGGCGAGCACCCGGCCGAGCGCCTCGTCGATCAACTCGACCTCGACGGCATTGCGGGCGTTGACCTCGCGCACCTGGTCGGCGGTCAGCGTGGCCGGGACCCAGTCGGCGGGGGCCTCGTAGTTCGAGACCAAGGTGCCGTCGTACCAGGCTCGCCAGTGGCGGGGCTTGTCGTCGATGACGGCCTCCCGGGTGGAACGGTCCTCGGGGTAGCCGGCCGGCAGGGGAACCTCGCGCCAGTCGATTCGGCCCATCTCCGACTCGGGGGGGTCCCACGGATGGTGCGGGTCGGGGAAGCTCATCCAGCAGAACCAGTCGTCGTCGGCGTCGAGCGAGTCGAGCCAGGCGATCGTGCGGTCGGCCACCCAGTTGGTGTGGTAGATCCCGCGGGGGATCGGGTTGACCTTGACCTGCGGTGCGCCGGTGTCGCCACCGGGCTGGGCGCTCACCTGTAGCGAATCGTCGATGGCCCGGCAATACATGCCGAGGGCCTCGGGATGGTTCACCATCAGCCACTGGCTGTAGTGGAGTGGACCCATGGCCCCGTGGGAGGCGGTCTCCAGGTGCTCGAATCCCCGTCGTGAACCGCCGTGGGGCGTGGTGCCGTTTGTCGACAGCGCGTTCTCCTCGAAGCGGAGGAACGGGTCGAAGTAGGGCTCGAAGTGGGCCTTGCCGACCAGGGCGGTCCGGTAGCCCGAGCCGCGCAGCACCTCGGCGACCGAAGGGGCGTCCTCGGGGAGCGGTACACCGTTCATGAACACGCCGTGGGTGCTCGGGTGCTGGCCGGTCAGGATGGTGGAACGGGACGGCATGCACACCACCGACTGGGGGTGGGCCCGGTCGTACCGGACGCCTTCGGCGGCGAGACCGTCGACCACCGGAGTGCGCGACAGCGTGCCGCCGTTGCAGGCCAGCGTGTCGTAGCGCTGTTGGTCGGTGGTGACCAGGAGTATCTTGCGGCCCATCAACGGGCTCCTTTCGGTCGTCGGCGGCACGGGGCCGCGACGGTTCGGATCGGGTCGGGGTGGCGGCTGGGCGTCACCGGTGGGCGGCGACGCCGAGCACCTCGGGCAGGTGACCGAGGGCGGCCCGGGCGGCGCCCCCGATGACCAGGGCCAGGACCGCCGGCTCGGCATCGACGCTGTAGACGGTCAGGCAGGTGCCGTCGTCGAGGTCGTGCACGTCGATGGTGCTGAGGTGCTCAACGAACAGGGGGGCAGTGATCCGGTACTGGAAGCGCCGCAGGTTGTGGTCGATGGTCAGCAGTTTCTCGGGCATGGGCAGCCCGGAGCGGGTCATGATGGTCCGGCTGTCCCCGTCCACCTCGCACGACACGACGCCCAGCCACCACTCGGCCAGGCGAGCGGGAGCCCCGACGATCTCCCAGACCGCATCAGGCGGGAAGTCGAGCCGGATCGAGTGGCGCATGCTGCCCCTCCTGGCGGTCACCGGGCGCTTCCGGGGGCGAGCAGCGAGCTCAGGGTGGCGATCAGGACCGTCCGGGCCTTGCCGATGTCGAGGCCCTGGTCCCCGGTAAGCAGCTGGAAGGACTCGAAGCTGGCCAGGACGTCGGCTCCCGACAGGGCCACGTCGGCATCGGCCTCGGGCATGGATGTCAGCTCGGTGGCGAAGAGGGTGCGGACCTGGCCTCGGAGGAACCGACGTACCTCCGCCAGACTGGCGGCCAGCCGGGGCTGGAACGGGGCGCGCAGGCGCGACACGTGGGCAGCTTGGCCGACGGTCGAGAAGAGACGGAGCCGCTGGTCGACCAGCGCGGCCACCCGGGCGTCGAAGGAAGCGTCGGTCCCCACGCCGAGAGGGAGGAGCGGCATGGCCCGGCCGAGCTGGCGGGTGACCGCCTCGCCGGCCAGGTCGTCCGCGTCCTGGAAGTAGCGGAACAGCGAACGGGGCGAGATCCCGGCCCGCTCGGCGATCTCGTCGGTGCTCGGGCGGAGGTTGCCCTCGCTGTACAGGTCGAGCAGGGCGTCGACCACGGCTTCGCGGTTGAGGGCCCGGCGCAGCCGGCGGCCGTCGGTCTCCTGGGGAGGGACCTCGCCACCCGTCGGGGTGTCCAGTGCGCCCGGGTCGGCCGGCCAGATGGCGTCCGGCGGGTCGCTATCGGTCGCTCGGGGGCGAGTGTCGGTCATCCCCGGATCCTACGATCCGGCCAGGGTGCAGATGTCGCCCGTCCGAGGATCGACCCGGCCGTCAAGCACGGCGCGGTAGACCGACTCGGTGGCCTCGGTTCCGGCCGCCCGACGGATGGTCAGCCACCCGTCGGTCCAGGGGATGAAGCGGTCCCAGGCCGCCGCTACGGCCGTCTCGAAGCCGTCCCGCCCCCAGTCGGTTCGTCGCTTGGCGATCTGGACCGGGGCGAAGAGGAATTCGGGATGGGGACCGGACAGCACGCCTTCCGCCGCCGTCTCGTCGTCCCAGTGGGTATCACCGACCACCATCGAGTAACGAAGGTCACTCCCAAGGTGGGCGTGAACCGCATGGGTCACGTCCAAGCGCCCGGCGACGTCGATGTACACCGACGGCACGATTGCGAGGTCGGCCAGGCTGTCGTAGGGCAGCACCGTGGCGTAGCAGCCGAGCGACCGGACGAAGTCGAGGTTGCCGGGCGACGTCAGTCCGACCACGTCGACCGCTTTCCGTTGGCTGAGCAGGAAGGCCGCCCCGATGGCGGTCTTGGACGATGCGCTCGACACCACGACCGTGCGTGCCCCGAAGAGGTCGTGGTCGCCGAGGAAGTCGTCGACCACGAAGGACGTGACGAAGAGCGGCCACAGCAGCATGTGCCGGTCCTCGCGCTCGGGGCTGTAGACGCGGTCGGCCGTGGTCAGCGAGTAGCGGCTGTAGACCGTCGGAACCGCCTCCCGGTGAGGTGTCGTGTCGGAGAAGCCCTGGTCGTCGATGCGCCCGGGAGCCACCACGAGTTCGTCGGCCAGGGGAAAGTATCCGAAGACGCGGGTGCCCTCGACTACCCCGTCGACCGTGGACTCGACTACGTCCCCGAAACCCCAGACCGGGATCCGGCCCCACGAGACTCCGTCCTCCTCCGGTCCCGGGAAACACTCCCAGTAGCGCAGGATGTCGCCGAACACGGCGTAGGTGACGTTGTTGGCCGACAGGCCGAAGGCGTCGATCCGGATACGGGTCTCGCCTGGTTCCAAAGCTGGCGAACGGTACGAGACGGCCCGGACACGGTGGAGGTCGGACCGGTCGACTTCGAGATGCATGTGCGCTCGCTTCCCTCGACTGGCCGGGTGGGCGCCAACCCGCCGGAACCGGCAGTGCCGGGGGGCGTCGGCACGGCCCCCGTGGCGGATTCCTCCGCGTGGAGGGTTCCGCCCGCTGCGCACCCGGGTCGGGTGACAAGCCGTCAGGGTAACAGTTGACAGTAATTGTGACAAGTGTTTACATGATCGGGCGGCCCGGTCGTCGAGCCGGCGGAGGGAGCCACTGTGTCGGAAGCGCCGGGGTCGGGGGTGACGGGGACGGTAGGCGCCCCGGGGTCCGAGGGCCTGGTCCTCGACTCGCTGCAGCGGCGCATGCACGCGCTGTTCTCTCTGTACTACGACGCCGTGGCGACCATGGACCTCGATCAGGTCAACCACTTCGAGCGGGAAGGCGTCCTACCGATCGCCTTCAGTCTGTTCCACATCGTGAACATGGTCGACGCGTCGTTCCTACTCATGACCGGGACCGCGCCCATCTGGAACGCCGATTGGGAGGCCAGGGTCCATCCCGCCATCGCCGACCACGGCAAACATCGCACCGTTGACGAGATGGTCGGCCAGCGCATCGGCGATTACGGGCAGTTCCAGGAGTACATGCGGGCCGTCTTCGACCGGGTGGAGACCTGGTTGGCCGGCCTCGACCCGGAAGAGCTCATGCGGTTGGTGATCGCCCGACCGTTCCCCGAACAGGTCGCCAGCACCTATAGCGCACGGGTGGCCGGTCCTGATGGAATCACCTTGTTGGATGCCACCGAATGCTGGATCTACCAGCACGGTCTGCGTCACATGGGCGAGATCGAGTTGGCCCGCGGCCTGGTCGGCCTTGGCGGCATGACCTCCTGACCGGAAGGTAGAGACCGGCCCGTCCAGCATCGTCTCCGGACTCGCCGGCCGGCACGGTGACCCCCGAGGCTTCGGGCCGCCCATGGCTCGAGCCACGGGTCGTCTGGCCCATGATTCGTCCCCGTGGGCCGGCAAGGCACTGGCCACGATCCGCAGAGATTGGGGGCGCCGATCGCCATCGGATTCCCGAGGCCGGGCGCCACCGAATTCCCGGCGACGGACGGGCAACCTTCGAAGTGCGGCCAGGATCGAGCGGACGATCCCCAGGATCGGATGCCCCAGGGTCACGGTCGACCTGGAAACGGTCGGCTCCGCAGTCCGGGCCCCGGGCAATGTGCGTGCCCCGACCGCAATCCCGAACGTGGCGCGTGGAGCACCAGGTGCTCGGCCCACGAGCCGTCAGTTGCGGCACACCGACAGGTCCGGCGATGGGACGGTCGAATCGAATCGACGACTGGGGAAGAAAAGGCCTCAATCTTCGACGTTTTGCAACCGATGGAGGTGGTACGGGCAGGGACTCGATGGGACACCACATGGTTCCCACTGAATGAGGAGTCCAAACGTGTTGAATGTAAAGTTGCTCACTACTAAGGCCGTCGTCTCGATGGTGGCGGTCGGCTCATTGGCTGCAACCGGGGCCGGCGTGGCTGCTGCCAACGCCCCAGCGGGTACCCAGCCGGCGAAGCTCACCGTTGCGCCGGGCCAGCAGGTGGTCTGCAAGTCGTTCCGCGCACATGTGGAGATGGCATTGGCGAATCAGGCCCGGCAAGTGGTCGAAACTACCGAGCTCAAGAGCCTGGCGGATGGGGCCCGAAAGATCGGCCACGTCAGGCGAGCTGTCTGGTTGGATGCACAGGTGTTCCGCCGCAATAACCGGCTGACCGTCGAGCAGCACAGACTGTTGGAGCGAAGGACCGCCTTTGCACTCCGGAACGCCGATCACCACCGCACCTGCTGACCTGAACTTCCCACGGACAGCCCGATCGACTGTTCGGTGCACCTGGGCCCGCTCCTCTAGTCGGGGTGTGGGCCTGTGCGCGCCCCGAGCCGGGAAACGGTTCCCAGGTGGGGTACTTCAGCCGGTGGGGAGCTCGTCGACCAGCGAATGGGCCAACCGGGTGAACGCCGCGGCCAGCTCCTTCGACGGTCCGGCCAGGGCCGCGGCCGCGGCGTCGTAAGCATAGTCCCGTGCAACCTGCACCGACTGGGCGATGGCACCGGAACCGGCCACGATCGAACGGGCCTTCTCCTGCTCCGGCAGGCCGAGCGGCTGTCCGAGCAAGTCGCGCAGCTCGGGCCCGTGGACCGTGTCGGCGAGGGTGAGGAGCACCGGGAGGGTGTAGATCCCCTCGGCCAGGTCCTGCCCGGCCGGCTTGCCCAGCTCGGCTTCCGTCCCGACCACGTCGAGGATGTCGTCCCGGACCTGGAAGATCATCCCGAAGGACCGGCCGAACTCGGTGAAAGCGTCGACTTCGGGGCGGGGCAGGCCGCCGGTGAGTGCGCCGATCCGGCACGAGGTGGCCATCAGGGCGGCGGTCTTGCCGGCAATGGCCGAGGAGTACTGGTCCCGGCTCCGGTCCGTGTGGAAGGCGGCCTGGACCTCAGCGACCTGCCCCTGGCACAGCTCGCCGAGGGTGGCGGCCAGCAGGGCGGCGATCTCCACGCCCAGCCCGGCGGCGATCTCGGCCGAGCGGGCCAGTAGGAAGTCTCCGGCCACGATGGCCACCAGGTTGCCGAACCGGGAGTTCACGCTCTCGACGTTGCGGCGCACAGTGGCCTCGTCCATCACATCGTCGTGGTAGAGCGAGGCCAGGTGGACCAGCTCCACCGCGACCGCCCCGAGCAGGTCCTCCCGGGAGGCGTCGCGGGCACCTGACGTGGCCGTGGCCAGCGCCAGGACGGGCCGGAGGCGCTTTCCCCCGGCGGCCAGCAGATGGGTGGTCACCTCGTCGAGGAACTCGTCTCCGGTGACGACGGACTCCACGAGCAGGGGCTCGAGCCGGGGCAGCTGATCTTCGAGAGCGGGGAGTCCCAGGAGGTCGACGACGTTCACTGGCTACAGACGATAGGTCAGACTGCCGATGTCCGGTACATGCCCACCGGCATCCGGGGCTGCGGGTGCGGGTGACATTCGCACCTGTAGACTTGGCTTCCAGTTACTGACCGCGGATGGAGGCGGTGGAGTGTTCGAACGATTTACAGACCGAGCTCGACGAGTCCTGGTGTTGGCGCAGGAGGAGGCGCGCCTGCTCAACCACAGTTTCATTGGTACCGAGCACATTCTCCTGGGCCTGATCCACGAGGGTGAGGGAGTCGCGGCCAAGGCGCTCGAGTCACTCGGCGTCTCGTTGGAGGCCGTCCGCGAGAAGGTCGAGGAGACGATCGGCCTGGCGGGTACCGCCCCGACAGGATCGCCGCCGTTCACGCCCCGGGCCAAGAAGGTCCTCGAGTTGTCGCTCCGCGAGGCCCTGCAGCTCGGCCACAGCTACATCGGAACCGAGCACATGCTGCTCGGGCTCGTGCGCGAAGGCGAGGGCGTCGCCGCTCAGGTCCTGCAGAGCCTCGGCGCCGATCTTCCCCGCGTCCGCCAGCAGGTCATCCAACTGCTCTCGGGCTACCAGGGCAAAGAAGCTGTCGGTGGTGGCCAGCCAGGCAACCAGCAGGCCGACGCCCCGACCGGCTCGGCCGTGCTCGACCAGTTCGGCCGGAACCTCACCGCGCTGGCCCGGGACCACAAACTCGATCCGGTCATCGGGCGCGAAAAAGAGATCGAACGGGTCATGCAGGTGCTCTCGCGCCGGACCAAGAACAACCCGGTCCTGATCGGTGAGCCCGGCGTGGGCAAGACGGCGATCGTCGAGGGCCTCGCCCAGCGGATCGTGGCCGACGAGGTCCCCGAGACCCTGACCGGCAAGCAGCTCTACACGCTCGACCTGGGTGCCCTCGTCGCCGGCAGCCGCTACCGCGGCGATTTCGAGGAACGCCTCAAGAAGGTCTTGAAGGAGATCCGCACCCGCGGCGACATCGTGCTGTTCATCGACGAACTCCACACCCTGGTCGGTGCCGGTGCGGCCGAGGGCGCCATCGACGCCGCCTCGATCCTCAAGCCCATGCTGGCCCGGGGCGAGCTCCAGACCATCGGTGCCACCACGATCGACGAGTACCGCAAGCACCTGGAGAAGGATGCCGCACTCGAGCGCCGGTTCCAGCCCATCAAGGTGGAGCAGCCGAATGTGGCGCTGACCATCGAGATCCTGAAGGGCCTGCGCGACCGGTACGAGTCGCACCATGCCGTCACTATCACTGACCAGGCCCTGGTTGCCGCCGCCAACCTGGCCGACCGTTACCTGGCCGACCGGTTCCTCCCGGACAAGGCCATCGACCTCATCGACGAGGCGGGCAGTCGCCTGCGCATCCGTCGGATGACGACTCCGCCGGCCTACAAGAAGTTGGAAGAGGAGATCACCCGTCTCCGGTCCGACAAGGAAGCCGCCATCGAGAAGCAGGCCTTCGACCAGGCCAAGAAGTTGGCCGAACAGGAGAAGGACCGGCTCGACGCCAAAGAAGCGATGGAGGCCGAGTGGCGCGCCGAGGGTGTCGACCTGTTCGACGTCGTCGACGAGGAGGTCATCGCCGAGGTCCTGGCGAACTGGACCGGCATCCCGGTGTACCGCCTCACCGAGGAGGAGACGGCCAAGCTGCTGCGGATGGAGGACGAACTCCACAAGCGTGTGATCGGCCAGGAGCCGGCCATCGCCGCGCTGGCCCGTTCGATCCGCCGGACCCGGGCCGGTCTCAAGGACCCCAAACGCCCGAGCGGCTCGTTCATCTTCCTCGGCCCAACGGGTGTGGGGAAGACCGAGCTCGCCAAGACGCTGGCCGAGTTCCTGTTCGACGACGAGGATGCGCTGATCCAGCTC
>DATBZS010000094.1:0-6656 GCA_036513075.1 Acidimicrobiales bacterium
CGGGCTCGTCCTGAGGTCGACGACAGGACGGAGTGCCTCGGTCCGGACCACATGATGCCCGGTCCGGGGCGACGCTCTTGGGTGCCCCTCAGGGGTGGCGACCGTTGGGCATGACGGTGTGGGTGCCCCACTGGTCCAGCGAATTCAATTGGACGTGGTCGCCGGTCGCCTCCACGATCTGTCCTCCGCCGACGTAGAGGGCGGTGTGATCGACAGTGGTCCAGTTGGTCGGATCCGACCCCCAGAACACGAGGTCGCCGGCCTGGAGATCTGCCATCGCCATCGGTACTCCTGCGGTGTTGTACTGATCATTGGCCACGCGGGCGAAGCCCACGCCGGCAGACTCCCACGCTGCCAACGCCAACCCTGAGCAGTCGTAGCCGATCGGGCCGTTCCCACCCCAGATGTAGGGCTTGCCCAACTGGGCAAAGGCGAAGAGGACGGCCCGGTCGCCCGGGGTCACCCCCTCGAACATGAGCCCCAGGGTCGGTGGCACCGCACCGGCGTCTCCGAACGCCCATGAGGTGCCGTTCTGGTCGACGATCCAATAGCCGTGACCGCTTCTCGACGAGACCACCTTCTCCGCCGGGTCGGGGGTGGGAGCGGAGCCCATTGAGCCGTAGAACGTGGCGTCCCCGAAGGAGAACACGCCTCCGTCGGCGGCGATCAACCAGTATCCGGCGCCGTCGGCAGTCGGAGCCATTCCCACCACCGGCTGCATCAACGTAAGAGAGCCGGTGGAGCCGTAGAAGGTGGCGTCGCCAAAGGAGAAAATCCCGCCGTCACTGGCGATCAACCAGTAGCCCTTGCCGTCGGGAGTCGGGGCCATGCCCACCACCGGCCGGTTCAGCACCAGGCTGCCGGTGGAGCCGTAGAAGTGGGCGTCCCCGAACGAGAAGATGCCGCCGTCACTGGCCACCAGCCAGTAGCCGGCCTTGTCGTGGGTGGGGCTGATTCCGACGACCGGCTTGGTCGGAGGGGAGGCCAACTGGCCGTAGGAGGCAGTCCTCCCCATGTTCCACACCCCGCCGGTACTCGAGGCCAACCAGAAACTGGCCGGAGTCGGGCTCCCGTCGACACCCTCCAGGCTGACCGGAATGGCCGGCGCCGCCGCGGCCGGGGCGGCGTCCAACCCGGTTCCTGTCAGTCCCACGACCGTTGCAATCACGAGCGCGGACACGGCCAACCAATGCCTGGGTGCCACCAAGGGGTTATCGGCACCGAACCGGACGAACTTGAGGGCCGGCCGCCCAGGAGCCCGCTGATCCGACCAAACCGGCGTCAGCCGCTGGGATCGATGGTCGTGCGATCCCGCAGGTGGACGTCGATGGCCTCTGCCAGTCGGTCGGTGGCCCACAGCCTTGGTAGGCGCGGAGTGTGACGGCGCAATGAGCGGTCGACGAGGTTGTTCTTCCTTGTTGCTGGCCCCCGTCACCGTGATGACCTGATGGTAAAGGTCAAGCAGACGGCGAGGGTGTCCCGGCAGAGGACGCTCAGCATCTCGTCGAAGAGGTCGGCGGAGTCCCAGCTAATCGAAACGGTGGGCATGGCGCGGACGGTAGTCGAGTGCCCTCCACCATTAAAAGCCCTCATCGATTTGGGGCCCCAGGCAGGAGACGTTCATTGCTAAATCCACCCAACATCCAATAACACCATGCGACCGCTTCCCGATTCCTTCGCGCACGAACCGCGCATGTCGGGTACCGATGATAGATCACCCACGGGCGGGATCAAGTAGAAAAGGCCTCTGACCGGGTGTCGGAGGGGAGACTCCAACCGTCTTCGTTGGGTTCCAACCCTGTCCACTTGATCGCGTACAAGGTTGAACCTCCTGCTCGGGCTATGACCTCCAGGATTACCGGCTCGGTCCGCCGAATTATCACCGGACGAGTCATGGGAACGTTCGGGTCTTCTGCCGGTGTCGTGGGCCATGAGCCGATCGTCCAGGGCAGCTGGGGGGCGATGCCAGCTCGGTCCAACATGATCATGGTGATGGAGTTCTCGGGGTCGTGCAACGCCCGGGCGGCAGAACGGATCCTGCCGGAGGCGGCTTCAGTCGTCGGCAGGTGGGGCGGATCCGGGTGCCGGAACCGGTTCCTGCGTCGCGGCCGGCGGCCGGGCCGGGCGGCGGCGGGGGCGGGCGGCGGCGGTCCGGGCGGCGGCGGCCGCCTGCAGTTTCGGCACAACGAGCAGCACATAGGCGGTTGACAACGCCCCCAGGATCGCGATCACACTGATCGGGGCGACCGAGAAGTGGTGAGCGTTCTTGGGGTCGGAGAACCCGGTGGCCACGAACAGCACGCTGAAGAGCACAATCCCGATCATTGCCAGAGGCCTGCCGGCAATGAGCCGGAAGGGCCGCTCACGGGCGTCGCGGCGCCGCAGCACCACGAGGCACAGGGAGCCGATGGCGTAGATCCCCGCTTCGATGGCGGCGCCGACTGCCACCAGCAGCAGCCACTGGCCGGTGGCGAAGACCACCGCGGCAACGACAGCGGACACCACCGCCAGCGAGGTCACAGCCACCCAGGGGACCGCCTGGAGATTCAGCCAGGCGAACTGGCGCGGAAGGTTGTTCTCCCGGGCGGCGGCGTAGATGAAGCGCGAGGCGACCAGGAAGCCCCCGTTGAAGGTGTTGAGGGCCGTGAGCACGGTCAGCGCCAGCATCCACAGTTCGCCCACGGTTCCGAGCGCCGCCCGGCCGAGCAGCAGTTGCGGATAGGCGCTGCCGTGGAGGCTGGAGAACGGCTCGAGGTGGGCCAGGGCCAGTGCGAACAGGCTGGCCACGATCCAGATGAGCACCGGGGCGATGAAGAGGGCCCGGGTGATGACCGGGGGGGTCCGGGCCTCCTCTGCTGTGGTGGTGACCCACTCGAACGCGGCGTAGAGGAAGAGGGCGAAGGCTACCGCCTGGATCCCCGAGAAGCTGCCCTTGCCGAACAGGTCGAAGGGGTGCCGGAACGCACCGCCCACGTGGAATAGGGCGACCACCGACAGGATGGCGGTGCCAGCCAGCACGGTGTAGGTGACGACCGTCTGCACCCAGCCGGCGAGGCGCACACCGCGGAGGTTGGCGCCCATCGCCAGGCCCAGCAGCACCGCGATCCATAGATAGGCCAGCGCCGCGGGCTCCCCCAGCACATGGCGAACGGCCGCCCCGATGAGGAAGGCGTCGGCGGCGATGACCAGGACCACCGTCGTCATGTAGGTGAACGTGACCGCCAGGGCCGTGCGGTTGCCCACGGCCCGGCCGAGATAGAGGCGAATCCCGGCCGCCGAGGGATAGAGGCCGTTCAGTTCGGAGAAGATGCCCGAGACCAGCAGGACGATCCCGCCGCCGATGAAGATGGCCAGCGCCGCCGTGGCCCCTGGGGCGTAGGCCAGGACCGAGACCACCCCCAGGTAGTCGATGGCGGCGAAGGCCAGGCCGGCCGAGGTGGCCGTGGCGGTGGCGGTGCCGATCGACCGGCGGAGGGCCAAAGCGACGGGGTGTGCCCCGTCGCCACCGGACATCAGGAGTCGGGCCAGATCACGTAGCTGATGGCGTCCAGACGCATGACGTCCTCCTGGGAGCCCTTCACTGTGATCTCACCTCGCAGGTACTTCTGGACCGGGTTCAAGTCGCCCCAGAACATGTCGCAGAAGGTTTCCGAGTGCGTGGTCACCACGATGTCTGGCGTGCCCACGTGACCCTCAGGGGAGGCCAGGATCTCACCCCGCTCGACCATCAGCGAGAAGGTCGTCCCGGTATCCGAGCAGATGAAGTGCAGGGTCCTCGACCAGTCCCGCTGCATCTTGCGCAGCCGCTCGTTCTCGTTGCAACTGACCGTGTAGTCGGCCAGAGCCTCGGCTAGTTCGTCCCAGTTCGCCATGGTCGTCCCCTCTCAGCCCGCCGCCGCGACCGGCCGCACCGGCCGGCGCCGGGGCCGAGTCGGGGTGGGCTCCTCGGGACCGGCGCCCGACACGAGGTCGCTGATCGCCCGGTCGAGCGCCTCGAGCAGGAAGTCCACCTCGGCCTCCTCGATCACCAGTGAGGGCATGAGGCGCATCACGGCCGGCTGGTTCCCGCTGTAGATGGCGAGGACGCCGTGGCGCGCCAGGTGGTACGACATGCGCGGCCCCATCGAGTCCTCGGAGTACTCGATACCTGCCATGAGTCCGAGTCCGCGCACCTCGGCGACGACCTCGGGACGGGCCTCGGCGATGGAGCGGAGCCCGGTGAAGAGCCGTTCGCCCATTGCCGCAGCGTGGGCGACCAGTTCGGTCTCCTCCATGACGGCGATCACCTCGAGCGCCACGGCGCACGCGATATCCGACCCGCCGAACGTGGACAGGTGAATGAAGGGATTGGGGATCATGAACTCCCGGAGATCCTCGGTGAAGACGGTGGCCGAAATCGGCACCAGGGACCCCCCGAGGGACTTGGCGATGGTCATGATGTCGGGGACAACCCCGAAGTGCTCGCTCGCCCACCAGCGCCCGGTCCGGCCGAGACCGGTCTGGATCTCGTCCAGGATCAGGAGCGCCCCGGCCCGGTCGCAGGCGGCGCGCACCGCCGCCAGGTAGCCCGGCGGCGGCATCACGATCCCCCCTTCGCCCTGCACCGGCTCGAGCAGCACGGCGGCGGTGCGCTCGTCGACTGCAACGGCAAGTACGTCGGGGTCACCGAAGGGCACCTGGACGAACTCGGGCATGAGCGGCTCGAAGGGTTGGCGGAACGCCTCCCGGCCGGCGGCCGACAGGGCGAACCCGGTGTGGCCGTGGTAGCCGTTGACCGACGAGACGATCCGGGGGCGGCCGGTGGACCCCCGGGCCAGCTTGATAGCGAAGTCGACCGCCTCACCCCCGCCGGTGCCGAACATCGTGCAGGAGAGGTCTCCCGGGGTGATCTCCGCCAGCTTGGCCGCCAGCTCGGCCTTCTCCCTCGAGCAGAGCAGGAAATTCCCGTGGTCCAGCCGGTCGAGCGCCGCGTGCGCTGCTGCCACCACCCGGGGGTTGCGGCGGCCGACATTGAACGACCCGGCCGACGTGAAGCAGTCGAGAAACCGGCGGCCGTCGAGGTCCCAGACCCAGGGGCCGGACCGCTGGGCCTCGATGATGTCGAGCCCGGCCGCCCGCATGACCCGGACTTTCTGAGGGTTCAGATAGGTGGCGAACTCCTCGAGGGCATGCTGCTTGGCGGCGGGGTCCGGGACGAAGTCGAGTCCGTCGGCCCAACCGCCGGTCGGTTGTTCGTTGTCCATGGGCCGACAATACTGCCGGCTCCCCCCCACCGCCTGCCCTTCGCTGGTCTGGCTTTAGCGGCTCCAGTGGCACCGTGCCGGTGATGTCCGCTGCTCCATTGCCCATGACCGCCGCGAACGGGACGAGCGGCTGCCGAGCGAGTCCTACACGTCGGCGGCGTTCCGGGGCACGGATCAGGGCACGCCGCCGCCGCGTCACGTCACGCGGGCAGCCGGAGTGCTCCCGGGGCGTTTGGCGGCACGACGGGTCGGATGGGCGCCACCGTGGCGACGGGGCGGTACTCCTCGCCCAGGGGCGGCCGGCTGTCGGGCTGGCCGGCGTTGGGCCATATGGCCATTGCTCGCTCCGCCTGTGCCGTGATCTTGAGGGCGGGATTGACGCCCAGATTGGCCGTGACGGTCGATCCGAGTCACCGACACCGTCACGAGGTGAGCGAACGGAGTACCTGGGGCAACGGGCCTTACGCCGTCATCCCGAGCGCTCACAGTTCGCTCACAGTTCGCTCACATCGGCCTGGTACTTTTCTGAGAATGGGGAAACCTGGTCAATCAGCACCAAAGCCGCCCCGGTGCCGATGGATGGCGTTCCTCGTGGTGGTCGCCGGCAGTGCGCTCGTCCTGGGCGCCTGCTCGAGCCCGACGGCCTCACCCACCACCACAACGACGCGTCCATCATCGCCACCGAACAGCCCCCATCTCACTCCCATCTCACAACCGCCTGGGCCCATCCCTACCCAGTACCAATCGCAGTACGGCCAAATCCAATCTGAGGTGAATGGGTTCGCGTCTGAGGTCGGCACACCACAGAAACAACCGTCAACAACGATCGGCACTGAACTGCTGGCCGCCAACGGCAACATTGGCTCGGGACTTCTCACCTCCTCGGCGATCTCCGGTGTCACCTCCGAGCTCGACGCGTTCTCGGCCCTCGGTGTGCAAGGGGTCACAGTTGACGTCTCTTTCCCCCTCCTGGTGCCGACCACCCCGGACAGCTCGGAGTACCTGAACTTCTACGAAGGGGTGGCCCAGCAGGTGCAGGCGCACCACATGGTGCTATCGGTTGAGGAGAACCCGGTCTTCTCGAGCACCCCGCTCACCTCCCTGTCGATCAGCTACGCCGGGCTCACCATCGACACCTATGCCGGCGAGCAGCGGGTCCAGGCACAACTCATCATCGATGATCTCCACCCGACTTACCTTTCGCTGCTCGACGAAACCGACACGTTCTCCGACGCGCTGGGCATCGACATCAACACTCCCATGGCGGCCGTCCAGGTAGTGACGGAAGAACTCACGGGCCTGAATCGGGGTAGCACCGAGGTCGGTGCCGGCACCGGAACCTGGACGACCCCAGCCATCGACCAAGCTCTGCTGGCGCATACGTCGATCGACTACCTCGGCGTGCACGTCTAC
>DATBZS010000095.1:0-29058 GCA_036513075.1 Acidimicrobiales bacterium
GGGGGCGCGTGCCTCGCGCCCGGCGGACGATGGCCCGCGCACCCAGTCCGACGGCGGCGACGAGGGCCAAGGCAGCGAGCGGCGCCAGCGCGACGGTGGTGTACGCGGCAAAGGTCCCGAGGTTCACCGTCCCGCTGGCGGCGTGGTCGAGGACGGACGTGGCCTGCAGGGCCCCTTTGCTCTCGTTACCGGTGGCCTGCAGTAACGCCCGGGCTCCGCCCGGCTGGGCCAACGCCATCGGCACCAGCCATGCGGCGACCGCCGCCGCTGCTGCGGCCACGGCGACCGCGGCCTCCCGGACCCGCCGCACGGACCCGATGACGGCAAGCAGGGCGAGGAGGGCGAACAGCATCACCTCCGACTGGCGGAAACCCGCGGCCAGGCCGAGGGCGGCCAGTGCGCCGGCTCCGTGCCACGAGTGTGGGCGGGCCCGCCAGGCCAGGATGATCAGCAAGGGCGCGATGGCCAGGTCGAACGAGTAGGTGGCAACGGTCGACCCGCTGAACCACGCGAAGGGCGAGGTGGCAACCACCAACCCGGCTGCCAGGCCGACCCAGCGGCCTCCCAGATCGCGACCGGCCACCACGACCAAGCCGGCGGCCAGTGCCGAGGCCACCGCCGATACCAGCACCAGCGACTCGACGGTTCCCAGACCGGAGCCGTGGATCAACCGCCCGGCAGCGACGTACAGCCAGTAGCCGGGGGGCTGGGGGCGGCCATGGTCGACGTCGAAGTGGGAGACGGCAGCTAAGTACTGGGAGGAGTCCCAGTCGGTGGGGCCCCTTGCCGCCGTGGCGAGGCGGGCGGCCAGAGTGGCCAGGCCGACGATCCACGGGGCCGCCAGATCGAAGACCTGCAGCCGCACCCGGCTGGCCCGGTCGGAGGCGATACGGCCGGGACGGCGGGCGCGGGGTGCCGGGCCGTCGGGCGCCCGTCCTCGTTTCGGGAGGGCAATCGACGGGCCGCGGACCGAGGGCACGGTGCCCGCGGTCGTGGCGATCCGCTCGAAGCGCATGCTTCAGGGTAGCCAGTCCGATCACCGATTCCAGGTACCACCGCCCTGGTCGGGGCGCACAAGAGGGTCCGGATCGGCCGCTACCCGTACAGTTCGGCCGCCTTCGGGCCGATACCACCCACAGACGAGTATCCGCTGAGGGGTCGGTCGCGCGGCAAATGGTCGGGCGAACGTTCCCTGAGTGGCGACGCGACCGACGAAGTGAGGGACATACATGGGCCAGGAAACGACGCCAGAGGTCACGGAAATCGTGACGCAGGATCACGGCCGGCGAAAGTTGTCGCAGTTCCCGCTGTCCCTCGGGTTGAAGTCTCTCGGTGCGCGGGCCCTCGGTGTACAGGCCCTGGTGGTGGCCGCACTGGTCGCTACCGTCGCACCGGCGCTGGTTGCCGGGTCCGCCGTCCCCGCCGGTGCCGCTCCCGCCCCCCGATCACTCGGCATCTCGCTCGCCTGGCAGCAGGCCCTCCCCGACAACGGCAACCCGATCGCCCAGAGCTCGCCGAACGTGGCCACCCTCGACGGCGGCGGCAAGTCGGTCGTGATCGGCGACCGGGCCGGCGGCGTCTACGCCTTCCACCTGTCCGATGGGTCCGGCTTGCCGGGCTGGCCCGCCCACCTCGGTGCGCCCGTCGACTCGACGCCCTCGGCCAGCCCCGACGGCTCCGGCACCGACTACATCTACGTGGGCACCGGCAATGCTTCCCAGCCCACCACCGGCGGCTATGTCGGCATCACCAACACGGGCCACGAGATCTGGTCGCGCTCGGCCACCGACAACAATGGCAACCACGGGGTCCAGGCCTCGCTGGCCGTCGGCTCCATGCAGGGCGTCCAGGCCGTGGAAGCCCCGTCGCTCGGGCAGAACGCCTACGCATTGAACGCCGGCAACGGCACCGTGCTCCCCGGCTGGCCCTTCTTCACGGCCGACAGCGGGTTCACCACTCCGTCGCTGGCCGACCTGTACGGCAACGGCGGTACCGAGATCGTGGAAGGCGGAGACTCGACGGCCGGCAACGCCAACAACGTCCAGTACCAGAACGGCGGCCATATCCGGGTCCTCGGCACCAGCGGGAATCTGATCTGCGACCATGACACGAACCAGACCGTCGACTCGTCGCCGGCCGTCGGGAACTTCCTCGGCGGAGGTGCCATGGGCATCGCCTTCGGTACCGGCACCTTCTACCCGGGCGCCTCGGACACCAACAAGGCGTTCGCCGTCGACGCCAACTGCAACGTGGTCTGGCGGGTCGACCTCGGGGGCAGCACCACCTCCAGCCCAGCCATCGGTGATGTCCTCGGCAACAGCACCGACCAGGTAATCGAAGGAGCCGACACCGGCTCCGGGGGACTGGCGTGGGCCCTCAACGGCTCGAGCGGTGCCGCCCTGCCCGGTTGGCCGGTGTCCACCCCGGGTCAGATCATCGGCGGCGTCACCACGGCCGACCTCACCGGTGGTGGCTACAACGACGTCCTCGTCCCGACGACCCAGGGCCTGGTGATCATCGATGGCAAGTCCGCACAGATCGTGGCCACCCTCGGCAACGGCGCGGTCGCACTGCAGAACTCGTCCCTGGTGACGACAGACCCCAACGGGTCAATCGGGATCACCATCGCCGGGTACAACGGCAGCAACCAGGGCGTTGTCCTCCACTACGTGGTGGCGGGCTCGACCGGTCGGTCGCTCGGTCTGCGGTCGTGGCCCGAGTACCACCAGAACCCCCAGCTGACCGGGTCGTTGAGCACCGGGGCACCCGGCCACCTCAACTCGCCCATCGTGGGCATGGCCGGAACGGCGGACGGCAAGGGCTACTGGAACGTGGCCTCCGACGGCGGGATGTTCGCGTTCGGTGACGCCGGCTTCCACGGATCGATGGGCGGACTGCCGCTCAACAAACCGGTGGTCGGACTGGCGTCCACTCCGGGCGGCAAGGGTTACTGGGAGGTGGCCACTGACGGGGGCATCTTCGCCTTCGGCGACGCGGGCTTCTACGGATCGATGGGTGGCCAGCCACTGAGCAGACCGGTGGTCGGCATCGCGGTGACACCGGACGGCAAGGGCTACTGGGAGGTGGCCTCGGACGGAGGACTCTTCGCCTTCGGCGACGCCGGCTTCTACGGATCGACAGGGTCCATACAACTCAACCAGCCGGTCGTGGCCATGGCCCCGGTCCCCAATGGCAACGGGTACTGGCTGGTGGCCTCGGACGGCGGGATCTTCGCCTTCGGCAGCGCCGGCTTCTACGGCTCCATGGGATCGATGCACCTGAACAAGCCCATCGTGGCCATGGCGGCCAACGGGGGCAGGGGCTACTGGCTGACTGCCGCCGACGGCGGAGTGTTCAGCTTCGGTGACGCACCATTCTACGGATCGACCGGGAACCTCTCGTTGGTGCTGCCGGTCGTCGGGATGGCGTCCATCCCCCGGGGGACCGGGTACTGGATGGTGGCCGCCGACGGCGGGATGTTCGCCTTCGGCAAGGCCGGCTTCTACGGGTCGATGCCCGAGGTGTTGGCCGCCCCCACGGGCGTCGACTGAGGTCCGAGGTCCACCGGGTCCGGGTCGAGACCCGGTCCGGCCGGCCTGACCGGGGTTGGCGAAGATTCATTGCGGGACGGTCGGTCGGAGGGACCTTCATAGTGTCTCCAGTCCGGACGGAGCGTCGGGGTGTCCCCCGAATCGGGGGTCGGCGGTCGTAACGTGGATGAGCGTGTCGGAACCGCGCAACAAGGGTGCACCCCCATCGTCAACCGCGTCGGGTGACGCCCCGAGAGATTCTCGGCGGCGCTGGTCGGCCATGATTGCTGCGCTGGCCGTCATGGCGTCGACCGTCGGGGTCGTCGTCACCGCACCTCCGGCTGCCGCCTACCCGTCGAACACTGTCAGCCTGATCGGACACGGCTACGGCCACGGTCGCGGGATGGGCCAGTGGGGCGCCTTCGGGTATGCGCTGGCCGGGACGCCCTGGAAGGCCATCGTCTCCCACTACTACTCGGGCTCCACGCCGACCCTGACCACGCCGGCCCAGGAAGGGACCGCTGTCCGGGTGGCGCTGACCGAGAACGACGGGAACGACGTCATCGTGACGTCGGCGAGCGGGTTCACCGTCGCCGGGCATCATTTCAGCGGTGGGCAGGCCGTGCTCATGCACGACAACGGCGCCGGGTCCTGGGATCTGTCCAGCGGGTCGTCGTGCGCCGGGCCGTGGACCGGCTGGGCGAGCGGCGTGGCGAACCCCGAGGCCGTGCCCGATACCAACTCGAACATCGGTGCCTCGAACGCGGCGACCCTGGCCCTGCAGCTATGCCAGGTTGGCGGCAACCTGTACGTCCGGGGCTACCTCGAGGCGATCTACAACAGCAGTGCCCAGGCCCGGACAGTCAACATCCTGCCGCTCGAGGACTACATCGTCGGAGTGGTGCCCAACGAGTCGCCGGCGTACTGGGGACAGATCGGATCGCCCGGGCCGGACAACTACCCCTGGGGCTTCCAGTCGTTAGAGGCCCAAGCGGTGGCGGCCCGGTCCTATGTGATGTCCGCCCTCGGCTCCTACGGGGGTTACGCCGACACCTGCGACCTCACCTGTCAGACCTACCGGGGTCTGGCGAACGAGAGCACGGTCACCGACAACGCCACCCTCGACACGCTCGGGTACGTGATGGAAGAAGGCACCACCATCATGACGACCGAGTACTCGGCATCGACCGGTGGGTACACCGCACCGGGGACGTTCCCGGCCGTGCCCGACGCAGGTGACGCGGTCTGCCCGCCGGGAATCAACGGGGCCTGCAACCCCAACCACGACTGGAGCGTGTCGATCCCCGTCTCCTCCATCGAGGCCACCTGGCCGCAGCTCGGGACCTTGCAGTCGATCTCGGTCACGTCCCGCAACGGCTACGCCGACCTGGGCGGCCGGGTCCTGTCCATGACCCTCGTCGGGTCGTCCCAGAACGTGGTGGTGACCGGCAACCAGTTCGCCGCCGACTTCAACCTGAGGTCGAACTGGTTCGCCCTGGACCACTCCCTGTCGGCCCCGGCGGTGGCCATCTCGGCCACCTCGGACGGCAAGGGCTACTGGATCAACGGCTCGGACGGGTCGGTGGCGGTGTTCGGGGACGCCACGTTCTACGGTTCGACCGCCGGCATGCCGCTGAATGCCCCGGTGGTCGGGCTGGCCGCCACCCCGGACAACCGCGGCTACTGGGAGGTGGCCTCCGACGGAGGGATCTTCGGCTACGGCGACGCCACGTTCCACGGCTCCACCGGGGGGATGCACCTCAACCGACCGATCGTCGGCATGGCCCGTACACCCAGCGGCAACGGCTACTGGCTGGTGGCCTCCGACGGCGGGATATTCAGCTACGGCGACGCCGCCTTCCACGGCTCGACGGGATCCATGATCCTCAACCAGCCCGTGGTCGGGATGGCCGCCACGCCGGACGGTGGGGGCTACTGGCTGGTGGCCTCCGACGGCGGAATCTTCGCCTTCGGTGATGCCAGGTTCTACGGTTCGATGGGCGCCCATCCGCTCAACCGGCCCATCGTCGGGATGACCTCGATGCCCCACGGTTCGGGCTACCGACTGGTGGCCTCCGACGGCGGAATCTTCGCCTTCGGGACCGCCGGGTTCTTCGGGTCGGCCGGGAACATCCAGCTAGCGCAGCCCATCGTCGGGATGGCCGGGACGTCTGACGGGAACGGCTACTGGATGGCCGCGGCCGACGGCGGGATCTTCAGCTACGGCGACGCCTCCTTCTACGGTTCCGCGGTCGGCTGACGGATCGCGCGTCGGCGCCGCATCGTCAGGATGCCGGGTCTGACGACGTATCCTCGGGCCGGATGGGGGACGGAACGACGGGAACACCACAGGAGATGGCCGTCGAGGCGACGGTCGAGGCAGCCGCCAAGCCTGGAGTCGAAACTGGAGCCGGAGGGCCGGAGGCCGAGGTCCTGGGGGAGCCCCGCCGTCAGCACCGGTGGGCGGGGACTACGTGGCGGGCGATCCTGTTCGCCCCGATCGGCGACGGGCAGACCCGCCGGCGGGGTAGCGACGGTGTCCGGGTGGGCCTCTCGCTCCTGGTGATCCTGCTCTGCTGGTTGGCCACCAAGGTCAACCCGTCGAGTGAGAAGGCGCTGATCGGGGTCGTCACCCCGGTCCCCAACGGGCTGGACTGGCTGGTCACGACCGTCGGGTGGGTCGGGTCGCTCGGTCTCGTGGCGGTGGTGATCACCTTGGCACTGATCTCGCGGCGGACGGCGGTGATCCGCGACACGGTGCTGTCCGGCGCAGGGGCGTGGCTCACCTGCGTCGTGCTAACGGCAGTGTTCGGGGTCGACGGCGGGCGACCCCCTGGCGGAGCGCCCCACGGCTACGACCTCTCGTTTCCGGTGGCGCGGGTGGCGGCCACGGTGGCGGTGGCCACTGCAGCCCTGCCGTATCTGAGTCGGTGGCTGCAGCGGACGATCCAGGTCACGGTGGTACTGCTGGCAATGGCGACGGTGGTGTCGGGGAACGGCCTGCCGCTGTCGGTCCTGGCCAGCCTGGCCATCGGTGTCCTGGCGACAGCCGTCGTCCACCTCGTGTTCGGCTCACCTCTCGGCCTGCCGTCGGCCGACGAGGTCGTGCTCCTCCTGGCCGACCTCGGGATCGCCGCCACCGACCTGATGCCCGCATCCGACCAGGAGTGGGGGGTAGGCAAGTTCACCGGACAGCTCGACGGCGAAGACCTCGACGTGTCCGTCTACGGGCGCGACGCCTCGGACGCCCGGCTCCTGGCGAAGACCACCCGCTTCGTCCTCTACCGCGACTCGGGACCCACCCTCACCTTCACCAGGCGCCAGCAGGTCGAACATGAGGCCTATGTGACCCTCATGGCCGTCCGGGCCGGGGCGCGGGTGTCGCGGGTGCTGGCCGCCGGCCCGGCCGGGCCGGCCAAGGACGCGTTGCTGGTCACCCGACCGCCGTCTGGCCGGCTGCTGTCCGCACTGACGCCCTTCGTGCTGCCGCCCGAGGTGACCGATGCGGACAGGGATCCAGGCGACAGGGACGACGGGACAGATGGTGAGGCCAGCGACGGTGGGGGCGATGACGGCGGCGGTGGCTCGGGATCGGTCGCCTCGGGAGCGAGTGCGTCAGTGGCGGGCGACCAGGTCGATGTGGGCGGCGCGACGGTGGCCGCTGTCGACGGATCGCCGGAAGTCGTCGAGGCCCCGGTGACCGATCCGGCCCTGACCGACGCCGCCCTCGACGGCATCTACGTCCAGGTGCTGTCACTACGGGCGGCAGGCATCGCCCACGGTTCCCTCTCGACCGAGACCATCGTGCTCGGAGTTGACGGAACCTCCGGATTCGTCGACATGCGGGCGGCCACGACGGTGGCCAGCGCCGACCAGCTCCATCGCGATCTGGCCGCTGTGCTGGCCGCCACCGCCCTGGTGGCCGGCCCCGAACGGGCCACGGCCGCCGCCCTACGGACGGTGCCGTCCGATGCCATCGTGGACGCGCTTCCCTTCCTCCAGCGGGCGGCCCTCGACCCGAAGGCGGCGCGGACCCTGCGCGGCCGGAAGGCGATCCTGGCCGGCGTGCGGGAGGAGGGCGCACGGGCGACCGGGGTCGAGGTGCCCAAGCTGATCGAGCCCCGTCGCATCAGTTGGATCAACCTGGCTCTGGTGCTGGGCACCCTCATCGGCGGATGGGCCCTCATCGGCGTGCTCGTCAACGTGACCAAGTCGTGGAGCACCGTCACCGGTGCCGACTGGGGCTGGGTGGCCGCGGTGTTCGTCCTGGCCCAGTCGGCCTATCCGGCGTTGGCTATGGCCACCGTCGGCTCGGTGACCGACACCATGCCTTACGGCCGCACCGTCGCCCTCGAGGTGGCGAACACCTTCGTCGCCTTGGCCGGCGGGTCGATGGGGGCGTTGGCCACCCGGGTCAGGTTCTTTCAACAGCAGGGCTACAACGCCACGCTGGCGGTCAGCTCGGGGGTCCTCATCTCGACGGCCAGCTGGATCACCAAGGGCGCACTGTTCGTCATTGCCGTCCCGATCGCCATCTCGCAGTTCGACTTCGCCAGCCAGCCGACCACCACCGGGGGCGGCTCGGGGAGCAGCACGGCGGGCCTGGTGTGGATCATCGTGATCGCCATCGTGGTGATCGGCGTCCTGCTCGGACTGATCTTCGCCATCCCGCGCTGGCGGCGGCTGGCCGCCGCCAAACTCCGACCGAAGGCGTCCGAGGTGTGGGGCCACCTGAAGCTTCTCTCCGACCATCCCCTCAACCTGGTGGAGATCTTCGGGGGCGAGATCGCCGCTCAGTTGCTGGTGGCCTTGGCGCTCGGCGCCGCCCTCCACGCCTTCGGCCAGCACATGGGCCTCGCCTCGCTGCTCATCGTGCTCACGTTGGGGTCGATGATCGGTGGGATTTCACCGGTGCCGGGCGGCATGGGGGTGGTGGAGGCCGGGATGATCCTGGCCCTCACGGCGGCCGGCATCCCCGAGGACGATGCAGTGGCCGCGGTGTTCGTCCAACGGCTGTTCACCGCCTACCTACCTCCCATCTGGGGCTGGTTCTGCCTGGTGTGGATGCGGAAGCGGGAGTACCTGTAGTCGGCCACGCCGGGGTGGACCGACGCACAAGATCGACTCAGCCGTCGAGGCGGCGCGGACCAGTGACGTCCAGCCCCTTGAAGTCCCGGAGCCGGCCGAAGCGGCCCAGCCGCCCGACGTTGACCCCGGTGTCGGCGGCCCGCAGCATGCGCAAGTCGCCGCGACTGTTGCCGTAGGCCCAGAGCCGGGCACCCTCGACACCGGCGTCGGCCATCCACAGGCGCAGCCGCCGGATCTTCTCCTCGCCCCGGCAGTTCCCGCCGTCGTAGCGCCCGGTCAGGCGGCCCGAATCGCCGACCTCGAGACGGGTGGCGATGGCCCCGTCGGCCGCCAGCCGTTCGGCGGCCACCCGCACGTAGGCGTCGGGCGAGGCTGACACCACCACCACCTTGTCGCCCCGGCCCCGGTGCCAGTCGAGCCGGCGACGGACCTCGGGGCGGACGTGGGCGGCCAGATGGCTCACCGCGAACTCGATGCCAACCTGGTCCAGGTAGTCGGCGTCGACGCCGCCGAGCACCCGGACGAACAGCTCTTGTTTGGTCTCGTCGGCCAACGACCCGCCGGCCACCGCGGCTTGGGCCAACCGGGGCGCCAACAACGCCGAGGCCCGCAGTACGACCCGTCGCCCGGAGACGGCGGTCAGGAAGTCGAACACGCTGCCACCGTTGGTCAAGGTGCCGTCGAAGTCGAAGGCGGCTACGTCAGGCACGTGCGTCCTCTTCCTGCTCAGGCGTCGGGGCCGGACACGGTGGTCCCGCCCCGACCGGCGCCACCGGCGAACCGGGCGGCACCTTCGAGCGCCTCGCCCGAGGCGAGGCTGTCGAGGCCGAAGCGCGTCTCGACCGCCAGGGCATCGTCGACGGGCAGGTCCCATTGGGCCAGAGCCGAGAGGCGGTCGTTGCGCATGCATACCTGCGGCAGTGCGGCCAGTTCTGCGGCCCAGGCCACCGCGGCCGCAAGGGCGGTGCCGGACGGAACGACCCGGTTGGCCAGCCCCATGGCGAGCGCCTCGTCGGCCCCGACGGCCCGGCCGGACAGGATGAGGTCGAGTGCCCGCCCTTCGCCGACCAGGCGGGGCAGGCGTACGGTGCCGCCGTCGACCAGGGGCACGCCGAAGCGCCGGCAGAACACGCCAAAAGTGGCATCGGCGCCGACCACCCGCAGATCGCACCAGACGGCGAGTTCGAGGCCCCCGGCCACGGCGTGGCCTTCCACAGCGGCGATGACCGGCTTGGAGAGGGTCATCCGGGTGGGCCCCATCGGCCCGGGCCCGCCCTCGGTCACCCGGTTACCGGTCCCGGTGGCGATGGCCTGGAGATCGGCCCCGGCGCAGAACGTGCCCTCCGCCCCGGTCAGCACGGCCACCGAGGCCGTGTCGTCGGCGTCGAAGGCGGCGAACGCCGCCTCGAGGGCGTCGGCCGTCACGCGGTCCACGGCATTGCGGCGCTCGGGTCGGTCGATGGTGACGACGGTCACCGGTCCGGCGCGGTCGACTCGGATGGGTACGGGCATGGCCTCAGCATGGCGGAGCCGGGCCGCCGGGGCCAGTACCGGGTCGGTGGGGACCGGATCGACGGAGGCAGTTCGACAGAGGCAGAAAGGCGCCGGTCAATACCTGACGAATCCGGTCGACAATTACGGATCACCCGACTACGCTGTCCGACTGTCGGATACCGGGCGTGCGTCCCGGTTACGACGAACCCCGGGAGGGGCGAGGCACTGCCGGACATGCCGGAGGACAGGCCCGCTACCTCTGATCACAGCACGCTCGATCGAGTCCCCTCAATCGAGCACCCCCGACCACAGAACCCGACACGAAGGAGCAGGACATGGCGATTCGCCTGGGCGACGAGGCCCCCGACTTCACTGCAGACACCACCGAAGGCACCATCAGCTTCCACGAGTACCTCGGGGACAGCTGGGGCGTGCTCTTCTCCCACCCGAAGGACTTCACGCCGGTCTGCACCACCGAGCTGGGAGCCTTTTCGGCCGCCAAGGCCGAGTTCGACAAGCGCAACACCAAGCTCATCGGACTCTCGGTGGACGACGTGACGTCGCACGGCAAGTGGGCCGGCGACATCGAGGAGACCCAGGGCACGGCCCTCAACTTCCCGTTGATCGGCGACGAGGACCGCAAAGTCGCCGACCTCTACGACATGATCCACCCGAATGCCAACGACACCCTCACCGTGCGTTCGGTGTTCATCGTCGGCCCCGATAAGAAGGTGAAGCTCACCCTCACCTACCCGGCGTCGACCGGCCGCAACGTGGACGAGATCCTGCGTGTCCTCGACTCGTTGCAGCTGACGGCTGACTACAAGGTCGCCACCCCGGTGAACTGGACCGACGGCGAGGACGTCATCGTCGTGCCGGCGCTGTCGGACGAGGAGGCGAAGGAGCGGTTCCCCAAGGGATTCAAGGCCCTCAAGCCCTATCTGCGGGTCACCCCCCAGCCCAACAAGTAGTCCGACGGGCCTACTCGGCCCCACGCCGATGCACCGGATCCGGCCCTGTGGCCGGATCCGGTCGCGTGGCGGGCCCGAGGGGCTGCACGTAGGGTGGCTCCATCGACGCAGGTGGGCGACGATTCCGGCCCAGGCGTGAACCGGCGACCCGGCAGCTGCGACCCGAGAGTGAACCAGTGCCGGAGACCCGTGCTGGGAACCCCCCCTACGGCCCCCACCTGCTAACATCGTCCGGTCGGCGTGTTCCGTCCGCCGGCTGTCACCACGATTCCAGAGGTCTACTTCCCACATGCCAGACAAGCAGGCAACCATCGCCGAATACCGTCTCCACGAGACGGACACCGGCTCTCCCGAGGTGCAGATCGCCATACTGAGCGAGCGCATCGTCCATCTGACCGAGCACCTCAAGGTGCACAAGGGCGACCACCACACTCGCCGTGGGCTGCTGAAGCTCATCGGCCGCCGTCGCCGTCTTCTCGACTACGTCCGCAACAACGACGTGGAGCGTTACCGCGAGATCATCGGCCGCCTCGGCCTCCGTCGCTAGGCGGACACCTGACGCTCCGCCCGGCTCCGGCCGGGCGGTCGCAATTTCTCCACCGGCCGCGTGCCGGCGGATGACAGATCGGCGCAATGTCGAGCTGCAGCAGGACCGGCCCCCACGCCGTGGGCGACCGGAGCAATACCAAGACAACGGGCTCCCATCGAGGTCAGTCACCAGTTGCCGATCACCGGGCTCCGCAGCGGGCGGGGTGGTCGACCACTGGGAACTGGCACGGAGAGTCCCCGAACCACAAGGAGCGTCATGTCCGACGCCATTTCCGTTTCGGCGCCCATCAGCGGCACCGACAAGACTCTCAGCTTCGAAGCAGGCAAGCTGGCCCAACTCGCCGACGGCTCCGTCGTCGGCCGCATCGGCGACACCGTCCTCCTGGCCACGGCCACGGCGTCACGTTCGGTGCGCGAGGGGGCGGACTTCTTTCCGCTCACCGTCGACATCGAGGAGCGCACCTACGCCGCCGGCAAGATCCCCGGCTCGTTCTTCCGTCGGGAGGGCAAGTCCTCGGACCAGGCAATCCTGACCTGCCGCCTCATCGACCGGCCCCTCCGCCCGTCGTTCCCGAAGGGCTTCCGCAACGAGGTCCACATCGTCGGCACCATCTTCGGGGCCGACCAGGTGAACCCCCACGACGTCCTGGCCATCAACTCAGCCTCCGCCGCCCTGATGCTGTCGGGTATCCCCTTCGAGGGGCCGATCGGTGCCGTCCGGGTGGCCTACTCGACCGACGGCCAGTGGATCCCGCACCCCACCTTCGAAGAGGGTGAGGAGTCGACCTTCGAGCTGGTCGTCGCCGGCCGTGCCCTGGACGAGACCCCCGACGCCGAGATCGCCATCATGATGGTCGAGGCCGGCGGCTCCGAGCGCTCCTTCCAGTACTACGAAGAGGGTGCGCCCCAGGTCACCGAAGAGGTCCTGGCCTCCGGACTCGAGGCCGCCAAGACGTGGATCCGCGAGTCGATCGTGCTCCAGCGTGAGCTAGTGGCCGCATTCGTGACCGCCCGAGGCCCCATCGAGACCATGGAGTACTCGACGTTCTCCGACTACGGCGATGACGTGTTCGCCCGGGTGGAAGCTGTCGGCACCGCCGGTCTGGCCGCCGCAAATGTTCTGACCCCGAAGGCCGAGCGCAACGCCGCCCTGGCCGAGGTCACCGACTCGGTCATCGCCCAGCTGTCCAGCGAGTTCGCCGGCCGCGAAGGCGAGATCAAGGGTGCCGTCCGCGGTTTGACCAAGAAGTTGGTCCGCAAGCGGATCGTGGAGGAGGGCCTGCGCATCGACGGCCGCACCACCGCCGAGATCCGCCCGCTGTCCGCCGAGGTCGACCTGTTCCCGACGGCCCACGGCTCGGCGCTGTTCCAGCGTGGCGAGACCCAGGTGCTGAACGTGACGACCCTGGGCATGCCCCGCATGAACCAGCTGCTCGACACCATCACCCCGGTCGAGCACAAGCGGTACATGCACCACTACAACTTCCCGCCCTTCTCGACCGGTGAGACCGGCTTCATGCGGGGCCCGAAGCGCCGCGAGATCGGCCACGGCCTGCTGGCCGAGCGGGCCCTCCTGCCCGTCGTGCCCTACCAGGAGGACTTCCCTTACACCCTGCGCCTGGTGTCCGACGTGCTGGCCTCCAACGGTTCGACGTCGATGGCCTCGGTCTGCGGCTCGACCCTGTCGTTGATGGCTGCCGGTGTGCCCATCAAGGCCCCGGTCGCCGGCATCGCCATGGGCCTCGTCTACGACGGCGGCACCTACGTCACCCTCACCGACATCCTCGGTGCCGAGGACGCCTTCGGCGACATGGACTTCAAGGTGGCCGGTACCCGCGATGTCGTGACGGCCCTGCAGCTCGACACCAAGATCGACGGGCTCCCCCTCGACGTCCTGACCAAGGCCCTCATGCAGGCCAAGGACGCCCGCCTCACCATCCTCGACGTCATGGCCGCAGCCATCGCCGAGCCTCGTGACGATGTGGCGGCGTCGGCTCCGAAGATCGTCTCCTTCGAGATCCCGATGGACAAGATCGGCGAGGTCATCGGGCCCAAGGGCAAGGTCATCAACGCCCTGCAGCAGGAGACCGGCGCGGACATCGCGGTCGATGACGACGGCATGGTCGGCACGGTCACCATCGGCGCCAAGGATGGCAACGCGGTGGAGGAGGCCCGTCGGCGCATCTCGACGATCCTCGACCCGCCGCTGGCCGAAGTGGGCGCCACCTACCCGGGCAAGGTCGTCAACATCACCAAGTTCGGCGCCTTCGTCAACATCCTCCCCGGGCGCGACGGCCTGCTCCACATCTCCAAGATGGGACAGGGCAAGCGCATCGAGCGGGTCGAGGACGTCTTCGAACTCGGCCAGCCGGTCGAAGTGAGGGTGGACGACATCGACCCGCAGGGCAAGGTCTCCCTCTCGCTGGCCGGTGAGGCTCCCGCCTCCTCGGGCGGCGGTGGTGGCCGTGGTGGTCGGGGCGAGGGCTCGTCCCGCTCGGAGAGCTCCTCGCGGTCAGAGAGCTCCTCGCGGTCAGAGAGCTCCTCGCGGCCAGAGGGTTCGTCCCGCGGCGACCACGCCGACCCGGGCGCCGACGACGACCGCGGCCCGCGTCGCCAGTCGAACAGCGCTCCCTCCGGTGCGGCCTCCTTCGAGGACGCGTTCCAAGAGGAGCTCGTCCAGGAGTTCGGGGACCTCGGTCCCGCCGTGGCCGAGTCGTCCGACCGGCCGAGCGGCGGAGGCGGCCGGGGCGGTCGCCGGCGTCGTTGAGAACGAGCGCCCGTCGTGGGCCGGCCCCCGTGGCCGGCTCACGACGAGGGCGCACGTCCCACGTGATAATCAACAGGCAGCTCGATGTCCGGTAACGCGCTGGTCGCGGTGACAGGTGTGACCGGTGCGGTGCTGCCGGCGATGACGCGGGGTGCGCCATGATCCGCACGGATCGCCTGCCGTCGGGGCTGACCGTCGTGACCGAGGCCATGGCCGAGGCCCGTTCGGTGTGCATCGGCTTCTGGGTGGGAACGGGCTCACGGGACGAGTCACCCGAACTGGCCGGCTCCAGCCACTTCCTCGAGCACCTCTTGTTCAAGGGGACCGAAGAGCGTTCCGCTTCGGCCATCGCCGAGGCCGTGGACGAGGTGGGAGGAGACTTCAATGCTTTCACCACCAAGGAGTACACCTCCTTTTACATGCGCCTCCTGGCAGAGCACGTCGAACTCGGCCTTGACATCCTGTCGGACATCATGTGGCGCCCGGCCCTGCGGGTAGCCGACCTCGACGCCGAGCGTCAGGTCATCCTCGACGAGATCCTCATGCACGCCGACGAACCGGCCGACGAGGCGGCGGAGCAGAGCTCAGCCACCCTGTTTCCGGACCACCCACTGGGCCGCGAGGTCCTCGGCACCGAGTCCTCCGTGGACGCCATGACTGCGCTACGCATCCGTGAGTTCTTCGAGGAGCACTACCTGCCGGGCAACATGGTCGTCGCCGTGGCCGGCGATCTCGACCACGACGCCGTGGTGGCCGGACTCGACGAGCGGTCGGGTGGCAGCAGGGGAGGGGAGACGCCGTCCCGGACAGCCCCCGACGACCGCGTGACATCTCTGGCGGTGACGAGGCGGTCCACCGAACAGGCTCACGTGGTCCTGGCCGCTCGCTCCGTCGACCGTAACCACCCGAGCCGATATGCACTGGCCGTCCTCAACCATGTCCTGGGCGGCGGGCTGTCCAGCCGCCTGTTCCAGGAGATCCGCGAGCGTCGGGGCCTGGCCTACTCGGTGTGGTCCGAGCGAGTCGCCTACCTCGACGCCGGCTTCCTCAGCGTGGGGCTGGGCACCGGTCCCGAGCACGTGGCCGAGGTGCTCGATATCGTCACCGACGAGCTCGCCAGACTGGGCGCCGACGGGGTGACCCAGCGGGAGCTGGCCATCGCCAAGGGCAACCTCCGGGCCGAGACCCTGCTGGCCTGCGAGGACTCGGGTGCCCGCATGAGCCGCATCGGCGCCGGCATGCTCCTGCACGGCGAGGTCTTGACCGTCGACGAGGTGCTCGCGCGAGTCGAGGCACTCACGCTCGACGACGTGCACGACGCCGCCCGCACCGTCGTGGCCGCACCCCGGACGCTCTCTGTGGTCGGTCCCTTCGACGAGTCGGACTTCGACGCGGGAGGGCTGGGCCTGGGGTGAGACCGGTGGTCGGGAGCGGGCGGCCGTACCATTAACCGATGACCGATGACCGATAACCGGCGGATCGAAGGTTGGATCGATGGACGACCCGGTGTGGGCAACAGGGATCAGTCCACCGGCACAGACGACGCCACGCCTAGGACATCGCAAGCGACGACGGCGGGTCGTGGCCATCGTGCTGCTGTTACTCGTGGTGCTCGGGATCGCCTCCGTCCCGGCGGCCTTGGCGGCCAGTCGCTGGGAGTACGGGACCTTCGCGTTCTGGAAGGTACCCGATCGGATCGACTACTGCGGACGCCGGTATTACCAGAACCCCGGCACCATTGCGGGCACGCCGACGTCCCTCACGGCCCCCTACACCGCACCTCGGGAGGAGTGGACGGAGGTGT
Organism: Acidimicrobiales bacterium; assembly: GCA_036513075.1. Classification (GTDB taxonomy): domain Bacteria; phylum Actinomycetota; class Acidimicrobiia; order Acidimicrobiales; family RAAP-2; genus Bog-756. The sequence goes on from DATBZS010000095.1 coordinate 16,204, forward strand.
CGAGGACCTTCTGGCTCCGACCGGTCTATGCCGGCGTACCGACCAGTCATCGGAACAGTGCCGTCTGCGCCATGATCCTGTACGTCCCGGCCGGCCACGGGCGGTGGTGGATGTACCCGCTGAGCGGAGGACCATGACGACGGGCGGGTCATGAGAACGGGTAGGTTCCGGCCCGGGAGCTCCGGTGACACCGGGGGCCTTGGCTAGGGTGACCGGCATGCGAGTCGGAGTGGTCGGCGCCGGTGGGCGGATGGGACGAGAGGTGTGCCGCACCGTGCTACACCGACCCGGCCTCGAACTAGTGGCCGCCGTCGATCCCGGCCACTCCGGTTCCACCGTGGCCGAGATTCTCGGAACGTCAGGTCCGGTGGCCGAGTCGGTGATGGTGACCGAGGACCTCTCCTCGCTGGTACCGGCCGGCGTCGAGGTGGTCGTCGATTTCAGCCACCTCGAGTCGTCACGGGCGACCTTGGCCCACTGCGCTTCGGCCGGCATCCACGCCGTGGTGGGGACCACCGGATTCACCGAAGCCGACCTCGACGACCTGGCCGAACAGTTCGTACCAGGGTCGGTGACCGGCGCCAACTGCATCGTGGCGGCCAACTTCGCCATCGGAGCGGTGCTCATGATGCGCTTCGCGGCCATGGCCGCCCCGTGGTTCGACAGCGCGGAGATCGTCGAGCTCCACCACGAAGCCAAGCGTGACGCACCGTCGGGCACGTCGTTGCGCACGGCCGAGGGCATGGCCGCCGCCCGGGTCTCGGCGGGCAAGGACGGATTCCTGGCCGACACGACCTCGACGGTGGTGGTGGAGGGCGCCCGCGGCGGCAACGGTCCCGGAGGCATCCGGATTCACTCGGTACGGCTGCCCGGCCTGGTGGCTCACCAGGAGGTCATCTTCGGCTCAACCGGTCAGGGACTGACGATCCGCCACGACTCCTACGACCGCGCCTCGTTCATGGACGGTGTCGTGCTGGCCGTCGAGTCGGTGGCCACGCGCCCGGGACTGACCCTCGGCATCGAGCCCCTGCTCGGGATCTGAGCCGACGCAACAATGGCTGACGCCCGCCAGCGGATCGTCGAGGCCACCTACGGGTGCGTGGCCCGGAAGGGGATCGCCAAGACGACGGTGGAGGACGTCGCCAAGGAGGCGGGACTTTCCAGGGCCACCGTCTACCGCACCTTCCCGGGGGGCCGGGACGAGATGGTCGACGCCACCGTGGCATGGGCCGTGTTCGACTTCTTCTCCAAGCTCTATGACCGCATCCAGGGCGCGGCCAGCCTGGAGGAAGTCATGGAGCGGGGCATCATGTTCGCCCACCGCTCGATCCTCGAGCATGAGGTGCTCCAGCGGGTGATGCAGACCGAGCCCGACAAGTTGCTGCCCGCGCTCACCGTGGAGAGCATCAGGATTCGGGAAGGTATCGCCGGAGTCCTGGCCCCCTATGTGGTCGACCGAGGACTCGTCGACGGCGTCGATCTGGGCGACGCCGCCGACTTCTTGGCCCGGATGGTTCTGTCGTACATATCCGCACCTGGTCGCTGGGACCTCGAGGACCCCGAACAGGTCGCACGCCTGGTCCGCTCCGAACTGCTGGCCGGCGTGGTGGTGCCGGCCGGGTCGGGCTGACGGGACCGGTCGTTCCGGTCGTCTTGCCTGTCTTGCCTGTCGCCATGATGGGAGTGTGCCTGGAGGTAGCTGTTGCAAGTACAGGTGGTTGACGGTGAAACAAAACGTGACGTACTGTTCCAATCGTGGCTCGATCGCAGTTGGTACTCCGCGTGGTTGAGGTGGACACCGTGGTACCCCTCGTCGCTCCGTCGCCGACCTCGTCCTCCCCGGTCGACGGGTCCGAACAGTCGCCCCACCGAGTCCGCATCATCGACGGGACCTTGGCCTGCCTGGCCCGCCACGGCACCGCCAAGACCACCGTCGACGACATCGCCCGCCAGTCCGGGGTCTCGCGGGCCACTGTGTACCGAGCCTTCCCGGGGGGACGCGACGAGATCCTGGGTGCAGTGGTCGATACCGAGATGGCACGCCTGTTCAGCGCCCTGGGCGTCCGGCTCGGGAATGCCGGCGACCTCGCCACCGCACTCGTCGGAGGGATCGTGGAGACCTCGACCCGCCTGCGGAACCACGCCGCCCTCCACTTCCTGGCCGAGCACGAGCCAGGCATCATCCTCGGGCATCTGGCCTTCGACGAGTCCGACCGGCTACTGGCCACCGCTGCGCAGTTCACCGCTCCATTCCTCGCCCGCTGGATGAGCCCCGACGAGGCCGAGCGTGTCGCCGAGTGGGCCGCCCGAATCGTCCTGTCCTATGCCATCTCGCCATCCACCCGCCTCGACCCGTGCAACGAAGCCGACGCCACCCGGCTGGTCAACGTCTTCATGCTCCCGGGGATCGGTGCACTGCAGTCCGCGGCATCCGGCCCGATCGACATCACCCCGTTCCCGACATCCGGCCCGCAGCCAGCCCACGGGGAGGAGCCCGTCACCGCGTCCTGACCGAGATCGACCATTTCCGCCGCGCCAACTCGACCACACGCACATCCGTCCGGAAGCACAGGACTCCACAGTCACACCAGTCCGTAAGGGGGACACCGACATGACCACCGAGATGAGCAGTAACGAGCAGATCATCGGCCGCGAGGAGCTCGACGACCTCGAGTCCATCCTCTCGGTCGTGGGTACCGAGGAGTCCGACGGCCGTCACGTCGTCCACTCGGAGTACGACTCGATCTTCACCTGGGACTACGAGAAGGGCACCCGACCGAAGCTCAACAAGCTCTACGAGAAGGCCAAGAACGCCCAGTGGAACGGCGAGACCGACCTCCCCTGGGACACCGATGTCGATCAGGAGAAGCTGGTCGCCGAGGTGGCGGCAGCCCAGGGTGGCCACGCCGTCGGCTTCGACATTGTCGGCACGCCGCTCGAGCACTGGGGCGACAAGGAATGGATCGAACTCGGCATCCAGAACCAGAACTGGACCCTGTCCCAGTTCCTCCACGGCGAGCAGGGTGCCCTGATCTGCACGGCTAAAATCGTGGAGTCGGTTCCGTGGATCGACGCCAAGTACTACGCCTCGACCCAGGTGATGGACGAGGCCCGCCATGTCGAGGTCTTCGCCAAGTACCTGGACGAGAAGCTGTCCGGCCACTACCCGGTCAACGCCCACCTGCGGATGCTGCTCGACGACATCATCGCCGACTCACGCTGGGACATGACCTACCTGGGCATGCAGATCATGATTGAAGGCCTGGCCCTGGCCGCCTTCGGCTTCATGCACTCGATGACCCCGGACCCGTTGCTCAAGCAGCTCCTCCGCTACGTGATGGCCGACGAGGCTCGCCACGTGGCCTTCGGCGTGCTCAGTCTCCAGGAGTACTACCAAGGACTCACCACCGCTGAGCTTCGGGAGCGCCAGGAGTTCGCCTTCGAGGCCGCGGTGCGAATGCGCGACCGGTTCCTCCAGCAGGAGGTGTGGGACCGCATGGGTGTCGATCCCAAGACCATCCTCCCCATGGTGCTGTCGGCCCCCGACCGAAACGAGTTCCAGGCCCTGCTCTTCTCCAAGATCGTCCCGAACTGCCGGAAGCTCGGCCTGCTGGACGCGGCCGATGGCTGGCTGCGCACCAAGTTCACCGAACTGGGCGTGATCGAGTTCGAGACGGCTGTCGACACCTCCGAGGAGTACGACGCCATGGCCGCCGTGCCGCCCACCCAGCGCGAACTGGTCTGATCTGGTCTGCGGGGCGTTCGGGACGCGTGCGTGCCGCCCGGACGGCGTGCGTGGTCCGGCGTGCGTGGTGCGCCGGGAGTACCTGGACCGGACGGCGTGCCTGGCCCGGAGGATGGACCCAAGTCTGCTGGTAGCCTGCGATTCCGTGAGCCTTCCATGTACCGCTGCGCCCTGGACCCGCCGATGACCGCCCCCCGCTTCGGGAAGGTCGTGACCGCCATGGTCACGCCATTCGGTCCCGGCGGCGATCTCGACCTCGACGCCGCCTCCTCACTGGCTCGCCACCTGGCCGACTCCGGTAGTGACGGCATCGTGGTGGCCGGCACCACCGGCGAGGGCCCGGTGCTCAGCGATCCCGAGCGGATCGCCCTGTTCCGGGCCGTCATCGAGGCCGTCACCGTCCCGGTGATCGCCTCGTCCGGCACCAACGACACCGCCCACTCGATCCTGATGACCAAGGAGGCCGAGGCCGCTGGCGCCGCGGGCGCTCTGGTCGTCACCCCGTACTACAACCGCCCCTCGGTGGCCGGACTGTCGGCCCACTTCCGGGCCGTGGCCGGGGCCAGTCAGCTGCCGGTCGTGCTCTACGACGTCCCGGTGCGATCGGGACGTCGGATCGGTCCGGACCTCACCCTGGAGCTCGCCCGCGACGTCGCTAACATCGTGGCCGTCAAGGACGCCGCCGGGGACGTCTCCTCGGCCGCCCGGGTGGTTGCCGAGGCGCCCGACGGATTTCAGGTCTACTGCGGTGACGACTCGCTCACCCTGCCCTTCGCTTCCATAGGCGGCGTGGGCATCATCAGCGTGGCCGCCCACTGGGCCGGATCGCTGTTCGCCGAGATGCTCAGCGCCTACGCGGCCGGCGATGTGGGACGGGCCGCCGAGGTCAACCGCGGCCTGCTCGAGTCCTACCGCTTCGAATCCTCCGACGAGTATCCCAATCCGGTGCCGGCCAAGGCGGCCTGCCGTGCGCTCGGACTCAGTGTCGGCCAGTGCCGGCTTCCGAACGCCCCGGCACCGCAGTCGCTCGACGACCAGGCCCGGTCGGTCGTGGCCGGCGCAGCCTCGTTCCTGCAGGCCCGGCAGTCGGTTGCCTGAGAGCCGGGGGTCCCGCCAGGGGGCACAGAACGGCTCGGGTACGGGTTCAGGTACGGGTTCGGGTACGGGTTCGGGGGGCTCGTCGGGGCGCCGTCGGAAGGCGAAGTCTGCCGGCGAAGTGAGGGACGCCACCCCGAAGGCGGTGCCGGCCAAGGCGGCCGGAGCGACCAAGGCGTCGAAGTCCACGGGCGCGACCAAGGCGCGGGGTGCGGCAAAGTCGTCGGCCAAGACCTCCAAGCGGGCCGCCACAGGCGCCCACTCCTCGGTCCGCATCGTCTTCCTGGGTGGCCTCGGTGAGATCGGGCGCAACTGCGCCTGCATCGAGGTCGACGGCCGCATCCTGGTGCTGGACGTCGGGATCATGTTCCCGGACCCGGACATGCCCGGTGTCGACCTGGTCCTGCCCGACTTCACCTACCTGCGGGAGAACGCCGACCGGGTGGACGGGGTCATCCTGACCCACGGCCACGAGGACCACACCGGCGGACTGGCCTACCTGCTGCGTGACTTTCCGGTCGACGTCTACGGCTCCGAGCTCACCTTGGCGCTGGCCCGTAGCCGGGTCGACGAGGCGGGCATGGCCAGCCGAGCCACCTTCATCCCGGTGAAGGACCACGAGCGCCGCCGAATCGGGCCGTGCGACGTCGAATTCATCCCGGTCACCCACTCGGTGCCCCACGCATTCGCCACCGCCTTCCACACCCCGCAGGGGATCATCCTCCACTCGGGCGACTTCAAGATCGACCTCCACCCGGTCGACGGGCGCCGAACCGATCTGGCCCGGATGGGGGCCCTCGCCTCCGAGCCCGGCATCCGCCTGCTCCTGATCGACTCGACGAATGCCGAGGAGCCCGGCTTCACCGCCTCGGAGTCAACCGTGGGCGCCACGCTCGAAAAGGTGTTCCTGGCCCGACCCGACCGCCGGTTCATCGTCACCTCCTTCGCCAGTCACATCCACCGGATCCAACAGGTGGCCGATGCCGCCATCGCCGGCGGCCGGGTCCTTGCCACCCTCGGCCGGTCGATGCAGAAGAACGTGGGCCTGGCCCGCAAGCTCGACCTCCTGCACATCCCCGACAGTGCCCTCGTGGACATCGAGGACGTGGACAACTATCCACCCGGTCGGGTCTGCGTGATCAGCACCGGCTCCCAGGGGGAGCCGATGTCGGCCCTGTCCCGCCTGGCAATCGGTGAGAACCGCTTCTTCAAACTGCACGAAGACGACGTGGTGGTCATCAGCGCCCACCCGATCCCCGGCAACGAGTGGTCAGTCGGCCGGGTCATCGACAGCCTGCACCGCCTTGGTGTCGAGGTCATCCACTCCGGTGTCGAGAACGTCCATGTCAGCGGGCATGCCAAGCAGGGCGAACTGGCCATGCTGATGACCGTCACCCAGCCGGAGTTCCTCATTCCCGTTCATGGCGAGTACCGCCACATGGCCAACCACGTCCGGCTGGCCCACAGCATGGGAATCGACGGCGACCGGGTGTTGTTGTGCGAGGACGGCGATGCCGTCCGCCTCGACGACCAGGGGATGCACCGGGACGGGAGCGTCCCCGGCGGTTACCTGTTCGTGGACGGCAGTTCGGTGGGCGACATCGGCCACGGCGTGCTCCGCGACCGGATGGTCCTGGCCGAGGAGGGCGTGGTCATGGCTGTCGCCACCGTCGACCTGAAACAGGGCGAGGTGATCGGGGTGCCCCAGATCGTCACCCGGGGCTGGGCCTACGACCAGGACACCGACGCCCTGCTGGAACAGGCCCGGACCCAGGTCACCCGTGCGCTGGAACAGGCCCTCTCCTCGGGCAGCTCCGACCACGAGACGCTCAACCGGGTGGCCCGCAAGGCCCTCGGCAAGCTGGTGGGGGAGCGGACGCGGCAGCGCCCGATGATCGTGCCGGTCATCGTCACCGTCTGACCCGGAGTTCCGCACAGGAATCCGGCCGGTGTCCCACTGACGGGGTGTGGGCGGCAGTAGCCTTGACTCCACTGTGACGACCGCCACCAAGCGTCAGGCGGGTCGATCCGGGGCATCGCGGCCCAAGGGCAAGGCGACACCCCCGTCTCGATCGGGCCGGGGCGCCCCCGCGAAGAAGGGCACGTCGGGCAAGGGCGGCCGTACCGGTAGCCGCTCGGCGCACGCCCACGAGTCGGGCGGGATGCTGGCCTCGATGGGCGCGGTCGCCGCCGGCCATGCCACCGACCTCTGGGGCGTAGGTCTGGTCACCCTGGGCGTGTTGTGTGCAGTGGCCTTCTACGGCGGGTCCCTCGGCCCGGCCGGACACGACGCTCGGGTCGGCATGGGCGATCTCCTGGGCTGGGGACGTTTCCTCCTACCCCCGGTACTCATCGCCGTGGGCGTCCGCATGCTCATGGGCCGGGGCGACGATCCGGACGACGGTCCGGCTGCGGGCAGCCGTCGCGGTTCCTCACGAGCAGGAGACCGTGTGCGGCGGGAGCCGGCCCGGGCCGTCATCGGCGGGACCCTGGTGCTGCTCTCCGTATCGGGTCTGGCCGCCCTGGCCGGCGGGTCACCCGCCCTCCGGGCTTCGACCAAGGAGCTGTCGTCGGCCGGTGGGTGGTTGGGGGCGGCCGTGGCCAACCCTCTCGGAAGCGCACTCGGCGGCTTCGGCGCCGCCGTGGTACTCAGCGTCGTCGCCGCGGTCGGGATCCTCGTGTTCACCGGTGTGTCGGTGCGGACGGCCGCCTCCGGACTGGCCCGTGCCACGAGGTGGCTGATCAGTGCAGCGAGGGGCGACCGGTCCGGGGTCGCGGTGGACGACGTGATTGACGAGCCCACCGACCCGTTCGGCCGGGCACTGGCCGAGGGTCGTCAGCCGTCGATGGCCGCGGTGGAACCCGAGGACGACGGAGAGCCGGCCGAAGCGGTGCACCCGGACGAGATCGCCGATGACCCGGCCCACGACCCGGTCCTCCAGGCCGTGGTGCTGCCTGCGGCTGCCACCAAGCCCGGCAAGGGCGAGCAGCTCGAGATGCGGATGGGGCCGCCGGTGGGCGACTGGCGACTGCCACCGGCCAACCTGCTCAAGCGGGCCAAGGCCCAGATCATCGACGAGTCCGAGGTGGACGCGGCCGGCACCGCACTGGTGAGCGCGCTGGCGGCCCACGGCGTCGACACCCGCCTGGTGGGCCGCACGGTCGGCCCGACCGTCACCCGCTACGAGCTGGAGCTCGGCGCTGGCGTGAAGGTGGCCCGGGTGACCTCATTGTCGAAGGACATCGCCTACGCCATGGCCTCGCCTGACGTGCGGATCCTCGCCCCCATCCCGGGAAAGTCGGCCATCGGCGTCGAGGTCCCCAACCGCCGCCGGGTCCTCGTGGCGCTGGGCGACATCCTGGCCTCGCCCGAGGCAGGCAAGGCGACCCACCCGCTCGAAGTCGCTCTCGGTCGCGACATCGCCGGCCGGGCGGTGATCGCCAACCTGGCCGAGATGCCCCACGTCCTGGTGTCCGGGTCGACAGGCTCCGGCAAGTCCTCCTGCATCAACTCGGTCCTGACCTCGATCCTCATGCGAGCCACCCCGGACCAGGTCCGCTTTATCCTCATCGACCCCAAGCGGGTCGAGCTCGGTCAGTACAACGACATGCCGCACCTGCTGACCCAAGTGGTGGTGGACCCGAAGAAGGCGGCCAACGCACTGTCCTGGGCGGTGACAGAGATGGAGCACCGCTACGACCTGCTGGCCGAGGTCGGTCAACGGGACATCACGGGGTACAACGCGGCCTTCGACTCGGACGACCTCGCCGAGTACGAGGAGGCCTACCGCCTCCGCATGCAGGGCACCGACGACGAGGTGGACGAGGACGACGACGCCCAGCTCCGCTTCCCTCGACTGCCGTTCATCCTCATCGTGGTCGACGAGCTCAACGACCTGATGATGGTGGCCGCCCGCGACGTCGAGGAGTCGGTCTGCCGCATCGCCCAGATGGCCCGGGCCGTGGGTATCCACCTCGTGCTCGCCACCCAGCGCCCGTCGGTCGACGTGATCACCGGAGTGATCAAGGCCAACGTCCCGTCCCGAATGGCCTTTTCGGTCTCGTCGCTGGCCGACAGCCGGGTGATCCTCGACCAGCCCGGAGCCGAGCGCCTCATCGGCAAGGGCGACATGCTCCTGCTCACCGCGTCCTCCTCCAACCCGCAGCGGATCCAGGGACCATGGGTCAGCGAGGAGGAGGTCCGTGCCGTGGCCGCCCACTGGAAGCGGCAGCGTCCCATGGAAGTGGTGGCGGGCATCGAGGAGGTGGTCGGAGCCGAGGGCCCCCGTGCCGGCGCCGTCGACGACGGTGACGGCGACGAGTTGCTCGAGCAGGCCATGGAGCTGGTGGTCCGGTCGCAACTCGGCTCGACGTCGATGCTGCAGCGCAAGTTGCGGGTCGGTTTCGCCCGCGCCGGCCGGCTGATGGACCTGATGGAACGCCGAGGCGTCGTCGGACCCTCGGAGGGTTCCAAGGCCCGTACCGTGCTCATGACGCCAGACGAGCTGGACGCCCGCTGACCCGGGACCGACCGTCCTGACCGCCGATCTGAACCAGTCCTGAGCAACCCGTGACCACCACCGACGACGGGCCCGATGCGTCGAGCCCCCAGGTGCACCTCGCCGACACGTCGCGCCGGGGCCGACGGAAGCTTCGGCGCCGGGGCCGGGACGTTGGCGACGGCGATGGTGATGGCCGGGGAAGCGCCGCCGAGTCCGGTGCGAATGGCGCCGCTGTCGGTGAGGGTGTCGGTAGCGCCGGCGGTCACCGCCACTCGGCGAGCCGCCACCACCGCATCTGGCCGTGGATAGTGGGCGGGGTGGCCGTGTTGCTGGTGGGGGGAACGTCGTGGGTGGCGGTGCAGCGCATCAACGCCACACTGGCCCCGACGGTGACCCATGCCATCATGACGGCGGCCGCCGTCGTGCCCGGGGCAAATCCGGCGCTGCCGTGGCCTGCGACAGGTCAGGGTGCGGTCGTTGTGCCGTCCCTCGGGTTCAGTGCCCAGTCGGGACCCGAGATGCCGGTATCCATCGCCTCGCTGACCAAGATCGCCACCGCGGTGGTGGTGCTGAAGGACCACCCGATAGTGGCGGGGACGGACGGCCCGGCCATCACGGTGACCCCGGACGACGCCGCCGAATACCAGGCCGAACTGCACCTTGACGAGTCGAGCATCGTCATCCAGGCAGGGGAAACGCTGACCGAGCGCCAGATGCTCGAGGCGATGCTGACCCAGTCGGCCAACGACATCGCCTACAGCCTGGCTGTATGGGATGCCGGCTCGGTGCCCGCCTTCGTGGGCAAGATGAATGCGTTGGCTTCCACGGTCCGGGCCACCAACACCCACTACGTCGACGCCAGCGGCTACGACCCGCAGTCGGTGTCTTCGGCGGCCGACGTGCTGAAGTTCGCCGCCGTCGGCATGTCGATCCCGACGTTCGCCGAGGTGGTGGCCCTCCCGAAGGTGACACTGCCGCTGGTCGGCACCTTGGCCAACATCGTCACCGAGGTCGGCACCGGCGGGGTGATCGGGATCAAGTCGGGATACACCTCCAAAGCCGGGGCCTGCATCGTGCTGGCCGCCAACCGGTTGATCCAGGGCCGCTCGGTCCTGGTGATCGTCGACGTCCTGGGTCAGCCAACGCCCCCTCCGACACTGCCCAAACCGCCGCCCACCACGACCACGACCACGACGCGGCCACCGCCCACCACGACCACTGCGCCCCCCGCTGCCGGGGCGCCCCCGGCCGTCGGGGCCCCCCCGCCTCCGCCGACGACCCCGACGACGACCACGACGCGGCCACCGCCCACCACGACCACGACAACGCTCCCGTTGACGGACCTGCCCATCGCCGACCCGTTCAAGTTCACCCGTCCGATCGTGGAGCCACTGTTGGCGGCCACCCAGGCGGCGATCGTCCGAGTGACGGTGGCCACCGCGGGGGCCCCGGCCGGTTCGGTGACGACCGTCTGGGGCGGACAGCCCCACTCGGCCCGCTACGTCACGGCCTCGGAGGCCTGGCTACCGGGTTGGCCCGGCCAGGAGGTGAAGTCGCTGACCCGGTTCGTGGCGGTGCCCCCGGGGAGCCCGGCCCGATCCCTCGTCGGATCCTCGATCTACGCCATCGGCTCGCAGTTCCAGGTGGTGCAGCTCCGGCTGATCGAAACGGTGCCGGAACCGTCGGTCTGGTGGCGGCTCCAGCACACCCCGTGTCCGACATGCGGCTCGCGCCCGTGAGGTAGCGATCCCGGTCTGACATGAGCGGCGGGGGTACGTTGGGACGGTGCGAGCACGGGTCCCAGCGTCATCGGCCAACCTCGGACCGGGATTCGACACGCTCGGTCTGGCCCTCAACCGCTACGTACTCGTCGACGTGGAGCCGGCCTCCAAGTTGATCGTGCGCTCGGTGGGGGAGGGAGAGGAACTCGCCGAGGACTCCTCCCACCTGGCCGCCCGGGTGGCCATCGACGTGGCCGGCACCGATCACCTGGCCATCACCGTCCGTTCCGAGATCCCCATCGCCCGGGGACTCGGTTCGTCGGCGGCCCTGGCCGTGGCCGCCGCGGCGGCCGCCGGGGCCAAGGATCCCCTGTCGGTGGCAACTGCCATGGACGGCCATCCCGATAACGCGGCTGCATCGACGGTGGGCGGTTTCGTCGCCGCCGCCGTGGTGAGGGGCGGCGTGCACGTCGTCCGACTGCCCTTGGACGTCAGCCTGGCGTTCGTGGTCATCGTGCCCGACGTCGCCCTGTCGACGGCCCGGGCCCGCCAGGCTCTACCGGCCGAGGTCAGCCGGGAGAGCGCCGCGTTCAACCTCTCCCACATGGCCTTGCTGATGGCGGGGATGGCCGACTCGCGCCTCCTGATTCCAGAGGCGGCCGAGGACCGGCTGCACCAGGACTACCGCAGCCCGCTCTTTCCGGCCGCCCCGAAGCTCTTGTCGGCCATGGTGGCCGCCGGCGCTCTCGCCTCGTGCTGGTCGGGTGCGGGCCCGTCACTGCTCGGGATCTGCCGGGGGGTCGATGCCCCCAAGGTGCAGACGGCCAGCGAGCAGGCCATGGCCGAGGCCGGCCTGCCCGGCCAGGTGCTCCTACTCCACGCCGACATGGACGGTCTCATGGTCGACCGGGACGGTACCGGCGGACTGTACGACACGGATATGTAGCGACTGTGGGGCGTGTGGCGGCCGCCTCCTGACGATGGGTGCGGTGGCGGGCGGTAGCCTCGGCGCCGTATGCCGTCCCAACCGAGTAAAGATCTCCAGGCCGTCCCCAACCCGCACCCCGGGCGCGACTACCTGGTCACCTGCGACACCCCCGAGTTCACCTGCCTGTGCCCGCTGACCGGGCAGCCCGACTTCGCCACGGTGCGGATCTCGTATGTGCCCGATCAGTCGCTGGTGGAGCTCAAGTCACTCAAGTTCTACCTGTGGAGCTTCCGCAACGAGGGCGGCTTCCACGAAGACATGACCAACCTCATCCTCGACGATCTGGTGGCGGCCATCGGCCCCCGCCGGATGACCGTGGTGACCGACTGGCTGGTTCGGGGCGGGATCCACACGGTGGTCGAGGCGTCGCATCCGGCAGCGGTCTGACAGCGCCTGACCTTCAGTTGTTGGGGATCGTCCCCCGGCACCCACGGCCGCGTCGTGGGGATCGGTAGTTTCGGCATCGTCATCGGGAGGTGGGGCCCTGGGACGGACGAGGGGTTGAGGAGGCAGCGACGCAGGGGGGCTGGACATTCGACTGGTTGCCGTCGTCGCAAATGAGGGCCGTGAGGCTCTCGGCGGAGATCCAACGGGCCTGGCGGGTACCGAAAGGTTCGAAGTACCAAGCTTCATCTGCGGTCGAGTCGACGGATTCAGGATTCGCCCGCCTCACTTCCGCGGGGTGGCCTCCGGTGGCCGGTCTCGATCCCGGTTTCGCCGGGCCTGGGCGGTGTCGAACCCGAGATCGGGTTCCTGGCCAAATGGTGGCTGGGGCGTGAAGCTCCACTGGGGGTCCTCGTCGGT
>DATBZS010000096.1:0-26484 GCA_036513075.1 Acidimicrobiales bacterium
CCGGGCGTACTTCGGGCCCTTCGTCCGGCGACGTGGTGCCCCTCGACCAGTCCCGCCGACGGTCGCGCCTGGTGACAGCCGGGGCAGGCCTGGCGGCTGCGGCCGCCGCCGTCATCGCGCTCACCCTCGGCGTGCAGGTCAACCACCTCCACCACCAGGTGAGCGCCCTCCAGGCCTCGCCGCAACTCTCGGCGGCCGAGCGGGCCGCCCTGGCCGCCCCTGGCACCAGGAGGATCCCGCTGGTCGGACCGACCCGTACCGGTCCGGGCGCCACCCCGGCCACCATCGTCCTCACCGCGGCCGGCACCGGGTTCGTCATCGACGACAGGAACGGCGGCCTGGCCGCGCTGCCTTCGGACCGGACCTACCAGCTGTGGGGCGTCGTCGGCTCCAAGACCATCTCGCTGGGACTGCTCGGCCCCCGTCCGGGCATCGTGCCCTTCAGCGTCGCCGGGTCACCCGGGGTGTCGGCGTTCGCCATCACCGACGAGGTGGCGAGTGGCGTGGTGACGTCGGCCAACCAGCCCGTCGCCGTGGGCACCGTCCAAGTCTGACGATGCCCAGATTCGGTCAGATGCGGTGGACCTGGCGGAGTCCGGCCCACGCGAAGTCGGCCAACTGGGCGGCCAACCGGTCCGCCTCGGCGGTCCGGTCGGGCTGACCGTCGGACGTGTCCCCCCCGTGGGCGTCCAGCCAGTGGCGACTGGCCCCCTCGGCCATGCCGACCACGGCGTGAGCCAACAGCAACCGGTGGTCGGCGTCGAGGCCGGCGTCGATGAGCGGGTCGATGGCCTGGGCGATGGCCTCTTCGACGCGCACGAGGGCGGCGCCCAGCTCGGCGTCGTCGGGGGCGTCCCGGCCGTAGAGCAGGCGGAAGGCCAGTTCGTTGTCGACCATCAGTTCGAAGTATCCGGCGAAGCCGAGCTCCACCTGCTGGCGCGGACCGACGGCAGCCGCAGTGGACTGGACGATCCGGTCGATCAACAGCTGGGAGACGACGTCGAGCAGCTCCAGGTACAGGGCGCGCTTCGAGTCGAAGTGCTGGTAGACGAGGGGCTTCGTCACGCCGGCCGCCTCGGCGATGTCGTCCATGGTGGTGGCCGAGTAGCCGTGCTCCGCGAACAGGGTCAGTGCCACGTCGAAGAGTTGCCGTCGTCGGGCGTCCGCGGTCAGCCGGCGGGCCGGCCGGACGTCCGGTCCCGCACCCGGGTCGTCGTGTCCCGTGGTGGCGGTGGTCGACATGGCGGTCATGGTAGCCCCCGGGGCCGATTGGCCCCGTGTACTGGGCCTTCCAGTCCTGACCACTCGGACCGGACCCAGGTGATCGGGGCGGCCCGGTCTCACCACGAAGGCAGGGCCGCCTCGATCCGGTCGGCCAGGTCGTCAATGGAGAAGTGGGCCCGGGCCACCGCCAGGTTCCGCTCCAAGAGATCCGGTTCGGGGGTGGTGAGCCAGGCATCGAGCTTGGCCATGGCCTCGAGCGGGAACCACTCGAAACCGAAGGCGGCCAGCTCGTCGGCCACCGGATACGGGCCGATGACCAACGGGCGGCGGTGGGTCACCGACTCGAGACTCGGGTTGCCGAATCCCTCCCAGGTGGACGGGAGGGCTACGACGTCGCAGGCGTCGTAGGCGTCGTCGACGTCCATCGTCCCACCCGACCCGGTTCCGCAGGTGATGTCCGGAACGCCGCGCACGACCGGGCACGGTGCCGCGGCTACGAGGCGCTCGAGCTCGGGCCCGTAGCCGTCCTCGGCCGGACCGAGCAGCCAGTAGGTGGCGTCGAGGTTGGCGGCCGACGTCATGCCGCCGCTCACGTTCTTGCGGGCCAGTGCCCGGGTCGGCTGGAGGACCAGGCGGTCATCGGGCCCGATCCCGAGAGCCGCGCGGACCGCCGCGCCCGCCGTGCCGCGGGTCGGGAACGACCCGGCAGCATCCCCATCGGGGCCGGGCACGGCGAACGAGTTGTAGATCGTGCGGGCACCGATGCCCCGGCGCGTGAGCTCCCGCCGGCTCCGTTCGTTGATGGTGACGTGTCGCCACCGAGGGTCTTCGGGTGGACCGGGGTGATCGTGGAACATGGGCCGCTGCCAGGGGAGATCGTGGTGGTGGAGAACGGCGGGACGCCCGGACAGGGCCCGGGCCACCACGTCCCAGGCCGGCTGGTTGAGGGGCAGTGAGAGGAGGTTCTCGACCACCACCACGTCGGCACGGGCCAGAGCCCCGTCGATCTCGGTGCGGGTCGGTGCCTCGTCCGCGTCGATGGCGAGTCCCGGCAGAGTCACGTCGACCTGGCCCGTGCCGGCCACCGTGTAGGTGTCGAATCCCAACCCGTCGAGGGCACGCCGCCATTTGGCAGCCTCGACGGCCACGCCGTCGGAGCCCCCGAGGCGGAAGGAGAGATGGGCGACCGTGGCGATAGCGTCACCGTACCGGCGTGGCCCGCCGAAGCGACCGCCCGGTGCTGCTCGCGGTACCGTCGGTGCGTGCCCGACCATGCCCCCTCGAGTCCGGAACCGACCGACGACCTGCTGGCCGTCCGCGACGGCCCGGTTCTGACCTTGACCATCAATCGCCCGGAGCGTCGCAACGCCATGACCTGGGACGTCATCGCCGGACTTCGCCGGGAGCTGGCCCGGGCCAAGATCGACCCCGCCGTCCGGGTGGTGGTCCTGACCGGGGCCGGCGACCGGGCCTTCTGCGCCGGCGCCGACCTGTCGGGCATGGTGCCGAAGGATCCTGGCGGGACGTCCGACGAGTACTTCGACCACCACCTGGCACGGGGCTGGTTGGCCCAGCTGTTCGAGGAGATGTGGGCACTCGGCAAGCCGACGATCGCCCGGGTCCAGGGGTGGGCCATGGCCGGCGGGTTCGGCCTCGCCCTGGCCTGCGACATGGTCATCGCCTCGGAGAGCGCCCGCTTCGGGGCGCCCGAGCTCAACGTGGGCCTGTGGCCCTACATGGTGACCGTCTCGCTGCTGCGCTCGATGCCGCCGAAGAAGGCCCTGGAGCTGATGTTGACCAGCCGGGTGGTGGACGCCGAAGAGGCCGACCGCATCGGCTTCGTCACCCGGGTGGTGCCCGACACCGAGCTGGACGCCGCCGTGGCCGAACTGGTCGCCGTCCTGGCCTCCAAGCCCCCCGGGGTGACAAAGCTGGGTCGCGATTCGTTCTACGCTGTGGTCGACTCAGCGGCCTCCGAGGCCCTGCCCTACCTCCACGCCATGCTGACGGTCACCAGTCAGACGGCTGAGGCCAGGGAGGGGATCACCGCATTCGCGGAGAAGCGCCCTCCGTCGTGGCAGCTGGCGGCGGACGGCGGCACGGCCTGACCAGACACCTGTACCCACTCACCAGATCCTGAGGAGCACCCACAGCATGGCGAAACGAGCACTGATCACCGGCGTCACCGGTCAGGACGGCTCCTACCTGGCGGAGTTCCTGCTCGGCCAGGGCTACGAGGTGTGCGGGATGGTGCGGCGCTCGAGCACCATCAACTTCGAGCGGATCGCCCATATTCAGGACAAGATCACCCTGGTGGCCGGCGACCTGCTCGACGAGGTGTCGATGATCAACATCTTGAAGGAGAACCGGCCCGAGGAGGTCTACAACCTGGCCGCCCAGTCCTTCGTGCAGACCTCGTGGAACCAGCCGGTGCTGACCGGTGAGACCACCGCACTCGGGGTGACCCGGGTGCTCGACGCCATCCGCACCGTGGACCCGGAGATCCGCTTCTACCAGGCCAGCTCCTCGGAGATGTTCGGGAAGGTCCAGGAGGTTCCCCAGGTGGAGACCACCCCCTTCTACCCCCGCAGCCCCTACGGCGTGGCGAAGGTCTACGGCCACTGGATCACTGTCAACTATCGCGAGAGCTACGACCTGCACGCCTCGTCGGGCATCTTGTTCAACCACGAGTCCCCCCGTCGCGGGCTCGAGTTCGTCACCCGCAAGGTGACCCACGGCGTGGCCCGCATCGCGGCGGGCATCGACAAGAACCTGGCGCTCGGGAACCTCGATGCCCAACGCGACTGGGGTTTTGCCGCCGACTACGTCCGGGCCATGTGGTTGATGCTGCAGCAGGACCAGCCGGACGACTTCGTGGTCGCTACCGGCGAGACCCACTCGGTCAAGGAGCTGGTCGAGCTGTCATTCGCGGCCGCCGGCCTCGACTGGGAGAAGTACGTGGTCATCGACGAGCGCTTCCTCCGCCCGGCCGAGGTCGACCTGCTGGTGGGCGATCCGGCCAAGGCTGAGAAGACCCTCGGCTGGCACCGCGACGTCGAGTTCGCCGAGCTGGTCCAGATGATGGTCGAGGCCGACCTGGCCCTGGTGAAGAGCCAGCAGGCGTAGCGGTTGGTCATGACCGGCACGGTGGCGCTCCACGCCGACCCCCTCGGTCTCCTCGTCGCCTTCGGCGCCGGGATGCTCTCGTTCCTGTCGCCGTGCGTGCTGCCGTTGGTACCGGCGTACCTGTCGATGGTCTCGGGGTTGTCGGCGGCCGAATTGTCGGCCCTCGGGGGCGCACCGGCGCCTGCGCCCGTCCCGGTGGCGGTCGGAGTCGGAGGTGTGGGCGACGGCGTCGGTCCGATGGGCGCGGTCGTTGACGTGGAGGAGGACGCCGCCCCGCCGGTTACGACGGGTCCAGCTCCGGCCGAGCTGAACATCCAACGCAGCCGGCTGCTCCGGGGCATCCTGGCCTTCATCGCCGGGTTCACCGTGGTGTTCACCGTCCTGGGCGCCTCGGCCTCGTCGGTCGGCCGCCTCTTCCTCACCCACCAACACGCCCTCGAGGTGGTCTCGGGTCTCCTCATCGTCCTGTTCGGCGCCGTCCTTGTTGCCATGGCCTCCGGCGTGACCATGCCCATGGCACTGGCCGGCGAGAAGCGGTTCGTCGTCCGGCCTTC
Organism: Acidimicrobiales bacterium; assembly: GCA_036513075.1. Lineage (GTDB taxonomy): Bacteria > Actinomycetota > Acidimicrobiia > Acidimicrobiales > RAAP-2 > Bog-756. The sequence continues at coordinate 4,905 of DATBZS010000096.1, forward strand.
CGTGCTCGGTCTCTGGGCCCCGCCGGTCATGGGGATGGCCTTCGCCTTCGCCTGGACCCCGTGCATCGGTCCGGTGCTCGGGAGTGTCCTGGCCCTGGCGGCCGGCACGGGAGGCTCGGCTACGGGTGGAATCGCCCTTCTGCTGGCCTACTCCCTCGGTCTCGGGGTCCCGTTCCTCCTCAGCGGCCTGGCCTTTGGCCGGATGACCGATCTACTGGCCCGGGTCAAGGGCCGGCTGCGCATCGTCGACCTGGTGGGCGGGGCGATCCTGATCGCCTTCGGGCTGCTGCTCCTGACCGGCAATGTGGACCTTCTCTCGGCCCACATCTCCACCTGGTTGCGCGACTTGCACCTGAGCCGGCTGTCCAGCAGCTGAGGCCCCGTTCCGGCGCCCGGCCGAGGGCCCGTGCCCCGTCTGGCTAGCGGCTGCCCGCCCCCGTAGCATTGACGCCAAGCCCATGGCCCCCGTAGCTCTCCCCTCCTCTGCAGTCTCCCTCCGCGACGCGGTCGCGCTCTCGGGTCGGTTCCCGCTCCTGGCCGGGATCGATCTCGAAGTTGCCGTGGGCGAGACCGTCCTGGTGGAGGGCCCGAACGGTGCCGGCAAGACCAGCCTGCTGCGGGTATGCGCCGGCCTGGTGCCCCTGGCCTCGGGGCACTTGTCGGTGTTGGGCCTCGATCCGTCCCGGAACCGGACGGTGGTCCGCCGTCGGGTGGGCCTGCTGTCCCACGCCTCCCACCTCTACGACGACCTGACCGTCCGTGAGAACGTGCGGTTCGCGGTGCGGGCGGCCGGAGGCGATGTGTCCCGGATCGATCCGGCCTGCGAGCGGTGGGACCTGGTCGGGCGGTTGGCCAAAACCTCGGCCGGCAAGCTCTCGGCCGGCCAGCGTCGGCGTGTGGCCCTCGCCGTCCTCACCGCCCGGTGGCCCGAGCTGTGGTTGCTCGACGAGCCCCACGCCGGTCTCGACGCTTCGGCGCGTACCCTGCTCGACCGGGCCGTCCTCGAGGCGGCCGCCGTGGGGGTGACCGTCATCATCGCCAGCCATGAGTCGGGCCCTGTCGAAGACCTGGCCTCGCGTGCCGTCACGGTGACCGGCGGTCGTGTGACGGCCGAGCGTTCGCTGCACGGGGTCGGTGGTGGCAGCACCCAGCCGGCACTGGGTACCGATGTGCAGATCGCCGACGTGCACGTCGGCCACGTGAAGGAGGCACGGGTGGCCCATGTGGCGTGACGCCGCCCTGATCGCCGGCAAGGACCTCCGTATCGAGGGGCGCTCCCGGGTGGCGCTGTCCCAGGTCGCGCCGTTCGGGATCGTGGCCCTGGTCCTCTTCGCCTTCGCTCTCGGCCCGGACCGCCAGGTGATGGCCAAGGGCGCCCCCGGCCTCTTCTGGGTTGCCGTCCTGTTCTGCACGGTGCTGGCCATCCAGCGCAGCGTTTCGGTGGAGTCCTCCGACGGCGCCAGCGACGGGCTCCGCCTTTCGGGCATCGACCCGGCCGGCCTCTACCTGGGCAAGGCGGTGGCGGTGGCCGCCCAACTGATCGTCCTCGAGGCGCTCCTGGCCGCCGGCGTGGTCCTCCTCTACGGCGCCCGGATCGCAGTGCCCTGGATGATCGTCGTGTCGTGCGTGCTCGGCACCATCGGCTTGGCCGCCACCGGCACCCTGTACGGGGCGCTCTCGTCGGGCTTGCGGGTCCGCGAGACACTGCTGCCGTTCCTTCTCCTCCCGATCGCCGTTCCGGTGCTACTGGCCGGCACCCGGATCTGGCAGGCCGCCATGGCCGGCGGAACCCCGTCCTCGGGCATGGCCTGGTTGCGCCTGCTCCTCGTGTTCGACGTCGTGTACCTGGCCGCGGGCGTCGTCCTGTTCGGCCCTATCCAGGAGACGGCATGACCAGTGATCTGACCGCCGCCCCGGTCATCCATCCGCCGGCTGTCTCCGCGTCGAACACCGGGGTGACCCCGCCGCCCGTCCAGTCCACCCGGTCCAAGACGACCGAGCGGGTCATCGGCGTCCTGGCCCTGGTGGGCACGGCCGCCACGGTGTGGCTCGGCCTGTGGGTCACGCCGCCCGACGAGCACCAGGGCGACCTGGTCCGTCTCGTCTACATCCATCCAGGCGTGGCCTGGGTGGCGCTGTACCTGGCGTTCGGGCTTGCCGCGGTGTCGAGCCTCCTCTATCTGTGGCCCCGGACCCGTTCGCTGTTCTGGGATCGCCTGGCCGCCGCCGCCGTCGAGGTCGGCGTGGTGTTCAACGTGTGCACCCTGGTGTCGGGCTCGATCTGGGGCAAGCCGACGTGGGGCGTGTGGTGGGCGTGGGACGCCCGTCTCACCCTCACCGCTGTCCTCCTCGTCCTGTTCCTCGGCTACCTGGCCCTGCGGCGGATCCCCGCCGAACCCGAGGTGCGGGCCCGCCGGAGCGCTTTCGTGGCCCTGTTCGCGGCCATCGACGTCCCGCTGGTCCACTTCTCGGTCAACTGGTGGAACACACTGCACCAGGGGGCCACCGTGCTCAACCCCGGGCTCACCCTGAAGATCCACGGGTCGATGGCCTGGACGCTGCTCCTCGGCTTCGTCGCCCTGACCCTGGTCTTCGTGTGGATGCTGCTCGTCCGTTACCGGGTCGGCGTGCTCGAGGACTGGCTGGACGCCAACGAACTCGACCTCGCCCTGGCCGAACGTCAGTCCGAGGGTGGAGGACCGTTCGGCGGTCCCGCCGATGACCGGGTGGGGGCAGCCTGATGCGCTACATCATCGCCGGCTACATGTTCGTCCTCGGCGTCCTGGCCCTCTATGCCATCCAGCTGGCCTGGCGCCGCCGGCGCCTGACCCGGGCCGTCGCCCGGGTCGCCTCGATCCCACCCGTCACAGCTCCGGCCTCCGAGGTCGACCGGTGACCACGGCCCCACCCGCCAGCCCGCCGTCGGCCGGTGTCGCCCCCGACGCCGGCCCGCCTCCTGGCCATCGGGCCGCACCGGTGGCCAAGAAGCACACCGCCCGCTACGTGGTGGTGGGCCTGGTGCTGGTCGGTGCACTCGCGTTCCTTCTGGTGAAGGGCCTGGGCTCCGCGCTCGACTTCTACCTGCCCGCCGACCAGGCAGTAGCCCAGAAGGCGACGCTGGGGGACAAGACCTTCAACCTCGAAGGAGTGGTGGCGCCAGGGTCGATCCACTCGACGACCGCGGGGGTGGACTTCGTTGTCACCTCGGGTGCGGTCCACCTGGCCGTGCACAACACTTCGAGTCCGCCCCAGCTGTTCCAATCCAACATTCCGGTCATCGCCGTGGGTCATTTCCAGGGCGATGTCTTCGTTTCCGACCAGATCCTGGTCAAGCACACGTCGACCTACATCGCCCAGTACCCGTCCCGGGTGACGGCACCGAACGGCTCCAAGCGGTGACGGCCGTGCCGGATCAGCACGCAACCGGCCGCGGCCCGCGGTGAACGGCACCCTCGGACACACCGGGGTACTCCTCGGATTCGCCGCAGCCGTCGTCGGCATTGTCGTCCTGGTCGTCGGCCTGGTGCGCGGTCGTCCGGGCCAGCTCCGTGGCGGCCGCCTCTACGCGCCGATCATCCTCCTCGGCGGGGTCGTGGCCGTGGTGGCCATGCAGCGGGCACTGATCACCCACGACTTCTCCCTCACCTACGTCGTCGACAACAACAGCCGGTCGACACCGCTGATCTACTCGATCACCGGCATGTGGTCGGCCCTGGCCGGCTCGATCCTCCTGTGGGGTGTCATCCTCGGGATCTACGCGACGGCCATGGTGTGGCGCTTCCGGGTCCGGGCCGACGACCAGCTGGTGGCCTGGGCCACCCTCGTGATGTACGTGGTGTGCGCCTTCTTCTTCGGCCTCATGCTCGGTCCGGCCGACCCGTTCACCCACGTGTCGGGGGCCGTCCGCCTCGACGGGCTCGGCCCCAACGTCCTCCTCCAGGACAATCCGCTGGTCCTGTTCCACCCGCCGATGCTCTACCTGGGCCTGGTCGGGTTCACCCTCCCGTTCGCCTTCGCGGTGGCCTCACTGGTCAGCGGACGGGTCGACGAGGACTGGCAGGGCGAGACGCGGCGGTGGACCCTGTTCGCATGGACGTTCCTGACCGTCGGCATCGTGCTGGGCGCCTGGTGGTCCTACCAGGTGCTCGGGTGGGGCGGTTTCTGGGCCTGGGACCCGGTGGAGAACGCCTCGTTGCTGCCGTGGCTGGTCGGCACCGCCTACCTCCACTCGGTCATGGTCCAACAGCGGCGGGGCCTGTTGCGGGTGTGGAACCTCTCCCTGGTGATCGCCACCTTCAGCCTGACCATCCTCGGCACCTTCCTGACCCGGTCGGGGGTCATCCAGTCGGTCCATGCATTCTCCACCTCATCCATCGGTCCGCTGCTGCTCGGCTTCTTCGGCCTGGTGATCGTGGTCGGTGTCGGCCTCATCGCCTGGAGGGGCGACCGGTTGCGGTCGCCCGGTGGCATCGACTCGGCCTTCAGCCGCGAAGGCGCCTTCCTGGCCAACAACCTCCTGTTCGTCCTGTTCGCCTTCATCGTGCTCCTCGGAACCGTGTTCCCCCTCTTGTACGAGGCACTCCACAGCGGCGCCCAGGTGTCGGTCGGCGCCCCCTACTTCAATAAGCTGGTCATCCCGGTGGGCCTCGGCCTGTTGTTCCTCATGGCCGTGGCCCCCGCCCTTCCCTGGCGCAAGTCGTCGGCCGCGGTGATGCGTGGCCGTCTGGCTGTGCCCGCCGCCATCGGCGTAGCTGTGGTGGTCGGTTGCGTGATCGGTGGCATCACCGGCATCGAGCCACTGCTCGCCTTCGGGCTCGGGGCCTTCGCCGCCGCGTCGGCCGGACGCGCCCTGGTGCTCTCGGTCCGTGGCGCCTGGCGCACCTCCCGCATGGCCGGCGCATCCCCGACCCGGGCCGCCCTGGCCGGCTGGCGTGGCTTCGTCGGCCGGGCCAACGGTGGCATGGTCGTGCACATCGGTGTGGTGGTCCTCGCCGTCGGGCTGACCGCGGCCACCGCCTTCGGGCAACGGGGCACGGTGGTGCTGGCCCGCGGGCAGACCGGCACCTTCGCCGGTCACACCGTCGAGTTCGTGGGGACAAGGATCGTCTCCACGCCGTCACACGTCAGCCAGCAGGCCCTCCTGCGGATTGACGGAGGTGCCGTGTTCACTCCGGCCATCAGCCAGTTCGGGACCGGCACCAGGCCCGTCGGATCGCCGGCCGTCGACTCCACCATCACGTCGGACGTCTACCTGACCATCAACTCCGTCCCCGACCACGGCGGAGCCTGGACCTTCGGCGTGGTCGTCCAGCCGCTGGTCATGTGGCTGTGGATCGGCGGAACCCTGATCGTCATCGGATCGGTCCTGTCGGCCATTCCGGGCCGGCGGCGTCGGCCCACCGACCCGGTGTCGGCCCCGGTGGCCGGCGCGGCGCCGCCCATCGAGCTGTCCCTCGACGCCGACCCCGTGTCCAGCCCCGACGCCGTGGCACCTTCGCTGCCCGCTGAACGCCAGCCCGTCGCCGCGGGCGACGCGCCATGACCGACGTGGCCACCCCGGTGGGGGCACCGGCTCCGGCGGAGCCTCCGCCACCCACCCGGCATACCGCCCGGTGGGTGGGCCTGACCGTCCTGGTGATCGCTGCAGGGCTCATCGCCGTCCTGGCCACCCGGCCACCGGCCGCCGTGTCCGAGGTGTACAGCCCGCTGGTCGGCAAACCGGCACCCGCCATCCAGGGGCTGACCGTCGACGGCAGGTCCTTCGCCCTGCCCCGGGTTCCGGGCCAGTTCGTCGTGGTCAACTTCTTCGCCAGCTGGTGCCCGCCGTGTCAGACCGAGGGTCCCGATCTGGTGAAGTTCGCGTTCGAGCACCAACACTCCGGTGATGCCCGGATGGTGAGCGTGGTCTTCGAAGACACCGCATCAGCCGCCCGCTCGTATCAGGCGACCCTGGGTGCCCGCTGGCCCACCATGGCCGACCCCGGGGGGACCCTGGCCCTCAGCTTCGGCGCGCGGGACCCGCCCTCCACGTTCCTGATCGCCCCCGATGGTCGGCTGGTGGCCTACATCGTCGCCCCGGTCACGGCGTCGGACCTCGACGGGCTCATCGCCAGGGCCAAGGCCACGGGCCTGTGAAGCGCCGGCACTTCCCGCTGTGGACGTTGCTCGGCATAGTGCTGGTGGTGGCGCTGCTGATCGGCAGTGGCGTGTTCTCGTCGTCGCCACCGACGAGTGCCCAGCGGGCCGGCGCCATCGAGTCGGTGATCCGCTGCCCGAGCTGCGAGGACCTGTCGGTCGCCGCGTCCAGCGCCCCGACCGCGGTGACCGTCCGGGCCACCGTCCGCCACCTGATCGATCAGGGGCAGAGCGACCAGCAGATCAAGGACTACCTGGTGGCGCGCTACGGCTCGGCCATCGTGCTCGATCCGCCGGCCAGCGGTTGGTCGGCCGTGGTGTGGGTGTTGCCCATCGTCGCCGGCCTGGCCGGTGTGGGTGCCCTGGTGGTGGTAATCGCCCGTCGTCGCCAACGGGGGGGCGCCGACCTCGACGCCGACGTGCGGGGCCCGGCGGCCGACCCGGCGGCCCTGGAGGAACGGCGGCACTTCCTCACCCAGTCGCTGGCCGACGCCGACGCCGAGTATCTGTCCGGCGACCTGGCCGATGCCGACTACCTGGCCCTGCGCCAACGCGACCTGGCCCGGCTGGCCGCGCTCGGACCCCCCGTACCACCGACCGCAACCGTCGCGTCGCCCACGGCTACCGTCACCCTCGACGCTGAACGCCCCGAACCGGGCACCGACCCGACGCCGAAGGCGGCCGCCCGTCGGCGCGGCCGGAACAAGTGGTTCCTCATCGGGGCCATCGCCTGCTTCGGTGCCGCCCTCATTGTCGCCGTGCCGGTGTTCTCGTCCAACCGGTTGCCGGGCCAGACGGCCACGGGCGCGGTGAGTCTGAGCCCGAGCCAGCAGGTCTCCCGTTCGCTGGACCAGGCGGCCACCGTCGAGGACGAAGGTCAACTGGGCCTCGCCGCCCAGCTCTACCAGAGCGTCCTGAGCGCCCACCCGGACAACGAAGTGGCCCTCGCCCAACTCGGATGGCTGGAATACAAGACCGGACAGCAGGGCGCCAGCACCACGCTGATCAGCGACGCCAGGGTCAAGCTGGCCAAGGCGGCCAGGCTGAATCCGGGCGACTACGCCGTCCACCTCTATCTCGGAACCCTGCTCCTCCAACTCGACGGAAACGCCGCCGGCGCGGTCGACGAGTTCGCCCAGTTCCTGGCAGCCGACCCGCCTGCCACGGTGGTGTCCCAGGCCGCCCCGACCCTCCGGCAGGCCTTTGCTGCCGCCGGCAAGCCACTGCCCGTGGGGGTCCCGGCGGCCTGAGCGGAACTCATCGGGGACCGGCGGTCGCCGGTGGGCGTCTCAGGGAATCAGGACGACCTTGCCGGACACGGTGCGATCGATCAGTCCGGCCATGACCTCGGCCGCCTCTTCGAGGCGACGTGTGGCCGGAACGGTGGGGTGCAGTCGCCCCTCGGCCACCATTCCCATCAGTTCGTCGGTGAGCGCCCGGTTGCCGAGGGGGTCCTTGAACGTCCACCCGCCCCAGTCGACGCCCACCAGGGTCCGGTTGTTGAGCAGCACCTGATTGATCGGTATCGAGGGGATCGGTCCCGAGGCGAACCCGATGACGCAGAACCGCCCGAGGTGGCGGGTCGCCCGCAGCGCCGGCTCGGCGTGCCGGCCGCCCACCGGGTCGACCACCACGTCGACTCCTCCCCCCGAAAGCTCGCGGGCCCGGGTCTTCAGGTCCTCCTCCTCGTAGGCGATGACGGCTTCGGCCCCCATGGCCACCGCCGCCTGCAACTTGTCGGGGGTCGAGGCGGCGGCGATGACGTGGGCCCCGAGCGCTGTGGCTACATCGACGGCGGCCAGACCGATGCCGCCGCCGGCGCCGAGGACAAGTACCCACTCGCCCGGTGCCACCGTCGTCCGACGGGTGAGGGTGAATAGCATCGTGCAGTAGCTCTGGATGAGGGCCGCCGCCGGAGCCAGGTCGATGGCGTCGGGCACGGGCACCAGTGACAGCGCGGGCGCCACCACGTGGGAGGCGAACCCGCCGAATCCGCAGAACACCACCACCCGGTCGCCCACCGACCAGTCGCTCACACCGGGGCCGACCGCGGCGATGATTCCGGCCACTTCGCTGCCCGGCACGAACGGAGTCGGGGGCTTCAGTTGATACCTCCCCTGGCAGATCAGCCCGTCGACGAAGTTGACCCCGGCGGCCGCCACGTCGATGACGACCATCCCCTCGGTCGGTTCCGGAGTGGGTCGGTCCTCGACGACCAGGGTGTCGAGGGGTCCGAATTCGCTGCAGACGACGGCGCGCATGCCGGTCAACCTACCGTTGCCACCTCTGGCCCGGACAAGTCAGCACTGCGTCATGCGCGCAGGTCCCGCAGGCGGGCGACGACCCCCGGGAAGGCTCCCACGAACGCCCCGATGTCGTCATCGGTCGTCGGCCAACCGACAGACAGGCGTAGCGACCGCTCACCGTCCACCCCCATGGCCTCGAGTACGGGGGAGGGTTCGAGGGATTCGGACGAACACGACGAGCCGGAGTGAACAGCCACCCCGGCCTGGTCGAGCCCGAGCAGCACCGGCTCGGCCTCCACCCCTGCGATACCGAGGCAGAGGATGTGAGGTACCCGGCGCTCGAGGTCGCCGAAGAGGACGACACCGTCCACCACGGTCGCAGCAGTGGCCAACTGCTCGGTCTGCGCTCGGGCAAGGGCGGCTTCGCCGGCCAGGTACCCGGAGTTGCTCAGCGCTTCGGCCGCCGCCCCGAAGCCGATGGCACCGGCCACGTCCTCGAGTCCGGCTCGCCGCCCCCGCTCCTGCTCGCCACCCACCAGCAGCGGCTCGATCCGCAGCCCCCTCCGCAGGATCAGCGCGCCAACTCCGGCCGGTCCACCCAACTTATGGGCCGACACCGATACCAGGTCGGCACCGAGCCCTTCGAGGTCGAGGGGTACGTGCCCGGCGGCGGCTGAGGCGTCGACGTGGACGGGAATGCCCCGCTCCCGGCCGAGGGCCACGACTTCGTCCACGTCCTGCAGCGTGCCCACCTCGTGGTTGGCGACCTGGCAGTGCAGCAGGGCGGGCAGCCGGCCGTGGCCGGTGAGGCTCCGCTCCAGCGCCATCTCGACGGCGGCCGCGGTGATGCGACCGAGCCCGTCGACGTCGATCTCGACGACGGTGCCGAGTCGGGCCGACCCGTCCCGCACGGCCGAGTGCTCCACCGCGGCGCAGGCCACCGGTGCTCCACGGTCGTCGGCCAGCACGCCCCAGACGGCGGTGTTGACCGCCTCGGTCGCCCCCGAGGTCAGGACCACCTGGCGGGCCCGGACCCCGAACAGCGCTGCTATCCGGTCACGGGCGTCCTCGAGGGTGGCCCGGACCATCCGGCCCTCGGTGTGGACCCGGCCGGGGTCGGCGGTCACCCCGAGGTCGGCCCACTCGTCCATGGCGGCTCTCGCCTCGGTTCGTAGCGGGGTGGTGGAGGCGTGGTCCAGGTAGTGGCGGGCCACGGTCGCCGGTCAGACCACGGCGCTACAGGCGTCGTCGCCCCGGGCCCGGGACGACGACAGGACTACCGGCACGGCGCCGGGATCGTCGCCGCACAGCCCGGCGAGCAGCCCCTTGACCATGCCGCGGTCGACGGCGCACAGCACCGGATACTGCGATGCGGCGTCGCCGAACGGACAGTTGTCAGCCACCACGGCGGTGGCGGTCCCCTGATCCTCGGCGTGGGCGGCGAACCCGTGGGCGGTCAGGGTGTCGGCGATGGCGTGCATGGCGGTCCGCAGCGACCGCTGGCCGTCGCCGGGCGACATCTGACCGGCGAGCTGGCGTCCGTATTCCTCGCCGACCCGCTCGGCCATGCCCTCGGCCGCCAGGGGTCCGAGCATCTGAAGTGCCTCCTGGAGCAGGAGGACGAGTAGGTCGTCTCGGCGGGTCAGAAGGTCGAGCGTGGGGTCGGGACCGATGGCCCGGAAGCGCTTGGACGGCCGACCGGCCCCGCCGCCGTCGGCCCGCTCCATCGTCACCTCGACGTAGCCGCCTGCGGCCAGTCGCTCGAGGTGGTGACGGGCCACGTTCGGGTGGAGCGAGAAGCGGGCGGCCACCTCGGTGGCCGTCGCTCCCGGGTTGGACCTGACGAACAGGTAGATCTCCCGCCGAGTGGGGTCGCCGAAGGCCGACGTGACCGCGGTCACCGCCGCCGCGAACTGGGCGTCGGCGTCCGAGGACGCGATGGCCACCTGGCTGTCGGGGTCGGGCTGCACGTCCCCTAGTGTACCGGTGACGCCGAATTTCCTTCAGGAGAACCCCCATGTCCATCGACGAGTCCCAGGTGTCCGCCGCAGTCGCCCATGTGGACGATCCCGAGCTGCGCCGCCCGCTGGGGGAATTGGGCATGGTCGGCGGAGTCCGCACAAAGCGTCGCAAGGCGACCGTGGAGGTGGCCCTGCCGGTGGCCCACTACCCCCAGGTGGGCGAGTTGACGGCACGGGTGCGAGCCGCGGTCGCCCGGGTCGACGGGGTCGACGAGGTGACCGTCGACACCACCGTCATGGACGAGGAGACACGGGCCCGACTGCGCATGCTGCTCCGGGGCGATGCCGTCGACGGTGGCACGATGCACGCCGCCGACGACGGGCACGACCACGGGCACGGACAGGGGTCGGGCGCCCTCGGCCACGAGGAGGGCCGGCCCAACAAGTTCATGGAGCCCCGGTCGAAGACTCGGATCCTCGGGATCTCGTCGGGCAAGGGCGGTGTCGGCAAGTCCTCGGTGACCGTCAACCTCGCCGTGGCCCTGACCCGTGCCGGTTACGACGTCGGCATCCTCGACGCCGACGTCTACGGGTTCTCGGTCCCGAAAATGCTGGGCATCACCAGCGACCCCCTGATCATCGGCGACCTGGTCGTCCCGCCGACGGCCAACGGGGTGCGGTGCCTGTCGATGGGATTCTTCGTGGCCGACGACACCCCGGTCATCTGGCGGGGCCCGATGTTGCACAAGGCCCTCGAGCAGTTCCTGGTCGACGCCTACTGGGGTGAGCCCGACTTCCTGCTGATCGACATGCCCCCGGGCACAGGCGACGTGACGCTCTCCTTGGGTCAGTACCTGACCAAAACCGAGGTGTTCGTCGTCACCACACCCCAGGCGGCCGCCCAGCGGGTCGCCCAGCGCTCGGCCTACGCGGCCCGCAAGCTGAAGTTGGCGGTGCGCGGGGTGATCGAGAACATGAGTTGGTTCACCGGTGACGAGGGCACGCGCTACGAGCTCTTCGGCGCCGGTGGCGGAGAGCAGCTGGCCAAGGACCTCGGAGTGCCGCTGCTCGGCAAGATCCCCTTCGTGCCGGCCCTGCGTGAGGGGGGTGACGAGGGTGTGCCGGTGGTGGTCGCCGACCCTGACGGCGAGGCCGCCGCTGTGTTCGCCCAACTGGCCGCCACCATCGCCGGTCTCGGTCCTGCCCGTGTCTACCGACGTGAACTCACCGTCAAGTAGAAGCCGTCACCGGAGGGCCGGTCAGTCCCACTCGCCCCGTGTCCGAGGCATGCCGCTCGTTCCGTCAGATGCAGGCACCACCCCGAGCACCTGGTGCACGGCGATACCGCCGTCCTCGAACCCGACGGCCGATGCAGCCATGTAGAGACGCCAGATGTCGGACCGGGCCCGGCCGACGAGAGCCACCGCCTCGTCCCAGTGCTCCTCCAGGTTGGCGACCCAGCTGCGCAGGGTGCGGGCGTAGTGCTCGCGCAACGACTCCACGTCCCGGACCTCGAAGCCGGCCCGCTCCATGGCAAGCACCACCTCGCCCACGTCGATCAACTCGCCGTCGGGGAACACGTAGCGGCCGATGAAGGTCCGCGTGCCGAGTCGCGACCCGCCGGCCGAGGAGATGGCGTGGTTGAGCAGCCGCCCGGTGGGGGCCAGTAGACCCCGCAGGGTGGTGAAGTACGTCCCGGTCCGGTTCGAGCCCACGTGCTCGAACATCCCGATCGACGAGATGGCGTCGAACTGCTCACCGGCCAGGTCGCGGTAGTCCTGGTAGCGGATCTCCACCCGGTCCTCGAGGCCGGCCCGGCGCACGCGCTCGGTCGCCTTGTCGACCTGCTCGTGGCTGAGGGCGACCCCGACCACCCGAGCGTCATGGTGGCGGGCCGCGTGGATGGCCATCGACCCCCACCCGCACCCGACATCGAGCAGCCGGGTGCCGGGCCGGTGGTCGAGTCCGAGTTTGCGGCAGATCAGCTCGTACTTGGCCGCCTGGGCCTCCTCCAGGGTGGTGGCCGGGGTGACGAACCGGGCGCATGAGTACGTCCAGCTCGGGCCCAGCACCAACTCGTAGAAGTCGTTGCCCACGTCGTAGTGGTGGCTGATGGCGCGGGCGTCGCGGGCCGGCGAGTGGATCCGACCGGCGGGCCGGCTCTCCTCGGTGGGTGGCGGGATCGGGGTGCCAAGCACCCCGAGGCGTGCCGCCGCCCGGACGGTGGCGGCCACGGTGCGGGCGTCGAGGCGACGGAGTTCACGGGGGGAGGCGTCGCGCAGTGCCATCAGCACCTCGAAGATGTCCCCGTCGATGGACAGCTCCCCGGCGACGAAGGCCCGGGCCAGGCCCAATTCGCCGGGGGCCCATACGATCCGGCGGATGGCGTCGGGCGAGTGCACGTCGATGGTGCCGACGGCGTCGTCGCCACCCAGGGCACTACCGTCCCAGAACCTGAACCGGACCGGCGCGTCCCCGCCCAGGAGGGCGGTGACCATCGGGGCCAGGGCGGCAGCCACGCCACCTCCCGGTGGTCCGTCGCTTAGCGGTGGGCCGGTACGGTCCTTGGGCGCCGTGGGTTGGTGGCTTGCCGCTTCCCGGGTGACCATGGGGACCTCCTCGATCGGTCGTTCTGCCCCGATGTCCTCAATAGTAGGGAGCGCGCCGAAGTGTTCGTACAAGTGATCGGTGTTGTCACCGCCCCGATGGACGGTGCCGGGCCACGCGGTCCGGGGAGCGTCTTCGCACCCGGCAACGGTCCCGCAGTCGCTTCACGGATCGGGGCACCACGGTGCAGACATCGGCTTCGGCACCGGGTACCGGCGGCGACGCGTTCAACCTGACCTGGGTGATCGACTGACGTCCGCCGTCCTGGCGGTCGGTCCGGTCTGGACCCTCAGAACCTGCCGGTGACGCCGATGCCCACAGGCAGCTTGTCGGGATCCCATCCGAGCAGGGCCACGGCTTGGCTGAAGGCGAACCGGTCGGTCATGCCGGCCACGTAGGCGACGGCTGCATGAACAGCTCCCGGCTCGCCCCCGGTCAGCCCGACGTCATCATGGCCGGCGGTGGGGAGCAGGTGAGGCCGGTCGCCGAAGTGCTCGACCAGGGCCTGGAGCACTTCCACCACGGCCGTCCCCTGGGTGAGCGAGCTGGGTCGGAGGTAGATGTGCTCGTAGTTGCTGGCCCGGAAGGCGGCCAACGCCTCGGCCTGGGCGTCGGCCATGCCGACCCGTCCAGTGGTCAAGGTCGTCTCGACCAGTGCATCGATGAACGTGCCGAGTTGACGGCCCCGGCGGTCGCCGCACCGATCCCGCACGACAGCGGGCAGGGCGGCCGGTGTGACGATGCCGCTGCGGACGGCGTCTTCGAAGTCGTGGCAGACGTAGGCGATCCGGTCGGCCCAGCTGACCACCTCGCCCTCGGGGGTGGCGGGTGCCGGCCTCGACCAGGAGTGGTTGCGGATGCCGTCGAGGGTCTCGGCGCACAAATTGAGCGATGCCAGCGAAACGTCGGCTCCCCACGGCGCGTGGTCGAAGCCGCCGTCGACGTAGGGCGAAAGGGCGTCCTCGCTGGCGTGGCCGCCTGGGCCGTGACCGCAGTCGTGCCCAAGGGCGATGGCCTCGGTCAGGGCCACGTTCAGGCGGCAGGCCCGGGCGATCCCGGTGGCCACCTGGGCGACTTCGAGGGCGTGCGTGAGGCGGGTCCGCTGGTGGTCGTCGGGGAAGACGAAGACCTGGGTCTTGCCGGCCAGCCGCCGGAAGGAGGGGGCGTGCAAGATGCGGTCCCGGTCACGCTCGAAGCACGTACGCCAGGGGTCAGGTCCCTCGGCCCGTGACCGGTGTCCTGCACCCTCGGCAAGGGTGGCCCCGGGGGCGAGCTGGGCCCGTTCGAGTTCCTCGCGCGCGACCCGGTCGAACCCGGGGACCGGCAGGTCGGCGCCGGTGGTGGCGTGGCTGTCCAGATGGGCGAAGGTGACTCCGTCGGCCCCGTGGCCGTCCATGGTGGCCGCCCACCGGCGGTTGCGCTCGGTCTCACCGGGTCGTCCGGTCCCCCCGACGGGGGGCGTCTCGCCGTCCATCCCGCCAGTGTGCCCCATCGCTGCGACGGGGAGGGGTCTCGCTGCCGCCCGGCGAGGGACCTTGGCGTGGGACCACCATGCATGACTCCGTGGACGAGCCCCGCGGACGACAATCGGGGATGAGGAGGACCCGGGGGGTTGTATCGTCAGGGTCACCGGGTGGTCCCACCGATCGCCAGGTTGAGAGGAGCGTGCCAGGTGGACGTGCGTATCGGGATCGTGCAGTCGATGAAGGAGCTCGACATCGAGTTGCCGGACGACGCTGACCGAGACAAGGTCCTGGCCGACATCGAGGCGGCGATGGGCGAGGAGGGAAAGATCCTCTGGCTCACCGACCGCAAGGGCCGCCAGGTCGGGATTCCGGTAGGGAAGGTCGCGTACATCGAGCTGGACCCGCCTGTCTCCGACCGTCGGGTCGGCTTCGGGATCTCCTGATCCGACGCCGCATCCCGGCACTGCGCCCGTCGCCCGGCAATGGGAGCCCCGGTGCCCGCTGACCGGATGACCCCGCTGCTTGACCGGAGGCTGGTCTTCGTGACCGGCAAGGGCGGCACCGGCAAGACCACGGTGGCCTCGGCGCTGGCCCTACTGGCGACCAGTCAGGGCAAGAAGGTCCTCATCTGTGAGCTGGACGCCAAAGGCGAGCTGGCTGACTACTACGAGTCACCGCCCATCGAGTTCAAGGAGAAGGAGGTCCAGCCCGGCCTCTTCGCCATGACCATGAACACCGAGGCGGCGCTGCGGGAGTACCTGAAGCTCCAGCTGCACATCCCCATCGTCGGCCGGATCGGCCCGGTGGCCAAAGCCTTCGACTTCCTGGCCACGGCCGCCCCCGGGGTCCGCGAGATCCTGACCCTCGGCAAGCTCTGCTTCGAGGTGCGCGATGGCGACTGGGACATGGTGGTGGTCGATGCCCAGGCCACCGGTCACATCGTCGGGTTGCTGGCCGCCCCGCAGGCCGTCAACGGCCTGGTCAAGGTGGGTCTGATCCGCACGCAGACCGACTGGATGCTGGAGATGCTGTCTGACCCGGCGATGACGGGATTGCTGGCCGTGTGCACGCCCGAGGAGATGCCGGTCAGCGAGACGATCGAACTGGCCGAGCGTGTGCGCGGCGAGACGACGGTGCAGTTGGCCGCCGTGGTGGTCAACCGGGTCCTACCCGAACTGTTCGGCCGCCAGGAGGAGGCGGTGTTCGAGGCACTGACCACTGCCGACCCCTTGGCCGAACTCGACGGACTCGTCGACGGCGACGCCGCACCGGTCCTCGATGCTGCCCGCCTGGCAGTCACCATGCGCCGGACCCGGTCGTCCCATCTCGAACGGCTGCGCGGAGGCATCGACCCTGACGTCCCCCTCCTGTACCTCCCGTTTCTCTTCACCCGCTCCCACGGGCTCCGCACCACCAAGCAGGTGGCCGGCTCGCTGGGCGAGGAGCTGGGCTTCTGATGACGGCCCGCGCCCAGCGGGCGGCGAAGAACGCCGAGCCGACCGCCCCGGCCGACCCGACGATGGACGGCCTGCTGGCCACCAAGGAGATCGTCGTGGCCTGCGGCCCCGGCGGCGTGGGCAAGACGACCACGGCCGCGGCATCGGCGTTGATGGCGGCTGTCAACCACGGTTCCAAGGTGCTGGTGCTGACCGTCGACCCGGCCAAGCGCCTCGCCAACGCACTCGGCCTCGACGGCATCGGCAACACCGAGCACCGGGTGCCCGACTCGGCCTTTGCGGCCGCCGGGATCAAGGCCCGGGGCGAGCTGTGGGCGGCCATGCTCGACACCAAGGAGTCATGGGACTCGCTCATCCGCCAGCACGCACCCGACGAGCAGACCCGCGACGAGATCCTGGCCAACCCGCTCTACCAGAACATCGCCGGACGTTTTGTCCAGAGCCACGACTACATCGCCATGGAGCGGCTCTACGAGATCCACTCGACGGGGGAGTACGACCTGATCGTGGTGGACACCCCGCCGACCCGCAACGCCCTCGACTTCCTGGACGCCCCCGAACGGCTGGCCGACTTCTTCTCGTCGCGGCTCCTGCGGTGGTTGATCGTCCCCTACCGCTCGAAGCTCATCAACGTGGCCACCAAGCCCTTCTACCAGATCAGCGACCGGATCCTCGGGACGGAATTCATGGGCGACATCTCCGAGTTCTTCATCCTCTTCCAGACCATGTATGACGGATTCGTCGAGCGGTCCAAGGCCGTCGGCCGGCTCCTGTCCGACCGCCGCACTACCTTCGTCGTGGTCTCCACCCTCGAGGCCACCCCGCTGCGCGAGGCGGAGTTCTTCGCCCAGCAGCTCACCGAACGCAAACTCCACCTCGGAGCCATCGTGCTCAACAAGGTGCTGCCCGACTACCTCCGTGGACGGGCCGGCACCAAGGTGGCCGAGGCCATGAAGGACCGGGCCGAGGACTTGGCCGCCGCCCTCGCGCCCGGGCTGGGCGGCATAGGCGCGGGGCTGGGCGACCCGGTCCAGATCGCACGGGTGTTGACCGAGGTGGCCGACAGCTTCCTCAACTTTCAGGTGGTCGCCCTCCGCGAGATGGAGGAGCGGGCCTCACTGGCCGTGGCACCGGACGTGCTGGCCACCGTGCCCTTCTTCGACACCGACATCCACGACCTGTCTGGCTTGCTCCGCCTCGGCGAAACGATCTGGGGCTGACCGTGGTGGCCGGACGCGCCCCGGTGACGCGCCCGACCGGCGGGCCGTACGATGCGGGGGTGACCGACATCGTCGACCCCATCCTCGAGGCGTACGCCAGCGAGCACACCACCGCCCCGCCGGCCCACCTCGAGGCCCTGGCCGCCGAGCTGGTCGTGACGCTCGACAACCCCCAGATGATGGTGGGCCGCCTGGAAGGCCGCTATCTCGAGATGCTGACCTTTGCGCTGTCGGCCACCTCGGTCCTCGAGATCGGCACGTTCGGTGGCTACTCGGCCCTGGCCATGGCTGCCGGCCTCGCCCCGGGCGGTCGGATCGTGACGTGTGAGATCTCGCCGGAGCACGCAGCGTTCGCCCAACGCCACATCGCGTCCAGCCCCTACGCCGAACGGATCGAGGTCGTGGTGGGTCCTGCCATCGAGACCATCGCCTCGCTGCCCGGACCCTTCGACCTGGTGTTCATCGACGCCGACAAGTCCGGTTACCGCGCCTACTACGAGGCCGTGCTCCCGAAGCTGGGGCCCCGCGGCATCATCGCCGCTGACAACACCTTGTGGTCGGGACGGATCCTCGACCCGGCCGACACCACGAAGGACACCGAAGCCTTGCGGGCGTTCAACGACTTCGTGGCGACCGATCCCCGCGTCGTCGCCGTCCAGACCACCGTCCGGGACGGCGTCACGCTCGTTCGCCGGACCGACTGAGCCCGGCACCCCCACCGCTCCTCCGCCCGCCGACCTACCGGCAGGCATCGAAAGGACCCACCGCCAGCGTGCTGGACTACCACCTCCACCTGTGGCCCCACAGCCAGAGCGACGCCCAGACCACCGTCGATCAGGTCGCCGCCTACTGCGAGCGGGCGGCTGCCCGCGGGGTGACCGAGATCGCCGTCACCGAGCACCTCTTCCGGTTCACCCAGGCCAAGGACCGCCTCGGCGGCTTCTGGGACGACCTCCCCGGCGATGAGCTTCGCCCCGGCATGGCCGCCTACTGGGACCACCACGCCCGGGTCGACCTCGACGAGTATGTCGAAGTGGTCGAGGCCGTCAAGTCCGCCGGGCTGCCGGTGGTGCTCGGCCTCGAGGTCGACTACTACCAGGACCGGATGGACGACGTCGCCGACCTCCTGTCCGGCTACCCGTTCGACGTCCTGCTCGGCTCGGTGCACTGGCTCGGGACGTGGCGGTTCGACGTGCTGAGCGATCCGCAGGTCCTGGCTGAGTGGGACCACCGGGACATCGACCAGGTGTGGGAGGAGTACACACGGGCCATGGAGGAGCTGGGCGCCTCCGGGGTCTGCGACGTGTTCGCCCACCCCGACCTGGTCAAGATCGCCGGACGGGTACCCGGGGTGCCTGACGAGTTCTACGACCGCATCACCGAGGCGGCGGTGCGGTCGGGCATGGCTGCCGAGGTCTCGTCGGCCGGCTGGCGGAAGCCGGTGGGAGAGGAGTATCCGGCGCCCCCACTGCTCAAGCGGTTCGTCGACCACGGTGTTCCGCTGACGACGGCGTCTGACGCCCACACCCTGCCCGACGTGGCCGAGCGGGCCGACGACCTGCGGTCCCTGCTGGCCAATGTCGGGGTGGACACCCTGCGGGGCTTTCGGGGGCGAGAGCCCCACGAGATCACCGTGGCGGTGCCATCGGCCGCCGCCGGTCACCCGGGACCCGGGAGGAACTGACCGGTGGCCACTCCCGCCGAGCTTGCATTCGAGCGCACCAACCTGGACGAGGACCAGCTCGCCCACCTCCAGCGCCTCCTCGGGACGTGGGGCATCCTGGCCGACCTCTCGTTCTCCGACCTGGTGCTGATGGCGCCGATGGCCCCTGATCCATCTGATCCCCGTCCGGCCGCCCTCGAGCTGGTCATCCTCGGGCAGATGCGCCCGTCCAACAGCTCGACGGTCATCGAGCACGATCTGGTGGGCCAGACCGTCGACGCCGACGTGTGGCCGCTGGTGGTCCTCTCCTTCGAGTCGGGCGAGTCGTCGCGGGGTGAGATGGGGCTCGAGCCCGGGGCCGAGCCGGCGCGGCTCCACTGCATCCCGGTGCGCTGTCAGGGGGAGACCGTGGCTGTGCTGGCCCGGATGTCGACCGGGGCCGGTCGACGGCCAGGCCACCTCGAGCGCACCTACCGCGACGTGTTCAACCGCTTCGCCATCATGCTGTCCGAGGGATCCTTCCCGTTCCCGAGTGAGGAGGTGGCGACCGAGGAGGCCCCTCGTGTCGGGGACGGCGTGGTCCTGGTCGACGAGGAGGGTCGCGTCCGCTACGCCTCGCCCAACGCCACCAACGCCCTCCACCGGATGGGCATGTACTCGCAGATCGAGGGGCGCCGACTCACCGACCTCGGGATCGAGGAATCAGCCATCGAGTGGGCACTCGCCTCGGCGTTGCCGGTGGTGGAGGAGGTCGAGCGGCGGCCCGACGTCTCCGTCCTGCTCCACTGCATACCCCTGATCCAGAGCGACGACGTGACCGGCTGCATCGTCCTGCTCCGCGACGTCACCGACGTGCGCCGTCTCGACCGACTGCTGCTGTCGAAGGATGCCGCCATCCGCGAGGTGCACCACCGGGTCAAGAACAATCTGCAGACCATTTCGGCGCTACTGCGGCTCCAGGCCCGGCGGCTGCCACCCGGTGGCGGGCGGGTGGCGCTGTTCGAGGCGGAGCGCCGGGTGCGGTCGATCGCCATCGTCCACGAGATCCTCTCCCGTGAGCCGAGCGACCAGGTGCCATTCGACGAGATCGTGACTTCGCTGATCCGGATGGCCAAGGACTCGGTGGTCTCCCGTCACCTGGCCTTCGTGGTCAACGGCGGGCTGGGCGAGGTACCGGCCGACGTGGCCACCCCGCTGGCCGTGGTTCTGGCCGAGCTGGTCCAGAACGCCATTGAGCACGCCTTCCTCGACTTCGAGGCCGAGGAGGACGGCGACGGGGCCGACGAGCCCGATCGGGACTCGACCGGCACCATCCAGGTCGACCTGTCGGCCGAAGGCGGCCTGCTGCGCGTCGAGGTCCTGGACGACGGGTCCGGATTGCCCGACGGCTTCGACATCGACGACACCCAGAGCCTTGGACTCTCCATCGTCCGCGACCTGGTGCGGAGTCAGCTCGACGGGACCATCGCCATGCGCAACCGGTCAGAGTCGGGCAACGGCGAGCACGGCACGGTCGTGGTCATCGAACTACCGGCACGGGAGCCGCAGCCCATCGGCCAATAGTGGGCGGCCGGTAGTTCGAACCCCAGCACGGGCGCGGCCCGTCAGGGGTGCGGGTGTTGCGAGCGGGAGTGACAGGTGCGGTCGAGTGGAGTGCGGTGGACTAGCTCAGGAAGCCCGACGACGGGCAGCCAGCCAGGCTTTGCGCAACTTGCGTCGCTCTTCTTCGGAGGTGGCTCCCCAGACGCCGGACTCCTGGTTGGTGGCCAGAGCGAAATCGAGGCAGGTCTCCTGGACCTCGCAGCTGCGGCAGACCCGCTTGGCCGACTCGATCTGGTCGACCGCGGGCCCGGTGGTGCCGATGGGGAAGAACAGATCGGGCTCGGTGCTCCGACAGGCGGCGAACTGGCGCCAGTCACCTTCGTCCCACTCGACCGTGCGATTCCACATGAGGGCCACGCTTTTTCCTCCACTCATCAATTTGGATTGCCCTCTTGTGATTTTATTCACATAGCTCGGCGCTAAAGGTGTCACCGGCTGTTCAGGGTTCGTTCACTAGAGTAACCATCGGCACCAACGCTTGCAAGCAGTTTTGGGGCCTCCGACGAGGGATTTGACACAGATACTGCGAAATCGCGTCAAGTGTTGGGAGGAGCGCGGAGCGTGAGCATGCCGACCGCCCTACAAGCCCACAGGGGGAGCCCGGACCCGGCAGGCGGGGTGCGGGAGAATAGGCTTGAGGCCTTTGTCCGGACCCGTTCGCTGGGAGCGGGCGGGGTGGGCGCTGTCCACCAACTGGCTACCGCCGACCTGCCCGACCACGTTCCGCTCCTGGTCGACGCCTTGGCCGCCTGTGCCGGGATGGTGGTGAATATCGAGGTCAAGAACCTGCCGACGGAGTCTGCCTTCGACCCGTCGGACCGGTGCGCCCGGGACGTGGTCGACCTGGTGGAGGCGACGGAGATGCAGGATTCGGTGATCGTCTCCTCATTCTGGGCGGGTGCATTGACCGCCGCATTCTGGGCGGTTGCATTGACCGCCGTCCGCGCCGCCGGCTCCGGCGTCGCCACCGGTCTCCAGGTGCTCTCCTCCTTTGACGCCGGCACCGCCGTTACCGGGGCCGTCGACCTCGGCTGTGCCGCTGTCCACCTACCGGTCGCCCTGGTCACCCCCGAAACGGTGGCGGCCGCCCATGGGGCCGGGCTGGTGGTGGCCGCCTGGACGGTGACCGACGAGACCGACCTGGCCGCCATGCTCGGCGCCGGTGTGGACACGGTCGTGACCGACGACGTGGACCGGGCCCGGAGGGCTGTCGACCGGACCTG
>DATBZS010000097.1:0-9672 GCA_036513075.1 Acidimicrobiales bacterium
GGGGCGTGACATCCGAAACTGAATGACAACACCGGGGCACTTCACGCCCGCGATGTGGTTCGCTCGACAAGATCGATCGCCACCATCAACTCGCTGGCGACTCCGCCGTCACCAAGGGGTCGGACGAATGATCGAGGTTAGTCCTTGGGGAGAGGTTGCGCCCGATCCGCAAGAACCGTCCCCGTTCTACCAAAGGCCGTACGAACGGGACGTCACGATTCGGCGAACAATCGGTGACCTCACGGTGACGTCGAGGTGAGCCCACTCAGGACCATCGAGTGTGGTGGCACGGCCGGGGTGGACCCGCATATCCTGCGGCGGCACATCTCAACGCCTCACCAACGAAGGGAGTTCCATGATCATCTTCGCGATCGTCGCCGTCGGTCTCGTGGTCATCGTGGCCGGGGGCTTCGCCGGTCGGAGCCGGCAGAACCGCACCCGCGAGCAGAATGCACGCAACGCGACCCACAAGACGACCCACCACGGCAAGGACGCCCACAAGTCGCGGGGACGCGGACGGGGTCACTGATTCCCGGTTGTGGTCCGGCTCAGGTCGGTCGGAGGGTGAGCAGCTCCTGAACGTTGTCGAAGAGAATTCTCTTCTTTTCGTCGGCGTTGAATTCCTTGAGCTCGCGGATGTACTCGATCGGCTCCGGTAGCGCTTCGATGTGAGGCCAGTCCGAGCCGAAGATCACGCGGTCAGGGCCGACGCAGTCAGCGACGGTGTTGACGTCGTCTTCCCAGAACGGGTTGATCCACACGTGGCGGCGGAAGGTGTCGATCGGATCGTCCTTCCAGTACCCGGGCATCTTGTTGGCCGTCGAGCGGACCTTGGCCAGGAGGTCGGGCAGGAACTGGGCACCGTTCTCCACCGAGGCGATGCGCAGATTCGGGAAGCGGACGAACATATTCTCGAACACAGCGGACAGCAGGTAGTCCCGGATGGCCTGCTCGATGGCGAATGATTTGATCGAGGGCTTCCACCCGCCGCTGAACGTCGCACCGAATCCATCCACGGCGTAGCCATTGGAGGAGATTCCGCTGTCGGCGGCGTGGACGACCACAGTGATTCCGGCGTCGTTGGCCAACTGCCAGAAACCGTCGAAGAGCGTGTCGAACGGCGAGCGCCGGCCGAGTGCCGTGGTCGGCGCCGCCGGGCGCATGACGATCATCCGGGCACCCTGCTCCAGCGCCCAGGTCAGCTCTTCCACGGCCCAGGCCGGATCGGCCAGCGTCACATAGGGGGCGGCGTAAATGCGGTCCTGGTGATTGACGCCCCAATCCTCGACTAACCATCGGTTGAACGCCCGGAACAGGTGGCAGACGGCTTCAGGATCGTGGGCCAACGGCTCCTCGTAGATCATCCCGAGGGTCGGGAACAGGAGGCAGCCGGCCAGGCCCTGCTCGTCGAGGGTGGTCACCCGGGCAGCCGGTTCGCGGTACGCGGGCCGGATGGACTCCCTCCGAGACAGGAATTCCATCGGGTTGCGATTGTCCGGGTTTCCCCGGAAGTAGTCGTACATGGCGCCCGGCATGGCGATCGGGTCGAACGTGGGGTTGGTGACTGCCCTGCTCACCTGGCCGCCGATGACGTGGTAGTTGCGCCCGTTGATCTCGCACCACTGGACGACGCGCGGACCGAGGGCGGGGTCGAGATGTCGGGTGAAGGCGTCCACCGCCTCGTAGTAGTGGTTGTCGGCGTCAAACACCGGGTGGCCGAGTGCTGCTGCATCACTCATGGACGATCTCCTCGTAACGGGGCCCGACAGGCATACTTGAGTGTACGTCGCCCCTGGTTGTAGCCGTCGATCGGGCGTCGTCCGTGCACGGCCGGCGCCGCCTGTGGTGGTGGTGCCGTACAGTCCGGACATGCCGATCTACCGACTGGGCAACCGGGTGCCCCAGATCCATCCCGAGGCCTACATTCACCCCGAGGCGGTACTGATCGGCGACGTGACCGTCGGCTCAGAATCGACGGTGTGGCCGGGGGCCGTTCTACGGGGCGACTACGGGACCATCACCGTCGGCGAGCGCTCGTCAGTCCAGGACGGGACGGTCATCCACGCTGGCCCCGGATTCCCGACCGTCGTCGGTGATGGGTGCGTCATCGGCCACCTGGCCCACTTGGAGGGCTGCACCATGGAGGACGAGTCACTGGTCGGCTCGGGCTCGGCAGTTCTGCACTGGGCCTTGGTCGGCACGGGGGCCACCGTTGGGGCCAACGCGGTGGTGCCCAACCGCATGTCGGTACCGCCGGGTTCGCTCGCACTCGGCGTTCCGGCCACGATCCGGCCTGATGCGTCCAACCTCACCATGATCCGGCTGTCGGCCGACGAGTACGTGGCCAACGGTCACCGCTACCGGGAGACCCTCGAGCGCATCGACTGACCGCGGACCGCCAGGCGGGTCTTGGTCGAGCGGTAGGAGAGGATGGCGAACGCTGAGCGGGCCGACAGGGCCGAGGCCACGGAGGCGACGCTGGCGAACGAGGCCAGCGAAGCGAATGAACCCGCCGAACCGATCGACAGGATCGAGCCGACCGAACCGATCGAGAGGATCGACCCCGTCGAGTTGATCGACAGGATCGAGCCGGTCGAGTTGACCGACCACAGCGAGCCCCGGTTCGACTTCCGGCCGGCTGGTGGGTGCGAAGACGCCACGGGATCCTCGAGGTCGACTCGCTGCACGCTGACCGGCTCGTCGGGAGCGGTCACGGTGACGGTGTCTTGATCGGGTTGCCGGCGGGGGAGAGCACGTACCAAAGGCCGCCGGCGTTGGTGAGGGCCTGGCCGGTGGCATGGCCCGGCACCCTGTCCGGAGGCCAAACGTAGAGCGGCCACCCGTTGTAGGTGACCTGAGTGCTGCCGTCAGTGCGGGTTGCCGTTCCGAGTAGTGACTCCTGAATGCCGGGGCCGGCTACCGGGCGGGTGACGTTCGGGGGCAGCACTACCGGGGGCCACTGGATGGCGCAGATGTCGTAGCAGCGTGACGGTGCGTCCCGGACGTCGTTGGCGAACATGTACACGGTGATGCCCTTGCCGTCGACCAGCACTGTTCCCAGGCCGTTGATCGTGCCGGTGGTGACCTCGTACTCGGGACCGTGGGCCAGCACCGGGGGCTTGGACGTGAACGGCGACTTGATCGACGTGCCGTTGCTGCACCCCGCAGCCAGGACAGCGATGATCAGTACGGCGGTGGCCACCGCCGTCCGGCGTCGGACCGTCACGACGTGTCGCCCCGGTCGAGGAAGGTGACGAGGGCAGGGGAGGGATAGCCACCCACGCCAGGCCTCCAGCCTGCCGCCAACTTCTGATCGGCGATGCCGCCCTCGGCCCAGATGTGACAGGAATTCCTCGCCCACGGGCTGCCCGTGCCAGCTCCCGCGGCCAGGATGTCCTCGGACTCGCCCTGGCTGACTGCGAACGCCCGGCCCGAGGTGATCGATTGGATCACCACGGGCCCGAGTGAGCGGGCCAGATGCTCGAGATGGGTGCAACCGCGCGGGCCGCCGAAGCGCGCCTGGACTTCGCGGGTGTAGCCCCGGGCCACATTGAGGCCCACGAGGCCGGCGAAAGCGGTCTTTATAGTTGGGCACTCGGTATGGGGGAACGCATGCATCTCGGCGGTGGCTCCGGTGATAGCGAGGTCGGCCGTGCGCACCCGGACCCGCAGCTCCATGTCGTGGACGATGGCCACCGCGCTTCCGTCCTCAGCCCATGGGCGGGAGTCGGTCAGCCGCCCCACCACGACCATGTCGTCGCCATCGACGTAGGCCCGGTAGTCGATCGAGCGACGGTGGAGCGGCACGGCATTGTCCTCGGGACTCGGGACGACCGTCACGGGACGGGACCGCGGAGAGGGGGCGGGAGCACGTGCATCGGACGATCATGACCTGCCCCAGGGCACGGGCCAAATCACCGGCGAGCGGATTCGGTCACACGCACGTAATTACGGACGTGTGATATTGTTAAAGCCCAGGTTGACCGTGAGGTTTTCGGTCACCGTGAACCTTTGATCGAGGTGGAGGATCCCATGGCGCGTCGCACCGAGCAGACAACCGAGGAAGCCCGTCCGGCGACCACGATGACCGGCCCGGTCGACGGTTTCCGTGGCACGCAGGTGTGCGCCATCGTGGGCATCACCTACCGACAGCTCGACTACTGGGCGAGGACCGATCTGCTGCGCCCCTCGATCGTCGACGCCACCGGTTCAGGAAGCCAGCGCCGCTACTCGTATGGCGATGTGCTCGAACTCAAGGTGATCAAGCGCCTCCTCGACGCAGGGCTCAAACTCCAGCAGGCGCGCCAGGCTGTTGAGTGTCTCCGTGGCGACCTCGGCGTCGACCTGGCTTCCGCACAACTCGTGCTGGCCGACAGCCGCTCGATCCTCGCCACTTCCGACGGTGAGCTGGTCGACCTCCTTGCCGGTGGGCAGGGCGTGTTCAACGTGCTGCCATTGTCGGGCGTGGTGTCCGAACTCGAGGCAGCCATCGTGGAACTGACCGCCGCCGCGGCGGCCCCGGCGACGGACAATCCAACTCCCGACGAGCGACATCCGGCTGCCGCCTACCTGGCGGCGGGCGAGTCCCCTCGGCGGTGACTCCCGACTTCGTGCAGCCACCGGATCACAAGTCGCGCCGCGGTGTGCGCTTCGCGCACGAGTCCGAGCAACGATTCGCCCGGATCCTCGACTTCTACGGTGTGGAGTGGGAGTACGAGCCTGTCGAGTTCGTCCTCGACTGGAGTACCGACCTGCGTCCGACCTCCGCCTTTCGACCGGACTTCTGGCTGCCCCGCCCCGGCCTTTTCGTCGAAGTGACGACACTCAACCAGCGACTCGTCACGAAGAAGAACGGCAAGGTCCGGCGCTTGGCCGAGCTGTACCCCGAGGTGCGGGTCACCCTGCTCTATCAGCGCGACACCCTGGCCCTCCTGGCCAAGTACGGACTCGCTGGCGACAGTGCCGGTCGGGCTGCTGTGGCCCGTTCCGCCTGACCGTCTCCGGCGATAGCCTGCTCGGGTGGACACCACACCTACCGCTACGCCCGAGCCGGCGGTTGCGTCCGGCGGCGACCTGAAACACACCGCCCTGATCGACGTCCATCGAGCACTGGGGGCGAAGCTGGTCGGTTTCGGCGGTTGGGAGATGCCCCTGGCCTACGGCGACGGCACCATCGCCGAGCATCGTGCCTGCCGCCAGGACGCGGTCGCCTTCGATGTCAGCCACCTCGGCACCGTCCGGGTGGAGGGCGATGATGCCTTTGACCGGCTGCAGTCCGCACTGACCAACGACCTCCGCAAAGTGGCCCCGGGACGCGCCCAGTACACCCATCTTCTTGCCGAATCGGATGCCTCGGTGGTCGACGACATCATCGTCTGGTGGGTGGCGGACGGCGTATTCGATGTGATGCCCAACGCCTCCAACACCGACCGTGTGGTTGGCGCCATCGGGGGAACGGACACCACCGCCGAGCGGTCGATCATTGCCATCCAGGGACCCCATGCCCGAGCACGGGCCGCGGCTGTGCTTCCCGGGGCCGCTTCGGTGCCCCGCTTCGGCGTCCAGCGGTTCGATTGGAAAGGTGTCGAGTGCGTGGCCGCCGGGACCGGCTACACCGGCGAAGACGGATTCGAGGTGGCCGTGCCCAATGACGCGGCACCGGCCATGTGGGAGGCGGTGGCTACCACCGGTGTACTGCCCGCCGGACTTGGTGCCCGCGACACGCTTCGCCTCGAGGCTGCTCTGCCTCTCCACGGCCACGAGCTCGGACCGGGCATCACTACGCTCCAGGCCGGACTGGGCTGGGTCGTCGGGTGGGACAAAGGAGACTTTCGAGGACGGGCGGCCCTGGAGGCGGAACGCAAACGGGGCGTGGCCCGACACCTGGTCGGTGTCAGTACCCAGGGACGTCAGCCACCCCGCGAAGGCGCGTCCGTCGTGGCCGACGGCGTCCCGGTCGGGACGGTCACCAGCGGCAACTTCTCGCCGATGCTCGAGCACGGCATCGCCCTGGCCCTTGTCGACGCGGCCGTCGACGTCACCCCCGGCCGGGCCCTCGAACTCGAGCAACGCGGAAAGATCCGCGGGGCCACTGTGGTGACGACTCCGTTCGTCACGGCCGGCCGGTGGGCCACCGCCCGATGACCGCTTCGCCGGCCGACCGGCCGCTGGTCTACCGTTCATCGTCCGAGTCCCGCTGAAGGAGCACGTTGGGTACCTACATCCCCCACACCGACGAGGAGATCGCGGGCATGCTCGCCTTCCTCGGCCTGTCGGACATCAATGAGCTGTTCGCGGCCGTGCCCGAGGCGGTCAAGCTGCAACGGACCCTCGAACTCGCTGACGGGGTGGGCGAGCCCGACGTGCTGGCCCACATGGAGCAGTTCGCCGATCAGAACCGCGCCCGCAACGACCGGCTGGTGTGTTTCGCCGGGGGCGGGGCCTACGACCATGAGATCCCGTCGGTGACCAGGGCCCTGGCCGGGCGGTCCGAGTTCGTCACCTCGTATACGCCCTACCAGCCCGAGGTGGCCCAAGGCGTCTTACAGGCCGTCTTCGAGTTCCAGACCATGGTGGCCAGGATGGCCGGGCTGCCGGTATCGAACGCCTCGCTGTACGACGGGGGCAGTGCCGCCGTCGAGGCCGTCAACCTAGGGGTGGCGGCCACCAAGCGGCAGACGGTCTGGGTGTCCGAAGGGATCCATCCCCACTGGCGCCAGATGCTGGCCACCTTCGCGGTGGGCACGGGTCACATCATCCGCACCATTCCCCTGGTCGGGGGTGTGACGGCCTGGCCAGCGGATCCGACCGGGGTCGACGGGTCGCCCGGGGTGGTAGTCGTCGGGTACCCGAACTACCTGGGTTGCCTCGAGGACCTGAGTGCGGTGCGGGCCCTGTGCGACCGACTCGGGGCGCTCATGGTGGTGGGCGCCGATCCGCTGGCCACCGGACTGCTCCGCTCGGCCGGTGACTGGGGCGCAGACGTGATGGTGGGGGAGGGGCAGGTGTTCGGCACCACCCTCGGTTTCGGCGGTCCCTACCTGGGGCTCTTCGCCTGCAGTTCGTCCCACGTACGCCGCCTGCCCGGCCGCCTGGTGGGCGAGACGGTCGACGTCGAAGACCGCACCGCTTACGTGACCACGTTGCGCGCCCGTGAGCAGGACATCCGTCGGGAAAAAGCGACCTCCAACGTCTGTACCAACCAGACCCTGATGGCGGTGACGGCCGCTATTCAGCTCGGCTGGCTCGGCACGTCCGGCCTGATCGAGGTGGCCACCCGTTGCGCCCGGGCCACCCACTACACCCGCGGTGCGGTGCTGGCCGTCGACGGTGTGACGCCGTGGGCGGAGGCCCCGGTTCTGCGCGAGTTCGCCGTCCGGCTGCCCATCGCGGCCGACACCGTCATCGAGCGGATGGCCGACGCCGGCTTCCTGGCCGGCATCTCCCTCGAAGGCGCGGTCGACGGGGGCGGGCACGGCCTGCTCATCGCCGCCACCGAACGGCGCACCGCCGATCAGATCGACGCCTATGCCGCGGCACTGGCGAAGGCGGTGGCGTGATGATCGACGAGAACGCCACCATCATCACTGGCGCCCCCGGTGGCAAGGCCAGCTCGGCCCCCCTCCTGGGACGGGATGCCGAACCGACTTTGTTCGAGCTGTCCCACCCGGGCCGCCGCTCCTGGTCGTTCCGCACCACCGGGATTCCCGAAGTCGGGGTCGAAGACCTGGTGCCGGCGATCCACCGCCGCACCGCGCCGGTCGACGTGGCCGAGGTGTCCGAGCGGGACCTGGTCGCCCACTTCACCCGCTTGTCCCACCGACAGTTCTCCGTCGATCTCGGTGCCTACCCGCTGGGGTCGTGCACCATGAAGTACAACCCGAAAATCTGCGACACGGTGGCCGGCCTTCCTGGTCTGGCCGGGGTCCATCCGGCCGCGCCAGCGTCGATGACCCAAGGCTGGCTGGGCCTCATGGTCGAGCTCGAGGAGACCCTCTGCGAGGTGACCGGCATGGCCGCCGCCACCCTGCAGCCGGCCGCCGGTGCAGCCGGCGAGCTGACCGGCCTGCTGCTCATGCGGGCCTGGCACGATGCCCATGGTGCGACCCGGCACAAGGTGATCATTCCCGATTCGGCCCACGGCACCAATCCGGCTTCGGTCACCCTCGGTGGCTATGAGGTGGTCACCGTACCCAGCGACGACCGGGGCTGCGTCGACATGGCAGCACTTCGGTCGGTCCTGGACGAGGACGTGGCCGGCATCATGCTGACCAACCCGAACACACTCGGACTCTTCGAAGAGGACATCGCGGAGATCGCGGCTGCCGTCCACCGCGTGGGTGGCCTGCTCTACTACGACGGTGCCAATCTGAATGCCATCCTCGGCGTGGTCCGCCCCGGCGACATGGGCTTCGACATCGTCCACATGAACCTTCACAAGACCTTCGCAACTCCTCATGGCGGAGGTGGCCCTGGCGCCGGTCCGGTGGCCGTGTCAGAGCGTCTGGTGCCGTTCCTGCCCGGACCGCGCCCGTACCGGACGGGTTCGGGCGAGCCCGGGGCAGCATTCGGATGGCTGACCCCGGAGCGCAGCATCGGGCGAGTCCATACGTGGCACGGCAACACGCTGGTGCTAGCCCGGGCCCTCGCCTACATCCTGGCCAACGGGGGTGACGGCCTGAAACAGATCGCCCAGGTGGCCGTGCTCAACGCCAACTGGATCCGCCAGCGTCTGCACCACACCTACGACGTCCCCTTCGACCGGCCGTGCATGCACGAGGTGGTGTTGTCGACGAGGACGCTCAAGGCCGAACACGGTGTCCGGGCACTCGA
The DNA here is from genome assembly GCA_036513075.1 of Acidimicrobiales bacterium. Taxonomy (GTDB): domain Bacteria; phylum Actinomycetota; class Acidimicrobiia; order Acidimicrobiales; family RAAP-2; genus Bog-756. The sequence continues at coordinate 8,833 of DATBZS010000097.1, forward strand.
CGTGGCCAAGCGCCTGCTCGAGGAGGGATTCCACGCCCCCACCGTCTACTTCCCGCTCATCGTGGAGGAAGCGCTGATGATCGAGCCCACCGAGACCGAGAGCCCCCAGACTCTGGAGGCGTTGGCTGTCTCGCTCGAGGCGATCGCCGCCGAGGCGGTACGGGTAGGTGCCGAGGCACTCGCCACCTACCCCCACGGCACCCCGGTACGCCGGGTGGACGAAGCCCGGGCGGCTCGCACCCTCATCCCGACCTACGACGCCAAGGACTGAAGTAGAACTTCAGTGGACGGAATTTTCAGCACCCGGTTCGTCGATCCCTATCTTCGGTTCCACAAGTGGGTCTACGAGTGGTCGGACGGCAGGGTCGGGAAGCACTCCAACCGGATTCCGGCGCTGCTCATCACCACCACCGGGCGAAAGTCTGGTCTGGCCCGTACCAACGGTCTGACCTACTGCACGGATCGGGGAGACCTGATCGTGGTGGCCTCTAACGGGGGGAGTGACCGGCCCCCGGCCTGGCTGCTCAACCTCCAGGCCGACCCGCACGTGCGGGTTCGGGTAGGTCGCCAGGTGCTCGCTGCCACCGCCCGGGTGGCAACCCCCGAGGAGCAGGCCGAGTTGTGGCCGAAGGTGAACAGGACCAATCGGGGAATGGCGCGTCTGTTCCACCCCGGGGTGACCGGCCGCTACGACGTCTACCAACGCCACACGGCACGACCCATCCCGATTGTCGTCATCCATCCGGGCAGCGATCCGGCGACGTCCGGGCCGGCGGGTCCTTAGGCCGCCGCCGGTTCGGCGGCGAGCGGGCTTGTCGCCTCCGGTGGTGCCCCGGTGGC
>DATBZS010000098.1:0-42476 GCA_036513075.1 Acidimicrobiales bacterium
CCGGGCCGAAGGCGTGCCGGTCACCGCCGAAATTGCCCCCCACCACTTCACCCTGACCGACGGCTGCGCTGCGGGCTACGACCCGGTCTTCAAGGTCAACCCGCCGCTCCGGCCCCAGGACGACGTTGACGCGGTGAAGGCGGCTCTGGCTGACGGAACGGCCGATGCCATCGCCACCGACCATGCCCCCCACGCTCCCGAGCTGAAGGACCTGCCCTTCGACCTGGCGCCCCCGGGCATGCTCGGTCTGCAGACGGCCCTGGCCCTGGCCACCACCGAACTTGACCTGCCCATCGAGCGCATCGTCGCCCTGCTCAGCTGGCAGCCGGCCGCTATCGCCGGCCTCGACCCCGCCCATGGTGGCAGCCAGGGGGGTCCGGTCGAGCCGGGGGCTGCGGCCAACCTGTGCGTCGTCGACCCGTCGGCCACGTGGACGGTCGACCCGACCGCACTCGCCTCGCGCAGCCGCAACACCCCCTACACCGGTCGCAAACTGACCGGCCGGGTACGGCACACCATCCTGGCCGGCGAGCCGGTGGTGATCGACGCGGTGGCCCAACGATGAGCCCCCGCAACGGTGGCGTCCACCGGGTGCCGGCGCTCCTCGTACTGGCGGACGGAGCCGTATTCGAAGGCGAGGCGTTCGGCGACGCGCCCGACGACGGGATCTCGACCGGCGAAGCGGTGTTCAACACCGTGTTGTCGGGCTACCAGGAGGTGATAACCGACCCGTCGTACGCCGGACAGGTCATCGCCTTCACATACCCCCACATCGGCAACTACGGGGTGAACCCGACCGACGACGAGGCCGCCCGTCCGCACTGCAGCGGGGTGGTTGTCCGCGACCTGGCCGACGTCCCCTCCAGCTGGCGTTCGACGGGCACCCTCGAGGACTTCCTCCGGCGTCACGGTGTGTCCGGGATCACCGGAGTGGACACCCGACGTCTGACCCGCCACCTCCGTGAACACGGCTCGGTACCGTGCGCCTTCGGTACCGCCGCCGAGTCCGATCTGGTGACCGCGGCCCGAGATGCGCCGTCCACCGACGGGCGCGACCTGGTGTCGACGGTCACCACGACGACCCGCCTCGAGCGGGGTGACGGGCCGTACCGGGTGGTGGCCTACGACTTCGGGATCAAAGAAGCCATGCTCCGCCAGCTCGGTGAACTGGCCACGGTGACCGTGGTGCCGGCCGCCACGCCGGCCGACGCCGTCCTCGACCTCGGTCCCGACGGCATCTTCTTGTCCAATGGCCCCGGCGACCCGGCGGCCCTGCCCGCGGTCATCGCGGAGATCGGCCGCCTGCTCGACGACGGGACGGTGCCCGTCTTCGGGATCTGCCTCGGCCATCAGCTGCTGGCCAGCGCGCTGGGGGCCACGACCTACAAGCTCCCGTTCGGCCACCACGGCGGGAACCACCCCGTGCAGCGGACCGCGACCGGCCGGGTGGAGATCACCTCCCAGAACCACAACTATGCAGTGGCGGCCGATTCGCTGGGGGCCACCGAGGTGACCCATGTCAACCTCAACGACGGGGTCATCGAGGGGCTGGCCAGCACGGGGGCCCCGGCGTTCAGCGTGCAGTACCACCCCGAGGCCGGCCCCGGCCCCCATGACGCCCGCTACCTGTTCGAGGAGTTCCGGCTGCTGATGGACGCCCACGGTGGGCCGAGCGGCGCTCCTGTCCCGGGCGGTCCGAACAGGAAGGGCCGCTGATGCCGCGTCGTGACGACCTCGAATCGATCCTGGTCATCGGGTCGGGCCCGATCGTGATCGGCCAGGCCTGCGAGTTCGACTATTCGGGGACCCAGGCGTGCCGGGTGCTGGCCGACGAGGGCTTTCGGGTGGTGCTGGCCAACTCCAATCCGGCCACCATCATGACCGACCCGGGCATGGCCGACCGCACCTACATCGAGCCCCTCGACCCCGACGTGCTGACGGCCATCATCGAACGCGAGCGGCCCGACGCCCTCCTGCCGACCCTCGGCGGCCAGACCGCCCTCAACCTGACCATGGCCCTGTCCGGGCGGGGCGTGCTCGAGGCCAATGGGGTCGAGGTCATCGGGGCCAACCCCGAAGCCATCGCCACCGCCGAGGACCGGGAGCGGTTCAAGGCGGCCATGGAGGAGATCGGACTGTCGGTGCCCGCTTCGGGCTTCGCCCATTCGCTCGACGAGGCCATGGCCATCGGCGAGTCGATCGGGTACCCGATCATGGTGCGCCCGAGCTACATCCTGGGTGGCGCCGGCACCGGCATCGCCAGCGACCCCGAAGCCCTCATCCGGTTGGCCGCAGAGGGACTCGACGCCTCGCCCATCAGCGAGGTGCTTGTCGAGCGTTCCATCGCCGGGCAGAAGGAGTACGAGCTCGAGGTGATGCGCGACCACGCCGACAACTGCGTGGTCATCTGCTCCATCGAGAATTTCGACCCGATGGGGGTCCACACCGGCGATTCCATCACCGTGGCCCCGGCCCAGACCCTGACCGACGTCGAGTACCAGGAGATGCGCGACGCCGCCTTCGCCTGCATCCGCCGGGTGGGGGTGGAGACCGGCGGCTCCAACGTGCAGTTCGCGGTGGATCCGCGGACGGGCCACCAGACGGTCATCGAAATGAACCCCCGGGTGTCGCGCTCGTCCGCGTTGGCCTCCAAGGCAACCGGATTCCCCATCGCCAAGATCGCCGCCCGTCTGGCCGTCGGTTACCGCCTCGACGAAATCAGCAACGACATCACCGGGGCGACGCCGGCATCGTTCGAGCCCGTCATCGACTACGTCGTCACCAAGATCCCGCGCTGGGCCTTCGAAAAGCTTCCGGGTGCCACCGACGTCCTCGGAACCCGCATGCAGTCGGTGGGCGAGGTCATGGGGATCGGGCGGACGTTCCCCGAGTCATTGCAGAAGGCGATCCGATCACTCGAGCAGGGACGGTCCGGCCTCAACGCTGACGCTTCCGAGACAGCGGTCGACATCGTCCCGGTGGCCGACCTCCTGGGGGCCGTGGCGATTGCCACCCCCGAGCGGCTCTACCAGCTCGAATCGCTGCTCCGGCGTGGGGTGCCGGTCGACGACCTGGCGACGACGACGGGTATCGACCCCTGGTTCTTGTGGGAGATGGCGAAAATCACCGACGCCCGTATGGCCCTCGACCTCCAGGTGACCCTCGGGGTGACGGTCGACGACCTGGACCGGCGAGAGTGGCGCCGGCTGAAGCGCCTGGGATTTTCCGACGCCCAGCTAGCCCATCTCCTCGGTGACGGCGTCACCGAGGGACAGGTCAGGTCGGCCCGGGTGGCGACCGGGGCAGCGGTCACGTTCAAGACCGTCGACACCTGCGCGGCCGAGTTCGAGGCCCATACGCCCTACCACTACTCGACCCATGAGGACGAGGACGAGATCTGTCCCTCGGGCCGACCCCGGGTCATCATCCTCGGGTCGGGCCCCAACCGGATCGGCCAGGGCATCGAGTTCGACTACTGCTGCGTGCACGCCTCGATGGCGCTGCGCGACGCCGGGTTCGAGACCATCATGCTCAACTGCAACCCCGAGACGGTATCTACCGACTACGACACCTCGGACCGCCTCTACTTCGAGCCCCTCACCCCCGAGGACCTGTCCAACGTCATCGAAGCCGAGCGGGCCGCTTCGCGCGGAGATGGCCGGTTGGTCGGGGTTATCGTCAGCCTCGGCGGCCAGACCCCGCTCAAGCTCGCCGCCGGCATCGCCGAGGATCTGGTGCTCGGGACCTCGCCGGCCTCGATCGACCTGGCCGAGGACCGCGAGCGGTGGAACGACCTGTGCGGACGCCTCGGCATCCCCCAGCCCCCGGGGGGAACGGCCACCACGGCAACCGAGGCCGTGGCCGTGGCCGGCCGGGTCGGGTACCCGGTGCTGGTGCGCCCCTCCTACGTGCTGGGCGGTCGGGCCATGGAGATCGTCTACGACGACGAGCGCCTGATCGACGCGGTCGAGGCTATGTCCGGGGTCGGTGGTTCCCTCGGCCGTGAGGGCGGGGTCACCGCCGACCGCCCGGTGCTGGTCGACCGGTTCCTCGAGGACGCGGTGGAAGTGGACGTCGACGCCGTGCGCGACGCCACCGGCGAGGTGGTCATCTGCGGCGTCATGGAACACGTCGAGGAAGCCGGGGTCCACTCGGGCGATTCGGCATGCGCACTGCCGCCCCAGACACTGTCGGCCGAGGTGGTCGCCGACCTCGAACGCCACGTCCGGGTCATCTGCGAGGCCCTCCAGGTCCGCGGCCTTTGCAACGTCCAGTTTGCCGTGAAGGACGACCGGGCCTACGTGCTGGAGGCCAACCCGCGGGCGAGCCGCACCGTCCCCTTCGTGGCCAAGGCCACCGGGGTGCCCGTCGCCATGGTGGCGGCGCGGGTCATGGTCGGGGCCACACTCGCCGAACTGCGGACCGAGGGGCTGCTCACCGAGCCGGTCGTCGGTCACGTGTCGGTCAAGGAGGCGGTGCTGCCCTTCAACCGGTTCCCGGGGGTGGACACGCTCCTCGGCCCCGAGATGCGCTCGACTGGCGAAGTCATGGGCATCGGCGCCACATTCGGCCTGGCCTTCGCCAAGAGCCAGATCGCCGCCGGCAACCGGCTGCCCACGAGCGGCACGGTGTTCTTGTCGCTGGCCGACCGGGACAAGGCCGGCGGCCTCGAGGCGGCCCGGCAGTTCGCCGCACTCGGCTTCGACCTGGCCGCCACGTCGGGCACGGCCGCCATGTTGGCCGACGAGGGCATCGAGGTCGGCACGGTGGTGGCCAAGGTGGGGGAGTCCCATCCGGGCAAGGTCGACGCCGTCGAACTCATCGCCGGGGGCAAGGTCCAGCTGGTCATCAACACCCCCCGGGGACGCGGACCCCGGGCCGACGGGCTCCACATCCGAGCGACGGCCCTGGCTCACTTGGTGCCGTGCCTGACCACGGTTGCGGCGGCCAGGGCCGCGGCGGCCGGCATCGCCGACTGGGTCGCCCACCCGCTGTCGGTGCGCTCGCTCCAGGAGTACCACCAGAGGTGATCAGATGAGCGACGCCGCGTCCGGCACCGGCCGCCCTGATCAGGTGGGGCATCAGGTGAGGCGGCCAATGGGGCGGCCAATGGGGCGGAGAGGTCGGTTGGGACGGGCCTGGCGGGCCGCCACCCGGGATGACGTCGACCTGTCAGTTCCGGTCGGCTCGCTCGTCCTGCCCAATCCGGTGATGACGGCGTCGGGCACGGCCGGGCACGCCGACGAGCTCGAGGCCTACGGCCCGCTCGCAGCCCTTGGGGCCATGGTGGTCAAGTCGCTGTCGGTCGGGCCGTGGCCGGGCAACCCGTCGCCCCGGGTCCACCAGGCCGGGTCGGGCATGGTCAACAGCGTCGGTCTCCAGGGCCCCGGGATCGAGGCCTGGGTGCGCGACGACCTGCCCCGCCTGGCCGCGGCCGGTGCCCGCACCGTGGTCAGTATCTGGGGCCAGCGGGTCGACGACTTCGCCGAGGCTGCCGGCATGCTGGCCGCAGTCGAGGGCCTGACGGCGATCGAGGTCAACGTCAGCTGCCCGAACGTCGAGGACCGTCGGCACATGTTCGCCCACTCACCTACTGCTACGGCTGAGGTGGTGGCGGCCGTGGCCGCCAACGGGCCCGCCGTGCCCCTGTGGGCCAAGCTCAGCCCGACCGTCGCCGACGTGGCCGAGGTGGCCGGCGCCGCTCTCGCCCACGGAGCCGAAGCGGTCACCCTGATCAACACCGCATTGGCCATGGTCATCGATCTCGAGCGACGCGCCCCGGTCCTCGGATCGGGCCCGGCCGGTGGGGGCCTGTCGGGACCGTCGGTCCACCCCATCGCCGTGCGGGCCGTGTTCGACGTCCGGGCGGCCCATCCCGACGCCACCATCATCGGGGTGGGTGGGGTGATGACCGGGCGCGACGCCGTCGAGCTGCTCATGGCCGGTGCCGACGCCGTTCAAGTGGGCACGGCCACGTTCCGGGATCCCCGGGCGGCCTGGCGGGTGCTCGACGAGATCGGGGCGTGGTGCGTGGACCACCGGGTCCGGTCCGTCCGGTCACTTCGGGGCGTGGCCCATGACTCACGCGGCGCGGCCCTCGCTGCGGAGGACCTGGCCCGTGACTGACAGCACGGGCCCGCCTGATGGTCGGATGGGACCAGCTCGTCGGTAGGGACCAGGTGATCGGATGGAGGACGGAGAAACGGACAGGAGGACGACATGACAGACGGATTCGCCACACGGGTGGCCAAGGCGGTGGCCTCGACGGGACCACTGTGTGCCGGCATCGACCCCTCGTCGGAACTGCTGGCAGCCTGGGGGCTGGCCGACACGCCGGCCGGCCTGCGGTCCTTCGGCCTGGCCTGTGTCGAGGCCTTCGCCGGGGTGGTCCCGGTGGTCAAGCCCCAAGTGGCGTTCTTCGAGCGGCTCGGCTCGAGCGGCCTGGCCGCCCTTGAGGATGTGCTGGCCGCCGCCCGCGACGCCGGCCTGATCGTCATCGCCGATGCCAAGCGCGGCGACATCGGGTCGACCATGGAGGCCTACGCCGCAGCCTGGCTCGACCCGGCCAGCCCGCTGGTGGCCGACGCCATGACGGTCGTGCCCTACCTTGGCCTGGGCGCGCTGCAACCGGCCCTCGACCTGGCCGCGAACGGGGGGCGGGGTGTCATCGTCGTCACCCGGAGCTCGAACCCCGAAGGGCGCGCTCTGCAGACGGCCATCACGACGTCGGGCGCCTCGGTGGAGGACCAGCTCCTGGCCGACATCGCCGGGCTGAACCACGGTGGGCTCCCGGTACCGGGCACGGTCGGCGTGGTCATCGGCGCCACCCTCGAGCCCTCGGCGTTCGACCTGGGCGGACTCGGTGGCGTCGTGCTCGCCCCCGGCATGGGTGCGCAAGGGGGCACGGCGGAGGACGCCGGTCGGCTGTTCGGCGCGTGTCCGCCGGGCACCGTCCTGCCGAGCAGCTCGCGGGCGCTCCTCGCCGCCGGGCCCGACATCGGCGCCGTGCGTGCCGCCGCCCACCAGGAGTGTGAAGCGCTCCGGCGGGTCCTCGGCCGAGGTTGAGCAGCGGCAGGTGGTCGGCCCGCGCCTGACGGGCCGCAGGCGGTCGCCCCGGTCGGGGTGGGCGCTACCGGTCGGCGGTGGGCAGGTCCTCGGCGAACGTGGCGAAGGGGGCCGGCGGCAGGTAGTCCTCGGGGATGTCGGTGGGCTGGGCGTACCAGTCGATGTCGAGCACATTGGACACGCCGTTGGTCTCGACCGTGCCGCTCAGCCCGGCCTCGTGGGCGTCCAGGAAGGCCTGGCGCCCGTCGATGGCCCCACTGACCAGGGACTTCCACGTGGACAGGTCGACCCGGGCGATCAGGCTGTAGACGCAGCCGTCGGTGGTGGTCCCCACCCGGCGCCCGATCATGCAGTGCTTCGGGCCGTCGTCGATGGCGTAGACCGCAGCGTCGCCCTGGCCGGCCTGGGCCCTGATCCGGGCCGGGTGGCCGAACAGGTGGATGCCGCCGTGGGCCCGCTCCTTCATGGCCCACAGCGGGCTCGGCGGAACGGTGCCTTCGGGCTCGTCCTCCTCGAGCGGTGTGGCGTCCTCGGGGGCCGTCACCGGGAACGTGTTGGCCGCCGTGCCCGGCTCGAAGTGGAGCTGGCCGTCGTCCCGGGCCTGGAAGGGGCTGCCGTCCTCGTTCTGGCCGGTGTCGCTCACGTGCCGCTCCTCCTGGTCGCGGGTGCAGGGGCACCCGGCGTGGTCAGGTCCCATCGTGCCACGTCGACCGGCGGTCGGAGTCCGTGGAACCCATGGCGCACCGGTTGGGCCAACGGCGGCTCAGGTACCCGCGGCCGTCGGGAACCAGCCGCCCACCCGGGAAGCGGTGGACCGGCGTGCCTGGACCGCCAGACGGCGGGCCGTCGCGAGGTCGACCTCGCGGAAGGCGACCTCGTCGCCCGGCCTCAGCTGCCCGAGCACAGGCAGGTCGGCGGTGACCACACAGGCCACCACCGGGTAGCCGCCCACCGTGGCGTGGTCGCAGAGGAGCACGATCGGCCGCCCGTCGGGCGGCACCTGTATGGCCCCAGTCACCATCGGGGTCGAGGCCCGCGGCCCGCCGGCGTCGAGTCGGGGTCCGTCGCCGGGGTCGAGGCGCACGCCGATCCGGTCGACTTCGACCCCGACCCGCCACGTCCGTCCGGCCAGGCCGTCGCCCGGTGACCCATGGGGACCGGCCATCACCGACAGGACGCGGTGGTTGCCCGATGACGGCGTGGCAGGATCAAGGTGGCCGCGGGGACGCGCCGGTTGGCCACGGGCCAGTCGGTCACCGACTCGGAGTGGCCCGGGCCCGAGCCCGGCCAAGGCGTCCGACGACCGGGACCCGAACAGGACCGGGGTGGCGAGACCCCCGGACACGGCCACATAGGCACGCAGGCCCAGGCCGATGCGCCCGATCCGCACGACCTGGCCGTCGTTCACCGCAAGCACCGCTCCGTCCGGTGCCGGGTGGCCGTCGACGCTGACCTCGACCGCACCCGGCCCGGCGCCCACCACGGCCAGGTACCCCTCACCCACCACCCGCAACGTCGGTCCCGACGCGGTGCATTCGAGGGCCGCCGCGTCCGACTGGTTGCCGACCAGCAGGTTGGCCAGGGCCAGGGCCACCGTGTCGGCGGCACCGGCCGCCGACACCCCGTCGTGGGCACACCCACGGCGCCCGCCGTCCTGGACGGTGGTGGCCAGACCGGGTTCCCGGACCTCGATGCAGGGGCCGTCGGCACCGAGGAGTGGACGGACGGTTGCGATCGATACGTCGGCGAAGTCGGCGTCACCAACCACGGTGAAGCGGACCCGGTCCCCGGGGGCGACAAGGCTGTGGGGTGTGACGTCGGGGTCGAACAGCGACGTGGGTGTCCGGCCGAGCAGGTGCCAGCCGCCCGGTGTCGAGCGGGGGTAGACCGAAGCGAAGCCAGCGGCAATCGCCACCGAGCCGGCCGGGACCGACGTCCGGGGCGTGGCCCGCCGGGGGACGGCGGCAAGCTCGGGGGGCAGGCCGGTCACGTAGGGGAAGCCAGGGGCGAAGCCGACGAAGGCCACCTCGAGGTCGGCCGAGACCACCCCGTCGACAACCCGGTCGAGCGGATGGCCGACGGTGGCTGCCACCTCGGCGAGGTCGGGACCGTCGAACACCACCGGGAGCACGTGGGTCCGCACCTGGCGATCATCTCGTGTGGGCCTGGCACCGGCTGATGCCGCGACCTGTGTCACCCACCCGGCCACGACGTCGACGTCGGGTTCGTCAGCATCGAGGACGACCAGGACGTTGGCGAACCCGACCACCACCTCGTCGATCCCCACAGGGGCCTCGCCGCGGGCCAACCGGCTGGCGAGCAACGCGGCGAGTGCATGGGCCCCGGCCACATCGTCGGTCTCCACCAGAATCGCCCGGTCTCCGAAGAGGACGACCGGCTGTTCGGTCACGTGTCGACGGCCGGGGCGAAGGCCCGGACCTCGACTCCGGCGGCGGCCAGGGCGTCACGCACGGCCCGCGCCCGGCTGTCGGCACCGTCGCGGTCGCCGTGGATGCACAGGGTCCGGACACGGAGCGCCACCCACGTCCCGTCCACTGCGTGGACGCCGCTGTCGATGGTCAGAGACCGTGCCCGTCCGGCCACTACGGCCGGGTCGTCGACCAGATCGCCGGCCTCACCGCGAGGGATGAGCAGGCCGCTGGCGTCGTAGCCGCGGTCGCAGAATCCCTCGGGAACCATGTCCATCCCGGCAGCCACCGCCGCACCCTCCTGGGTCCCGTCGGGAGGGCCGACCAGCACCGGGCATCGTGGGGCAAAGGTGTCGACGACGGTGGTCGCCACCGCGCGGTCGACCGCCATCGCCGCATACAGCGCACCGTGTGGTTTCACGAAGGTGACCTCTCCTCCTGCCGCCGTCACCTCGGTGACCAGCGCCTCCCACTGCTCGACCAGGTCAGCCGACAGCTGCCCGGCGGGCAGGTCGAGCGCCCACCGGCCGAATCCCACGCGGTCGCGGTAGGAGACGTGGGCGCCGATGGCGACGCCCTGCTCGATGCACGATTCGGCGGCGGCGCGCATCACGGTCCGGCTCCCGGCGTGGAACCCACAGGCCAGGCTGGCGCTCGTGACCACGTCCAGCAGCGCCCGGTCGCGCGGGCCGAAGGTATCGCCCTCGGCCAGGTCCGCGTTGAGGTCCATCACCTGCACCCCCCCAGTATCGGCGACGCGCCGGCCCACCGGCGCCGTGCCGTTCCGCCCCTCCAGGTGCCGTGCTCTGACGCCTCCGCCACCGCGGTTGCGGGGGCCCCGGTGGGGCCGCGTGCCCACTTCGGATGACCGCTTGCCGCCGAGGCGCTATCGTTCCCGCCATGCCGCAACCGCCTGCACTCACGCCCGAACAGCGCCAGGCCGCACTGGCCAAGGCCGCCAAGGTCCGCCGCGAGCGGGCCGAGGTCAAGGAGAAGCTGAAGCTCGGCTCGATCGATCTCGGCGAGCTCCTCACGATGGCCGACGGCAATGAGACCGTCGGCAAGATGAAGGTGCTCTCCGTACTCGAGTCATTGCCCGGACTTGGCAAGGTCAAGGCCCGCCGACTCATGGAGACGGTAGGCATCTCGGAGAGCCGGCGACTCCAGGGGCTCGGCTCCAACCAGCGTGAGTCGCTCCTCCGGGAGACCGCCCGCTGAGCGGAGTACCCCCGGCGGTCCACGCGGCTGCCGACGACTCCCATATCTTCGTCCTCTTCGGCCCCGGCGGGGCGGGGAAGGGGACCGTCGCCTCACGGCTGGTCGACACCGACCCACGACTGTGGCTCAGCCGCTCATGGACGACACGGCCCCGCCGGCCCGGTGAGCCCGCGGACGCCTACGTGTTCGTCGACCGCCCGATCTTCGAGGCCAAGGTGGCCGACGGTGGCTTCTTCGAGTGGGCCGAGTTCCTCGGCAACCTCTACGGCACACCGGTCCCGGAACCCGGGACCGGTCGCGACGTGCTGCTCGAGATCGACCTTCAGGGGGCGACCCAGGTGCGTGCCCTCCGGCCAGACGCCACCCTGATCCTGCTGCTCCCGCCCTCGCCCGAGGTCCAGGCCGACCGACTGCGGGGCCGTGGCGACGACGACGCCCACGTGGCCCGACGCCTGGCCGAAGGGGCCGACGAGGAGCGGGAGGGCCGCCGGATTGCCGACGCCGTGGTGGTCAACGACACCATTGCGCAAGCCACTGCCGATGTGGCCTCTATACTGGAACTTCGTCGCTCGGGAGCCTCCTAGGTCCTAACGGCGCTTCTCCGCCCGGCGACATCGCTGGAACCCACCCCTCAACAGTTGGTAAGGATCGTGATGGCCCAGAACCCGACCACCCTGATGGACCCGCCCATCGAGGACCTCCTCGACAAGGTCGACTCCAAGTTCACCCTGGTGGCGCTGGCCTCCCGTCGGGCACGCCAGGTGAACAGCTACTACAACTCCCTGGGCGAAGGCATCGGCGTGGTCGTGCCCCCCCAGGTCGCCTCCGCTTCGGGCAAGCCGCTCTCGATCGCCTTCGAAGAGGTCGCCGAGGGTAAGGCCACCTACAGCCGCCCCGACCCCGAGGAGATCGCCGCAGCCGAGGCGGCCGAGGCCGCGGCCGTGGCCCTCATCGAGGGCGCGGTCGAGCTGGCTGTCGAGGAGGCGGTGGCCGAGGCCATCGCCGCCGACAAGGACGAGACCACCGAGTGACTCACCGCCCCGGCCTTGGCGCCGGGGTCGGTGGGACGGGGGGATGGCCGTGGCCGAGGTGACAACGCACGAGGCACCTACACCGGTTGGGGAGCGCCCCTTCGTCGTGCTCGGCGTGTCCGCCGGCATCGCCGCCTACAAGGCCGTCGACGTGTGCCGTCGCCTGGTGAACGCCGGGGTGCACGTGGCCCCGGTGCTGACGGAGCGGGCCACCCGGTTCGTCGGCCGGGCCACCTTCGACGCCCTGGGTTCCGAGCCCACCCAGACGAGCGTGTGGGACGAGGCCTCGCCCATCCCGCACACCCGGCTCGGTCAGTTGGCCGACCTGATCGTTGTGGCACCGGCCACCGCCGACCTGCTGGCCCGGTACGCCGCCGGCCTGGCCGATGACCTGTTGACGACCACCCTGGTGGCGACGCGTGCCCCCGTGGTGGTGTGCCCGGCCATGCACACCGAGATGTGGGAGCACCCGACGGTGCGCGACAACCTGGCCCGCCTCGAGTCCCGCGGCGTGATCGTGATTCCGCCCGAGGACGGCCGCCTGGCCGGTGGCGACATCGGGTCGGGACGGATGGCCGAGCCGGCCACCATCGCGGCCGTCGTGCTCGACCTGCTCAGTGCGGGCGCTCCACCGGTGGCCCACGACCTGGCCGGCGTCCGGGTCCTGGTCTCTGCCGGAGGCACCCGTGAGGCCATCGACCCGGTGCGCTACATCACCAACCGGTCGTCGGGCAAACAGGGTCACGCGGTGGCGACCGCGGCTCGCCGTCGCGGTGCCGATGTGGTGCTGGTGACGACGAGCACACTGCCCCGCCCATCCGGCGTCGAGGTGGTGGAGGTCGAGTCGGCGGCGCAGATGGAAGACGTCATGCTGTCCCGGGCCCCTGCGGCCGACGTGGTGGTCATGGCCGCCGCCGTCGCCGACTTCCGGCCCAAGGTGGTGGTCGACACCAAGCTGCACAAGTCGGACGGGATCCCCGACCTGGTGCTCGAGGGGACCAACGACATCCTCGCCGAACTGGGCCGTCGGAGGAACGTGGGACAGGTGCTGGTCGGGTTCGCCGCCGAAACCGACCATGTGCCCGAGCGGGCCCGGGCCAAGCTCGTGGCCAAGGGCGTGGACCTGATGGTGGCCAACGACGTGTCGGCACCGCAGGTCGGCTTCGACCACGACACCAACGCCGTGACCATCTTCGGGGCCGACGGGACGGTCACGACCGTGCCTCTGTCGGCCAAAGCCGATGTGGCCGAAGCCGTAGTCGACCGGGTCCTCCCTCTACTCGCCGCCAACCGGGCGTAGCGTCCGTGTCCGCGCCGCGGGTAGCGTGGTCTGCCGTGCCCGGGGGACCCCGGTGGCGGTGCCTTGCCGCACGAGGTCCGCAGCACCGGACGAACGACCGCCACACCGCCAGCACCACCGACCGTCGACGCCGACCGTGTGCCCGACGAACAGACCACAGAGGATGGAACCAGCCGTGAGCAGCCAGTACACCTTCACTTCGGAGTCCGTGACCGAGGGACACCCCGACAAGATGGCCGACCAGATCTCGGACTCGGTCCTCGATGCGCTGCTGGCCGACGACCCCGACAGCCGTGTGGCCTGTGAGACCCTGCTGACCACAGGCCTGGTGCTCGTGGCCGGGGAGATCACCACCACCACCTACGTCGACATCCCCAAGCTGGTCCGCCAGACCGTCCTCGACATCGGCTACAACGACGACGCCTACGGTATCGACGGCAACACCTGCGGCGTCATCGTCTCGCTCGACGAGCAGTCGCCCAACATCGGCCAGGGAGTCGACAAGGCGTTCGAGGTCCGGGCGGGTACCGGCGGCGAGGACCAGCTCAACGCCCAAGGCGCCGGCGACCAGGGGATGATGTTCGGCTACGCCTGTGACGAGACGCCGGACCTCATGCCGCTGCCCATCTGGCTGGCCCACCGTCTCGCCCAGCGGCTGGCCCAGGTCCGCCGGGTCGGCACGCTTCCCTACCTGCGCCCCGACGGCAAGACCCAGGTCTCGGTGACCTACGAGGACGGCCGGCCGATAGCCCTCGAGACCGTGCTCATCTCGACCCAGCACGATCCGGGTATCGACCTCGAGACCCTGCTCCTGCCCGATCTGCGCACCAACGTCATCGACCCACTGCTGCCGCCGGAGCTCGACGCCTCCAACCTGCGGGTGCTGGCCAACCCCACCGGTGTCTTCGAACTGGGCGGCCCCCACGCCGACACCGGCCTCACCGGCCGCAAGATCATCGTCGACACCTACGGCGGCATGGCCCGCCACGGTGGTGGCGCCTTCTCGGGCAAGGACCCCTCCAAGGTCGACCGCTCGGCCGCCTACGCCGCCCGCTGGGTGGCCAAGAACGTCGTGGCCGCCGGTGCCGCCAGCCGCTGCGAGGTCCAGGTGGCCTACGCCATCGGCGTCGCCCGACCCGTGTCGCTACTGGTCGAGACCTTCGGCACCGAGAAGGTCGACCCCGACGCCATCGCCAAGGCCGTCGACGAGGTCTTCGACCTCCGGCCGGCCGCCATCGTGCGCGACCTCGACCTGAAGCGCCCCATCTATCGCAAGACCGCCGCCTACGGACACTTCGGCCGGTCCGACAAGGACTTCACGTGGGAGGACACGGCACGGGCCGACGACCTGAAGCAGGCGCTCGGACTCTGAGCGGCACGCCCGACCCGTCAGCGGCCACCGGCGGGGGCGGCGTGACCGGAAGGGACCGCCCCCGCATCGTCAGGGTCGTCCCCGATGTCCCGGCCATCCACCGGCGTTTCGACTACTCCGTTCCGGCCGCACTGGCCGGTGTGGTGGGAGTAGGTAGCCGCGTCCGGATCCCGCTCCACGGCCGGCGGGTGGCCGCCTGGGTGGTCGACGACGACGTCACCCCGGACCCCGGTGTCCACCCGATCGACCTGGCCGGCTCGAGCGGCCTCGGGCCCCCGCCGTCGGTGGTGGCGCTGGCCGAGTGGGCCGCCTGGCGTTGGGCCGGACCCGTGTCGTCGTTCCTGGGCACGGCGTCGCCTCCGCGGGTGGTACGTGCTCTCGGGCCGACCCCCTCACCGGGAGTGACCGTGTCCTCGCCCGGTGGCGGCTCGGTGGCACTGGTGGACCAGGCCCTCGCCGGGGGCGGGTCCTCGGTGGTGCGCCTGGCCCCGGCCCTCGACTCGACCCTGCTCGTCCTGGAGGTGGTCCACCGGATCGGGCCCGATGGCGTCCTGGTGGTGGCGGCCGCCCGTAGCCGGGCCGAGTACCTGGCCGG
This sequence comes from Acidimicrobiales bacterium, assembly GCA_036513075.1. Lineage (GTDB taxonomy): Bacteria > Actinomycetota > Acidimicrobiia > Acidimicrobiales > RAAP-2 > Bog-756. Next base: position 15,011 of record DATBZS010000098.1, read on the forward strand.
GCGCCTGGTGTCCGCCGGGGTGCCGGTGGCCCTGCTGCCCGACGACTGGGCCGCCGCCCGCCGGGGCGGGTGTGTGACGGTGGGCACCCGGTCCGCGGCCTGGGCCCCGGTCGAACGGCTGTCCGCCGCCGTAGTGCTCGATGCGCACGACGAGGCCCACCGCGAGGAGCGGTCGCCCACCTGGTCGGCTGTCGACGTCGTGATCGAGCGCGCCCGGCGGGACGATGCACCGGTGGTACTGGTGTCGCCGTGCCCGCCGTTGGCGGTGACCGAGGGGCGCCCCCTTGTGACCACCGACCGGGCCCTCGAGCGCCGCGGCTGGCCGGTCGTCGAAGTGGTCGACCGGACCGGTGACGACCCCCGCACCGGACTGTTCTCGGAACGGTTGGCGCTGGCGGCCCACACCGAGCTCGACCGCAGCGACGGCCGGGTGGTGTGCGTGCTCAACCGGACCGGACGCATCCGGGTGTTGGCCTGTCGCAACTGCGGCGCACTGGCCCGCTGCACCCGGTGCGGCGGTGCGGTGACCCAGGCCGAGGCTCACGGCGTCCTGGCCTGTGGACGTTGCGGCGAGGAGCGTCCGGCGGTGTGTGCACTGTGCGATTCGACGCAGCTCAAGTCCCTCCGGATCGGGGTGACCCGGGCCACCGAGGAGCTGGCCGCGCTGCTCGCCACCCCGGCGGTCGAGCTCAGCGCCGCGGTGGAGTCGACCGAGGACCTCTCCCGGGCCCGGCTGATCGTGGGTACCGAGGCCGCCCTCCACCGGGTCGACCACGCCGGACTGGTCGTCTTCCTCGAGTTCGACCAGCACCTGCTGGCTCCCCGGTTCGGGGCGGCGGAAGAGGCGCTGGGCCTACTGGCCCGGGCGGCCCGCCTGGTCGGGACCCGTGGTGGGGGCGGCCGGATCCTGGTGCAGACCCGGGTGCCGGGCCACGAGGCACTGGCCGCCGCCGCCCTCGCCGACCCGGGCCTCCTGGCCGCCGCCGAGCGCCCGGTGCGCCGCCAACTCGGCCTCCCGCCGTTCGGGGCGCTGGCCCTGCTGCGGGGGCCCGGGGCGCCGGTGTACGCCGCGGGCCTGGTCGCCGCCGGGTCGCTCGAGGTGTCGCCTCTGGTCGAGGACCGGTTCCTCGTCCAGGCCGGCGACCACGCGACGCTGGCCGACGGGCTGGCCGGAGTGGACCGGCCGGCCGGACGGCTGCGGATCGAGGTCGATCCGACTGACGTCTGACTGACCGACCGTCTCGACGGGGCATTTCACGTCCCGACGGACTCTCGCCGGTGGCCGGAGCGTCTACCCGAGGCCGTACACTGGGGTGATGTCCTACGCAGTACGCACCTACGGCGACCCGGTGCTCCGCCAGGTGGCCAAGCCGATCGAGAATGTCGACGGGGCCTTGGTGACGTTGGTCGACGACATGGTGGAAACCATGTACGAGGCGGTCGGCGCCGGCCTGGCCGCCCCGCAGGTCGGGGTCCAGCGCCGTCTGTTCGTGTACGAACTGGATGACGGGCCGAAAGCCATCATCAACCCCGAGATCGTGGAGTCGAGCGGCGAGCTCTACCACGACGAGGCGTGCCTCTCCATCCCGGGACTGAGGATCGGCATCGTGCGTCCCGAGACCGTGCTGCTCAAGGGCTACGACCTCGACGGGAACGAACTGTCCATCGAGGCCGACGACTTCATGGGCCGGATGTTCCAACACGAGGTGGATCACCTCAACGGCGTGCTCATGGTCGAACGCCTCGACGACGAGATGCGCAAGCAGGCCCTGCGGATCCTGCGGGACCGGGCGATGGGACTCGACACCTCGGCCATGGAGGCCAAGCTGGTGTCGGCCGGTAACGATCGACCGGTCTGACCGGCGTCGTCTGACCGGTTTCGTCTGGCCCGGTCCGTGTGACCGGACACCTGTGTAGCGGGGTGTCGGACACCCCACCGGCGACAACTGGGCCACTAGCGTCGCCACCTATGGCTCGTCTGGTCTACCTCGGCACACCCGAGGCCGCCGTCCCGCCGCTCCGCACCCTGGTGGCGGCCGGTCATGACGTGGCGCTGGTGGTGACCCGTCCCGACAAGCGACGGGGCCGGGGGAGTCAGCTCGTACCGAGCCCGGTCAAGGCGGCCGCCCTCGAACTCGGTCTGATGGTGACCGACGACCTGGCCAGCGCCATCGGCGTCGGTGCCGAGTTGGGCGTGGTCGTGGCCTACGGACGGATCATCCCGACGTCGGTGCTCGACGCGCTCCCCATGGTCAACCTCCACTTCTCGCTCCTGCCCCGGTGGCGGGGGGCGGCCCCGGTGGAGCGGGCTCTGCTCGAGGGCGACGCCGAGACGGGCGTGTGCCTGATGGCCGTCGAGGCCGGCCTCGACACAGGGCCGATCTACGCCGTCAAGGCCACCACCATCGAGCCCGAGGAAACGGCCGACGAGCTCCGGTCCAGGCTCGTCGCCATCGGGTCCCGGATGCTAGAGACGCATCTGGCCGACGGGCGTGCCGGGCTCCCGGTCCCCCATGACCAGGCCGGGAACCCGAGCTACGCCGACAAGCTGGCGGCCCACGAACTCCAGCTGGACTGGGCCCGACCGGCGACTCACCTTCGCCGGGTCGTGCGGCTCGGTCGGGCGTGGACGACCTTCCGGGCCAAGCGACTCCGCGTGCTCGCCGCGGGGCCGCCCGATGGCCGTTCCGATGCCGAGGCCACGCTGGAAGCCGGCGAGATGCAGGGTACCGAGGTGGGCGCAGGCGGGGGCTCCCGGTTGGTGCTCCGGACCGTCCAGCCTGAGGGCAAGCGCCCCATGGACGCGGCCGACTGGCTGCACGGCGTCCGCCCGGGCCCCGACGACCGGCTCGGCGCCTGACGGCATCCTGCTCCCCGGTCCGGGTAGTTCAGCCTTGCCCGTTAGCTCTCGTCAACGTCTGCGCCACGGGCCACCGGTAGGCTCGCGGTGATGGCCACCGTCGACACCGCAGCTCGGCATGCACCCACCCTGCGGGTGGCTCCGTCGATCCTTTCGGCCGACTTCGGCAGCCTGGCTGACGCGGTGGCCCAGGTAGCCCCGGGCACCGACTGGCTCCACGTCGACGTCATGGACGGCCACTTCGTGCCGAATCTGACCATCGGGCCGCCGGTGGTGGCCTCGCTGCGGGCCCACAGCGACCTGTTCTTCGACACCCACCTCATGATCACCGACCCGGCCAAGTACCTGGAGCCGTTCCGTGACGCCGGTGCCGACGGCTGCACGGTCCACGTGGAGGTGGGGGAGACCGCCACCCTCATCGCCCAGATGCGCGACCTCGGCCTGCGGGTGGGTCTGGCCGCCAACCCGGACACCCCCTTCGACGCCCTCGAGCCATTTCTCGACCAGGTCGATCTGGTGCTGTGCATGACCGTCTTCCCGGGGTTCGGTGGCCAGTCGTTCATGGCCGAGGTGCTCCCGAAGATCGCCCAGGTCAGGGCGGCTGCCGTTGCCGCCGACCTCACGCTCGACCTCGAGGTCGACGGGGGAATCGACGAGCGCACCGTGGTCGAGGTGACCAGGGCCGGAGCCAACGTGTTCGTGGCCGGGTCGGCCGTGTTCAACCGGGAGGACCCGCTCGGTGCGGTCGGCGAGATCTTGGCGGCTGCCATGGACGAGCGGGCCGGAGTGGCGTCCTGACCGTCCCGTCCACCCCGGAGGCCGACGCCGTCTGGATGCTGCGGGCGGTCGACGCCGCCGAGCGGGTCCGCGGTCGGACCTCGCCCAACCCGTGGGTCGGTGCCGTGGTGGTCCCGCCAGCGGCCGAGGGCGCACCGTCCGCCTGGTTCACGGGTGCCACGGCGCCCCCCGGGGGGCCCCACGCCGAGGTGACGGCGTTGGCTGCGGCGGGCGACCGGGCCCGCGGCTCCACCCTGTACGTGACGCTCGAGCCCTGCGCCCACCATGGGCGGACACCGCCGTGCGTCGACGCCGTGCTGGCCTCCGGGGCGACCCGTGTGGTCGTCGGCATCGCCGATCCCGACCCACAGGTGGACGGGCGGGGGATCGCCGAGCTGCGGAAGGCCGGCGTGGAGGTGGACGTGGGGGTGGCCGCCGACGCCGTGGGCGACCAGCTCGCGCCGTACGTCACCCAACGGAGTACCGGGCGACCCTGGGTGGTACTCAAGCTGGCGGCCACCCTGGACGGGCGGATCGCCGCGCCCGACGGGTCGAGCCGGTGGATCACGGGGGAAGAGGCGCGTCTCGACGCCCACCGCCTACGTGCCGTGTCCGACGCCGTGGTCGTGGGGGCAGGGACGGTGCGGACCGACGACCCGACCCTGACGGTGCGCCTGCCCGAGGGGGACCCCTGGTACCGGGGTCCCGACGAGCAGCCGGCCCGTGTGGTGCTGGGAGACGTGCCCGACGGTGCGGCGGTGGCACCGGCCCTGACCCTCCGTGGGACTCCAGGTGAAGTGCTCGACGACCTCGGGTCCCGGGGCATGCTCCAGGTGCTCGTCGAAGGAGGCGCACGGGTGGCGCACGACTTCCACGCGGCGGGGGTGGTCGACCGGTACGTGGTCTACCTGGCGCCCGCCCTGTTCGGCGGCGACGATGCCCGACCGATGTTCACCGGACCCGGCGGGGCGACCATCGGCGACGTGTGGCGGGGCCAGGTCCACTCCGTGACTAGCCTGGGTTGCGACATCCGGGTGGAGCTCGCTCCTCCCACGGCACTCGCCTGACCCCGCCCGCCGGGCCTGACGGGGAACACATCGCAGCACCCGGCCACGGAGGCCGGACCAGATCGCGTCGGACCGCGCCGCACCACGGCGCAGGTACGCACCACGCAGTACCGGACAATATGAGGGAGACACGGGTTCGATGCCCTTCTCAGCAGTAGAGGACGCAATCGAGGCAGTCGGACGGGGCGAGATCGTCGTCGTCGTCGATGACGAGGACCGCGAGAACGAGGGCGATCTGATCATGGCCGCCGACGCGGTCACCCCGGAGAAGATCGCCTTTTTCCTGGCCCACACCTCGGGCCTCATCTGTGTTCCGCTCACCCCGGAGCGGGTGGAGCAGCTCGACCTCCCGTTGATGGTCACCGCCAACACCGAGGTCCAGCGGACCGCCTTCACGGTGAGCGTGGACTACCGCCACGGCACCACCACCGGGATCTCGGCGGCCGACCGCTCGGCCACCATCCAGGCCCTCGTCGACCCCCACACCCGGCCGACCGACCTCAACCGGCCGGGCCACATCTTCCCCCTCCGGTACCGCCCGGGCGGCGTGCTGAAGCGGGCCGGCCACACCGAGGCCGCCGTCGACCTGGCCCGGGCCGCCGGCATGTCGCCGGCCGGCGTGTTGTGCGAGGTGGTCAGCGAGGACAAGGCCACCATGGCCCGGCTGCCGGAGCTCAAGGCCTTTGCCAAGAATCACGGCCTCCACCTGATCTCGATCGCCGATCTCATCCGCTACCGCCGGCACAAGGACAAGTTGGTCCGGCGCATCGCGGACGCCCGCATTCCCACTGACTTCGGCGAGTTCGCCGTCTACGCCTACGAGTCGGTGCTCGACGGCGAGCACCACGTCGCCCTGGTGAAGGGGGAGATCCAGGGCCAGCAAAACACACTGGTCCGGGTGCACTCCGAATGCCTGACCGGTGACGTCTTCGGATCGCTGCGCTGCGACTGCGGGCCCCAGCTCCACGGGGCCATGGCGGCCATCAACGAAAATGGCAGCGGCGTCCTCGTCTACCTGCGCGGTCACGAGGGCAGGGGTATCGGCCTGGCCCACAAGCTGCGCGCCTACAACCTCCAGGAGGAAGGCTTCGACACCGTCGACGCCAACCTGGAGCTGGGACTGCCGGCCGACTCCCGCGAGTACGGCATCGGGGCCCAGATCCTGGTCGACCTGGGCGTGACGACCATGCGCCTGATGACCAACAACCCCACCAAGTACGGGGGCCTCGAGGGCTTCGGCCTCGACATCGTCGAGCGGGTGAACATCCAGCCGGTGCCCACCCCGGAGAACATCGAGTATCTCCGTACCAAGCGGGAGCGCATGGGCCACCTCCTCGAGGGCCTCGATGACGTCCTCTGAGCAGACTCTCCTGCCCGACGACGCCAAGGCCCGGGCCGCGGCCCGGGTGGGGAGCTCCATCGACCCGGTCGACCTGGCTCCGGGAGTGGCCGGCGAACTCCGGGTGGGCTTCGCCTGCGCCGAGTTCAACGGCGGGATCACCGATCGGATGCTGTCCGCCGCGCTCGACGAGCTCGAGTCGGCCGGCTGCGACCTCGGTGCGGCCGTGGTGTCGTGGGTGCCCGGGGCCTTCGAGCTGCCGTTGGTGGCCCGTGGGATGGCCGAGTCGCGACAGGTGGACGCGGTGGTCGCCCTCGGTGCCGTCATCCGGGGCGATACCGGCCACTACGACTTCGTGGCCGGCGAGTGCGCATCGGGTCTCCAGCGGGTCCAGCTCGACACCGGTCTGCCCGTGGTGTTCGGCGTCCTGACCACCGACACGGTGGACCAGGCGCTGGTGCGGTCGTTGCCCGACGAGACCAACAAGGGGGCCGAGGCGGCCCGCACCGCACTCCAGACGGTGGCCGTTCTCCGTGCTCTCGAGCGCCTGGCCGGCGGCGGCCGGGTCGGGTTCACCGTGGGGGGCCGCTGACCGTGTTGCGTCTGGTGCTGCCCAAGGGCTCCCTCGAGAAGGCCACGCTCGACCTGTTTGCCGATGCCGACCTGGCCGTCGCCCGGTCCTCGAGCGTCGACTACCGGGCATCGATCGACGACCCCCGCATCGACGACGTACGCATCCTGCGCCCGCAGGAGATCCCGCTCTACGTTGCCGACGGGCTGTTCGACATCGGCATCACCGGGCGGGACTGGATCGAGGAGCGGGGGAGCGCGGTGACCTCGCTCGGCACCCTCCAGTACTCGAAGGCCACGGCCAACCCGATCCGCGTGGTGCTGGCCGTCCCGTCCGACTCACCGGTCTCGTCGGTGGCCGACCTGCCCGCCGCCGCCACCGGGTCCGGCGGCGCATTGCGGGTGTCCACCGAGTACCCCGAGCTCACCCGGCGCTACCTCGAGGCACACGGCGTCACCGCGGAGGTCAGCCTCTCCTACGGTGCCACTGAAGCGAAGGTCCCCGACATCGCCGACTGCGTCGTCGAGATCACCGAGACGGGCCGGGCGCTGCGGGCCGCCGGGCTGAAGATCGTCGAGACCCTGCTGATCTCCCACACCGAACTGATCGCCAACCCGACGGCTGCGGCCGACCCGGCCAAACGCCACGCCATGGAGCAGCTGCTGACCCTGTTGCAGGGCTCCCTGGAGGCCCGCGGCAAGGTGTTGGTCAAGCTCAACGTGGCCGCCGAGCAGCTGGCCGGAGTCATCGAAGTGCTGCCGTCGCTGCGGTCGCCCACCGTGTCCGAACTGTTCGGGGGTGGCGGATTCGCGGTCGAGACGGTGGTCCGCAAATCGGAGATCAACGTCCTCATCCCCGAGCTCCGCGACCGGGGGGCGACCGACATCATCGAGCTCGTCCTGTCCAAGATCGTCCATTGAAGCGATACTGGTGACCCCCCCGCTCCCGTCCGGCCCCGGCGATCTGATCCCGGTGGGGCAGGCCACCCTCGTCGGTACGGTGACCGACTTCGACGATCCCCGGGGGATGGGCGTCGTGCGCTGCGACGACCGCACCGTCTCGTTCCACTGCTCCGCCATCACCGACGGGACCCGCACCATCGCGGTCGGGACGCTGGTTGCGGTGCGCATCGGCCCGGCCCGGCTCGGTCGACTCGAAGCCCGGTCCGTGCACCCCCTTCCCGGCGTCCACCCTGGCGGGGTGGCGACGACTGACGCGGACACGGCCGCCGCTTCCTCCGCGCCGGCACCGGCAGCTGAGCCGTCACGTACTCATTCCGCGTCCGACGTCGACCATCCCAGGGAGCACAGTCTCCCGCGGCCCTCCGATTACGTCCCGGCGTCCTCCGGCTCCCCGTCGGTCGCCCCGGCTCCCGCCTCGCCGTTCGCTCCGGTTGCGCCGGTGTCACCATCTCCTGAGCTGTCGGCGGTCCCAGTGGTTCCGGCGGTCCCGGCGGTCTCGCCGGTACCCGACCCCGAGCCTGCATCTGCTCCCAGGGCGCGTTCCGTCCCGTCCTCATGGTCGCCCGAGGGCGCCGCTACGCCGGTGTCGGGCACGCCGGCGGTCAACGACCCGCCGGCCTCGGGTACCGGGATCGGCGCATCCTCGCCGGACGGGGCCGCAGAGTCCGACGAGGAGGACGAGTCGTCGCCCAAGCCGAATTTCTGGTCGCCGTTCTCGACCTCGCCGACCGGGCCGCCGCCGACCTGGTCGACGCCGGTCACACCGAGGGAGTCACCTTCCGACGGCGGTTGACCGTCGCTGCCGGACCTGTCGTCGGCCGGACCGTCCTGCGGTGTCTCGTCCAGATCGGCGTAGGGGTTGCCGAGGATGTTCCGGGCCATGTCCACCACCACGGCACTGTCAGCGTCTTCCTCGGTCACCACGCCGAGTAGGGGGGCGGCCAGCAGGCCGGTCACAATGCCCGTCTCCGCCATCGACTCGGCCTGGACGATGGCCCACTCCCACAGCCGCTTCACCATGTCGGGACTCGTTGACCGGCGTTCGGGGTACTTGAGCCAGCAGTTCACCAGGGCATGGCTGAGGCCGGTGGCCGCCGGGAACAGCCAGATCAGGCGGTAGTTGCCCGTGGCGTCGATGACGATTGCGGCGGCGTAGGCCAGGATCACGCTGCACAAGTTGAACGGGGCGAGCAGGACCCCGATCCGCTCGCCCAACCCTCCTGCCCGGGGCAGCAGCTGCAAGAGCAGCGGCGCCATGACGATGAGGTAGGCCCCGATGAATGGCGCTCCGATATAGCTGAGCACCACCGCCTGCCACAGGTGGGTGTCGAAGTACTGCACCCCGGCCAGCACCGCGCCGAGCAGCGGGGCACCGACGGCCAGCTGCATGGGGGTGAGCCAGCGGCTGAGTGGAACTCCGAGAGCGATGCCGATGAAGAAGACCGGGATCCCGGTGGCCAGGCCGGCGACGGTCTGCGCACTGGCCCCGGCGTGGAGCACCTTCTGGAAGAACAGGATGGCCACGTACGCGGTCGACCCGACCCCGGACCAGAAGAGCAGCGAGCCGCCGATCAAGACTCTGGCATTGGGTTGGGCGAGGATGGCGCGGAGCTCGTCCATGGCTGGGCGTGCCCGCCTGGTGCGATCCTCGGCGGCGCCGTAGGAGGCGGCCGGTGCCTCCCGGACCAGGAGGAGGACGGCCAGTCCCACGACCACCAGGATGATGGCGTCGATCTGGAAGGGCAGGTTCCACGTGGACGGGTCGCTCTGCTTCCACGATGCGATGACCGTCCCTTTGATCACCAGGCTCGCCAAGGTGCCGAGGACGGTGGTGAGGAGCAGAGCCTTGATCCAGCGGCTGCGGCCGAAGACCTCGGGCACCACGGCGACGTTGGTCAGTGTGAAGGTGGCGGAGGCCTGGCCGGCGATGAGGATCATCAAGACCAGGAGCCAGTACCCGTGTACCACGGTGAACATCCAGGTGGCGACGCCCAGCACCATGAGGCTCCCGGCCATGTAGGGCGTGCGCCGGCCCACCCGACTGCGGGTCCGGTCGCTCAGCCGGCCGGCGACCGGGTACGTCAGCCAGCTCACCAGCCGGTCGGCCGTCAGTGCGAAGGTGACGGCCAGCGCCCCGGACACCCGCTGCTGCACGAAGAGTGTGATGAGGACCCCGGACACGGCCAGGTTGGCCCGGGGGCCGACGAGTCCGATCGACAGTCCGATGAAGCTGCGGACCCGGGAGGCGTCGATCCCCCCGCCCTCAGTGACCGGCTCGGGGAGCCCGGCCGTGCCGTCAGCCGGACCGCTCACCCGCCGTCGACGTCGCCGGGCTCGCCACTCTCCGGCGCCGAGTCAGGGGTCGCCCCGACCACCGAGTCGACGTCGGCGCCGGCCCGCTGGGCGCCCTCGATCTGGACGTAGGCCAGGCGAAGGTTGGTGAGGCCCTCTTTGAGCGCGCTCTCACCCTCGCCGAGTCGCCCCTCGAGCCCGTCGACCAGGCAGCCGAGGGCGTCGATGGCCAGTCGGGCCTGGTCGACCAGGGGAGGTTGCTGTGACAGGTAGACGGCGGCCAGCTCGAACAGGCCGTAGCAGTGGTTGGCCACCACCACCTCGACGGGGGCTGAGGCCAGCTCGGCCCGCATGGCCTCGACCTGGGCGGCCAGGTCGTCGTCTTCGATCCGGTCATCGTCATCGGGAGGGGCGTCGGAGGGTGGCGATGGGGGCCTCGCCACGGGTCGTTCGCCGTCAGGTGTCCACAAGGAGCTCACGACTGGTAGCCTAAAGCAACTGATAGACGAGGAAGCGGGGCTTCGCGATGCGAATCCCCCACCCGGCCACCGTGTCCCGCCCCTGGCGCGACGCCCGTGCGCCGGGTCTATGGGACCGGAGGCCGACAGACGTCGGTCGTCCCGGTGCTGGCACCGCTCCTTCATCGTCGGCTGCGGGCGATCCGTGGCCATGAGACAGGGAGTGAAGTCGAATAGCAACCAGCACCACCACCGATCCTCGCATCAATGACCGTATCCGCGCCCGTGAGGTGCGCCTGGTCGATCCCGAGGGCGAGCAGCTCGGCATCAAACTGCTGCCCGAAGCGCTCGCCATCGCCCGTGACCTCGACCTCGACCTGGTCGAGGTGGCCCCCGGGGCCAACCCCCCGGTGTGCCGCATCATGGACTTCGGCAAGCACAAGTTCGACGAGGCCCAGCGGGCCAAGGAGTCCAAGCGCAAGGCTGTCCACGTAGGGATCAAGGAGATGAAGTACCGGCCGAAGATCGGTCCGGGTGACTTCGACACCAAGACCCGGCAGGTGGCCAAGTTCCTGGAGGAGGGTCACAAGGTAAAGATCACGATCATGTTCCGTGGTCGAGAGGTCTTCCATCCCGAGTTGGGCAAGAAGATCCTCGACCGGATCGCCGACCAGATGGAGGGCCTCGGCAAGTCCGAGTCGATCCCCCGTCTTGACGGGCGCAACATGGTCATGGTCCTCGCTCCGGAGAAGCGGGCCAAGCCGCCCGGGTCGTCCCGGTCGGGCGGATCCAAGGGTGGGACCCCGGCAGCACCGACAGCCGACACGGCAACCGAGCCAGAGGCACAGACTGCGACGGAGGGCACAGCGCCCGTACCGGAGCAGGTGACGGCGGCGGCCCCTGAGGCCCCGGTCGTCGCCGAGCCAGCGGCGGCAGTAGCCGCCCCGGCTGGGGAGCAGTCCCCGGCCGCAGAGTCGAATGAAGGAGAGGGATAGCCACGATGCCCAAGATGAAGACGGACAGCGGCGCCAAGAAGCGCATCAAGGTGACCGGGTCGGGGCGGCTCCGTCGCCGCCAGGCATTCCGTTCCCACCTGCTGGAGCACAAGTCGGCCGGGCGCAAGCGCCGGCTGGGCCGCGAAACGGACTTCGCCCCCGGCGACGAGAAGCAGATCAAGAGGATGCTGGGGATGTAGTCCGGGCGGTCCGAGTGGCCGCCTCCCGCCCCACCGCAACCGGACCCTTCCGCCCCGCACGCCCGTCCGGGTGGCGCAACGGCGGGTCCGGTGTGCCAGGCGCCCGCCGAGGGCCGTCCCGCACGCAGCAGACCGACCAACCCCAACCGGCCGGCCACGTTCCGGCCCGATACAAAAGGAGTTCACCATGGCCCGAGTCAAAGGCGCCGTCCACGCCAAGAAGCACCACCGCGCCATTCTCGAGCAGGCACAGGGCTACTACGGCAACAAGAGCCGTTCCTTCCGTGCCGCCAACGAGCAGGTCATGCACTCGATGCAGTACGCCTACCGGGACCGTCGTGCCCGCAAGGGCGACTTCCGCCAGCTGTGGATCCAGAGGATCAACGCGGCGGCCCGGCTCAACGGCATGAGCTACAGCCGCTTCATCGCCGGCCTGCACCGGGCCGATGTCGAGGTGGACCGCAAGGTCCTGGCCGACCTGGCCGTCACCGCTCCCGAGGCGTTCGCCTCGCTGGTGCAGGTGGCCAACGACGCACTCGCCACGAGCACCGAGGCCGGTTCCTGACCCAGACGGGCCTGCCCTTCACCCATCAGCGGGTGCGGCGGCTGCGCCAGCTCCTGCGCAAGCGCGGCCTGCGGGCCACGGAGCAGGTGGTGGTGGTCGAGGGGGCGGAACTGCTGTCGGTGGCCATGGCCGCCGGCGCCTCGATCGAGGCTGTCTATGTCGCTCCCGAGGGAGCGGCCGCTCCGGCCGTGGTCGACGTCGCCAATCGGGTCCTCAGCCAAGGGGGACGGGTCTTCGACCTGGCCCCTGGGGTGATGGAGCGGGTTGCCTCGACGGTGACCCCCCAGCCGTTGCTTGCCGTGGTGTCCTACGCCCCGACCCACCTCGACGCCCTCGACGGGGCCACCCTGGTGGTGGTGTGCGTGGACGTGCGCGATCCGGGCAACCTCGGCACACTGATCCGCACCGCGGATGCCGCCGGCGTCGACGCCGTGGTGTGCTGTGACGGGACGGTCGATCCCACCAATCCGAAGTGCGTCCGGGCCACGGCCGGCTCACTCTTCCATGTCCCGGTGGTCGAGGGTGGTGCCACTGCCGATGTGGTCGTGGCACTGTCCAGACGGGGGTTCACCACGGTCGCCACCGTCGTGCGTGGCGGCACGGACTACGCCGCCTTCGACTGGACCGGCCCGGTTGCCCTCGTACTCGGCAACGAGGCCGGCGGCCTCCCCGACGAGCTGGTGGCGACATTGGACGCCGGGGTGACGATCCCCATGGCCGGTCGCACGGAGTCCCTCAACGTGAGCGTGTCGGCGGCCGTCCTGTGCTTCGAAGCCCTACGCCAGCGGCGGACCTCGTCACGTCCGGATGGCGGACGTATCCCGGAAGGTCCCGGGGCCCGCTCTACGATGTCGGCCATGGACCAGGCGCCGGTGCGACCGGACGGCGACGGGGGGAACGGGTGAGCGCGCCTGACCCCGTGGAACCCTCTGATCCCATCGACGTGCCCGCCCTGGTGGCCGAGGCCCGAACGGCCATCGAGTCTGCCGACACCGCCGACGCCATCCGCCACGTGACAGCCACGGTCTCGGGCAAGAAGTCCGGTCTGGCCCAGGCATCGCGTGCGCTCGGTTCGATGGACCCCGGTACCAGGAAGGAGCTTGGCCGACAGCTCCACGAGGCCCGCACCACGATCGAGGGACTACTCGAGGCGCGGCGTACCGAACTCCGGTATGCCGAACTGGCCGCCGAGATGGCCGCGTCCCGGCTCGACTTGTCCGAGTACGTGCCCGGATCGGTCTCCGGTCCGGTGGCCCGCGGCCACCTCCACCTGGTCTCCCAGACCCGGGACGCCCTGGAGGACGTGTTCGTCGGCATGGGCTTCGAGGTGGCCGAGGGACCCGAGATCGAGACGGACTGGTACAACTTCGGTGCCCTCAACATCCCCCCGGCCCACCCGGCCCGGGGCATGTGGGACACGTTCTACCTGAACCTGGGTGAGCCGGAGTCGACACTGCTGCGCACCCACACGTCGCCGGTGCAGATCCACCTCATGGAGCGCGCCGTGCTCGACGGCGCGCTGCCCATCCACTCGGTCATGCCGGGCCGCTGCTATCGCCGGGATACCCCCGACGCCCGGCACCTGGCCGTGTTCCACCAGATCGAGGGTCTGGTCGTCGACCGGGGGATCACCTTCGCTGACCTGGCCGGCACGATCGAGACCTTCACCGGGGCCTACTTCGGCCCGGACATCCACTCCCGGCTGCGCCCGGCCTACTTCCCGTTCACCGAGCCGTCGGCCGAATTCGAGGTCACCTGTGCCATCTGCCGGGGCGAGGGCTGCCGGACATGCTCCCAGACCGGATGGATCGAGCTCGGCGGGTGCGGCATGGTCGACCCGGCGGTGTTTGCCGCCGTCGGCATCGACGCCGACGTGTGGACCGGGTTCGCGTTCGGGTTCGGCATCGACCGGTGCGCCCAGATGCGCCACCAGATCGCCGACATGCGGGCCCTCATCGAGAACGACATCCGTTTCCTGCGCCAATTCTGAGGCGCGCTCCCCGAGAGGACAGCGTTGCGAGTTCCCCTTTCCTGGCTTCGAGACTTCGCACCCTTCGACGGTGACGCGGCGGACATCGCCGCCACCCTCGACGATCTCGGCCTGGTGGTCGAAGGCATCGAGCAGGTCGGCGAGGGCCTGGGCGACGTCGTCGTGGTCCGGGTCGAGGAGATCCGTCCCATCGACGGCGCAGACAAGATCAGACTGGTCGTGGTGACGGACGGTACCGGACCGGTCGAAGTCGTCTGCGGGGCGTGGAACTTCTCGGTCGGGGACCTGGTTCCACTGGCTCCGGTCGGATCGGTGCTGCCCGGCGGGTTCGCCATCGGGAAGCGGAAGATGAAGGGTGTCGTCTCCAACGGAATGCTGTGCTCGGGGCCCGAACTGCGGCTGGGCGAGGACACGAGCGGGATCCTGATCCTGGACCCAGCTGCCGCCGTCCCCGGGGCCAAGCTGACCGACGCCCTCGGCATCGAACGCGACGTGGTGTTCGACGTGGCCGTCGAAGCCAACCGGCCCGACGCCTGGTCCATGGCCGGGGTGGCCCGCGACTTGGCCGCCCGCTCCGGGCTCACCTTCACCATCCCCTCGACCGTCGACCTGGTGTCGCGGGTCGACGCCGGATCCGGTGGTGTCGTCACCGTGGCCACCGGACCGGCGGTCGGGTCGCTCACCACGGTGCGGGTGGACGACACCGAGCTCTGCCCCCGGTTCACGGCGCGGCTACTGACCGGGGTGGCTGTGCAGGAATCTCCCGCGTGGCTGGCCCGTCGGCTGGTGGCCGCCGGGATGCGGCCCATCAACAACGTGGTCGACGCCTCCAACTACGTGATGCTGGAGCTCGGCCAGCCCACCCACCCCTACGACCTCGACAAGCTGGACGGCGGCGGGCTGACAGTGCGACGGGCAACCCCGGGGGAGATCGTCACCACGCTCGACGGCGTCGAGCGCACCCTCGGGCGCCCCGGCCCCGGCCTGGGCGACACCGGCCAGGACTGCCTGATCTGTGACGCCACCG
The DNA here is from genome assembly GCA_036513075.1 of Acidimicrobiales bacterium. Taxonomy (GTDB): domain Bacteria; phylum Actinomycetota; class Acidimicrobiia; order Acidimicrobiales; family RAAP-2; genus Bog-756. The sequence continues at coordinate 30,114 of DATBZS010000098.1, forward strand.
GTTCACCCGTGGGTATCGGCGGGATCATGGGTGGCGCATCCTCGGACATCGGTGCCTCGACGACCCGCGTCCTGCTCGAGGCCGCCTACTTCGTGCCCATGGCCATCGCCCGCACGTCCAAGCGCCTCAACCTGCGCACCGAGGCCTCAGCTCGCTTCGAACGGGGCTGCGACCCGGCCGGCATCGACCGGGCCGCCGAGCGGTTCTGTGAGCTCCTGGCTCTGACCGGGGGCCCAGACCTGACGCTGGCCGACGGTGTGCTCGACGTGGTCGGTGACGTGCCGGTGCCCCTCGAGATCGCCGTGCGGCCGGCCCGGGTCAACGGCCTGCTCGGCACCGAACTGTCGGCGAGCGCCATCGCCGAGCTGCTTGTTCCCCTCGGCATGGGGGTGACCCCGACCGGTGGCGACGACGATCCGGTCGCCGTTGTGGTGCCGACCTTCCGTCCCGACATCCGGCCGGCCCCGATCGGCGAGGCCGACCTGGCCGAGGAGGTGGCCCGCATCTACGGCTACGCCCGGCTGCCCCGCCGGCACCCGGCCTGGCCCCAGCCCGGCCGCCTGACGGCGTACCAACGCGATCGGCGCATCCTGAAGGACGTGCTGTGTGGCACCGGGGCCTCCGAAGCGTGGACGGCGGCGTTCGTGACCGAGGAGGACCAGGTGGCCGCCGGGTTCGCTCCGCCGTATGTCGAGATCATCAATCCGCTGGTCGACGCCGAGCGCTTCCTGCGGTCGTCGATGGCCCCCGGTCTGGTCGGTGCTCTGCTGTACAACGCCGAGCGGCGCCAGGGCGATCTCCGCCTGTTCGAGGTGGGCTCCGTGTTCGAGATGGCCGACGTTCCCGACGAGAACGGGCCGTCGGCCAACGAGACCGAGCGTCTCTGCGTGGTCTTCGCCGGCGAGGACGACGACGCCTGGTCGGCTGTTGCCGCCTGGCACACGGTGGCCGATGCCCTGGGTCTGCATGAGTGGGAGATGGAACAGGGTCCCCGGGGCGGTGGAGGCCCGCGGGTGACCCACGGCTACCGCTCGGCCGCGCTGGTCTGCCCGCCTGGCGATGGCCGTGGACGACGGATGGCCCTCGGTGAGGTGGGGGAGCTCGACCCGACGTTCGTCGAGACGTTCGGTCTGGTCGGCCCCGACGGTCGCCCCCGCCGGGTGGGTTGGCTCGACCTCGATCTCGGCACCCTTCTCGACCCGGCCCTCGTGCCCCGCAGCCCGCTCGAGGCGAGTCCGGTCAGTCGGTTTCCGTCGTCCGACATCGACCTGGCATTCGTGGTGCCCGAGGAGGTCCCGGCCGGCAGTGTGGAGGCCACCCTGTCCTCGGTCGGTGGCGACCTGCTCGAGTCCGTCGTGCTGTTCGACGTCTACCGGGGCGACACGCTCGATCCCGGGACCCGCAGCCTGGCCTACCACCTCCGGTTCTGCGCCCTCGATAGGACGCTGACCGACGAAGAGATCGGAACCCTGCGTTCACATCTGATCACCGCGGTCGAACAGGCCCACCGGGCCACCCTGCGCTGAACGCGGACGGGGCCCGGGCGGCCCGATCCCGGTCAGGAACCCGGCGCCAGGAACCCTGGCAGCGCCCGCATGTCGTCGATGACGACCACACCGTCGCCGGCCAACCGGTGGGCGGGGGTCACGCCGCCGCCATAGGCGATGACCCGCATGCCGGCCGCCATCCCGGCGGCGACGCCTGAGGCGCTGTCCTCGATGACGACGCAGCGGGCCGGCTCGGTGGTCATCCGGGCGGCCGCGTACAGGAAGACGTCGGGCGCCGGCTTGCCGTTCGCGACCTCGTCGGCGCTGAAGATCCGTCCGACGAAGCGGTCGTAGAGCCCGGTGCAACCCAGGGTGATGGCCATCTTGTCGAGGCTGCCGCTTGAGGCCACGCAAGTCGGTACGGTGATGGCGTCGAGTGCCTCGACGATGCCATCGACCGGGGCGAGCTCCCGTTCGAAGACCGCCCGGTAGCGGGATTCGAACTCGGCGTCCCAGTCGATCGGTCTGCCGAGGTGATGTTCGATCTCGTGCTGCATGTACTCGGCTGATCTGCCGACGAACCGTTCGACGATCTCCACTTCGGTGAGCGGCCAACCGAGCCCGGCCAACAGGGCGGCTTCGGTCCGGACAGCCAATCGCTCGGAGTCGACGAGCACGCCGTCGCAGTCGAAGATGACCAGTCCGATGTCGTCCACCGTCCGAACGTAGTTCTCGGTGACAGCTCCAGTCAGGAGTCGAACCCGAGCCCCACCCGGTCGAGCGACCGCAGCCACAAGTTGCGCTTGCCTTGGTGGTTGTCGGCCCGGGCCAGCGACCACCGTGTCAGGTTGATGCCGATCGAGCGCACCGGCTCGGGCGGGAACGGGACGGGCTTGGACCGCACGAACCGCAGCCGGGTCAGGTCGGTCTCGGTGCCGGACACCAGGTCGAGTGCCACCCGGGCCCCGAACCGGGACGCCCCGACGCCGAGGCCGGTGTAGCCGGCCACCGATGCCACCCGGCCGTCGAATGACTTGTCGAAGAAGGCGCAGAACCGGGAGCAGGTGTCGATGGCCCCGGACCACGAGTGAGTGAAGCGCACGTCCTCGAGTGCAGGGAACGTTTCGGCAAATAGGGACGCCAGCAGGGTGAACGATGCCGGTCGCTGCTCGAGGGCAGGTCCCATGGCGTTGCCGTAGTGGTAGATGGCGTCGTAGCCGCCGAACAGGATCCGGTTGTCGACGGTCCGCCGGTAGTAGAGGAACTGGTTGCCACTGGTGCCGATGCCTTGGCGCCGCTCCCACCCGATGGCCGCCGTCTGGGCGGGGGACAACGGCTCAGTCATCAGCACGTAGTCGTAGACCGGCACGATGTACCTTCGGAGCCGCCTTACCGGCGATGGCGAGGCGTTGGTGGCCAGCACCACCCGAGGGGTGGTGACCCGGCCGTGGGGGGTGCGGACGACCATGGGGCTGCGACGATCGGGCCGACCGGGCTCGAACCCGTCGACGGGGGAGTGCTCGTGGATCCGCACGCCGGCCCGCTGGCAGGCGGCACGGAGGCCCCAGGCCAATCGGGCCGGATTCACCAACGCGCAGGAGTCGGGGTCCCACAAGCCGGCCAGGTAGATGGGGGAGTGGATGTCGGCCTGGAGCTCGTCACGGTCGAGGAAGACGGATGACGAGCCGTGACGGTGGGCCTCGGATTCGGCCTCGCGCAGCCATTCCACCTGATGGGGCTCAGTGGCCACGTCGAGCTCTCCGGTGCGCTCGAAATCACAGTCGATCCCCTCGGCGGCGACGGTGGCCTCGATGGCGTCGAGGTTCTCGGCGCCAAGCCGCTCGAGGATGTCGATCTCGTCGGGGAACCGCTCGAGGCCGTTGGCCAGCCCGTGGGTGAGGCTGGCCGCGCAGAATCCCCCGTTGCGCCCCGATGCCGCCCAGCCGCAGCGGTCGCCCTCCAACACCACCACGTCGGCCGACGGGTCGTCGCCCTTGGCCATCAGGGCCGCCCACAGCCCGGTGTAGCCACCACCGACCACCACCATGTCGGCTGTCTGCGGACCGACCAGGGGTGGTGCCGGCTCGGGGGCGGACGGGTCGTCGAGCCAGAAGGAGAGCGGGGTGGCTTCGGCGTACGAGGCGACCGGGTCCATGTAGTCACGCTATCGGGCAGGGAATGGCGCAAGAAGTAGATGCTTGCATAATGATGCGATCATGTGCATACACTTGCAAGATGTCGGGTACGCCAAAGAAGGTAGGGATCGTCGGTGCCTCCGGGTACGGCGGGGCGGAGCTGCTGCGGCTGTGCGCCGGTCACCCCGACCTCGAGGTGACGGTGGCCGCCGCCGGGTCGAACGCCTGGCAACCGGTTGCCGCCCACACCCCCTCGTTGGCCGCCGCCTACCCCGATCTGATCTACAGCCCGACCGAAACCGCCGTCCTCGACGGGCTCGATGTCGTCTTTGCCGCCCTACCCCACGGGCAGTCCCAACAGCTCATCCCCGACCTCGTCGACCGGGTGGGCATCGTCGTCGACCTGGCCGCTGACTTCCGCCTCCGTGACCCGGCGATGTACCCGACCTGGTACGGCGATGAGCACCAGGCTCCCGCGCTGCTCGAGACGTTCGTCTACGGCCTGCCCGAGCTGCACCGCGACGAGCTGGTCGGTGCCTCCCGGATCGCCGCGCCGGGCTGCTATCCGACGGCCGTCCTGCTCGCCCTCGCCCCGCTGGTGGAGGCCGGCGCACTGGAGCTGGCGGTCGACGGCGCACCGTCGCTGATCGTCGACGCGGCCAGCGGCGCCTCGGGTGCAGGACGGACCTCGACGGAGAGCCTCCACTTCGCCACCGTCGACGAGGACTTCGTCGCTTACGGGCTGCTCGATCACCGCCATACCGCGGAGATGGAGCAGGGCCTCGGCACCACCGTCCTGTTCACTCCCCACCTCGCACCCATGGTGCGGGGCATCCTGGCCACCTGTTACGCCCGACCCGCCGGACCCGGTGCGCTGACCACGGAGGACGCCATGCAACTCCTGCACGCCCGCTACGACGACGAAACATTCGTCGTGGTGACGGACAACCCGCCGTCGACCAAGGCGGCCAGCGGCTCGAACACGGCCCACCTGACCGTGCGGGTCGATCCCCGCACCGGGTGGGTGGTGGTGCTGTCAGCCATCGACAACCTGATCAAGGGTGCAGCCGGCCAGGCCGTGCAGTGCGCCAACATCGCCCTGTCACTTCCTGAAGGGGCCGGACTTCCGGTGGCGGGGGTGTACCCGTGAGCATCACCACCCCCGCCGGGTTCGTGGCCGCCGGCCTGTCGTGCGGCATCAAGGCCTCCGGGGCGCTCGACCTGGCACTGCTGGCCACCGACGACGGCCGTCCCGTTCCGACGGCTGCCACCTTCACCCAGAACCTGGCCTGCGCCGCGCCGGTCCAGATCAGCCGAGCTCACCTGGCGGCCAACGGCGGCCGGGCCGCCGCCGTGCTGGTCTCGAGCGGCAACGCCAATGCGGCAACCGGCGACCGGGGCCGGGCCGATGCCGCCACCATGTGCCGCCTCACCGCCGAGGGGCTCGGCATAGCTGCCGAGGAGGTCCTGGTGTGCTCGACCGGGCTGATCGGCATCCCCCTGCCGATGGGGCCGATCGAGGCTGGCATCCCGCAGTTGGTGGCCGCCCGGGCGGGCGGTCCCGACGCCGGAGCCGACGCCGCCCTGGGCATCCTGACCACCGACTCGGGGCGTAAGGAGGTGCTGGCCACCTATCCGACCTTCACCGTGGCCGGGATGGCCAAGGGGGCGGGCATGCTCGCTCCCAACATGGCCACCATGCTGGCCTTCCTCACCACGGACGCCGCGGTGGAACCCGGCCCGTTGGCCGACCTGCTCGCCTCGGCGGTGGCCGACTCGTTCAACTCGATGTCGGTCGACGGGTGCACCTCGACCAACGACACGGTGGTCCTGATGGCCTCGGGGAGGGCCGGGATCTGCGACCCGAACGTGGTGGCCACCGCCGTCACCGAGGCGTGTGCCGACCTGGCCGCCCAGATGGCGGCCGACGCCGAGGGCTCGTCGCGGATCTTCCAGGTCCAGGTGACCGGGGCCCGGTCCGACGGCGAGGCCCACCGGGCCGCCCGCAAGGTGGCCGAGTCGCTGCTGGTCAAGTGCTCGATCAACGGGAGTGACCCCTACTGGGGCCGGGTGGCCAGCGACCTGGGCTCGGCCGGGGTCGACTTCGACATGGACCGCCTGGCCATCGCCTACGGCGGCACCACGGTGTGCCGGGGAGGGATCGGGGTCCCCTACGACCATGCGGCGGTTGGCGACCACATGGCCGGGTCGCTGGTCACCATCGAGTGCGGCCTCGGCCTCGCCGACGGGACCGGTGTGGTCATGGGCGTGGAGCTCGGTTACGGCTACATCGACGAGAACCGGACGACGTCGTGAGTGCGTCGCGGCTCACGGGCCCGATCGGCGACTCCATGGCGACGGCCGCCGACAAGGCCGCGGTCCTGGTGGAGTCGCTGCCCTACATCCGTCGGTTCCTGGACAAGGTGGTGGTGGTCAAGTACGGCGGCAACGTGCTCGCCGCCAAGCCGGGCCAGGACGCGGTCGACGAGGAGTGGGCATTGGCCTCGTTCGCCACCGACATCGTGCTGATGCGCTCGGTCGGGATGCTGCCGGTGGTGGTCCACGGCGGTGGGCCCCAGATCGGCGCGCTGATGGAGCGGGTCGGCAAGGAGGTCGAGTTCCAGGACGGGTTCCGGGTGACCGACGCCGACACCATCGACCTGGTCCGCATGGTGCTGGTCGGGAAGGTCAACCGTGACATCGTCAGCTCCATCAACGTCCACGGTGCCCTGGCCGTCGGCCTGTCGGGCGAGGACGCCAACCTGATCAGTGCCACCGCCCGCTCCGAAGCGCTCGGATTCGTCGGCGACGTGACCGGAGTCGACCCGACCATCGTCCTCCAGCTCCTGGCCCAGGGCCTGATCCCGGTGGTGGCCACCATCGGCAGCGACGACTCGGGCCAGGCCTTCAACATCAACGCCGACACGGCGGCGGGCGCACTGGCCGCCGCACTCGCCTCCGAGAAGCTGGTCTTCCTGACCGACGTGGCGGGCCTGCGGGCCGACCCCGACGACCCCGGTTCGTTGCTGCACCGGGTCACCGCCGAACAACTCGACGCCATGGTGGCGTCGGGGTCGGCCAACGGGGGGATGATCCCGAAGGTGGAGGCGTGCGCCCGGGCGGTGCGCCACGGGGTGCGCCGCGCCCACATCCTGGACGGGCGCACCCCACACGCGCTGCTGTTGGAGCTCTTTACCGACGAGGGTGTCGGCACCATGGTCGAGGCCGAGCAGTGACACCCGACGCCACCACCACGACCGGATCGGGGACCGTCGACCGCTCGGCCCTCATGCACAACTACGCCGAGCCGGCCGTGACCTTCGTGCGGGGTGAGGGCAGCACCCTGTTCGACACCGAGGGCCGCCCCTACCTCGACTTCCTGTCCGGCCTGGCCGTGACCTCGCTCGGCCACGCCCATCCGGCGGTGGCCGACGCGGTGGCAGACCAGGTCCGGACACTCAGCCACGTCTCCAACCTGTTCGGCAACGTGGTCGGCCCCGAGGTCGCCCTCACCATCGACCGGTTGATCGGCGGAGGCACCGAGCGGGCCGGCGGGCAGGTCTTCTTCGCCAACTCGGGGGCCGAGGCCAACGAGTGCGCGCTGAAACTGGCCCGCCGATGGGCCGGTCCCGGGCGATTCCGGGTGGTCACGACCGACGACGCCTTCCACGGCCGCACCCTGGCCGCTCTGGCTGCCACCGGCCAGTACGAGAAGCAGACGGCGTTCCTGCCGATGCCCGACGGCTTCGACCACGTCCCGTTCGGCAACATCGACGCCATGGACGCAGCCGTCGACCCCGACCGGGTGGCGGCCGTGCTGGTCGAACCGATCATGGGCGAGGCCGGCGTGGTGATGCCGTCGTCGGACTACCTGGGCGCGCTACGGCAACTGTGCACCGAGCGGAACGTGTTGCTGATGGTCGACGAGATCCAGACCGGCTTAGGTCGGACGGGCCGGTGGTTCGCCTTCCAGCACCTCGGCATCGAGCCCGATGTGGTGACCATGGCCAAGGCACTGGGCAACGGGATGCCTGTCGGGGCGTGCTGGGCCCGGGCCGAAGTGGCCGCGGCCTTCGTGCCCGGCGACCACGGGAGCACGTTCGGGGGCCAGCCATTGGCCATGTCGGCGGCCCGCGCCACCCTGGCCGTGATGGAGGCCGAGCGGGTGCCCGAGCGGGCCCAGGCCGCCGGAGCCCGCCTGCGGGCCGGCCTTGAGCGGCTGAGCGGGGTGGACCACGTGCGGGGCGAGGGCCTGCTGCTGGCCGCGGTGCTGGTCAACGACTTCGCCGCACCGGCGTGGGCCGAGGCCCTGCGTGGCGGCCTGGTCATCAACGCGCCCCGCCCCGATGTGTTGCGGTTCGCGCCGTCGCTGCTGGTGTCCGACGCGGACATCGACCGGGCCGTGAACACCCTGTCGCGCATCCTGGCCCGGCTGCTCGCCGCCTTCGGTCCCCGCGACGCATCAGCAACCGACGGAGGAGGCGACCATGGCTGAGGAGCCGACGACCACGGGGAAGGCGATGGGGACGACCCGCCACGTGCTGGAGGTCGACGACCTCGGCCCGGACGGAGTCGAGGCGGTCCTGTCCCTGGCCGAACGCGACCCCTCCGACCTGCCCCGGACCCTCGAGGGCCGAGGTGTGGCCCTGGTGTTCGAGAAGTCGTCGGCCCGCACCCGGAACAGCTCGGAGATGGCCACGGTCGCCCTCGGCGGGCACCCGGTCTACATTCAGGGCAACGAAGTCGGCATCGACACTCGGGAGACGGCGGAGGACGTGGCCCGGACGCTGGCCTGCTTCCACCGGGTCGTATGCGCCCGGGTGATGGACCATCGCACGCTGGAACGCATGCGTGACGCCCTCGACGCGGCCGACGTGCCCGTCCCGGTCGTCAATCTGCTGTCCGACCGGGCCCACCCGTGCCAGGCCCTGGCCGACCTCATCACCCTCCGCCAGCGGTTCGGCGTGGACGGTGCCCGACACCGAGCCGTCGCCTACATCGGCGACGCCAACAACGTCTGGCGATCACTGGCCATGGCCGCCTCGATGGTCGGCATCCCCACCCGGGTGGCTTCGCCCGCCGGCTATGGACCCAGCCCCGAAGACGAGGCCCTGGTGCGCTCCTTCGGGGGCGACCTGGTGGTGACCGACGATCCTCTCGCCGCGGCCGACGGAGCCGGTGCCCTCTACACCGACGTATGGACCTCGATGGGCCAGGAGGCCGAACGCGAGGCGCGACTCACCGCGTTCGCCGGCTTCTGCGTGGACGAGGCACTGGTCGCCCGGGCCGCACCCGACGTGGCGGTGCTCCACTGCCTGCCGGCCCATCGGAGCGAGGAGATCAGCGCCGGGGTGGTCGACGGGCCCCACAGCGTGGTGTGGCAGCAGGCGGCCAACCGGATGCACGCCATGCGGGGCCTGCTGGCCCACGTGACCGGGGTCGATGAACGATGACCCGGGTGACCAAGCACCAGCGCCAGCACCGGATCACCAAACTGCTGGAGGCGAGCGCGGTGGGCAGCCAGGCCCATCTGGCCGAACTGCTCGGCGCCGAGGGGATCGAAGCCACCCAGACCACGGTGTCTCGGGACCTGGAGGAGCTGGGAGCGGTCAAGGTCCGGCTGCCCGGGGGTGACACCGCCTACGCCCTGCCTGAGCTCCCCTCCCAGCAGCTCGCCCCCGAGGACCATCTGCGCCGGGTACTCGGCGAGTGGGTGGTCGAGGCCGACCACTCCGGGAACCTGATCGTCCTCCGCACTCCGCCCGGCTCCGCCCATGTCGTAGGCTCGGCGCTCGACCGGAGCGGGTTCACCGGGGTGATCGGCACCGTTGCCGGCGACGACACTGTCCTGGTGGTGGCCTCCGAGGCCCTCGGCGGGGCGACCGTCGCCCACCGGCTGGCCGTGCTGTCGGGACTGGAGGAGCCCTCCGGCGCTGGAGCCGGGGCCGATGCAGCCGATGACGACGACGTGCGAGCCGCGGCGATCCTCGAGACCGAGGGACCGGGCAGGACCGAGACGATGACCGAGACCGATACCGAGACGATGAGGGGTGCGCGATGACCGAGCGAGTGGTGCTGGCCTACAGCGGAGGGCTCGACACCTCCGTGGCCGTGCGGTGGCTGATGGAGAACCACAGCGTGGAGGTAGTGGCCGTGGCCGTCGATGTCGGACAAGCTGGCGAGTCGGGCGGCGAGGACTGGGACGCCATCCGCAACCGGGCACTCGCCGCCGGTGCGGCCGAGGCCACCGTCATCGACGCCCGGGCCGAGATGGCCGAGGACTTCTGCATGCCCGCACTGGTGGCCAATGCCAAGTACGAGGGCAAGTACCCGTTGGTGTCGGCCCTGTCGCGCCCGGTCATCGTCAAGCATCTGGTGGCCGAAGCCCGGCGCCACGGCGCTACGTTCGTCGCCCACGGCTGCACCGGCAAAGGCAACGACCAGGTCCGCTTCGAGGTCGGGACGCGCGCCCTGGCCCCCGACCTCAACGTCCTGGCCCCGGCCCGGGTGTGGGGCCTGACCCGCGAGGACTGCATCGAGTACGCCGCCAAGTGGGACATCCCGCTGACGGTGACCAAGGAGAAGCTCTACTCGATCGACGAGAACCTGTGGGGCAAGGCCATCGAGTGCGGGGTCATCGAGGACCCCTGGAACCAGCCCCCCGAAGACGTGTACACGATGACCGTGCCGACGGCCACGGAGCCGACCGAGATCGTCGTCGGGTTCGACGCCGGCCTGCCGGTGAGCCTCGACGGGGTGGCCTTCCGCCCCGAGCCGCTCATCGCCCAGCTGAACCGGGTGGTCGGGTCCTATGGCTACGGCCGCCTCGACATGGTGGAGAACCGCCGGGTGGGCATCAAAAGCCGCGAGACCTATGAATGCCCGGCGGCCCTGGCCCTGCTCCTGGCCCACGCCGACCTCGAGGACCTCACCCTCGAGCGCGACCTGCACCACGAAAAGCTGCGCCTCGAGCCGCGCTGGTCGGAGCTCGTCTATGACGGCCTGTGGTTCTCCCCCCTGAAGCAGGCCCTCGACGCCTTCTTCGAGGAGTCGCAGAAGCACGTCACCGGCGAGGTCCGCCTCCGCCTCGACCAGGGTCGGTGCTGGGTGGTCGGTCGGCGCAGCCCGGTCAGCCTGTACGACCACGGTCTCGCCACCTATGACGCCTCGGACACCTTCCGCCACCAGGACGCCGAGGGCTTCGTGCGCCTGTGGGGGCTGGGGGTGGCCACGTGGTCGGCCGTCCAGGAAGGCCGGGGCGCGGGGAGATGACGCTCTGGCACGGTCGCCTCAGTGGCGGCACGGCCGACGTGGTCATGGACTACTCGGTGAGCCTGCACTTCGACCGGCGACTGGCCCACGACGACCTGGTCGGCTCGCGGGCCCACGTCCGCGGCCTCGGCCGCGGTGGGCTGTTGAGCGAGGACGAGATGTCGGTGCTGCTCGACACCCTCGACCAGGTCGGGGCCGAGCTCGACGGCGGCACCTTCGTGTTCGAGCCGGAGGACGAGGACATCCACACCGCGGTCGAGCGCCGGGTGACCGAGCTGGCCGGCGACGTCGGGGCCAAACTCCACACCGGGCGAAGCCGCAACGACCAGATCGCCACCGACCTCCGGCTCTTCGCCAAACGCGAACTGGCCGGCCTGGCCGCCCAGGTACTCGACCTCCAGGACGTGCTGGCCACCCGGGCCAAGGAGGCGGGCGACACCTACCTGCCCGGTTACACCCACCTCCAGCGGGCCCAGCCGGTGCTGCTCGCCCACCACCTGCTGGCCCATGGGTGGGCGCTGGCCCGGGACGTCGACCGCCTGGTGGCCACCGTCGCCCGGCTCGACGTCTCGCCGCTCGGGGCCGGAGCACTGGCCGGTTCGTCCCTGCCCCTCGACCCCGATGGAACCGGCGCCGACCTCGGGTTCGCCGGGCGGTTCGAGAACTCGCTCGACGCGGTGTCCGACCGCGACTTCGTGGCCGAGGCCCTCTTCGATCTGGCCCTCCTCGGCGTGCACCTGTCGCGCATCGGCGAGGAGCTGGTGCTGTGGTCGACCGAGGAGTTCGGCTTCGCCGTCCTGGACGACGCCTTCGCCACCGGCAGCTCGATGCTCCCCCAGAAGAAGAACCCCGACGTGGCCGAACTCGCCCGAGGCAAGAGCGGTCGCCTGATCGGCAACCTGACCGGGCTGCTGGTCACGCTCAAGGGCCTTCCGCTCGCCTACAACCGGGACCTCCAAGAGGACAAGGAGCCCTTCTTCGATTCGGTCGACCAGTCCCACCTGGCGCTGGCCGCACTGTCGGGTCTTCTCGCCACGGTGACCTTCGACGCCAACCGGATGCAGGAGGCAGCCAACGGCTCGTCGGTGGCGGCCGTCGACCTGGCCGAGTGGCTGGTCGAACAGGGGATGCCCTTCCGACAGGCCCACAGCGTGGTGGGCGGCTTGGTCCGCGACTCGCTGGAGCGCCACGTCCCCTTGGCGGAGCTCGTCGAGGCCCACCCGGCGCTCGGCTCCGAAGCCGTCGCCCTGCTGGAGCCGGGTGTGGCCGTCACCCGCAGGACGACGCCGGGTAGCGCCGGGCCCACAGCCGTGGCCGTGCAGCTCGGGCGGTTCGCCCACCGCCTCGAGGCCGACCGGATCCGGGTCCAGGCCCTGGCCTGAGCCCATGCCAACCCTTCTGGACCTGATACGCGTAACGCGGGTTGGCCAGTGGGGGACAGCAGAGGGTGGACCTCCCCGTCGATGCCG
>DATBZS010000099.1:0-26808 GCA_036513075.1 Acidimicrobiales bacterium
TGGACACCTACGGGCACGCTGATGCGGCCGAATTCAGCCTTCAGTGCTCAAACATGCCCCTCCGGCCTGCTCGAGTTCGGCCGTTCACGACGTCCGCTCTCGTGAGCTCGGAGAATGCTGTTTGTTCAACAGTCTCCTAGAAGCACACGTTGATCCAGCCGACGCTGAAGGCGGCGACAGATCCCGAGACCACAGCGCATATGAGACCGACCAGGGCCAACAGCACCGTCACCATGGCGCTGGGCTCCGAGCCGGTCCTCCGGGCCCTCACGTAGGTGACCAGTGCCGCTACCAGACATCCGAGTGACAGGGCGAAGAACGCCAGAGGGATCGAAGTGCCCAGCACAGTCTGATCCCAGGTTGGCGGAGCGTTGCATTGCGTGACTCCCTGCGACGACCGATCTGCCCACGCGATGGTGGCGACATTCACGGGTACCGACAGGAGAGAGAGGCCGGCCAGCATCCTGAGTGTCCGGACGCGGTCCGACCGCACAGGGCCGGATCTCGGGACATTGCCCGGCACGTCTCGGGCGATCACGTGCTGGTGACCGGTCCAGGCAACACCGTTCCACCATCGGATGATCCCGCTCTGGTTTGGATCGGCGTACCAACCGGGAGATGGATCGCCACGAAGATCAGGCACGTTGGACATCGTAGGCAGCACCACTCGAGCCCGCCCCCGATGACGGACCATGTACTCCGGATCGTCCCGAGCCCACGCCGTCCTTGACCGATGCCGGATCGCCTTGGCCCGTTCGACATTCCGCCACGACGCGCCATCGCGAACGCGGCGCCTCCGCCTACAGGTGGCTGAAGCCGCCCGACTCCTCGGGGGTCATGGCCACCGACACTGGGTGCCGATCAAAATGGTGGATGGCCTCACCGATCTCGTTGATCAGCAGGAACGCCAGGTCACGGCTCACATCCTGGCGGACCAGGATTCGCTGGACCGAAATGTCCGACACCGACCCGGTCAGCGGGTAGGCCGGTACCTGCCAGCCCTTTACCCGGAGCCGGTCGGCTACGTCGTAGAGGGTGTACCCGGGATCTTCGCCCTCTTTGATGCGCCAAGCCACCGAAGGAATCCCGGTCAGCGGGTTGCCGTCGCACAGCAGTTCGAACGGACCGAGTTTGACGATCTCCTCGGCCAGGAACTTGGCGACCAGGTAGCTGCAGTCGTGGATGTCCCGGTAACCCTCACGTCCCAGCCGGACGAAGTTGTAGTACTGGGCCACGATCTGGCCGGCCGGCCGCGAGAAGTTGATCTGGAAGACCGGCATGTCACCGCCGAGGTAGGTGACGTGGAAGATCAGGTCATCGGGAAGATCGTCAGCATGACGCCAGAGCACCCAGCCCACCCCGAGTGGAGCCAGTCCGAACTTGTGGCCCGAGGTGGAGATCGACTTCACCCTGGGGATCCGGAAATCCCAGATCACGTCCGGCGCACAGAACGGAGCGAGGAAGGCACCGGACGCGCCATCCACGTGGATGTCGATGTCGAGCCCGGTGTCGGCGGCCAGCTTGTCGAGGGCCTTGGAGAGCTCGAGCACCGGCTCGTAGGTTCCGGTGTAGGTGACACCGAAAGTGGGGACCACGAAGATGGTGTTCTCGTCGACCTTGGTCAGCATCTGCTCGGTGTCCATGAAGTACTTGCCGGGCGACATCGGGATCTCGCGGATCTCCACATCCCAGTAGCGGGCGAACTTGTGCCACACCACCTGGACCGGGCCACAGACGAAATTCGGCGAGTCGGTCGGCTTGCCCTCGGCCTTGCGCTTGGTCCGCCACCGCCACAGAGCGGCCATGCCACCCAACATGCACGCCTCCGAGGAGCCAATGGCCGAACATCCCACTGCGCCACCCTCCTCCGGGGCGTTCCACAGGTGGGCCAGCATCTGGACGCACCGGCGCTCGATCTCGGCCGTCTGGGGGTACTCGTCCTTGTCGATCATGTTCTTGTTCATCGACAGGTCCATGAGTCGGTGGACCTCGTCCTCTTCCCAGGTCTGACAGAAGGTGGCCAGGTTCTGGCGGGCATTGCCGTCGAGCAGCAGCTCGTCGGAGATGGCCTGGTAGGCGTCCGTGCCTCGCATCTCATCCTCGGGAAACATGTGTGAGGGGAGGGTGGTCAGCAGATCCTTGCCGGCATAGACCGAGTCGAGGAATTCGTTGCGCAGCGATTCGTGCTTGTGGAGTGGCATGCGCGAAGTCTAGGCACGGCGTCTACAGAATTCCTCGGCGATGTCGTCGAGGATGGTTCCGTGGTTTCCCTACGGGCTCCCCGGGTGGGGTCCAGCTTCCGGCGCGGCCGGACTCACACGCCGCTGATGGCGTGGACCTTGTTGGTGGCGATGGCCAGTGTGAGGGCCTGATGGTCGAGCTCGTTCTGGTCGGCGTAGGACGAGGCGAACGTGCACATGGACTCATCGAACCGGGTGCCCGCCCCGAGGTAGGAGCCGATGGCGATGGCGTCACCTGACCGGGCATGACCGAGGGCCAGCACCCAGCCGCACATCTGTGCGTAGATCTCGAATGTCTGGGGCGTCATGGTGTCGATGTCGGGCGACAGCTTCCAGTCCCACATCTGGCGGATGAAGAAGTCGCGGGCGAGTCCGTCGATACCGGTCACGTGGTCCCAACCGAGGAAGATGTCGCTGGCACTCTGGACCAGGCGCTGGCCCTCCACCACCCGTTGGCCCATGTTGGCGTACTGACTGGGCCGCAGGAAAGGCTCGGCCACCGAGTGCTCGGCTTCCTTGATCTGGAGCACCAACGGGTCGCCTTCGTCCCGGCCGACGAGCAGGGCCACCCAACACCGGGTCCCGACCGAGCCGACACCGACCACCTTGCGGGCCAGGTCGGTGAACTCATAGCGGTTGAGCAGGTGCTGACGTTCACCGGACAGGGTCACCCGGTACTCGATCAGGGCTTTGGCGAGGTTGTCCACCATCTCCGCCTCGTTGTCAGCGTCCAACAGTTGGTCCATCGGGGTGAGTAACGGGGGGTCGGCCCGGAACCGGAACTTCCCGTCCACCTTTTCGGTCAGCTTGGCCACGGCGCGCAGGTGGTCCTTGCCCTGTGCCTTCTGCACGCGCTGCTGGAAGCTCTCGATCACCGAGGATTTGGCATCGGCGCCCCAGCGGCCGATCAAGGTCTCGGCATCGAGCTTCTGGTACCAGACGTCGAGATTGCGCATGGCCCCGAACTCCCGGATGGCGTCGCGGTAGCCCTTCGACGACAGTCCTACCAGTGTGCGTCGCAGCGGCTCGTCGAACGACCGCGAGCGGGATGCCACCTCGATGCTGGCCGCCAGGCGCTTCAGATCCCACTCGAACGGCCCGGGAATGGTCTCGTCGAAGTCATTGACGTCGAAGATCATGTCGCGCTCAGGCGAGGCGAAGCCGCCGAAGTTCACCAGGTGTGCGTCGCCGCACAGCTGGACGTCGAGATGGGAGTGGACGTCGCAGGCCAGATCGGCAGCCATGACGGCGGCCGCACCACGGAAGAAAGCGAACGGCGATGCCGCCATGCGCCCGTAGCGGATGGGGACCAGATCCGTCACCCGGGTCGTGGCCTGGAGGGCCAGGATTTCAAGCGGGTCGGTGCGGTCGGGGGGCGGCGTCCATTCGCCGTGTCGCGACCGCGGGACAAGTTCGCGGGCCTTGCGTCCGTGGGCGGCTCGTTCCTCGGGGGTCTGCTGGGTCATGGGACCATCATCGCGCCGGCCCCGGACGCCGACCACCGTGACAGGTTCGTTCAGCCGGAAACGGCTACTTGCCCTTCTTCCGGCGCTTGCCGAGAGCGATGACCAGTCGGTCGACAAGCACACCGAGCACGGCCGACACCAGGATCACCCAGATCAGGCTGGTCGAGGTGTGGAAGAAGACGAAGTTGACCTTGACGTCCTTCGAGTTCCCGATGATGAAGGCGACAAGCAGGACCAGGGCGAGGCCGAAGACGACCAGCCGGATGATCTCCCGATTGTCGCGCTTATCGCGCTTGTCGCTCTTGGCGTCCGATGGGCCGCCTGACCGCTCTGGTGCCTGTGCCATGCCGTGCTCCTCGGAGTTGAGCCTCCGGGTTCGACAGTACTGCTGCTCCGGCACGGCCGCCGGGATGCGGGTACCACATCGCCTGGCGGGCCCAGGGGCCGGGTGGACCTAGGGCAGGAGGAGCAGAGTGGCTTGGTGGGCAAAGTTCAGGATCGGCTCCGGAATGATCCCGAACACCACGGTGAACGCCACGCAGATGCCGATGGCCGCCGCGGTGAGTGCTGGGACCGGCACCGGCCCGCGTGCCTCGACTTCGGCCTCGGGTGCGTCGTCGGTCAGGACCTGGATGCTGGCTGGCTGGCTGCCATCGCCTGATCCACCCCTGGTGCCGGGGGAGATCTCGATACCGGAGGCGACGACGACCTCGTCGGCGTCGGCGTCGGCGTCACCCACCTGGCCGACCGGCGAGAACATCGTCACCGCCAGGCGGAGGTAGAAGAATGCCGCCACCGCGCCGGACAGCATGGCGATGACGGCCAGCGTGTAGCCCTGGTTCGAAACCGAGGCCTCAATGACGCCCAACTTGGCCAGGAAGCCCGTGGTGAACGGCGCACCGGCTTGTCCGAGCAGCAGCACGGCAAAGGACAGGGCCAGGAGCGGCTGGCGCTTGGCCAATCCGCGGTAGTCGGTGATCGACGACCGGGTGTCGCCCGGCCCGGCCACCACCGTGATCACGGCGAAGGAGCCGATGACCAGGAAGAGATAGGTGAACACGTAGTAGAGCGAGGCCGACACGCCCCGGGCACTGCACGCCTCGACGCCGAGGAGGATGAAACCGACGTGGTTGATCGACGAATAGGCCATCATTCGTTTCACGTCGCGCTGGGCGAGGGCCACCACCGCACCGAGCACCAGGCTCAGGCAGGCGAGGACCCACACGATCGGCTCCCAGTCGGCCCGGACCGTCGGGAACGAGGTGACGAACACCCGCAACAGTGCGGCGAAGGCGCCGGCCTTGGCCACCGCGGCCATGAACCCGGCGACGGGCGAGGGCGAGCCTTCGTAGACGTCGGGCGACCACATGTGGAACGGCACGGCGGCGATCTTGAAGCCGAACCCGACGAGCAGCAGGGCCAGTCCGGCGAGCAGCACCCCGTTGTGGACGATGACGTTGCGGGAGAGGTAATTGGCGATCTGGGGCAGATTGGTCGTCCCGGTGGCGCCGTAGGTGAGGGCGATGCCGTAGACGAACACGGCCGACGAGAATCCGCCGAGCACGAAGTACTTGAGCGCCGCTTCGCCCGACTCGGCCCGCTTGTGGTTGAAGGCAGCCAGCACGTACAGGGCGATCGACAGGATCTCGAGGCCGAGGAATACCACGATGAGGTCGTTGGCCGCGCCCATCATCATCGCCCCCGAGGCCGACACCATGGCGAGGACGTGGAACTCGGGGCCGTCGATGCCCTCGCGCTTGAGGTAGCCGTCGGCCACTAGGGCGGTCAGCAGCATGGTGATCGAGACGGCGACCTGGATGAAGACGGCGAAGCCGTCATAGGCGATGGCACCGGCGATAGTCACCGAGGGCCCGTGGGTGGCCACGTGGTCCCACTGGAACAGGGCGGCCACCAGGGCGGCCACCGACACGGTGACCGCCACCAGGGTGCCGGCCGAAGCGCCCATGACCCGCCGCAGCAGCGACGACACCAGCATCAGGGCAACCGCCCCGCCCAGCATGATCAGCATGGGCAGGATGCTCAGGTAGTCGACGTGGGGCACGTGGATGGTGGGCGCCGTCGAGGCGTACAGGGCGGTCACTTGGTGCCCCCGGCCGCAGAGCCGCCGTCGGTGCCCGGGGTGCGGACGGCCACCACCGGATGGTCACGCAGTTCGGCCGGGACGGGCGTATGGGTGACCTGGTCGACGTGGATCACCAGCTGGTTGACCGACGGGGTGATCCGGTCGAGCACCGGCTTCGGGAACACGCCGAGCAGCACGATCAGGACGATCAGCGGAGCCACGATGAGGCGCTCGTTGAGCGACAGGTCCCGGGTGGTGGTGTCCTCGACCGTGGGTTCGCCGTGGAAGACCTGCTGGTAGCCCCACAGGAAGTAGATGGCGGCAACCACGACGCCGGCCACGGCGGCGACGGCCCACCACCGGTGGGCGACGAACGTGCCGATGAGGATGAGGAACTCGCCGACGAAGCCGTTCAGGCCGGGCACGCCGATGGAGGCCAACATGGCCACCATGAAGAAGCCGGCTAGTACCGGGGCGGGCCCCTGCAGGCCCTTCAACGAGCCGATCTGCCAGGTCTTGCGACGCTCGTAGATCCAGCCCACCAGGATGAACAGGGTGGCGATGACCAGGCCGTGGTTGACCATCTGGAGGACGCCGCCGCTCAGTCCCTGGCTGTTGAGGGCGAAGGTGCCGAGGGCGATGAACCCGATCTGGGCCAGGGACGAGTAGGCCAGCAGGCGCTTGAGGTCCTTCTGGGCGCAGGCCACCAGGGCGCCGTACACGATCCCGATGACCGCCAGGGTGAGCAGCACCGGTGCCAGGGTGCGGCTGGCCTGGGGGAACAGGTTGAGGTCGAAGCGGATGATCCCGTAGGTTCCGAGCTTGGCCATGATGCCCACCAACAGGATGGAGCCGGCCGTCGGGGCCTCGGAGTAGGCGTCGGGTGACCAGGTGTGGAATGGGAAGATCGGCGCCTTGACCGCGAAGGCGGCCGTGAAGGCACAGAACAGCAGCACACCCTCAGTGCCCGACAGGTGGGTGCGCATGAGGGCCGGGAGGGCGAAGGTGAGCACACCGGTCTGCGACTTGTGGATGAAAGCAATCGACACGATGCCGACCAGCAGGAACGCCGACCCGGCGAACGTATAGACGAAGAATTTGATCGCGGCATACCCCCGCCTGGCGTAGCCCCAGCCGCCGATGAGGAAGTACGACGGGACGAGGGTCAGCTCGAAGAACAGGAAGAACAGGATCAGGTCGAGGGAGATGAAGCTCCCCATGCAGGCCGCCTCGAGCAGCAGCACCCAGGCCACGAACGCCCGGGCGTCCCGACGGGCACGCGCCCCCAGCATGGTCAGCGGGAAGAGCACCCCGGTCAGTACCACGAGGAACAACGAGATGCCGTCGACTCCCACCGACCAGTGGATACCGAGCCCGGTGGCCCAGTTGTGTTGGCTGACCATCTGGTAGCCGGCGACACCAGACTTGAAGGTGACCAGGACGGCGACGGTCACGGCCAGAGTGAGGACGGTCACAGCCACGCCCAGCGCCTCGTGGAACCAGGCGGCCACGGCCCGCTTCGGGACAGCCGCCACCACGGCGGCACCGATGGCGGGCAGCAGGACCAGGGTGGTCAGGTAGGGGAAGGAGGTGGCGGTCATCAGCCCCACCACATCCGGGTCAGCATGAAGCCGAGCACGACCACCGTCCCGAAGACGATCCCGAGCACGTAGTTGCGCACGTACCCCGTCTGGGTGCGCCGGAGCAGCGTGCCGGTCCCCTTGAAGGCACCGGCCACGCCGTTGACGGCACCGTCGATGACTTTGGGGTCGACGACATCGGCGCAGAAGGCGGCCAGTCGCTCGCTCGGGCGCCCGAGCACCGCGTCGTAGAGCTCGTTGATGTACCAGGCTCCCCGCAGGAAGGCGGCCTCCAGGGCCGGGCGGTCCGACCGGGTCGACCACAGCCGGAGGCCGATCACCACGAACACGATGGCCACCAGGGCGTCGACAATGGCGAGTACCCACAGGGCCCCCGTCGAGAGATTGTTCTGGTAGAGGTTCGTGCCCCACACCGGATCCAGCCACTTCGACAACGAGAACTGACCCGAGGAGATGGCCATCACGCCGGCCACGGCAGCGAAGAACGAGAGGATCCACAGGGGCACGGTCATGATCCACGGCGACTCGTGGGGCTCGGACGAAACGCCGTCGGCGTGATGGGCGTGGGCGGCGTCCAGTTCCTGTCCGACGGAGTCGTCAGCCCATCGGTCCTTGCCGAAGAAGGCCAGTCCGGTCAAGCGACTCATGTAATAGGCGGTGAGGGCGGCGGTGATGATGCCCACCACCCACAGGGCGGGGTGGGCGGCCCAGGTGTTGTCGAGGACGTCGCCCTTGGCCCAGAAGCCCGAAAGCGGCGGCACGGCGGCGATGGACAGCCAGCCGATGGCGAACGTGATGAAGGTGATCGGCAGGTAGGCGCGCAGGTTGCCCATGCGCTTGAGGTCCTGCTCGTCGTGGAGTCCGTGGATGACCGAGCCGGCCCCCAGGAAGAGCAGGCCCTTGAAGAAGGCGTGGGCCACCATGAGGAAGATGGCCGCCGTGTAGGCACCGCAGCCGATGGCCAGGAACATGAAGCCGAGCTGGGACACCGTCGAGTAGGCCAGCACCTTCTTGATGTCCTGCTGGGCGCAGGCGATGGTGGCGGCCACGAAGGCGGTGACAGCGCCCACGATGGCCACGGTCAGGGACGCCGCCGATGAGGCGTGGAGCAGCGGGTTGACCCGGCACAGCAGGTACACGCCGGCGGTCACCATGGTGGCCGCATGGATGAGGGCGGACACCGGGGTCGGGCCCTCCATGGCGTCGGCCAGCCACGGGAACAGCGGGATCTGGGCCGATTTGCCCATCACCCCGACCAGCAGGAGCAGGCAGATGGCGGTGATGTTGGCCGAGCCGATCTTGTCGAGGTTTGCGAAGATGGTCGAGTAGTCGAGCGAGTGGACCTTGTCGTAGACGAGGAAGATAGCCAGCAGGAAGCCGACGTCGCCGATGCGGTTGTAGACGAAGGCCTTCTTGCCGGCGCTGGCCGCCGAGTCCCGGGTGAACCAGAACGAGACCAACCAGTAGGAGCAGGTGCCCACGCCCTCCCATCCGACGAAGGTCACCAACAGGTTGCTGCCCAGCACCAGGATGAGCATGGAGGCGACGAACAGGTTCATGTAGAGGAAGAACTTGGGATAGTCATTGTCGCCCTTCATGTACCCGATGGAGTAGAGGTGGATGAGGGTGCTGATTCCGGTGACGAACAGGACCATGGTCATCGACAGCGGGTCGACGTACAGCCCGGCGTGGACCTGCAGCCGGTCGACCGGAATCCAGGTCCACAGGTTCTGGCTGTAGGAGCGGACCGGCGCATCGACGCGGAGCAGGGAGAGGTAAACGCCGACCGAGACGACGAACGAGGTGCCGACGGCGATAGTGCCCACCCAGCCTGCAGCCGGGTCGCCCAGGCGCCGGCCGGCGGCGACCAGGATGGCGAAGCCGACCAGGGGCAGCAGGATAATGAGGTAGGTCACTGGCAGCATCGGCCCGTCAGCCCTTCATCAGGTGGAGGTCGTCGGCGTTCGTGCTGGCCCTACGCCGGAAGATGGCCACCACGATGCCCAGTCCGACGACGACCTCGGCCGCGGCCACGACCAGGACGAAGAAGACCAGCACCTGACCGCCGATGTCGTGGAGTGTGCGGGCGAAGGTGACGAAGGACAAGTTGGCGGCGTTCAGCATCAGCTCGACGCACATGAACATGATCAGCACGTTCCGCCGGACGAGGACGCCGAGGGCACCGATGGCGAACACCACCGCACTGAGGGCGAGGTACCAAGAGGCACTGATGCTCACGCGTCCACCTCGGCTCCCGGTGACACCGACGGAGTTTCGCCGGGGGCCGGCTCGGCCTCCACCTCCGGGGCATCGCCGAGAACGTCAGCAGGGGCGTCGCCCGACGCCGCGGCATCATTCGGCACCTCGGCGCCGAGCACCGTTTCGGTCGTCATCCGGTCACCGGGTGGCGGGCGGCGGGCCAGGACCACGGCACCCACCACGGCGATGACCAGCAGTGCCGAGGTGGCCTCGAAGGGGAACAGGTAGGTCGTGTAGAGGGACTTGCCCAGGAGGTTGACGTTGGGCGCACCGGTGTCGGTTCCTGCCACATAGGGCTGACCGGCCGTCCACTTGGACACCTCGCCGAGCAGGAGCAGGCCGGTCGTCCCGAGCGCCACCAGCGCCACGGCCAGCGGCCGCTGGCCGCGTAGTTGCTCCTTGGCGATGTCCTCCTCGCGGTCCACCCCGAGGAACATGATCACGAACAGGAACAGGACCACGATGGCGCCGGCATAGACGATCACCTGCACAGCGGCCAGGAAGTTGGCCTGCTGGAGCACGAACATCACAGCCACGCCGAACAGGGTCATGACCAGCATCAGGGCCGAGTGGACCGGGTTGCGGGCCACGACCACGCCGATGGCGCCGGCCAGAATGATGGCGGCGGCCACCGCGAACACGCCGACGTCGGGGATGGTCGGCCGGGTGCCCTGCACCACCAGGTTCATGACGACTGCCGTCACGCGTCACCTCCGTCAGGGGGCGCCGGGACAACCTCGGGGGCAGGAGTGGTCGAGCCGATCGCGTCCCGCTCGGAGTTGCCGGCCCGCTTGGCGGCGAGGTAGGCGGCGTCCGCCTCCACCTTGTGCGACTTGGCGAATCGGGGGGCGAAGCGCTCCGCCTTCTCGAGCATCCGACCGATGGCGCCCCGGGGGCCGCGCTTGGCCGCAGGCATGTCGACCGGGCGCAGGTGGCGCTCCAGGGTCTCGCGCAGCGGGATGCTGCCGGTAGTGGCGTCGTCGCGCAGGCCGCTCTGGCCCCCCTCGGGAGCGCGCACGCCGAAGCCGAGCTCCCCCGACCACTGGACCTGTCCTTCGAAGGCGGCGTCCCCTGCCGGCGACGTGGCCCGCATCCACCCCGAGGTGTGCAGGTCGTCACCTTCGCGCCAGTCCTCCCACGGGAGGTGCTTGGGCTTGCCGTCGTCGTCGACCAGCAGCTCCTCTTTGGTGTAGATGGCGTCAGTCCGGTTGGTAAAGGAGAATTCCATGAGCTTCGACTCGGTGATGGCCTCGGTCGGGCAGGCCTCCACGCACAGGTCGCAGTGGATGCAGCGCAGGAAATTGATCTCGTAGACGTACCCGTACCGCTCCCCCGGCGAGACCGGGTGGTCGGGCGGGTTGTCGAGACCGCGCACGTAGATGCAGTCGGCCGGGCACACACCGGCGCACAGCTCGCAACCGATGCACTTCTCCATCCCGTCCTCGTAGCGGTTGAGGACATGGCGGCCGTGCTGGCGCGGCTGCTTCGGGCGCTTCTCCTCGGGGTATTGCCGGGTGACCGGCGGCCGCCCGAGATGTTCGAGGGTCAGCTTGAACCCGCCCAGGAAGTTCTGGCGTCCGTGCGGCGGCTCGGGTTGCGCCATCAGCGCTCGCCTCCTTCAGGGGTGGTGGTGGGCGGTGCTGGCTGGCTTTCGGCCCGGGTCCACAGTCGGATACCGACCGGCGGCAGGACGGCGGCGTTGGTGTCCTCGCGGATGGCGCCGATGGCGAAGGCCCGGGTCAGGAGGAATCCGGCGACGACGAGGACGGCGGCCATACCGACGCCCCACCAGCCGTCCACCATGAAGCCGGCCACGACCAGCAGCCAGCCCAGGGACAACGGGATGAGGCGCTTCCAGCCTAGGTCCATGAGCTGGTCGTAGCGGAGCCGGGGCAGCGCGGCCCGCAACCACACGAAGACGAACAGGAAGACGATGGTCTTGCCCAGGAACCACAGGATCGGCCAGATCCACTCGATGTGGGCGATGTGGGGAATCGGACCGTCGGGGCCGCCGAAGAACAGGGTCACCGTGATGGCCGACATGGTGATGGTGTTCATGAATTCGGCCAGGAAGAACAGGGCGAACCGGATCGAGGAGTACTCGGTGTGGAAGCCGCCGACCAGCTCCTGGTCGGCTTCGACCAGGTCGAATGGAGGACGGTTCGTCTCGGCGACGACGGCGATGAAGAAGATCAGGAACGGGATCACGGCCAGCCGGATGACGTTCCACTGCCAGAGGTGTTGGGCCTGGGCGTTCACGATGGCCCGGGTGCTGAGCGATCCGGTCACCAAGACGACCATGACCACGGTCATGCCAAGCGCCGCCTCGTAGGAGATCATCTGGGCGGAGGCCCGGACCGAGCCGAGCAACGGGTACTTGGAGCCCGACGACCAGCCGGCCAGCATCACGCCGTAGACGGCGATGGCCGACATGGCCAGCAGGAACAGGATGCCCATGGGCGGGTCGGCCAGCTGCAGCTCGAAGGTGTGGCCGCCGAGGGTGACCTCGCCGCCGATGGGCACGATGGCGAAGGCCAGGAAGGCCGGGATGATCGTGAGGTAGGGAGCCAGCTTGAACACGAACCGGTCCGCCTTGTCCGGGATCAGGTCCTCCTTGAAGAACAGCTTGATCCCGTCGGCCAGGGTCTGCGCGATGCCGAACGGCCCGGCCCGGTTGGGGCCGATGCGGCTCTGCATGTCCGAAATCACCTTGCGCTCGAACCAGATCATCAACATGACGGACACCATCAGGGCGCCGAACACCACCAGGACCTTGATCAGGACGATGAGGACGACCTGCCAGTTCAACCCGTTGGAGTAGAGCGGGTCGGTGCCGAGCAGCGGGGCCAACGCGGGAGGGATCATGGTGTCTCCATCCGCAGATCGACCACCGGGAAAGCGCGGTCGATCAGGTCGGCCACGGTGCCGTCGCCCAGCGGGACGTTGAAGTCGGCAGCCACCACATTGCGGGGCAACGACGGGTCGGGCTCGACGGGGACCACGGCCGTAGCGGTGGCCGAGCGCAGCCGCACCTGGCCGCCGCTTACCACGCCCAGATCGTCGAGGTCGTGGGGGTTGGCCCGCAGGGTGCCCGGTGCCACCAGGGCGGCCAGGGACCCGACGGTGGTGACTGCGGTACCTCCGTCGTAGAGCACCCGGGAGGCAACAAGGCGGACCGAGTAGCCGTCGGCCGGTGCTACGTGGGGCACGTCGAAGTTGACCGGGCCGGAAATCACGGCCGGGCGGGTTGGTCCGACAGCGTCCGTTGCGGCGGAACCTGGGGCGTGGAGGGCGTCGGTGGCGGCGTTCGGCGAGGCGGCGAGGCCGGCCTGGAGGCTGGCTCCCTGACGTTCTACCGATTCCACGCCGGGCACGGCGATCGGGTCGAGCGGGGCGTTCCGCCGGGCCAGCGACACCTTGCCGAGGCTGAGGGGGGCGACCACGCCGTCGGCCGCGCCGTGGGCGTCGAGCACTGCCCGGGTGATCCCCCTGTGGGACACGGCCAGCCGCTCTATCTCGTCCCATACCATGCCGACCGAATCGAAGCCGAGGTCGTGGCCCAGATGGACGGCCAGTTCACCGGCGATCATCCAGTCCGGCCAGGCCTGGCCCGGCGGCACCAGCTTCTGGCCGAGTCGGAAGATCCGGCCCTCGATGTTGGTCGTCGTACCGGGCCGCTCGTGGGCCTCGGCGGCGGGCAGGACCACATCGGCGTGGTCGAGCACCGCACCCGGAGCAGTGGCCACGGCCACGACGAAACCGGCGGCGTCGAGGGCCCGTTCGGCCAGGCGCCGGTCGGGGAAGTCGGCGAGTGGGTCGGCACCGAGCAACACCAGAGCGGTCACCGCCGGCCCGTCGGCCTGGTCGCCGGCCGCGGCGGCCAGGATGTCGGCCGTGCCGCGCCCGCGGCGCTCGGGCACCGAGCCCCAGGAGTCCTCGAACCACGACCGCCCGTCCTCGAGCCCGACCCGGCCGGGCAGGACGCCGGGGGCGAGGCCCATGTCGAGGGCACCGAGGACGTTGCCCCGGCGCAGGGCCGGCAGGAAGCGGGCCCCAGGCAGAGCGACGGACAACTTCTGGGCGGCATCGGCCACCAGCTCGCCGTCCTCAGCCAGCGACGGCCGGCCCACCACGACGACCACGGGGCCCTCGCCGAGCAGCTGGCGGGCACGGTCGAGCGCCGCGGGGTCCGAGGCCGCCGGGGGCGGTGTCCCCCCGGACACCAGGGCGTCGACCAGGACGGCGGCATCGCCGGGCCCGTAGCGGAGGGAGACCTCGGCGTGGGCGGTGAGCGACGTGGCCTGGGGCGACAGCTCGACGATGGACAGATCGCCGTCGACGGCGGCGGCCCGCAGGCGGAGAAAGAGTACGGGCAGTTCCTCACGGACGTCCCCGGTCAGCAGCACGACCGTGGCGGCCGAGGCTGCCTGGTCGATGGTGGCCCGGGGTAGGCCGAGGACGAGTTCTGCAGGTAGGCCGTCGTCCAACTGGGCGTCAACGGAGTCGGTCCCGAGCACGCCCTTGGCCACCCGGGCCCAGACATAGGCGCCCTCGTTGGTCAGGCGGGCGCCGCCGACCACGCCGACTGACTCCGGTCGTTCGGCGACGGCCTGCTTCAGGCCGACAGCGGCCGCCTCGAGCGCCTCGTGCCAGGAGACGGCCACCAGGGTGCCGTCCTTGCGGACCATGGGCTCGGTGAGTCGGTCCTCGTTGTTGACGGCGTCGGCCGCGAACCGGCCCTTGTCGCACAGCCAGCCGTGGTTGACCGGGTCGATGTCGATGCCGAGCAACCGGGTCAGGCGGTTGGTCGACGACTGCACAGCCACCCGGCAGCCCACCGAACAGGTGGTGCAGGTGGACTCGACCTGGTCGAGGTCCCACGGGCGGGCGGCAAACCGGTAAGGAGTGGCGGTCAGCGCGCCGACCGGGCAGATCTGCACGGTGTTGCCTGAGAAGTACGAGGTGAAGGGCAGCTCGGGAAACGTGCCCACTTCGATTCGCTCGCCCCGTCCGATGAAGTCGATCTGGGCCTCGCCCGCCACCTCGTCGGCGAACCGGGTGCACCGGCTGCACTGGATGCACCGCTCGCGGTCGAGCAGCACCAGCTCGGAGATGGGGATCGGCTTTTCGAAGTGGCGCTTCTCTTCGACGAATCGAGTCTCGCCCGGGC
Source organism: Acidimicrobiales bacterium (assembly GCA_036513075.1). Taxonomy (GTDB): domain Bacteria; phylum Actinomycetota; class Acidimicrobiia; order Acidimicrobiales; family RAAP-2; genus Bog-756. The sequence goes on from DATBZS010000099.1 coordinate 14,820, forward strand.
CGTAGGCCAGGGTCTGGTCCTGGAGGGGGCACTCGCCACCCTTGTCACACACCGGGCAGTCCAACGGGTGGTTGATGAGGAGGAACTCGAGGACGCCGTCCTGGGCTTTTTTGACTTTGTCGGAGTCGGTCACGACCTCCATGCCCGGGGTCGCTTCGATGAAGCAGCTCGGCATGAGGGTGGCCCCCCGCGGGCCGCTCACCTCGACGAGGCACATCCGGCACATGCCGACGGGCTCCATGCGCGGGTGATAGCAGAAGCGCGGGATGAAGGTGCCGGACCGCTCGGCCGAGGCGATGAGCATCTCGCCCTTGCGGGCGCGCACCGTCCGGCCGTCGAGGGAGTACTCGATCTCCTCCACCGGTGTCGTACCTTCGGCCCCACCGGTCGCTGCGGCCTGGTCACTCATAGGGGCAGCCCCCCTCTTTGATGTGGACCAGGAACTCGTCGCGGAACATGGTGATGGCCGAGCTGATCGATGACGGGATGGACGGCCCGAGCACGCAGATGGTCGTCTGCTGGGGCGGCCAGGCCACCCCGGGCGAGATGTTGTCGCACGCGTCGAGCAGGAGGTCGAGGTCCTCCTCGCGGCCTTCGCCCCGTTCGATCCGGTCCATGATCCGCTCCAGCCATCCCGAGCCTTCACGGCACGGGGTGCACTGACCGCAGGACTCGCGGGAGAAGAACTTGGTGATCCGCCAGGCGGCCCGCACAGCGCAGGTGTGGTCGTCCATGACGACCACCGAGCCCGAGCCCAACATGGAACCGGCCTCGGCCACCTCGTCCTGTCCCAGGGGCAGGTCGATCTGGTCCGGACCGAACCACGGGGCCGAGACCCCACCCGGAATGAAGGCCTTGAGGTTCCGCCCGTGCGGGATGCCGCCCCCCAGTACCGGGGCGTGGATCAGGTCGTGGAACGTGGTCTTGACCATCTCGATCTCGAAGACGCCCGGGTTGTTCACGTGGCCGGCCAGGGCGAACAGGCGGGTGCCGGTGGACCGGCCGCCGCCCAGTGCGGCGAATGCCGCACCGCCGTTGAGCATGATCCACGGCAGATTCGACATGGTCTCGACGTTGTTGACCACGGTCGGGTCGCCGTACAGGCCGATGGCCGCCGGAAAGAACGGCGGCTTGATCCGGGGGAAGCCGCGCTTGCCCTCGAGGGACTCGAGCAGCGCCGTCTCCTCACCGCAGATGTAGGCACCGGCCCCGGGGTGGACGACCACGTCCACGGAGAACCCCGAACCGAAGATATCCCGGCCCACGGCCCCGTGGGCGTACGCATCGTTGAGGGCGGCCTGGACCCGCTCGAGCCCGAGGGCGAACTCGCCCCGGATGAAGATGAACACCTGGGTGACCTGCAGCGCATAGGCGGCGATGACCACACCTTCGACGAGCTGGTGGGGGTCCCGCTCGACGAGCAGGTGGTCCTTGAACGTGGCCGGCTCCGACTCGTCGCCGTTGACCACCAGATAGGTGACCGGGTTCTTGCGCAGCATCGACCACTTGCGGCCGGCCGGGAACCCGGCACCGCCCCGTCCGAGCAGACTGGCCGCGTCGACCTCGGCGACCACCTCCTCGGGCGTCTTGGCCAGCGCAGCCCGCAGGCCCTCGTAGCCGCCGGTGGCCAGGTACCGCTCGAGGGTGTGCGAGTCGTCGTAGCCCAGCCGGGAGGTCACGATCTTCGGCGGGTCGGTGATGGCCATCAGGCGCCTACTCCGTCGGGAGCGACGGCCTCGCGGGCTGCCCGCGCCTCGCCCGCCGCCCGCCGTTCATCAGCCACCGCGTCGGGGTCGGCCTCGAGGCCCGTCGTACGCCGCACCCGGATCAAGGTGCCGTGGGTTGGGATCTCGGCGTCACGGGCGCCGGAACGCAGGTCGGCGACGAGCTGGTCGAACGACCCGGGCGTCTGGGCGCCGACGTAGCGGTGGTTGACCTGCACACAGGGGGCCCGGTCGCAGTCGGCCAGACACTCGGCCTCCTCGAGGGTGATCGCCCCGTCACGGGTGGTGCCTCCCGCCCCCACGCCGAGCGAGTCCTCGGCGTGCTCGAGCAACTCTGCGGCGCCGCTCAGCAGGCAGGCGATATTGGTGCACACGGCCACCACGTGCCGTCCGACCGGCTCGGTGTGGAGCATGTCGTAGAACGACGCCGTGCCCAGCACCTCGCCCGGGGTGACGCCGACCAGTCCGGCGATGTCGACCATGGCCGCGGGCGTCAGCCAGCCGTCCTGCTCCTGGGCCAGGTGACACAGGGGGATGAGCGCCGAACGGGGCTCGGGGTAGAGGTCGATGACCTGGCGGGCCCGGGTCAGAATGTCGGCAGTGAGGTGGGTCGGGGCGGCCGGCGCCAGGGCGGCGCGACGGGGCGGGCCGATCCGGGTGGGCTCGCTCACCGGTCCACCTCCCCCATCACCGGGTCGACCGACGAGCAGGCGACGACGCCGTCGGCCAGGAGGCCGCCGCGCATCATGAGGGGAAGCGCCTGGAGGTTGACGAAGCTGGGGCCGCGGATGTGCATCCGGTACGGCTTGGGCGACCCGTCTGACACCAGGTAGCAGCCGAGCTCGCCCCGCGGGGACTCGGTGGCCACGTAGACCTCGCCCTCCGGCACCCGAAAGCCCTCGGTGAACACCTTGAAGTGGTGGATCAGTGCCTCCATCGACTCATCGATGCGGCCGCGGGGCGGCGGGGTGACTTTCTTGTCCTGGACCCGGTAGTCGCCCGCCGGCATCTTCTCGACGATTTGCCGGACGATCCTGATCGACTCGCGGATCTCGTTGAGGCGAATCGAATACCGGTCGAAGTTGTCGCCGAAGGTGCCGACGATGACGTCGAACTCGACCTCGTCGTAGCGAAGGTACGGCATGGCCCGGCGCAGGTCCCACGGGACGCCGGTCGAGCGCAGGAGCGGACCGGTGAGCGACAGGGCCAGGGCCTCCTCGGCCGACAGGTTGCCCACGCCCTCGGACCGTTGGCGGAACAGGGGCTGGCCGGTGAGGAGCTCGTCGTACTCGTCCAACCTGGGCAGGACGGTGTCGCAGATCACGGTGACGTCGTCCTCCCAACCGTCGGGCAGGTCGGCGGCGGTGCCCCCGGGCCGGATGAAGTTGTGGTTCATCCGCAGGCCGGTGGTCTTCTCGAAAAAGGCGAGGATCATCTCCCGCTCGCGGAAGCCGTAGATCATCATCGACGTCGACGCGTGGTCCATGCCGTTGGTGGCCATCCACATCAGGTGGGAGGACATCCGGTTGAGCTCCACCAGGAGCATCCGGATCCAGTCCGACCGGGGCGGCATCTCCACGCCCAGCAGCGCCTCGACGGCCAGCGACAGGACCAGCTCGTTGTGGAGGGGCGACAGGTAGTCCATGCGGGTGACGTTGGTCGGCCCCTGGACGTAGGTGAGCTCCTCGGCCGTCTTCTCCATGCCGGTGTGGAGGTAGCCGATGACCGGTTTGGTGCGCAGTACCGTCTCGCCGTCGAGCTCGATCATCAGCCGCAGGACACCGTGGGTGGAGGGGTGCTGCGGGCCCATGTTGATGATCATCGTCTCGTCGTCCGACACCTCGATGTCGATGTCGTCGGCGTTGATGACCACGCCCTCGGGCAGGCGCAGGACGGCACCCGCCTCACGCCGCAGTTCGTCGGGCCCGGTCTGGGTGCGCGGGAAGAGCTCCTGGGCGCCTTCGGACGTTTCGACGATCAGGCCCTTCTCGGTACCGGTCTCCGACGGCTCGTCGTAGCCCGCCCCGGACAACGGCTCCGGCAGCACCGTGTCGGTGTGGGGCACGCCGTCGCCGGCATCGGTTGCCGTGCTGTCGCTCATCGGGGCCCCGGGGCGCCCTTGAACTGGACCGGCACGCGTCCCACGCCGTAGTCCTTGCGCAGCGGGTGGCCCTCCCAGTCCTCGGGCAGGAGGATGCGGGTCATGTCCGGGTGTCCCGTGAACACGATGCCGAGCAGATCGTAGGCCTCGCGCTCCATGGCCTCGGTGCCGGGGTACAGATCGAACAGGGTGGCGACCTCGGCGTCGGTGGCCGGCACCTGCACCCGGACCCGCACCCGACGGACCTGGCTCAGTGACAGCAGGTTGACGACGACCTCGAACCGCTCGGGGACCATGCCGTCGGGCAGATGGCGCCCCGGATGGGTGAGGTAGTCGACGGCGCACAGGTCGGCGCACATCTCGAACCCTTCGTCACGCAGGCCGCCGACCACCTCGAGGTACTGCTCACGGGTCGGGAACAGGATCTCCTGGGCGGAGTCGCGCCGCACCCGGGGCGTGGAGACCGCGGGCGCGGGCGCGTCAGATGTGGCGTCCCCGTCGGTTGTCGTGGTCACAGGGGCTCACCCACACTGCGGGCGATGATCGGGTTCCGCTTGGGCGTGCCGAGGTGGACGGCGTCCGGCCGGTCCGGGTTCCACCCGGTGGTACCGTCCGACGGGCTGATGACATCGTCTGTGTCGGCGCCCTCGTCCGAGGAAAGCGAAACCTCGAGCCCCAGGCCGGGACGGCGTGTGATGTCTTCGACCCGGACCTTCTCGTGGAGGGTCAGGATGGCGTGCATCAGCGTCTCGGGGGTGGGCGGGCAGCCGGGCGCGTACACGTCGACGGGCACGATCTGGTCCACACCCTGGACGATGGCGTAGTTGTTGAACATGCCGCCGGTGCTGGCGCAGACCCCCATCGACAGCACCCACTTGGGCTCCATCATTTGGTCGTAGACCTGACGGAGGACGGGCGCCATCTTCTGGGACACCCGGCCGGCCACGATCATGAGGTCGGCCTGGCGGGGTGAGGCCCGGAAGACCTCCATGCCGAAGCGGGCCAGGTCGAAGTCGGCGGCGCCGACCGACATCATTTCGATGGCGCAGCAGGCCAGGCCGAAGGTGGCCGGCCACATGGAGTAGGTCCGGGCCCACTTGACCAGGTCCTCGAGGCGGCCGGTCAGGAAGTTGTGCTGGAGGTCTTCGAGGCCCACGTGGCGTGCCTTCCCCGCTCAGGCGGCGCGGCCGGGACCGGTCGGCGCGTTGGCCGGGCGGTCGGCGGCGGGCTCGGTGGGCGGGGCGCCGACGCGGGCGATGGTCGAGCTCGAGGTGCGCGATGGCATGGCACCGAGCAGTCGCTTGGACGGGCCCCAGTTGAGGGCCCCGTTGCCGACCAGGAAGACGAACGAGACGAAGACCACGCCGGCGAAGACGATGACCTCGACCAGACCGAACGACTGCAGCTGGCGGAAGATGACGGCCCACGGGTAGAGGAAGACCACCTCGATGTCGAAGATGATGAAGATCATCGCCACCAGGTAGAACCGCACCGGAAACCGGGTCGGAGGGTCGATGCCGGGGACGATCCCGCACTCGTAGGGGGCGAGCTTGGCCGCCGTCGGCCGCTTCTTGGGTGCCAGAAGGGCCGAAGCGATGAACGACAGGGACGCGAAGAGAAACCCCAGGACGATGAGAATCAGGATCGGCAGGTAGTCGGCCACAACATGTGATTTTTATCACGCACCTCTCCGGCGGGGCACATCCGCTGGCCTCAGCGCTTTGGGCAGCAGAACTGGACTCCGGACGACCCCTGGGGGTCGTCAGGCGGGCGGCGAGGCCAGGCGCCGGCGTGCCGACCAGGGCACCGCCCCCGTAGCATGACGGCGTGAACCCCGCGGCCCCCCAACCTGGCGAATCGATCACCGACGCCTCCGGTGGGGAGAGCCATGTCCACGACGTCCTGATCATCGGGGGCGGACCGTCGGGCTCGTCGTGTGCCTACTGGCTGGCCGAGGCCGGCTGGGACGTCGCCCTGGTGGAGAAGAAGGTGTTCCCCCGCGAGAAGACCTGCGGTGACGGGCTGACTCCACGTTCGGTGCGCCAGTTGGCCGACATGAGGATCGGAGGCTCATTGGCCGGGGCCCACCGTTACTCGGGCTTGCGGGCCCACGCTTTCGGCAAGGTGCTCGATCTCCCGTGGCCCGAGCACCCCTCCTTCCCCTCCTACGGCTACGTCATCACCCGGCACGATCTCGACGCGCTCGTCAATGAGCGGGCAGCCAAGGCCGGAGCCACCGTCTGGCAGGGCACCGAGGCCCTTGAACCGATTCTTGACGCCACGGCTGCCACGCCGGTCGGTGCCGGACTCCCCTCGTGCGTGGGCGCGGTCGTCAAGGACAAGTCGACCGGCGACGTGCGAGAGGTCCGGGCCCGTTACGTCGTGGTGGCCGACGGTGCCAACTCCCGGTTCGGCCGGGCCCTCGGCACCAGTCGCGACCGGTCCCAGCCGATGGGCATGGCCCTGCGCGGCTACTACACCTCGCCCGGACACGACCAGCCCTTCATCGAGTCCCACCTCGACATCCGCGACGGCGAGGGCACCGTGGTGCCCGGCTACGGATGGATCTTCCCCCTGGGTGACGGGCGGGTGAACGTAGGCGTCGGCCTGTTGTCGACCGACCGGCGGTGGAAGGGAGCCAACACGGGCACGCTGATGGAGCACTTCGTGGCCTGGGCGCCGAAGGAGTGGGAACTCTCCCCCTCTACCTCGCTCGGACCCCCCACCGGAGGCAAACTGCCCATGGGACTGGCCGTCGGGCCCCGCATCGGCGCCACCACCCTGGTGGTGGGTGACGCGGCCGGGACGATCAACCCGTTCAACGGGGAGGGTATCGCTTACGGCTACGAAACAGGTCGCCTGGCCGCCGCCTCTCTCGGCGAGGCACTCTCGGGTGACGGGTACGTTGCACTGCAGCGCTATGAGGACCGGCTTGAGGAGGCCTACGGCCTCTACTACCGGGTGGCCCGGGCCTTCATCCGGGTGATCGCCAATCCCGAGCTCATGAAGCTCTGCGTGGGGACCGGCATGTACTCCCAGACGCTGATGATGTGGATCCTGCGGATCATGTCCAACCTGATCCGCCCCGACGAGGTGGGACCGGCCGAGGCCGCCTACAAGGCTCTGGCCGCCATCGCCCGGCTGGCACCCGAAGGGATCTGACCCCGGGACGGCCGACGGTCGCTCCGGTGGCGTCTATGCCGAGGCGCTGGCCGCCGCCACCCGACCGGACACGGAGTCGTAGGCCAGGGCGAACACGTCGGACGGGATGATCGCACCGTTGGTCGAGGGCTGGATGACGGTGACCACACGCCCGCCGAGCAGGTAGGCGTCGCCCACCACCTCGGTGCCGGCACCGGGCAGTGTGTAGGTACTCACCACGCCATAGGACTGGACGCCCTTGGGTGCCGTCAGTGTGACGGGCACCACCGCGACCGAGGCCCCTGGCACCGCGGCCTGGGCCAGCGTCGTCCGGTACTGCTGGAAGCAGGGGACGAACTTCGGGTTGGCAAAGACCGCGTCGAGCGCCTGGACCTGCCCGGCCGACGTCATGGTCGTCGTACGAGACGCCATCTCCAACGACGAGCCGGCGGCGCTCTCGAACATCGGCGACTGCACCAGGCTGGTCTGACCCGGCAGCGAACCGGAGTCGAATAGCCCCGAGACCACGGCGTAGCTGGTGGTGAGGCACGACGCCATTGCGTTGGCTGCGGTGGCCTGGGCGGCGGCCGGTGCCACGGGCGGGCGCACCACGGCCTGGGCCGGCGGCGCCTGGGTCCAGCCGGCCGGAAGGTCGGTGAGCCGGAGGTTGACAGCCGCGGCCAGCGCGATGTCGGCCGTGGGCGACGAGGCCGGTGCAGGAGGCGTGGCGGTCGGCGTCGAGTTGCTCTTCTTCGAGATCATGTACGCGGCGCCACCGCCGACCACCACGATCAGCAGCACCACCAGCACGACGACGTTCCGGCGGCTCGACTTCGGCCGGGCAGGAGCCAGTACGACGTCGCCGACTCCCGGGTCACCGAACGACTCGCCCGAGGGGACGCCCGCTATCGGTAGGCCACTCGAGGGCGGGACCGGCTGCGAGGGATATGCCGTCGGTGCCTGTTCAGTCATCGGGGGCGGAGGCTGGATGGCCAGTGCCACCGGGTCCGCCGGAGGTGCGGTCGGAGGTGCAATGGTCGCCGCTGCGGCGGGGGTTCCGGCCACCGCGGTGCCGGCAGCTGCGGCCTCGGCGGCGTGCAGTTGCTTGCGGGTCAGCGCGAACTTCGGCTTCTTCACCTTCGGTGCTTCGGGCGCAGGTGCGGGTGCCACGGCGGTGCCAGCTACCGCGGTGCCGGCGGCTGCGGCCTCGGCGGCGTGCAGTTGCTTGCGGGTCAGCGCGAACTTCGGCTTCTTCACCTTGGGTGCCGTTGGTGCCGGTGCGGGCGCCACGGCGGCCTGGGCCGGCGCCGGCGCAACGGCTGCTGCGGTTCCGGCAACCGCGGTGCCGGCAGCTGCGGCCTCGGCGGCATGCAGCTGCTTGCGGGTCAGCGCGAACTTCGGCTTCTTCACCTTGGGTGCCTCTGGTGCCGGTGCGGGTGCGACGGGTGGCGCCAGACCGAGCGGAGGGTCGTCCCACGCGGTGGCCATTGGCGCCGGTGCGACCGGTGCCGGAGGAGCAGGCGGGGCCTGAACGACAGGAGTTGCCGGCGGAGGTGGGGGCGGAAGGGTCTCCATGATGGGCGCGGGCACCGTCGGAGCTGCGGGAGGTGCCTGCATGGTGGGTGCGGGCGGGGCCTCCATCGTGGGTGCGGGCATCGTCGGGGCCGCAGGCGGGGCCTGCATGGTGGGTGCGGGCGGGGCCTGCATGGTGGGTGCGGGCATCGTCGGGGCCGCAGGCGGGGCCTGCAGGGTGGGAGGTGGGGCCGTGGGCGTTCCGGCAAATGCACCATTACCGTTGGCAGATGAAGGGTCGGCTGCCTGCTCGGATGTGAGGCCTGCCGCGGCGAGACCGGCAGTACCCAGGGCAGCCCCGGTGACGCCGGCAGTGGCATAGGCAGGGGCCGCCGTCTGGGGCTGGGGCTCGATCTGGGTCTGGGTCTGGGTGTCGGTCGGATACGGGCCTGGAGCCGGGAGAGTGACGCCCGCCTCGGCCTGAGGGGGCGCGACAGCTACAGCCTCGGCACCGGGAGCGACCGGGGACGGCTGCACCGGGGCGGCCATGCCCTTGTAGCGGACCAGCCACGTCGGCAGAGCCTGGTCGAGGTAGGCGGCCTGTCCGGGCGAAACGGTGTCGCTCGGGAGGAGGAACCGGATGGATTGGCCACCGGAGGTCAGCTCCATGATGGCGGCCTCGCGGCCGTCGGTCAGCTGGACCTTCTCCCGGCAGGTGGCCGAATCGAGCGCGGACCAGACGAGTAGGCGCTCGATCTGCGGCTGGGGACCCTGCACGGTGACCCCGGCTGTGGTGAAGAGCAGACTGATCCCCTCGGTGGTCTTGGTGCCCCGCTCGGTATCGCCAGCCAGCGCGACGCCAGGAAGTTGCATTCCCTCCGGAGGTAGTTCAGTGATCCCGACGGTCATCAATATCTCCTTCGCAGCCGGGGGCATGTGTCGAACGGGCATCGTGTGCCCGCCGGTCCAGCTTCACCTGACGACCCCCGGCGGGAGACGTCAGGAAGTCGGCACCCACCCGGCCAGGTGATGTGCCGATGCCATTCTGCCCTGTAAGCAGGCGGTGAGGTTGGATCTCACCTTTGCCAATTGTTTCGGCATTCAGGAGTGCGACCTTGAGCGCGCACGAATCGCCTCTAACCGGCGAGCACCTCGGTGATTGCTTCGTCGGCGCAGGTCAGCGCCCGCTCATATTCGGCGGCTCCATGGGCCAGCGAGGGGAACGCCACCTCGTAGGGGCCAGGGGCCAGGGCCACGCCGCGATCCAGCATCGAGCGGAAGAACCTGGCGTAGAGGCCGGTGTCGGCCGAAGCCACCGCCCCGTCGTAGTCCGTCACGTCGGGACCGCCCTCGGGCACGAAGAAGATGCCGAGGAGCGGACCGACCACCGGCACCCGTGCGGTGAGTGGCCGACCAGCGGCGTCGGTGGTGCCGGCCGTCGCCAGCGCACCGGCCAGGATCCCTTGCAACGACGCCACGAATGCCACTACCGATGCGGACAGGTCGGCATAGGCGTCGGGCGTCAACGTGTCGAGCACGGTGCGACCCGCCGCCGTGGCGAGCGGGTTCCCCGACAGCGTGCCGGCCTGGTAGACGGGACCGAGCGGGGCCAGCACGGCGAGGATGTCCTCAGCACCGCCGAACGCGCCGACTGGCAGCCCTCCGCCGATCACCTTCCCGAAGCACCACAGGTCGGGCTGCACCCCGGTGAGCGCGGCCGCACCGCCCTCGCCGAGGCGGAACCCGGTGATCACCTCGTCGAACACCAGCAGCGCTCCTATCGCGTCACAGGCTGCCCGCAGACCTTCGAGGAAGCCCGGCGCCGGCGGGACGAGTCCCATGTTGGCGGCCACCGCCTCGACGATGACGCACGCCACCCGGTCGTCGAGCTCGGGCACCACGTTGTAGGGGACGACCACGGTGTCGGCCACAGCAGCTGACGGGACGCCGGCCGAGTCGGGGAGCCCGAGGGTGGCCACGCCGCTCCCACCGCCGGCCAGGAGTCCGTCAGAGTGACCGTGGTAGCAGCCGGCGAACTTGACGATTCGGTCCCGGCCCGTGAATCCACGGGCCACCCGGATCACACTCATGGTCGCCTCGGTGCCCGACGACACCAGTCGGACCTGCTGGCATCCGGGCACGCGCCTACTGATGGCCTCGGCGAGCAGTACCTCGCCCTCGGTCGGGAACCCGAAGGTGGTGCCCCTACCGGCTGCCTCGCGCACAGATGCCACCACGGCCGGGTGGGCGTGCCCGAGGATCGAGGCGCCGTAGGACTGGACGAAGTCGAGCAGCTGGTTGCCGTCGGCATCCCAGACGTAGGCACCCTCGCCGCGGGCCACGAAGAATGGGTGGCCGCCGACCGAGCGGAAGGAGCGAACGGGTGAGTTGACCCCACCCGGGATGACCCGGCTGGCCCGGGCGAACAGCGCCTCGGATGCGGCGCGCACCGGCCGTGAGGGGTCAGCCATGCAGGGCCTCGGCCAGCTCTCCTGCGAAGTAGGTCAGCACGAAGTCGGCGCCGGCCCGCTTGACCGCCGTCACCTGCTCGAGCGCCACCGCCGGGCCGTCGATCCATCCTCGTTCGGCGGCGGCCTTGACCATCGCGTACTCGCCGCTCACGTGATAGGCGGCCACCGGCACGTCGACCAGTGCCCGCACGTCGGCCACCACGTCGAGGTAGGTCAGCGCCGGCTTCACCATGACCATGTCGGCGCCCTCGGCCACGTCGAGGGCCACCTCGGCGAGCGCCTCCCGGCCGTTGCGGAAATCCTGCTGGTAGCCCTTCCGGTCCCCGCCCCCGGCGATGGTCACGTCGGCCGCCTCTCGAAAGGGTCCGTAGAGGGCCGAGGCGTACTTGGCCGCGTAGGCCAGGACCGCAGCATCGGCGTGCCCGGCGCGGTCGAGCGCGCCGCGGATGGCGGCCACCTGGCCGTCCATCATCCCGCTGGGGGCAATGACGTGGGCGCCGGCCGAAGCCTGGACGACGGCCAGGTCGGCGTAGAGCTGGACCGTTGCGTCATTGTCGACGTCGCCCGTGTCCGGATCGACGATCCCGCAGTGGCCGTGGTCGGTGAACTCGTCGAGGCAGCAGTCAGCCATGATCACCAGGTCGTCGCCCACCGCGGTGCGCACCGCCTCGATGGCCCGCCGGGTGATGCCGTCAGGCGACAGTGCGGCCGAGCCGGTGGCGTCCTTGTCCTGGTTACGCGGCAGAGGGAACAGGATCACCCCGGGCACTCCCAGGCCGGCCAGGCGCCGTACCTCGGACACCAGGGAGTCCACCGTGTGCTGGGACACGCCGGGGAGCGAGGCAACCGGACGCGGGACGTCGAGGCCGTCGGCCACGAACAGCGGTGCGACCAGGTCGTCGACACTCAGTGTGGTCTCGGCCACCAGCCGTCGGAGGGCGGACGTCCGGCGCAGGCGGCGCATGCGGCGGGTCGGGAAACCGGAGACGGGCGTGAGGTCGGGCACGGCCCACCAGCCTACGGCACCGCCACCTTCAGCC
>DATBZS010000100.1:0-13252 GCA_036513075.1 Acidimicrobiales bacterium
ATCAGCGGGGCGGTCTGGATCTCGTAGATCTCCAGTCGCCTGGAGATGGCCTCCTCGGTGTCGTCCTTGCGCTGGATCACCTCGCCGCCGCAGACGTCGCACGTCCAGTTGATGAGCGGGCGGGAGGCCAGCGAGTAGTTGGCCCCGCAGTCGACGCACACCCGCCTCGACGCCAGGCGCCGCAGCACCTGGCTGGTCGGGACCTCGATGTCGATGACCAGGTCGAGGTCGACCGGGGCCAGCCAGTTGGCCAGCATCCGGGCCTGGACCACGGTGCGGGGACAGCCGTCGAGGATGAAGCCGCGGTCCTTGGTGTCGCTCTCCCCCAGGCGCCCCGAGACCATCTCCATGATCAGGTCGTCGCCGAGGAGCTCCCCGCGGTCCATGAGGTCCTTGGCCTTCAGGCCGAGCGCTGTGGCCTGCTTGACGGCCTCGCGGAGCATGTCACCCGTCGAGACGTGGGTGACGACATAGTGATGGGAGAGGGACAGACACTGCGTCCCCTTCCCTGCCCCCTGTTTGCCGAGGACGACGAGCCTGGCTCCGGCTGCCACCTACTTGAGGAAGCCCTCGTAGTTTCGCATCATGAGCTGGCTGTCGATCTGCTTCATCGTCTCGAGTGCCACACCCACTGCGATCAAGAGCGTCGTTCCGTAGAAGGGATAGCTGGTGATGTTCCACGCGGCCATCAGCAGGGACGGGGTGACCGCCACCGCACCAAGGAAGAGGGCGCCCGGCCAGGTGATCCGGTTGAGGATGTGGGCCAGGTAGCGCTCGGTCGGCTGCCCGGGCCGGATGCCCGGGATGTAGCCGCCCTGCTTGCGGATGATGTCCGCCTGCTGGTGCGGGTCGAAGGCCACGTAGACGTAGAAGAAGGTGAAGAGCAGGATGAACAGGAAATACGTGAGGATGTAGAAGACGCTGGTCGGGGTGACGTTGTGGTTCACCCACGTCCGGAAGGCGGCCGACGGGATGATATTGGACAGCAGCACCGGAATGTAGAGGACCGAACTGGCGAAGATGATCGGGATCACGCCGGCCTGGTTGACCTTGAGGGGGATGTAGGTGTTGGACCCCCCGTACATCTTTCGCCCGACCACCCGTTTGGCGAAGGTGACCGGGATCCGCCGCTGGCCCTGGTCGACGAAGACGATGAGGACCAGCAGGGCGAGCGAGACCAGCAGGATGGTGGCGAACTTCACCTTGCCACCCTCCTGGAGGACGGTGTTGAGGCCGCTGGGGATGCCGGCCACGACGTTGGCGAAAATCAGGATCGACATTCCCTGGCCGATGCCCCGCTGGGTGATGAGTTCGGCCAGCCACATCACGAAGGCGGTGCCGGCGGTCAGGGTCAACACGATGAAGCCGGCCCGCCAGATCGAGTAGTTGAGGATCAGGTCGATGTTCTGCGTGGTACCGAACAGGCCGCCGCCGCCCTTGTGGAACAGGTAGACGAGGCCCGTCGACTGCATCAGGGCCAGGGCCACCGTCAGGTACCGGGTGGTCTGGGTCAGCTTCTTCTGGCCGACCGCGCCCTGGTCACGCCACTGCTCGAGCTTCGGGATCACCGTGGCCAGCAGCTGAATGATGATGCTCGACGTGATGTAGGGCATGATGCCCAGCCCGAACACGGCCATGCGGGTGAGCGCGCCACCGCTGAACAGGTTGAGGAATCCGAGCACGCCCGAGGACTTCGACGCCGCCTCGAGCTGGGCCACCTTCGAGAAATTGACGAAGGGGGCCGGAACGTTGGCCCCGAACTGGTACAGGGCAATGATGGTCAGCGTGAAGAGGACCTTCTTGCGAAGGTCGGGGATGCGGAAGATGTTGGCCAAGCTGGAAAGCATGGGACTCCTCGACGCCGCGTTCGGAAGATGCTAGCGGTTGGTGAGGGCGTTGCCCTTGGCGGGCGGGCGGTCGTTGCCGAACGGTAGCGGGACGATCGAGATCGATCCCCCGGCACCGGTGATGGCCGCCTCGGCCGACTTGGAGAACGCGTGGGCCTCGACCCGCAGGGCCCGGTTCAACTCGCCGCCGCCCAGGACTTTGACCAGGTCACCCTTGTGGGCGAGACCTGCAGCCACCAGGGCGGCGATGTCCGCGGTGTCACCCTCGACGGCCACCAGGGCACCGACGTTGACCGGGGTGTACTCCACCCGGAACGGATTGGTGAAACCGCGCAGCTTGGGGATCCGCTGCATCAGGGGTAGCTGGCCACCCTCGAAGCCCATGGGGATGGTGTCCCGGGCTCCTTGGCCCTTGGTGCCGCGACCGGCTGTCTTGCCGCCTTTGCCCGCGATGCCGCGGCCGACCCGTCTGCGCGAGCGGTTGGACCCTGCCGGGGGGCGGAGCTCATGAACCTTCATGGTCAGCCTTTCTCGTTTTCGCCGGCGGACGCCACGTCCACCAGGTGCGGGACACGAGCGATCATCCCACGGATCTCGGGGCGGTCCGGCAGCACATTGGTGCGCCCGATGCCTCGGAGTCCGAGGGCCCGAAGGGTGCCCCGGTGCTTTGGTTTCGTGCCGATGGCCGAGCGAATCTGGGTGACCCGGATCCAGCCCGTCGTCGACAGTGGGGTGTCGGTGGGTGACGACATGTCAGTTCACCTCCGTGAACACGTCAGCCTCGCGGCGCCGCTCGCGGTAGGCCCGAAGCATGGCGGCCGGAGCCACCTCGTCGACCGGCTTGCCCCGCAGGGCGGCGATCTCGTCAGGGCGCTTCAGGCCCTTCAGGCCGGCGATGGTGGCGTGGGCCACATTGATGCCGTTGGAGGATCCGAGCGACTTGGCCAGGATGTCGCGGATGCCGGCCATCTCCAGGATGGCCCGGGCCGCACCGCCGGCGATGACGCCGGTACCGGGGGCGGCCGGCTTCAGCATGACCCGACCGGCACCGCTCTCCCCGACGATGGGGTGAGTGATGGTGGAGCCGGCCAGCGGCACGTCGAACATATTCTTGCGGGCCTCTTCGATGCCCTTCTGCACGGCGAGGCCGGCCTCCTTGGCCTTGCCGTAGCCGAGGCCGACGCGCCCGTTGCCGTCGCCGACGACCATGAGGGCGGCGAACGAGAACCGACGACCGCCCTTGACGACCTTGGACACCCGGTTCACCCGGATGGTCCGCTCCTCGAACTGCAGTTCGTTGTTGTTCACGGCCATCTCAGAACTCCAGTCCCTCGGCCCGGGCGGCGTCGGCCAGCGCCGCCACCCGCCCGTGATAGGCGAATCCGCCGCGGTCGAAGACCACGGTGGTGACTCCGGCGTCCTTGGCGCGGGAGGCCACGAGGGCGCCCACCGCCTTAGCCGCGTCGATATTGCCGCCCTTGGTCTCCCGCAGGGAGGGCTCGACCGTCGAGGCCGACACCAGGGTGCGTCCGGCGAGGTCGTCGATGAGCTGGGCAGAGATGTGCTTGTTGGAACGGAATACGGCCAGGCGCGGGCGCTCGGCGGTGCCCTCGACCCGACGGCGGACGCGCTTGTGGCGGCGTCGGCGGAGTTCCAGCTTGTGATCAGTGCGTGCCATTACTTGGCTGCCTTCCCGGCCTTGCGCACGACGCGCTCGCCCGCATAGCGGATGCCCTTGCCCTTGTAGGGCTCGGGCTTGCGCAGCTTGCGGATGTCCGCGGCGACCTGGCCGACCTTTTCCTTGTCGATTCCCTTGATGATGATGCGGGTGGCGCTCGGCACCTCGAAGGTCACGCCGTCGGGGGCAGAGACGTTGACGGGGTGCGAGAAGCCGAGGGCCAGCTCGAGCGCGCCGGGGCCCTTCGGCACGGCGCGGTAGCCGACGCCGACGATCTCGAGCTCTTTGGAGAAGCCCTCGGTCACGCCGACCACCATGTTCGCCACCAGGGACCGGGTCAGACCGTGCAGGGCACGGTTCTGGCGCTGGTCATCGGGGCGCTCAACCACCAGGACGTCCCCGTCCTGGCGGACGCTGATGGCCGCGGGGACCTGGCGGGCCAGCTCACCCTGGGGTCCTTTGACGGTGACGCGGTGTTCGCCGTCGACGGCAAAGGTGACCCCGGAGGGCACGGTGATGGGCGAACGTCCGATGCGGGACATCAGCGGGTACCTCCATCGCTATGGCTGGCACGCGGCGCGGCCTGGATCATGAGGTGGCTACCAGACATAGCAGAGCACCTCGCCACCCATGCGCTTCTTGCGCGCCTCGCGGTCGGTCATGAGGCCCTTGGAAGTGGAGACCACCGCCACACCGAGCCCGCCGAGCACGCGCGGGATCTTGTCGGCCCGTGCGTAGATGCGCAGGCCGGGCTTGGACACCCGCTTGATCCCAGAGATGGTCCGGGCGCGGTCGGGTGCGTACTTCATGGTGATCTGGAGCGTCTTGCCGGGCTTGCCCGGGGTCTCGCTCACCTGGAACCCACCGATGTAGCCCTCCTCCACGAGGATGGCTGCCAGCGACTCCTTGAGCTTGGAGCCGGGCATCGACACGGTGTCGAAGTGGGCGGTGTTGGCATTCCGAATGCGGGTCAGCATGTCGGCGATCGGGTCGGTCATCGTCATCGTTCGTCGCCTCCTCTCACCAACTGGCCTTCGTCACGCCGGGGATCTCCCCGGCATGGACCATCACCCGCAGGCAGATCCGGCACAGGCCGAACTTGCGGTACACCGACTTCGGTCGGCCGCACCGGCGGCACCGTGTGTACCCGCGCACCTTGAACTTGGGCGTGCGTTGCTGCTTCTCGATCAAAGCCTTCTTCGCCATGGGGTTACTGGTTCTCCTTGCGGAACGGGAAGCCGAAGGCGGCGAGCAGAGCCCGGCCCTCGTCATCGGTTCGAGCGGTGGTGGCGATGGTGATGTCCATGCCGCGGGTGGTGTCGATGCGGTCGTAGTCGACCTCGGGGAAGATCAGCTGCTCGGTCACGCCGAACGTGTAGTTGCCGTGCCCGTCGAACGACCGGGGCGACAGCCCGCGGAAGTCACGGATGCGGGGGATGGCCATCGCCACCAGGCGGTCGAAGAACTCCCAGGCCCGGTCGCCCCGCAGGGTGACCTTGGCGCCGATCTCCTGGCCCTCGCGGAGCTTGAACGAGGCGATCGACTTTTTGGCCCTGGTGACCACCGGCTTCTGGCCGGCGATGATCTCCAGGTCCCGCATGGCCCCCTCGATCAGGGACTTCTGCTGGGTGGCCCGGCCTACCCCCGTGTTGATCACGATCTTGGAGAGGCGCGGGACCTCCATGATGTTGGCCAGGCCCAAGGTCTCTTTGAGCTCGGACCGCACCTGGTCGTCGTAGCGCTGCTTCAGCCGCGGCCGCACGGCCGCCGAGGTGGAGGCCATCACAGGTCGGCTCCGCACTTGCGGCAGACGCGGATCTTTCGCCCCTGCTCGTCATAGCGCATGCCGATGCGGGTGGGGACGCCGCACGAGTTGCACACGATGGCCACCGAGGACGCGGAGATCGGCATGAACTTGTCGATCACACCGCCCTGCATGGTCGCCCGGGTGGGCTTGGCGTGACGCTTGGCCACGTGTACCCCCTCGACGATCACCCGGCCCTCGGCAGGCATCACGCGGATCACGGCGGCCTGCTTGCCACGGTCCTTGCCCGAGAGCACCTGGACCTTGTCGCCCTTTTTGATACGCATCTAGAGCACCTCCGGCGCCAGCGAGATGATCCGCATGAAGCGCTTGTCGCGCAGCTCCCGGCCGACTGGACCGAAGATGCGGGTCCCCCGGGGCTGCTGCTGGTCGTTGATGAGGACGGCGGCATTTTCGTCGAAGCGGATGTAACTGCCGTCGGGACGGCGCTTCTCCTTCTTCGTCCGGACGACGACGCATTTGACGACGTCACCCTTCTTGACCGCGGCCCCCGGAATGGCGTCCTTGACCGTGGCCACGAATACGTCCCCGATCGAGGCGTAGCGACGGCGCGAGCCGCCCAGCACCTTGATGCAGAGCACTTCCTTGGCCCCGGAGTTGTCGGCCACGCGGAGTCGGGATTCCTGTTGGATCATCGTGCACGCTCCAGCACTTCGGCGAGCCGCCAGCGCTTCAGCTTCGACAGCGGGCGGGTCTCCACGACGCGCACCCGGTCGCCGACCTTGGCAGCGTTCTCCTGGTCGTGGACATAGAGCTTCTTGGTCCGCTGCACCGTCTTGCCGTAGCGGGGGTGGCGGACACGGTCGATGACGGCGACGATGACGGTGGCGTCCATGGCGTCGGACACCACCAGGCCCTCACGGACCTTGCGGGCATTGGCCCGCTCCTCTGTCGTGCCCTCGGCACGCTGCTCGTCGGCCATCAGTCGTTCTCCTCTGCGTGTGCGTCTGCGTCTTCGGCAGCCTCGTCATCGGCGTCCACGGCGGCGGGCACCTCGTCGGCGGCCTCCTCCTCGGCCTCGGCCCGGGCCGCTGCCCGGCGTTCCGACGCGGTGCTCTTGTCCCGGCCCTTGGCCTCGTCCTCGTCGCGGCGACGGGCGGCGGCCTTGTGGGCCGGCAGCTGGTCGAGCGAGAGGCCCTCGGCCTCGGCGATCTCGCGGTTCCGCAGCTCGGTCAGCATGCGGGCGACATCCTTGCGGACGTCGCTGAGCCGGGAGATGTTGTCCAGCTGGCCGGTGGCCAGCTGGAATCGGAGGTTGAAGAGCTCGCGGCGCGTCTCGCCCAACTGGCGCTCCAGCTCCTCAGTGTCGAACTCGGAAATATCGGCGGCGGTGGCCATCAGACCTGCACCTCCGGCGTGCCATGGGTCCCGGGCCGGATCACGAAACGGGCCTTGAACGGGAGCTTCTGGATGGCGCGGTCCATGGCCTCGCGGGCGAGGTCCTGGTCGACGCCGGCCAACTCGAACAGGATGCGGCCGGGCTTGACCACGGCAACCCAGTGCTCGGGGTTACCCTTGCCGGAACCCATGCGGGTCTCGGCGGGCTTCTGGGTGACCGGCCGGTCCGGGAAGACCCGGATCCACACCTTGCCGCCACGCTTGACGTGGCGGGTCATGGCGATACGGGCGGCCTCGATCTGGCGTGCCGTCATCCAGGCCGGCTCGAGTGCCTGGATCCCGAAGTCACCGAAGGTGACCTCGCTCCCACCCTTGGCCTTGCCGGACATCCGGCCGCGCTGCTGCTTGCGGTGCTTGACCTTGCGGGGCATCAGCATGTCAGTCCACCTCCTTGCGGAAGTGCGGTGTCTCGTGGTGCTCGCGGGTCCTGCGCTCGATCTCCTCGTCCTCGGTGAGGATGCGCTCGAGTTCGTCGGGCACGGCCGGCGGGGCGGCGATGTCGGCCGGCGAGTGGTCGCCCAGACCCTCGGGGACGTCGGTTTCGGTGGCATCAGGGTCGAGGGTGACCACGCTGCCCGGAGCCCCTTGACCGGCCAGGCGACGTCCGCCACCGGCCGTGATCAGGCGGCGCGGCGCGGTCTCGCCGGACTGGCCCGAGGTCTCGCCGACGGCCATGGCGGCCTCACGGGTGATCTTGTCCTCCGACGAGATCTTGTAGGGGAGGATGTCGCCCTTATAGATCCACACCTTCACCCCGATGCGGCCGTAGGTTGTCTTGGCCTCGCGGAAGCCGTAATCGATGTCGGCCCGCAATGTGTGCAACGGCACCCGGCCCTCGCGGTAGGACTCCTTGCGCGACATCTCGGAGCCGCCCAGGCGACCGGAGCACTGGACCCGGACACCAAGGGCGCCGGCCTTCTGCACGGTCTGGATGGAGCGCTTCATGGCCCGGCGGAACGCCACCCGGCGGGCCAGCTGGTCGCAGATGCCCTGGGCGATCAGCGCGGCGTCCAGCTCGGGCTGCTTGATCTCCTGGATGTTGAGCTGGATCCGGTTGTTGAGTCCGGTAATCTCCTCGATCTTCTTCTTCAGCCGGTCGGCCTCGGCTCCGCGGCGGCCGATGACGATACCGGGCCGTGCCGTGTGGATGTCCACCCGTAGCCGGTCCCGGGTGCGCTCGATCTCGATGCGGCTGACGGCCGCCGATTCGAGCTGCGACATCAGATAGTCACGGATCTCCCAGTCTTCGATCACGCAGTTCTGGTAGTTGCGCTCCTCGAACCAGCGCGACTTCCAATCGGTCGTGACGCCGAGCCGGAACCCGTAAGGGTTTACCTTCTGGCCCATCTACTTGCCCTTCTCGGCGGCGGTGTCGCCGTCTGTCTCGTCGGTGTCGGTGGCGATGTCGCCGTCTGTGGCATCAGCCGAGACCTCGTCGGTCCCAGTCCCCTCGGCCTCGATGTCGAGGTCCGACTCTTCCAGGGGGCCGGCCTCCGTCTCGGTCACCACGTCATCGGCCTGCACTGCGTCCTCGGGCCATGCCTCGGCACCGGTGTCGGAAGTCGCGGTGGCCGCCGTCGACGTCGACGGTGCCTCCTCGGCCCGCTTCCGGCGCGAGCTGGCCACCCGACGCGACCGCTGGGCGCCGGCCGCCGACTGCTTGGCCCGGCGGCGGGCGATGCGCTCGTCGGGCATGCGGCTGACGATGACGGTGATGTGCGACGTGCGCTTCCGGATGCGGGTGGCACGGCCACGGGCCCGGGGGCGCCAGCGCTTGAGTGTGCTGCCCTCGTCGGCGTAGCAGGCCGACACGAACAGTTCCTCGGCGTCGAGTCCGTCGTTGTGGCCGGCGTTGGCCACGGCCGAAGCCAGGACCTTGCCGACCACGGCTGCGGCCTCGCGGTCGCCGTTGGCCAGAATTTCGGCCGCAAGGGTGACATCTTGTTCACGGATCAGGTTGAGCACCTGGCGCACCTTGTAAGCCGATATCCGGCTATGGCGCAGCACCGCACGGGTGCCCTCGCGCTCGTTGGTCTTCACTCCGGGCACGTCAGCGCCTCCCCGCCCGCTCTTGGCCGGCATGGAACTTGAACGTACGGGTGGGGGCGAACTCGCCGAGCTTGTGGCCGACCATCGACTCGGTCACGTAGACCGGGATGTGCTTGCGGCCGTCGTGCACGGCGATGGTATGGCCGACCATGTCGGGGATGATCGTGGAGCGACGGGACCACGTCTTGATGACCTTCTTGTCGCCGGCCGCGTTGAGGACGTCCACCTTCTTCAGGAGGTGGTCGTCGACGAACGGACCTTTCTTGAGGCTGCGGGGCATGTGTGTCGTTCCCTCTGTCTTCCCTACCGGCGCGCGCCGCGCTTGCGGCGACGACGGACGATCATCTTGTCGGAGTCCTTGTTGCGGGACCGGGTGCGGCCCTCCGGCTGGCCCCACGGGGACACCGGGTGGCGGCCACCGGACGTCTTGCCCTCGCCACCGCCGAGCGGGTGGTCGACCGGGTTCATGGCCACACCACGGGTCTGCGGGCGGACACCCTTCCAGCGGTTGCGGCCGGCCTTGCCGATCTTGATGAGCTCGGCCTCCGAGTTGCCGACGATGCCGAGGGTGGCCCGGCAGTCGATGGGCACGCGGCGCATCTCGGTGGATGGGAGGCGCAGGGTGGCGAAGGCGCCCTCTTTGGCCACGAGCTGGACGCTCATGCCGGCGCCGCGGGCCATCTTGCCGCCCTGGCCGGCGCGGAGCTCGACGTTGTGAATGGTGGAGCCAACCGGGATGTAGCGCATCGGCAGTGCGTTGCCGGGGCGGATCTCGGCGCCCTGGCCGGACTGCAGGCGGTCGCCGACGGCGATGCCGGCGGGGGCGAGGATGTAGCGCTTCTCGCCGTCGAGGTAGTGGAGCAGCGCAATGCGGGCGTTGCGGTTGGGGTCGTACTCGATGGTTGCAACCTTGGCCGGAATCCCGTCTTTTTCGCGCTTGAAGTCGATGACGCGGTACTGCTGCTTGTGCCCGCCACCGCGGTGGCGCGCTGTCTTGCGGCCGTGGTTGTTGCGGCCGCCGGTGCGGGGCTTGGGGGCGAGCAGCGACTTCTCAGGGCGGTCCGTCGTGAGCTCGGCGAAGTCCGAGACGGTCTGGAACCGCCGACCGGCGCTGGTGGGTTTACGTGAACGCAATGCCATGGGGTGTCCCGGTCTCTCAGTTCTCGAACAGGTCGATCGAGTCACCCGGGGCGAGGGTGACGATGGCCCGCTTGGTGTCGGGGCGGTGGCCCATGCCGCCGCCCTTCCGGTTGCGCTTGGTCTTGCCCTTGCGATTCAGGGTGTTGACGTTGGTGACCCGCACGTCGAATGCCTGCTCGACGGCGTGGCGGACGTCGATCTTGGTGGCCGACGGGTCGACCACGAAGACGTAGACGTTGTTGTCCATCAGGGTGTACGACTTCTCCGACACGACGGGCCGGATGAGGACGTTGTGGGGATCCCTCACGACTTGTTCCCTTCTGCCTCATCGTCGTCGAACTCGATGACCTCGGTCTCGGTGATGGAAGCCACCTCGCCATCGTCGTCGAGCACGATGTCGACCTGGGTCTCGACCACGCCGGCCACTTCGCCGTCGGCGCCGACGACCTCGTCCACCTCGGTCTCGATGATCTCGGTGACATGGCCCTTGCCGTCGGTCACGATGTCGACCTCGGTCTCGACGATCTCGACCACGTTGCCGTCCTCGTCCTCGACCACGTCGATCTCCACGGCCGAAATGACCTTCGGGCTACCCGGCAGGGTCTCGTCGGTGAAGACGACCCAGTCGTTGACCAGAATGTCGTAGGCGTTGAGCTCGTTGACCAGCAGCGTCTGGACGTGCTGAAGATTGCCGAATGAGCGGTCTGCGACGAAGTCATCCTCGGTCAGGACCACGAGGACCCGGCCCTCGAGATTCAGAGCGGCAAGAGCGGCGACGGCCGACTTGGTGCTGGGCGCCTCGAAGGACCACTGGTCGATCAGGGCGACGTGGCCGAGGGCGGCCCGGTCCGACAGGGCGGAGCGCAAGGCCAGCGCCTTCATCTTCTTGGGGGTCTTCTGGGCGTAGGAACGGGGCTTCGGTCCGAGGGCGACACCGCCGCCGACCCATACCGGCGAGCGGCTGGAGCCGGCGCGGGCCCGGCCGGTGCCCTTCTGGCGGAACGGCTTGACGCCGCCACCGCGGACCTCGGAGCGGGTCTTGGTGGACTGGGTGCCGGCCCGGGCGGCGGCCAGCTGGGCCGTCACCACCTGATGAAGCACTGCCTGGTTGGGCTCGATGCCGAAGGTGTCGGGGTCGAGGTCTACCTCGCCGAGCTCGGCACCGTCGACGGACCGGCGGGTCACCGTACGGTGCTCGGGAGCCGGCCGCAGGAAGCGGCGGATCTCGGATGGGCTGGCCGTCTCGAAGTCAATCGTGTCGGGGCTCACTTGCGGCCTCCCTTGACGGCCGGAGCCTTCACGGCGTCGCGCAGCACGACCATGCCGCCACGGGGGCCGGGGACGGCGCCCTTGACCAGGACCAGTTCCCGTTCCGGGTCCGCCTGGACGATCTCGAGGTTGAGGGTGGTGACCTGCTGGCCACCCATGCGGCCGGCCATCTTGGTGCCCCGAAAGACGCGGGACGGGGTGGCGCAGGCACCGATCGAGCCCGGCTTGCGGTGCGACTTGTGGTTACCGTGGCTGGCGCCCTGGCCCTTGAAATTGTGCCGCTTCATGGCGCCGGCGAAGCCCTTGCCCTTGGACACGGCGATGGCGTCAACCAGCTCGCCGGGCTGGAGCAGGTCGGCCGTCAGCTGCTGGCCCACTTCGTAGGCCGAGATGTCGTCGATCCGCAGCTCGACGAGACGACGACCGGGGTCGACGCCCGCCTTGTCGTAGTGCCCTTGCTCGGGTCGGGTGAGGGTGGTGGGGCGGCGGTGGCCCCAGGTGACCTGTAGTGCGGAGTAGCCCTCGGTCTCGAAGGTCTTGACCTGTACGACCCGGACCGGCGCGACGCGCAGCACCGTCACCGGGATCGCCCGGTTCTGGTCGTCCCAGATCTGTGTCATTCCGACTTTTTCGCCCACGATCGCCTTGGTGGCCACTGGAGCTTCTCCGTCTCGACTCTTCGCTCTTGCTCGACACCGGTGGGTGCCGATCCTGTGCTGCTGGTGCTGCTCGGCCGGGTGACCGGCCCGGGCGCACCACGGTGGGCGACCGGCGCCTGCCCGAAGCGCCCCGCTTGGTTGTCCCGCAGGTCAGACCGGGCGGAGGAGGTGTCTGCCGACTCGCATCGGCTCGCACGCAGACGCTCCGCTCGGATGAACCCGAGCGGAGCGCTCGCCTGGTTTGGCCCGAGGTCCCCGTCGCCAAGTGGCGGCGGGCGCTCGAACACGTCCCATTCGCATGGTTAGGCCCGGAATCAGGCCGACCGGAAACTCTATACCATCGGCCCCATGCCCGCTAGGGCGACCCGGGGCCGACCAGGCCCCCGACACCCGGGGCTAAACGGTCTGGATCTTGATCTCGATGTCGACGCCCGCCGGGAGGTCGAGCCGCTGGAGCGAGTCGACCGTCTTGGGCGTGTGCTCGACGATGTCCACGAGCCGCTTGTGGACCCGCATCTCGAAGTGCTCCCGACTGTCCTTGTACTTGTGCGGAGACCGGATCACCGTGTAGCGGTGCTTCTCGGTGGGCAGTGGCACCGGACCCAGGACCTTGGCCTGGGTGCGCAGCACCGTCTGCACGATCTTCTCGGTCGACTGATCGAGGATCTCGTGGTCGTACGCCTTCAGGCGGATGCGGATCTTCTGACGGGGGCCCTCAGCGGCCATGGAGTACCAGCGTTCTCTCGTGGATGTGCGTTCGCGTGGCCATGACTACGCGAGGATCTTCGTGACCCGGCCCGACGCCACGGTCCGGCCACCCTCGCGGATGGCGAAGCGCAGGCCTTCGACCATGGCGATCGGCTTGCCGAGTTCGACCGTCATGTCCGTGTTGTCGCCGGGCATGACCATCTCGGTGCCCTCGGGCAGGGTGATGGTGCCGGTGACGTCGGTCGTCCGGAAGTAGAACTGGGGACGGTAGTTGGTGAAGAACGGCTTGTGCCGGCCACCCTCGTCCTTGTTCAGCACGTAGACGGTCGCCTCGAACTTGGTGTGGGGGGTGATGGAGCCGGGCTTGCACAGCACCTGGCCACGCTCCACCTCCTCCTTCTTCGTGCCACGCAGCAGGGCGCCGACGTTGTCGCCGGCCCGGCCCTCGTCGAGCAGCTTGCGGAACATCTCGATGCCGGTGACCGTGGTCTTCTGGGTGTCGCGCAGGCCGACGATCTCGACCTCCTCGCCCACCTTGACGATGCCCTGCTCGATCTTGCCGGTCACCACGGTGCCGCGGCCGGTGATGGACATGACGTCCTCGATCGACATGAGGAAGGGCTTCTGGACGTCACGCTCGGGCTCGGGGATGTAGGAGTCGACGGCGTCCATCAGCTCG
>DATBZS010000101.1:0-15650 GCA_036513075.1 Acidimicrobiales bacterium
ACGCCCTTTGCCATGGTCGACGTGGCGACCTCGGCCCGTCGGGTGAAGACGGTCCGCCGGACACCTGCCACGGCCGGGTCATTCGGCGCGGCCAGCCAGGCCAGTTCGGCCAGGTGTCCGGCCAGGCGCCGGGCCGCTTCCGCGTCATCGCCACCGCCGGTGGCGGAGTCGATCAGCGCCAGGGCCCGATCGGCCAGGGTGCCGGCCCCACCGGCCAGGTCGGCCAGCTCCCGGGCGACCGCCGCGTCCGTCGCCGGCTTCAACGTGGCCGGGTTGCCGTCCCACCAGCCGCCATACAGACGCCACACTCCGCGGACCACGAACTCCGGTTCGTCGTAGACGGGCTGGAGGTAGGGCCGGGCCATCAGGCGGGCGGGCGGGGTGACTGAATGGATGGCCTCGTCGAGGCGGACCCCGGCGTTCATGAGCTCGAGAGTCTGGGCGACCAACGACTCGAGAAGTTCAGCCGTCTCCGACAGGGCCCGACAGATCCGGTCCTCGCCGAGGATCGGGTAGCCGTGGCCCGGCAGAAGGACCTCGGGCCCACCGGACGGGGAGTCATACAGGGCGAGCATTCGGCGCAGTGCCTCGGCCCACTCGAGCGGATACCGCTGCACCTTCTGGGGGTTTCCGGCATTGGGGGAGGCCCAGATGAACAAGTCACCGGTACACAGCACCTTGGATGCCGGGAACCAGGTCCAGGCGTGGTCGTCGGTCTCGCCCCGGGCGTGATGCAACTCGGCCCGCACGCCGCCGACTTCGAGATCGAGCCGGTCCCGGAACGTGCGGTCCGGGTAGCGGTACTCCGTCGGCCACTCGAGGTTGTCGATGCCGAACTGGCGCCGGTTCACCACCGTGTTGTATCCGGCAGTGCGGATGTAGCGGTCGAAGCGGGTGGCCACCGCCTCATGGGCCACCACGACCGGAGCCGGTGCGCCGCGCTCGGCGGCCTCCGCCTCCCACCGGGGCACGCCGAAGACGTGGTCGATGTGCCCATGGGAGTAGATGGCGGTGTGGAGGGGCAGGTCGCTCCACGTCCGCAGCGTCCGGTAGACCTTGCCGGACAGGAACTGGCTGCCCACGTCGACCAGAACCAGCCCGTCAGCGGTGGCAACGGCGGCGACGTTGGCGAACGAGGGCACGAAGACCACCCCGTCGGCCACTTCGGCCATACCCCCACCCGGTGCCATCGGGTGCGCTCCGGACGGCCCGGCTCCGTTCCACAGTCGCTCGGCGGTGTCCAGCACGTCGTCCGTCTCAGCCATCGGTCTCCGTTCCAACGGTGCGGGTGGGGTGCGCGTCGTGTCGGCGCGCGGTGGTGCGTGCGGCTTCTGACGCGGCTCAGTCCGGTCGGTCGGGCGGCGTCCTGGGTCCGGTCAGGCGCCCGGCCAGCCGGCCGGCTCCCCGTAGGCCGCGCTTGACCTGGTCCTCGACGACGGGCCGGTGCTCGTCGACGGCGCGCTTTCCGGCTGCCGCCGCCGCACCGGTGGTGCGGCCGGCCTTGCGGATCGCCGATTCCGCGTCGTCGGCAGGTGCCGACGGTGCCGGCTGCGAATCGGGGGCCGCCACGGTGGCAGTGGCATCGATCACCTCACTGCCCGTGCGGCGTCCGCGCCGCCGCCGGTTCCCGCCGACTGCCGTGGCGCGCGTCAGTGTGGCGATCCGGATGAGTCCAATCGATGCGAACATGACGACGACCTTCTCCTCGCTGTCAGCTCGGACACCCGGTAGCCAGACCACCACGGCAAAGACGATGGCCACGAAGACGGCCACCTGCACATGTCGCTTCCGGCTGACGAAGCGGAAGATGCCGAGGGGTCCGTCGGCGGTGACGGAGACCAGGAACAGCACGACCGCGGCACCGATCAGGACCCCGCCGTGAGCCACATGAATGGACAGGTCGGCGAAGACGACGGCGAGAGCCAGTTCCGAGGCCTGGAGCACCCAGAACGGAATCCATCCATCGGAACGTCGGCGCAGCTTCGACGTCGGAGAAGCTGAGTGGTCCCCAGCTTCGCCCGTCATCGGTCACGACGGATCAGGAAGCCGCCCCAGGGGTCCCGTCAGCGGCCGGGGGTGCTTGCACTACGGGTGGTGCGGGAGCAGGTGCCGGTGCCGGCGCAGGCGCAACGGCTGCGGCAGGGGCAGGGGCAGGCGCAGCCGCAGGGGCTGCGACCTCGGCAGCCGGTGACTTGGGGTCGTCCTTGGCTCCCTCGTCCAGACCCTTCTTGAACTCCTTCTGTGCCGATCCGAGGGACCGGGCAAGCTTCGGGATCTGCGTGGAACCGAATACCAGGAGTACGACGACAACCAGGATCAAAATGTTGTCGACACTTGCGAATTCTGCCGGAGGGCTGAATGACATGACGGTTGCTCCCTTGTCGAGTGCTGGCCCCAGGTTAGACCTGCCCAGGATACGGTGCCGAGCGGTCCGCCGGATGACGGGACGCGAAGGGGCTGGTCAGCCGGCCAGGAAGACGCCCAGGCACAGGGCCAGGACCGAGGCCAGGGCGCCGATGGCGCCCCACACGGCCAGGCCGACCTTCGAGGTCGACCGCTGGTGGAGGAACACGGCCACCCCGGCGATGACCACGACGGCGATCTTGATCCCGAGAATTGCGTTCCACGTGGACGAGGCGTGCTTGGCGTCGACGGCGCTGATGTTCCAGAAGCCGGTGAGCACGAGGACGCCGTAGGCCGGCCACAGCAGGCGCCCGAGCGCCCGGGCGACCTTCTTGGGGGCGTCCTCGCCCAGGGTGCGGATGGTGGGCAGGAGCCCGGCCACGGTGAACTGCCCGCCCACCCAGATGGTGGCGGCCAGGACGTGGAGGATCAGGCGGAACCCGTCGAGCCCCGGCGCCAGAGTGGGGGCCGTCGAGGCCAGCTGGGCGGATAGCACGTGGCCGTCGAGCTACTTGCCGGTCCAGTTGGGCTCGCGCTTTTCCGCGAAGGCGATCGCCCCCTCCATGGCGTCGGCCGAGCGGCCGATTTCCCCGAAGACGGCGTCGTTGATGCTCCAGGCTTCGGCCTCGGACAGTTCGGCGGCCTGCTTCATGACCTGCTTGGAGAGTCGGACGGCCAACGGGGCGTTCTTGGCGATCCGCTCGGCGAGGGCCATGGCCTCGCCCATGAGCTGGTCGCCCGGGACCACCCGGTTGACCAACCCGATCTGCAATGCACGCGCCGCGTCGATCGGCTCGCCGGTGAGGGCCAGCTCGAGGGCGATGGCCCGTGGAATGCGCTTGGGCAGCCGGATGAGTCCCCCGGCCCCGGCCACCAGGCCCCGGGCCACCTCGGGGATACCGAACTTGGCGTGCTCGGCCGCCACGACCAGGTCGCAGCTCAACATGATCTCGCACCCGCCGGCCAGCGCCGATCCGTTGCAGGCGGCGATCAGGGCCTTCGGAAAGTCCCGCTTGGTGATGCCGCCGAAGCCCTTCTCAGTGATGGGGAACTCGCCGGAGGCGAACGCCTTCAGGTCCATGCCGGCCGAGAACGCCTTGTCGCCGGCGGCCGTCAGCACCACGACCCAGACGTCGTCGTCGGCCTCGATATCGTCGAGGGCGTCGGACAGCGCGGTGGCGGTAGCCAGGTTGATGGCATTGCGGGCCTCGGGCCGGTTGATGGTCAGGATTTCGATGTGACCCTGGCGCTCGCGGAGCAGTTCGGACATGGTGGTCTCCCTGGACGGATCTGTGGGGCGGTTCAACGCTCCGCCAGACGGTAGCGCGGCTCGCCGGGCTGGACGACCACGGTGCCCCCGATGAAGCCTGGCATGTCGGTGTCCCCCATGGTCGCTACGACCTGGTCGTCGGCCGGCGACACCGCCATCTGGCGCCCGTCGGCCAACCGGGCGATGACCGGGGCGCCGGCCGGCGTGCCGTCGTTGTCGCGCCAGACGGTGGCCGCCACCACGGTCGCCTCTTCGGGGGCGTCGAGCTTCTCGGCCACGACGGCCGCCGACGCGTCAATGACCGCTTGGGCAGCGGTGGTGTCCCCCCGGTGGAACCCGGCCGGTGGCGGGTTCGAGCCGTAGACGCCGAGGGCGTGCTTGGTAACGAACCAGCCGAGCCCGCTGGCCAGCCCGAGGCGGGTGCCCGTGCCGGCGCCATTGCGCAGCAGGTCGGTAAGGGTGGCGATGCCGTGGGTCGTGTAGTTGTTCCCCGGTCCTCCGAAGTAGGGCAGTCCGCCGGTCACCGTGAACCCCCGCGGGTCGTCGGTGGCCAGGCCCAGCGCCTCGATGGCCATCTGCACGGCCGAGGGGAAGCACGAGTAGATATCCATCGATTCGAGGTCGTCGATGCCGATGGACCATCCGGCCGCCATCGAGGCGGCAACGAAGAGAGCCTCGCCAGCCGCCTCGATGGCCGGAGAGCGTCCCGGGTCGGTGCGGGAAGTGACGAAGCGGACGTCGACGGCTTCCGCCCCCGACCACACGAAGACGGCCCGGTCGGCCACACCGGCCCGGCGGGCGGCGGCCAGCGAGCAGACGATGACGGCGGCCGCCTGGTCGGAGCCGAGGAAGGCGGTCATCCGCTTGGTGTAGGGCTCACAGACGATGCGGTTGTCGGGGGTGGGGGTGGCGATCTCGTCGGCCGTCCGCTCCTCGCCGAACCAGGCGTACGGGTTGCCGGCCGCCACCCGGGTGAACGGCGCCATGAGCCCGCCGAGCGCGGCGCGCTGGGCGGGTGCGTCACGCCCGGCCCGGGCGGCCAGCACGTTTTCGAACAACGGGTACACGTGGATCGGGGCCAGCAGGGAGATCGCCGTCTCGGCTGGCCCGAAGCCGGGCTTGTCGTCGCCGACCACCGGGTCCGGGGCCAGGTCGACCACACCTTCGTCGCGCTCCAGCCCCTGGGCCCGGCGGGCCCGGGACGACCGGATGGCCTCGGCTCCGGCGATCAGGGTCGACGACAGGGTGCCGGCGGCGATCTCGGAGGCGGCCCGGTTGACCAGCCACTGGGGGGTGTTGCCCCCGACGGTGGTGACTTCCCGGACCACATCGGGTCCGAGTCCGAGTCGGGTGGCGAGCTCGGTGGCCGGGGCCGGGCCCACTTTGGTCATGACGTCGACGACGGTCAGGCGGTCGATCCGTTCCCGCAGGCCGGGTACGTCAGCCAGGGCCGACTCGGACGCCCGGGTCATCAGGTCCACCGGGTTGACCAGGTCAACTTGTTCGAGGGCCTGTCCCGAGGCGATGACGACGGGAATCCGCTCGGGGTCGGGCGTGGCTGGCGGCATGGTGTCGTGTCCTGAAGGTTCCGGGGTCCTCCGGGGCGGGGACCTCACGGGGCGGCAAGCTACCATCGCCTCCCAGTGGCGGCCCCGGAGGTCGGGGCCCACCGTCGAGGAGAGGGCGCGACCGTGCCGCCAACGAGGACGTCAACCGAGCCGGGCACCGGACCGCGGGGAACCGGGCGCGACCTGTTGCCCGAATGCTTCCTGTTCGGGGTGGCCACCGCCGGCTACCAGGTCGAGGGCGGGTTCAACGGCCCGGGTGAGCCGGCCAACAACTGGCTGGCCTGGGAGCAGGTCGGCCGGGTCGAGCCCTCCGGTGATGCCGTCGGCTTCTGGGCCCACCCTGAGGTGGCGCTCGATCGCGCCGCCGCTCTCGGGTGCGAAAGCTTCCGCCTGGGTGTCGAATGGGCCCGCGTGGTGCCCGACGGAAACCGGGTCGACGGGGCCGCGCTCGACCGCTATGTATCGATCGTGGCGGGGTGCGTCGAACGGGGAATGGCGCCCCTGGTGACATTGCACCACTTCACCAATCCGGCCTGGCTGGGCGAGGACTTCTGGCTCCGGCCCGATGCCCCGGCCAGGTTCGCCGACTGGGCGCGGACTGTGGTTCCGGCCTTGGCCCCCTTCGTCCGCCTGTGGGTGACCCTCAACGAACTCAACATCTTCGCCGTCCAGACCTACCTGACCGGCGACTTCCCCCCGGGCCGATTCGCGGCGTTCGGCGACACCGCCGTCGCCCTCGACAACCTGTTGGCCGCCCACGTGCTGGCCTACGACGTCATCCACGCCGAGCGGCCCGATGCCGTGGTCACCACCAACAACTTCTGCTTGTCGGTCTACGAGTACGACCGGCTCCTCCTCGATCTGTTGCTGGCCCGCAGCCACGGCGTCGAGCGCCGGGACCTCGACGGGTGGATCGCCGAGCGGCGCCGCGACCACTACGCCCTCCTGCCCACGCCCGGCATCGGCGAGGCGGTGCTGCGCAAAGCGGGCGCCCGTCTCGCCTCCTACGGATCGACCGGCTCGGGTTCGTCGGCCCCCCGACGGGCACTCGACGCGCTCGAGGCCAGTCCCCACGAGCGGACCCTCGACGTACTGGGGGTCGACTTCTACGACCCGATGGCGGCCCGCCACTTTCGGCTTCCCGGCCACCGCACGGCGGGAGGCCGCAATGCCATGCCCGCACGCGCCCTGTGGGACGACCCACCGGACCCGGCCGGACTGACCCGGTGGCTCGGCGTCCAGCACGCGCTGGCCCCGGGGTTGCCTCTGTGGGTGGTGGAGAACGGGATGTGCAACCGGGTACGCCATGGCCGGTCGTTCAGCCGCCTCGACGGCTGGGACCGGCCCCGGTACCTCCGGGCCAACGTGGCCGCCGTGGTCGACGCCGTCGACGCCGGCATACCGGTAGAGGGTTACTGGCACTGGTCGCTGGTCGACAACTACGAGTGGGGCTCCTATGAGCCGCGCTTCGGGCTCTTCGGTGTCGATCGGGACCGGGGTGGCCGCTGGCTCACCACCGACGCCATGGGACGGGACTCGGGCGGCACCTACCGCTCGATCATCGAGGGACTGCGGACCGGCGACCGTACGGTGCTCGACCCTCGGTAACACCCAGGTACGACGTCGAGATCAACGTCCGGCCAGGCGACTGAGGCCGGCCAGCACGTCTGCGGCCTCGGCCACCACCCGGCGCACCAGGTCGCCAGCCGGCTCGAGCGTGTCTATGGCGCCCACACCCTGCCCGGCCGGGTAGCCCTCGCGGGAAGGGTCGACGCCGGGGGTCTCGCTGCCGCCCCCGAGGTGCCAGGCCCCGTCCTGCATGGACCGCCCGAGTTGGCCCGGGAACGGCTGGAGCTCATCGGGGTGGTCCTCGTAGAACTGCGTGTACTCGTTGCGCAGCACCCGCATCGTCTTGCCGGAGAACGCCCGGCTGATAGTGGTGGCGTCCTCCGCCGACCGGAGCAGGGCGTCCTTGTAGCCGGCCACGCTGCGGGCCTCGGGGGTGGCGATGAACCGGGTCCCCATCCACACCCCGTCAGCTCCGAGGGCGAGGGCGGCAGCCAAGCCCCGGCCGTCGACGATGCCTCCGGCGGCCACCACCGGGATGGTGTCGCCCACCGTGTCGACGATCTGGGGCACGAGAGGCATGGTGGCCACCTGGCCGGTGTGGCCGCCGGCCTCGGTGCCCTGGGCCACCACCATGTCGCAGCCGGCGTCGAGCGCCCGGCGGGCGTGGTCGACCTTGCCGCACATGTTGACCACGAGGAGGTCGTGGGCGTGACAGAGCTCGACCACCTCGGCCGGTACACCCAGGCCGGCCACGAAGACCGAGGCTCCCCCCTCGATGATGCGCTCGACCTGGGCGACCATGCCCCCGGGCATGGCGGTGAGCAGGTCGACCCCGAACGGACGGTCGGTGGCCACCCTCACGGCGGCCATCTCGTCGACCATCCGGTCCATCTTCATGGTCGAGGCACCGAGACACCCGAAGCCGCCCGCCCCGGACACCGCGGCCACCAGGGCCGAGTACGAGACCCCGCCCATCCCGGCCAACATCACCGGGTGTTCGACGCCGAGTAGCTCCGTGAGTCTCGTCTCCATTGCGGCCTCCTCGAGGGTGCGGTCGGCGCCGACCCTAGTGGTGACATCGACGGCGGGTGGGCGCACGGCGGTGTCCCCGGCGCCGGACCTCACAGCGGCCTCCCTCGCAGCGGGCTACGTCACACCAGGTACGGGCAGTGGCGGCACCCCTGGTGGCAGCACGTGCCGCGGTCGGCCAGATAGGCCGACGTCATGACCAGGTACCCGGTGGCCGGATCGGTGTAGCCGGACTCGCCAGACATCCGGGCCGTCCGGTGGGCGGCCAGGATTTCGGCACGCCGGGGGTGATCGGGGGCGAGCCGCGAGGAGTGGGGTTCGTCGGGGTCGCGGTCGGCCAGCGGCTCCGCGTCGGTCATCGGAGCGGTGCCGTCACCCGGCGGGTGCCGGCTCCAACCCGCTGGGCCCGTCCTCGCCCGCCGGTTCCGGTGCGGCCGCAGGCGTTGCCGCGCCCGGGGCGATGCTCGGCACGAAGTCCTTCTGGCGGACCAGGAACAGGCAGCCGATGGCGCCGACCATGGCGGTCACGGCGGCGATCGCCATCAGATGGTTGAACGTGGTGGCGAACCCCTGCTCGTAAGCCGACAGCAGGGCCTGGCGGGCGGACGCGGATGGGATCGACGCCGCCGCCTGGCGCACCCCGCCCGAGGCCAGTGCGCTGCCCAGCCCCTGCCCTCCGTGGATCAGGACGGCCTGGCCGCTGGCCGTCGCCTGGAGGTTGGCCACGGTGGCGGGCTTGATCTGGTGGACGAAGATGGCCCCGAGTCCGGCGATGCCGGTGGCGATCCCGACCTGACGGAAGGTGCTGGCGGTACCCGTCGACATGCCACTGCGCTCGGGCGGCACCACCGAGACCGACCCCGAGGCCAGGACCGGGTTGGTGATCCCGATGCCCACGCCGCAGACCAGGAAACCGGGCAGCAGGACCAGCCACGACGAGGTGGCACCGACGTGGGTCATGAGCTGGCAGCCAATGGCCACCAGGGCCAGCCCGAGGCTCATCAGGTAGCGGATCTGGATCCTGACGGTCAGCTTGCCGGCGACGGGGGCGGCGATGAAGGCGAGCAGGGTGAGCGGCATGAAGCGGAGCCCGGCCTGGAAGGCGCCGTAGCCGAGGATCTCCTGCATGTACAAGGTGAGGTAGAGGAACATGGCGAAGATCGACGCCGACAGGGTGAAGGAGCCCAGCGACACGCCGACCATGGCCGGACGCCTGAACAGGGTGAGGTCGAGCATGGGGTCCTTCTGGAGCCACTCGCCGACCACGAAGACGGCCATCAGCACCGCCGAGCTGACCAGCAGCGACAAAATGTAGGTACTGCCCCAGCCCTTGGCGTTCCCCTGCACGAGGGCGAACACCAGCATGAAGAGCGATGCGGAGAACGTGGTGAAGCCGAGCCAGTCGATCCGGCGGCCCGTCGGGATCTTGGCGTTCTCCACCTTGGTGAGGGTGATGATGACGGCGACCACCCCGATGGGGATGTTGAGGAAGAAGATCCACCGCCACCCGATCCCGGTGGTGATGGCCCCGCCGATCAGCGGGCCGATGGCCACAGCCCCGCCGACCACCGCGCCGTAGACGCCGATGGCCGTGCCCCGCTCCTTACCGGAGAAGGCCTGGGCGATCAGCGCCAGTGAGGTGGCGAACATGATGGCCCCGCCGACGCCCTGGGCAGCGCGCGACAGGTTGAGCACCAGCGGCGTGGTGGCCACACCGCAGGCGAACGAGGCCAACGAGAAGAGCACCAGGCCGATGGCGAACATGCCGCGGCGGCCGTACATGTCGCCGAGCACGCCGGCGGTGAGCAGGAAGGCGGCCAGGGTGAGGGCATAGGCGTCGACCACCCATTGGAGGTCGGCGAACGTCGAGTGCAGGGCCACCTGGATGTCGGGCAGGGCGACATTGACCACGGTGATGTCGAGCAGGAGCATGAAGGTCCCGAAGCAGACGGCGATGAGCGTCCACCACTTGCGATCCACGAAATCTCCTGACCTCAGTCCGCCGACGGCGTCTCGCCCCAAAATCCGCCCGCTGGCGCTGACCGGTGCTTGGGCATGTATAGACCATGCGATTGGACCGGGCAATGGATCGGGAGTTGCACGTGCCTCTCCCGTCGTCCCTTCTGCCGTCGGCCACGGGCTGCGGGGGAGGGGATTCAGACGGTGCCGTAGGTGGTGCCGCGGTCGGCTGCCCGGCTGCCCGTGCCGGCCAGCTCGGCGACGGCCGCCGTCATATCGGCGCACAGCTCGTCGATGACCGCCCGATGACCGGCGTGGACGGTTGCGTGCAGGCTGTCCGGCGGCGTCTGGCGGTCGAAGAACCAACCGCCCCGCTCTTCCAAAGCGTCGCCCAGGGCAAAGGTGTCGACCGCACCGGACCCGTCGTCGCCGAAGGCGATGACGGTGGCGTCGGGGGCGCCCCGCACGGCGATCCCAGGGGAGGCGTCGATAGTGTCGCGCAGCGTGGCGGCTGCGGCCCAGGTGTCGGCGGCCAGTCGGAGGTAGCCGTCCTCGCCGAGGTAATGGAGGACGGCCCATCCGGCGGCGATGGGCCCGCCCGGCCGGGTGCCGGCCATCGATGGCGATCCGTACAGTCCACCCAGCCAGTTGGAGGTGATGAACGGCTGCAGGCGGGCCAGGTCGGCGTCGCCGTAGAGGATGACCGACACCCCTTTGGACCCGTACCCGTACTTGTGGAGGTCGGCGCTGATGGAGGTCACGCCGGGGACCGACAGGTCCCACTCCTTGGCGACGTGGCCGAGCGTTCCGAGGAAGGGCAGGATGAACCCGCCGAGGCAGGCGTCGACGTGGCAGAGGATGCCGCGCTCGGCAGCCAGGGCACCGAGGTCGGGGATCGGGTCGATGACGCCCTGGGGGTAGGAGGGCGCCGAGCCGACCACCAGGACGGTGTCGTCGTCGACGGCGTCGGCCATGGCCCCGACGTCGGCGCTCCCGTCCGGCCGCACCGAGACCCGGCGGGACTCGACGTCGAAGTAGTGGGACGCCTTCTCGAACGCCGCGTGTCCGCTGGTGGCCAGCACCATGTTGGGACGGGTCACCTCCCGCTCGGCGCGCCCCCAGTCGCGGGCGGTCTTGGTGGCCTGGAGCAACGACTCGGTGCCGCCCGAGGTGAGGTAGCCCCGGGGTGTACCCGCCCCGTGCGGGCGGCGGTCGGCGCCGAGCAGCCCGGCCGTGATGGTGACGATGTCGTGCTGCATCCAGCCCAGACTGGGGAAGGCCATGGTGTTGAGGGCATTTTCCGCCGAGTAGCGGACCGACGCCCGGGAGAGCAGGTCGAGGACCTCGTCGCCCGCGTTGTAGACGAGACTGAACACCCGTCCGCCCCGCCAGTCGCGATCATCGGCGGCCAGGTCGTCGAGCCGGGCCAGGACGGCGTCGGCGTCGAGCCCGTGGACCGGCAGGCGGTTGTCGGCGAAGGTGGCCATGGAGTGGAGCCTAGGGGCGGGCCCGTTCGACGTGCGGTCCGGTCAGGTGATGTCGCGGCTGGTCAGGAGGGCTGAGCCGATGAGGGCGAAGAGCAACCCGTACCCGAGCATGAGCAGGCCGCCCTGCCACCAGGAGAACAGGGTGACGTGGATCCCGTTCCCCCCATTGCGGGTCAGGTTGGACGCGGCGTCGGCCGCACCCGTCGGTACCCACTTGTAGGCGGCGTGGACCAGGTTGACCAGGATCCCCTCGAGGATGATGAACCACCCGAGGCTGACGATGATGGCGGCCACCTGATTGGTCAGGATCGACCCGATCCCCACCCCGAGGATGGAGAACAGGGCGAAGACCAGGATGAAGCCGGGAGCGACGGCCGGGATCTGGTGGACGAGGCCCGAGAACGAGCCGCCCCGGGCCGAAAGGGTGAGCCCGCCCCCGACCAGGGCGACAACCAGCATGAGCACGCCCAGCAGTGCACCGAGGATGGCCGCGGTGAGGAGTTTGCCGGTGACGAAAACCGGGCGTCGGGGGGTCACCAGGAACGAAGTGGTCACCGTCTTATGCCGGAACTCGACGGTGATGATGAGGACGCCCAGCAGCAGAACGAGCAGATAGCCCTGGAACCCGGAACCGAGCAGGTTCCGCAATTGCTGGGTGGTGTGGGGGACATCGTCCCCCGGACCGCCGTAGTCCTGGCTCAGAAAGATGACCAGGATCAGCAACCCGTTGATGAGCACGGCGATACCGGCCAGAACCCACGGCACCGCGGTGGTGCGGATCTTGAGGAGTTCCGAGCGGATGACGGCGATTATGCCGGCTCCCCGGGCATCCGGAAGGGCGCCGACTGGCCGCCGGAATGGTCCAGTGGATTGGCAGTGTCAAACCCGTGGGTGAGGCGGAGGAAGACATCTTCCAGGCTGCCCCGTTCGTTGATCAGCTCGTAGAGGACGATCTGGTGCTGGGCGGCGAAGGGTCCGAACCATTCGGGGGTGGCCCCGTCGATGACCAGGGTGTCAGGGGCGATCTGGCGCCACCCTGCAGGTACCGCGTTGAGCAACCCGGCCAACCGGGCGATCTCGGGGGTGCGGATGCGCAGGCCCGTTCCTGTGCCGGCCTGGGAGGCCATGTCGGCCAGGGTGGTCTGGAGCACGAGCTTTCCCTGCGAGATGATCACCACGTCGTCGACCGTCTCCTCCATCTCGGACAACAGGTGCGAGGAGACCAGCACGGCGTGGCCGAGAGCGGCCTGGTTGCGGATGAAGGTGCGGAGCCACTGGATGCCCTGGGGGTCGAGTCCGTTGGCCGGCTCGTCCAGGATCAGGATCTCGGGGTCGCCGAGCAGGGCGGTGGCCAGCTGCAGGCGCTGGCGCATGCCGAGGGAGAACTTGCCGACCCGTCGACGGGCGACGTCAGTCAGCCCGACTAGGTCGAGGGTCTCGCCCACCCGGGACAGCGGGATCCCACTGGCCAGGGCCACCGTCTTCAGGTGGTCCTCAGCCCGGCGGCTGGGGTGGAAGCTGGTGGCCTCGAGGGCGGCGCCAACGTGGTGGATGGGATGGTCCAGATCGACGTAGCGCCGGCCGCCGAATGTGGCGGTTCCCCCGGTGATCGACACCAGGCCGAGCAGCATCCGCAGGGTGGTGGTCTTGCCGGATCCGTTCGGTCCGAGGAAGCCCGTGACCCGACCCTCGGCGACCTCGAACGACAGTTGGTCGACGGCGCGGACCGACCCGAACTGTTTGGAGAGTCCGTGTACCTCGATGGCCGAAGGCATGCCAGACCGTAGCAACGTGTGGGCGTCCGGGCGTGTCAGCGTCCCCGGTTCGCAGTGCCAGATGTGGCCCGTGGCCGGGCGGTCAGACCTCGGCGTAGACGTCGATGGGTAGGAGCAGCCCGATGGCCACGACCAGCTCGTCGTGGACCCGGTTCATGTTGCTCCAACCGTTCACCCACCCGACCAGGGCCGAGTACCAGACGTGGCCGAGGATGCGGGCCCGGTCGCTGATGTCGCGCGGCTGGGGCTCGCCGATGGCCCGGGTGATGATGCCCTCCATCAGCACCGACACCTGCTGCTGGCACTCGATGGCCGCCGGGTCGGGCGAGGCCAGGGCGGTGAACACCGCGCCGACCAGCTGGGGCTGGCGGCCCATGGACCGCAGGGCCCGGTCGAGGGCGTCGATCACGCGCTGGGCCGGGGTCCCTCCCTGGGCCGGGCTCTGAGCGAGCCGGCTGTCGAGCTGCTCGACCCAGTGCACGAGAGCGGCGGCCAGCAGGTGGTCCTTGCTGGTGAAGTACCGGTAGACCGTGCCCATGGCCACGTCGGCCCGTGCGGCGACGTCACGCATCTGGACGGCCTCGTAGCCGCCGTCGAGGGCCAGCGAAATGGCGGCGTCGATCACCCGTTGCCGTCGGGCCTGTTGGGCCCGCGTCAAGGTGCGTGGCACCGGACCGTTCACCATAGAGAACACCCTAGTCGGACGCCCTTTCCCAGCTCGGGGAGCGGCAGGCCGCAAACGACCGGATCTCGCCGGTCCCCGGCAAGGCGACCGGCGATCGCCCTCAGCCCGTCGGCGGGGTCCGACCCTCGGTACGATGGGCCGCCATGCCCACCGCCGAGCCCACCCAGGACGACCAGGAACTGATCGCCACGACCGACGGCCGGGTCCCCGGACGACGTGGCCTGGCCACCCGCCAGCGGCTTCTCGAGTGCACGGCCGAGCTCTTGGTGGCCACACCTTGGCGCTCCATCAAGGTCATCGACATCGCCCGCCAGGCGGGTACGTCGCCGGCCACCTTCTACCAGTACTTCGAGAACGTGGAGGCGGCCATCACCGTCCTCGCCGAGGAGCTGGTCGAGGGTGCCGGCGAACTCGCCGAGGTGGTCGACGGCGACTGGTCGGACAAGGCCTCGTGGACCACCGCCGTGGCCGTGGTCGAAGGCTTCATGGACTACTGGGAGCGCAACCGGGCCGTCTTCCGGGTGGTCGAGCTGACCACAGTCGAAGGCGACCTCCGGTTCCAGGGCCTGCGGGTCCGAGCTCTCAACGCGGTGACCGTCACCCTCGCCCGGGTCATCGCCAACCGCGCCGAGACCTCGGGTTCGCCGGCCGGAGCCGACCCGATGGCTGCCGCGGGCACGCTGATCGCCATGCTGGCCCAGGTGGCCGGCCATCGCTACGGCTTCGAGTTCTGGGGTATCCGCACCGCCTCGCTGGTCGACAGCCAGGCCCGCCTGCTCCACTGGTCGGTGACCGGTCGTCCCGCCCCCGAGGGGGCCCGGGTACCCGGGTCGGAGAGCCCGGCCCCCCGCACCGGGCCCGTGGTGGGCGGCGGCGCGGCATCGGCCCGCACGGCACCGAGGCGCAACCGCCGCGACGCCTGACCGGCGTGCCCCGACTGAGCGAGCGCGCGGGTCACCGCAGGGCGACCGGATTGACCGGTGACCCCAGCGCCGCCGTGAATGGCAGGGGGGTGGCATCCAGTAGGAATGCGTACCGGCCGTCGGCCGCGCAGGCGTCGGCCAGGTCGTCGAGGAACCAGTTCTGGCCCTGGGTCATGCCCATCTCCACCAGGTGGAGCAGGTGGACCGGCAGGAACAGGTCGTCGGACTCGCAGGGATACACCTCGAGCACCATGGTGTCGATGGCCACCGCGGCCACGTCGTGGTCGTGGAACCACCCGGCGGTGGCCACCGTCAAGCCGGGGGTTGGCCAGGTGTAGGCGATGAGGTCGCGGGTCGGCGGGTGGTCTCCGATGCCGGGCCGGCCGGGCAGGGCCAGGTGGGCCGCCTGGCCGGTGCGGATGAGCACGACGTCGCCCGGCTCGACCTCCAGGCTCCCCAGCGCGCAGGCCGCGTCGAGGTCGTCCGGGGTGATCGCGTAGCCGGGCTCGAGCAGCTGGAGGCCCTTGGCCCGGGCCACGTCGAGCAGGAGGCCCCGCGACACCAGTGTCCGGATCTGTTGGATCCCGAGGAGCGAGGCCCCGTCCTCGGTGATGGACGAGGCCGGGTAGCCGTTGTAGAGGCGCCCGCCATCGGGGCCCGCCCCGTAGGAGGTGTGGGCCAGGCCGTCCCAGTGGGTGGCGCACTGCATGGCGAACGTGACCACGTCCTCGCTGAAGGACACCCACCCCGGGTCCTCGCTCTGAGGGGCGTTGACGGTGACCATCGTGTGGGTCGGGTTGACCCGCCCCTCGATGAACCCCATCTGGATGCCCTCGGCCTCCGACATGGGGATCCCGAGCGGGAAGGCCACGCCATCGATGACCGACGCCACCCCGCGCAGGCGGGCCGCCCCGTCGATCAGGTTGAGGGTGCCGATCTGGTCGTCGGGACCCCAGCGGCCCCAATTGGAGACCCGCTCGGC
>DATBZS010000102.1:0-53799 GCA_036513075.1 Acidimicrobiales bacterium
GGGCACGGACTTCTTTGATGACCTGGATCTTCTTGTCACCGGCACCGGTGAGGATGACGTCGAAGTCGCTCTTCTCCTCTTCACCGCCGCCGGCTGCATCGCCGGCGCCACCTGCTGCCGGGGCGGCCGCAGCCACGGCCACCGGGGCCGCAGCCGTCACGCCGAAGCGCTCCTCGAACTCCTTCAGGAGCTCGCTGAGCTCCAATACGGACAGCTCTGAGATGCCGTCCAGAATCTGGTCCTTGGTCAGGGTTCCTGCCATCGTCATTACTCCTTGTTCCTATGTGTGTCGTTACTTGGTCGGTGGTCTGGTGGTGCGGGTGCTCGGAAGTGGGTGGGGCAGCTACTCGGCCGCCGGGGCCTCGTCGGCCGCGTCCGCGGGTGCAGCTTCGGCCGTCTCCGAGGGGGTCGCCTCGGCTTCGGCATCGGGGGCGGCAGCCTCCTCGGCAGGGGCCTCGTCGGCGACCGGAGTCTCGGCCACAGGTGCCTCGGACTGGCGCTGTTCCAGCAGGGCCGAGATCCCGTAGGCGAGGTTGCGGGGCAGGGCCTGGACCAGGCCGGCCAGCTGCTGGAGTGGGGCCGACAGGGCACCGGCGAACTGGGCCAGCAGGGTCTCGCGGGACGGAAGTTCGGCCAGGACGTCGATGTCGGCGGCCGACATGATGGTCGAGCCGACCACACCGCCCTTGACGATCAGGTTGGGATTGGCCCGGGCGAAGTCCCGCAGGGCCTTGGCCACCGCGCTCACGTCACCCTGCACGAAGGCGATCGCGGTCGGGCCGGAGAGCAGATCGCTCACCCCGGCGCCGGCGGTGTCGGCCACGGCCAGGCGGACCAGGGTGTTCTTGTAGATCTTGTAGTCGCCACCGGCAGCGGTGAGCTCGCGACGCAGCTCGGCCAACTCGGCGACTGTCAGACCGCGATACTCGGTCAGCAAGGCGCCGTCGGCGGCCTCCAGGCGCTCGCGCACCTCATTGACGACGGCCACCTTCTCGGGCCTCGGATTGTCCATCGTGCCTCCACCGAGCGAATCGCTCAGGTTCGGGCCGCAGACACCATCGAGTGGCCAGCCACGAGCAGGTAGTGCTCGGAGCGGAACGCCTCATCAGGCGGACCCTTTGGGGTCCCTTCGGTACCGGGTGACCGGTACACCGGAGGTCTACGGCAGTTCTGTAGATCGGGAAAGGAAGACTCTAGCCCAACCGTGCCGGTTGGGACCAGCGGGGTCAGGCGCTGGTCGTTGCCAGTTCCTCCTCGACCCGGCGGGCCAGCAGCGGGTCAATGTGGACGCCGGGACTCATGGTCGAGGACAGGGTGACGCCGCGGACGTACTTGCCCTTGGCTCCGGCCGGCTTGGCCCGGTGGATCTCGTCCATCACGGCGTGGATGTTCTCCAGGAGCTTGGCTTTGTCGAAGGAGGCCTTGCCCACCCGGATATGCACGTTCCCGACCTTGTCGGTGCGGTACTCGACACGTCCGCCCTTGAACTCGAGCACAGCGCGCTCGACGTCGTCGGTGACGGTGCCGGTCTTGGGGTTGGGCATGAGGCCACGGGGACCGAGCACACGGCCGAGCGTGCCGACCTGGCCCATCAGGTCCGGGGTGGCGATGGCGATGTCGAAGTCGAGGAATCCCTCGCCTGCCACCCGGGCCACCAAGTCGTCGGCGCCGACCACGTCGGCTCCGGCGGCACGGGCCTCGGCGGCCTTCTCCCCCGCGGCGAACACGACCACGCGGGCTGTCCGTCCGGTGCCGGCGGGCAGCGACAGCGTGCCGCGGACGATCTGGTCGGCCTTGCGGGGGTCGACCCCGAGTCGGACGGCCAACTCGACGGTTTCGTCGAATTTGGCCTTGGCCGCCGCTTTCACCAGGTCGACCGCCTCGGCGGCCGAGTAGAGGTGCTGGCGGTCGATGGCGGCAAGGCTGGAGGTGTACTTCTTTCCCCTGGACATGGTGTCTCTTTCGTCAGTTCGGTTAGGCGCGGTCGTCGGGCTCAGCCGCCGACGCTGATCCCCATCGACCGGGCGGTGCCGGCGACCTGCTTCTTGGCCGACTCGATATCGGTGGTGTTGAGGTCGGGGAGCTTGATGGTGGCGATCTCGGTGATCTGGGCGTCGGTCACCGTGGCGACCGTCTCGCGGCCGGCGGTGGACGCGCCCTTCTCGATACCGGCGGCCTGGCGCAGCAGGGCGGCGGCCGGCGGGGTCTTGAGCACGAACGAGAACGTCCGGTCCTCATAGATCGAGATCTCGACCGGGATGATCGAGCCGGCCTGCTTCTCGGTGGCCGCGTTGTACTGCTTCACGAAGTCCATGGTCTGGACGCCGTGGGGCCCGAGGGCCGTTCCCACGGGGGGCGCGGGTGTGGCTCCACCGGCGGGCAGCTGGATCTTGACGACCGCGAGGATCTTCTTCTTGGGGGCCATGAGGGTGTGTCTCCTAGTACGTGGGTGCGTGTGGTGGAAGCCCTAGAGCTTCGCGACCTGGCTGAATTCGAGCTCGACCGGGGTCTCCCGGCCGAAGATGTTGACCAGGACCTTGAGCTTGAGCTGGTCCTCGTTGATTTCGGCGACCTGGCCCGAGAAGTCGGCGAAGGGGCCTTCCTTGACCCGCACCGTCTCGCCGACCTCGTGCTCGAGGCGGGGTCGGCTGCGCTTGGCGGGGGCGTCGCCACCCTCCACCTTGACCTGCAGGATGCCCTCGACCTCACGACGGGACAGCGGGGTCGGCTTGGTGCCGGGGCCCACGAATCCGGTCACGCCGGGGGTGTTGCGGATCACGGCCCAGCTGTCGTCGTCGAGCTCGCAGCGGCAAAGCAGGTAGCCGGGGAAGACCTTCTTTTGGACGATGACCTTCTTGCCGTTCTTGAACTCGGCGACGTCCTCCATCGGGATGACCACCTCGTAGATGCGGTCCTCCATGCCCATGGACGCCGTGCGGCTGTGCAGGTTGGACTTCACCTTGTTCTCATAACCGGCGTAGGTGTGGACGACGTACCAGCGTCCGGGCTGGTCATAGGGACTGACGACGAAGGGCTCGTCGTCCTCGTACTCGTCATCGGCGGACTCGTCGAGCGCCCCGTCGGCAGCGTCGTCGCCCACCTCGGCAGTTTCGTCGGCCACCTCGGCAGGAGCATCCGCGGCCGCGACCTCGGGCGCGGCATCGTCAGCCACAGCGAGGGCGGCATCGGCTGTCGTCTGGTCGACGCTCGGGTCGTCGCCGGTGGGGGAAGTGGTTCCGTCTTGGGTCACAGTCATACCGATCAGGGCTTGAACAGCCAGAGGACGCCCTTTGCGAAGGCGTAGTTGAGGACGAAGATGAGGACCATCAGTGACAGCAGGGTGACCAGGGTCACCGTCGTGTAGTTGATGACCTCCGCCCGGTTGGGCCAGGCCACCTGCCGCAGCTCCGAGCGTACCTCCCGGAAGAACTGGCCGATCCGGAAAGGCTCACGCTTGACCGGCTTGCGAGCGGGCGCGGCGGTGCGTGTGGGCGTGGACTCCCCATCGGGGTCCTGGCCCTGCCGCTGCATCATTCGCTTCTGTTCTCGGTTCACGTGCTGTTTCCTTCGACCACTGTCACAGGTGCAGAGCAGGGCAGGAGGGACTTGAACCCCCAACCTTCGGTTTTGGAGACCGGTGCTCTACCAGTTGAGCTACTGCCCTCTGTCCACCGCCCTGCCGCGCACGGGCTTCCGAGCGCAACGGCGGTGCCAGAGGCTACCACCGGGGAAGGGTCGCGTCCCAGGCAGAGGCCGCGGCCCCGACCCGGGACGACCCGGCCGGCGCTCGTGCCTAGCGGGTCTCCTTGTGGAGTGTGTGCCGACGGTCCCACGAGCAGAATTTCTTCATCTCGATCCGCTCGCGGTCGTTCATCTTGTTCTTGGTGGTGATGTAGTTGCGTCGCTTGCACGACTCGCAGGCCAGGGTGACCTGGATGCGCTTCTCGTTCTTTGCCACAGTGACTCCCTTGTGCCCTCGACCGGTGCCGGCCTCGGGTCCGATGTACGTACTGCCCGGGTACTTCCTGTCCACCCGGGACTGCCTCGACCCGGGGTGCTTCGTCCTGCGCCGGCCGTCGGGAGCTACCCGACCCATCTGGTTGCCC
The DNA here is from genome assembly GCA_036513075.1 of Acidimicrobiales bacterium. Lineage (GTDB taxonomy): Bacteria > Actinomycetota > Acidimicrobiia > Acidimicrobiales > RAAP-2 > Bog-756. The sequence continues at coordinate 4,107 of DATBZS010000102.1, forward strand.
TGGCACAGCTGTGAACTGGTAGCGGCGGCCGGACTCGAACCGGCGACCCCACGATTATGAGCCGTGTGCTCTAACCAACTGAGCTACGCCGCCATGGGCGAGCCCCCGGTGGGGATTGAACCCACGACCCCCGCCTTACCATGGCGGTGCTCTACCACTGAGCTACAGGGGCAATGCAGCTCGACAGAGCAGCAGAGGGAAGATCATAGCCACACCGGGGGAACCTGAACAGTGGGCCCCAGTCTACGATGCCCGGGATGCACGTGCGCCTGGCCGAGCCCTCCGACGCCGAACCCATCCGCCAGATCTACAACGTCGAGGTCCTGGGCTCGACCGCCACCTTCGACCTGCGGGCCCGTTCCGTCGAGGAACAGGCGGCCTGGATGGTCGAGCATCAGGGCACCTATCCGGCCATCGTGGCCGTCGCCGACGACGGCGCCGTGCTCGGGTTCGGCTCGCTGTCGACGTACCGGGACCGGCCCTCCTACTCGACGACCGTGGAGAACTCGGTCTACGTCGCCGAGAGGCACCGCGGCGGGGGAGTGGGCCGGGCCCTGCTGGAGGAACTCGTCCGTCGGGGCACCCTCCACGGGTTCCACTCGATGATCGCCCGGGTAGGAGGGGGCAACGCCGCCTCCATCACCCTGCACGAGACCTGCGGGTTCGAGCTGGTGGGCGTCGAGAAGGAGATAGGCCGGAAATTCAATCGGTGGCTGGACGTCGCCGTGCTTCAACGGATGCTCGGCGGGGAGGGAATCGACGTCGAGTCGAGCTGACGGGCAGATCGGTCGAGACCTGACCCGGTCCTACGCCGAGGAGATCGCCCCGGACGCGACCCGCTTGGCGGCGAGCCCCGGCCGGCGCTGGTCCCACGAGGACAGCGGCACGGTCATGACCACCAGGAGCCACAGCATGGTCAATACGATCAGCAGCGGGTCGCCGTGGAGTAGAGCCTTGACCAGGTCGGTTCCGCCGGGCAGCTCGATGAAGGCCGTGACCATCGACAGGCCGATCACCAGCGACCGCAGCTGGCCGAGGGCCACCGGGGCGAGCAGTATCAGCCCCCACGACAGGTACCAGGGCTGGACGACCGGGCCGAGGAGGACGAAGAGCAGCAGGGTGAGCCCGAGGGCCTTCAGGGTGCCGACCCGGTCGCTGTTGAGCAGCAGCCACACGGCACACACCGCGGCCACCAGCAGCCCGAGGAACCGGGTCACCGACAGGACACCGCTGACGCCCACCCCCACGTGGAACAGATGGGCGATCCCGGTGATGGCGAAGGCCACACCGGTAGTGGGCGAGGCCCAGGACCGGACGACCCCGGGTGTGCCGAGGATCGTGACCCAACCCCAGCCGAGCCCGCTGACATAGGAGAACAGACCGAGCATGCCCAGGCCGATCAACCCGGCCGTGACCACCGGCCGTATTCGATCCTTGACGGGCACCCCGGTTCCGAGCCAGCTCCATCCGATGTAGAGGATCCCCAGGGCCGCCGGGGCCTTGACCGCGGTGGCCAGGGCACACAGCACGATCCCCCAGATGGGCCGCTTCTCCTTGGCCAGGGTGACGCCGGCCACCATCAGGCCGAGCATCAATGCGTCGTTGTGGGCGCCGCCGATGAGATGGAAGATCGTCACCGGGTTGAGGACCATCAGGGTGAACAGCTCGGCGGAGTCGCGGTGGTAGAGGCGGGCCAGGCGGGGCACGCAAGCCGCGATGAGCAGGACCCCGACCAGGGCCAGCAGGCGCAGTAGCACGATGGTGGCCAGCTCGTTGTGGAAGGTGATCCGGGCGAAGAACCCGTCGACCTGTAGGAACATCGGGCCGTAGGGGGCCGGGGCGTTGCCCCACAGCGGGTCGACCGGTGCCGTATAGGCGTTGTTGCCCAGCTCGAAGGGCCCGTACAGGTACGGGTTCATATGGTGACTGACCATCTCGCCCTGGGCCGCATACGAGTAGGCGTCCCGGCTGAACAGGGGTGCGATGACCAGGACGGGCAGCGACCACAGGCCGAAGACACCCAGCATGGTGCGGTACGACACGCCGCGGCGCCGGTGGTAGAGCCGGGCCATGGCCCACCAGACCCGCATGAATAAGAAGAGCCCGCCATACACCGCGGCCAGCGAGAAGTAGACGCCCCAGCGGCTCGGAGTGGCCGTCGAGGGTTCGCCGAAGAACCAGACGCCGGGCATCTCGAGCTTGAAGGGCGAGCTCGGCATGGAGGCACCGATGCACACGGCCAGTACGGCCACGAAGCCGAGGATGGCCGGTCGCAAGACCAGTCCGCGAGGTTCGACGCCGTCTTCGACGCCCTCCACCACATCCCGCCCGTCCGTCGTGCCGACCAGCCGGTCGCGCCAGGCGTCGGTGCGGCTCAGGGCCGAAGCGAGGGCAGGGGTCCGTACGATCGCCGACGCCGGCGCCGAGCGGACCGCTTCCTCGGGCACTGCCGCCGCTGTGCGCTCCGGTGCCATAGGTCGGGGGTTCTCCTGAATCGTGCGATCGTTCGTGTGCCCCGGCCCCGGTCGGGTCGGCGGCGCCTTGCACGGAGTCGGTCGACGTCCCCCGACAGTTCGGGCGGTTCATCCGTCCGACGCTGAACGCCGTCATTCCGTAACGTCATTGTAACCAAATCCAGGAGCAAGGTGCGGGGTGTGGCCGAGCCGATCATCCGCCCTCCACCACCAGGACCGCGGCACCTTCGATCCGGTCGTGGGCCAGGTCGGCCAAGGCGCGGTCTGCCTCCCCGAAGGGGTAGGCCACTGCCGACACCCGGATTCCGATCGACGCGGCCAGCCCCAGGAACTCGTTGCCGTCGACCCGGGTATTGGCGGTGACACTCCGCAGCGTCCGCTCCTCGAACAGGTCGCGCTGATAGTCGAGTGTCGGAATGTCCGAGAGGTAGATGCCGGCCACGGCCAAGGTGCCGCCCCGGTCGAGCGCCTCGAGGGCCGGCGGCACCAGGGTGCCCACCGGGGCGAAGAGGATGGCCGCATCGAGCGGCTCCGGTGGTGGGTCGTCGGCCCCCTGGGCGCTCGCCGCCCCGAGGTCCAGGGCCAGCCGGCGCGCCTCGGGCGAACGGGTCATGACGTGGACCGTCGCCCCGGCGGACAGGGCGATCTGGGCGGTCAGGTGGGCCGAGCCCCCGAAGCCGTAGATCCCGAGCACTCCGCCCGGGGGCAGGTCGGTCCGGCGCAGGGCCCGGTAGCCGATGATCCCGGCGCACAGCAGCGGGGCCGCCTCGACGTCGCCGAGTCCGTCGGGCAGCCGGTAGGCGAAGCGCTCATCGACCACCGCATACTCGGCATAGCCCCCGTCGACGTCCCACCCGGTGAAGCGCTGGTCGAGGCAGAGGTTCTCCCTCCCGTCGAGACAGAAGCGGCAGATCCCGCACGTCTTGGCCAGCCAGGGAATGCCAACTCGGTCGTCCATGGACAAGAGGGTGCATCCGGGACCCACCCGGTCGACTCGACCGACGACCTCGTGCCCGGGCACCACTCCGGCCCGCCGGGGGGCGAGGTCACCCTCGGCCAGATGCAGGTCGGTGCGGCACACTCCGCACGTTGCCACCCGGACGCGGACCTGGACCGGTCCTGGTTCGGGCACCTCCCGTTCGACGAGTTCGAGCGGCCCGGTATCGATCGGTCCCGGTTGGCCAACTGCCCAAGCCCTCATCATCAGCCGTCTGCCACATGGACGGACCGGCGACATGGCTCCGTACCCGATGACCACTCCAGGAACAACGGTGCTCCCATGCCATCTCCTCGATTTCGGTCACAACCCCAGCCCCCACCATCGTACGGATCCGGGTCCCCGTCGCCCAGGGCCCATGGACGTTCTGCGACGACCAGGGAGTCCACCGCACACTGTGCGAGGCGCGAACACGATTCCCGTCATGGGTAGACGAACCCGGACAATAGTTATATAATCTTCACTATTATGGTTGTACAACAGTCACAGCGGTCGCCCGCCGGCTCGGACGAACTGAGCCGGCGCCATCGAATCGGGATCCTCCTTATCTGCTCGATGAGTCTGCTCATCGTCGGCCTCGACGTCACCATCCTCAACGTGGCCCTACCCTCGATCGGGCGGGACTTCAATGCCTCGATCTCCGGCCTCCAATGGACGGTGGACGCCTACACCCTGGTGCTGGCCAGCCTCTTGATGCTCTCGGGCTCGACCGCTGACCGCTTCGGGCGGAAGCGCACCTTCGTCGTGGGGCTCCTGGTGTTTTCGGGCGGTTCGCTTCTGTGCAGCCTGGCCCCGAGCCTCACCCTGCTGGTCGTGTTCCGGATGATCCAGGCGATCGGTGGGTCGATGCTCAATCCGGTGGCGATGTCCATCATCACCAACACCTTCACCAACCCGAGGGAGCGGGCCCAGGCCGTCGGTGTGTGGGCGGCGGTGATCGGGGTGAGCATGGCACTCGGGCCTCTGATCGGGGGGTTACTGGTCGGCTCAGTGGGTTGGCGTTCGATCTTCTGGATCAACCTGCCGATCGGACTGGCCGCCGTCGTGCTGACCCTCCGGTTCATCCCCGAGTCTCGGGCCCCCAAGGCCCGCAAGGTCGACATCGGAGGCCAGGTGCTGGTGATCGCCCTGCTGTCCTCCCTCACCTACGGGATCATCGAGGCACCGACCAGAGGATGGGGGTCGCCGATCATCGTCACGGCGTTCACCATTGCCGTCGCTTCGTTGATCGGGTTGATCGTATGGGAGGGCCGGCGCCGGGAGCCGCTCATCGACCTCCGGTTCTTCCGTTCGGTACCCTTCTCCGGTGCCGCCGTCATCGCCGTCGCCTCCTTCGCCACCCTGGGCGGTTTCCTGTTTCTCAACACCCTCTATCTCCAGGAGGTCCGGGGCTTTTCGCCCTTGCGGGCCGGCATCTACACGCTCCCCATGGCGGCCATGACCATGGTGCTCCCGCCCATCTCGGGGCGGATCGTCGGCACCCGGGGGGCCCGAGTCCCGCTGCTCATCTCCGGGATCGCGCTCATGGTGAGCTGCCTGATGCTCTCGACCATCGGGGTCACCACCTCCTTGGACTGGCTGTTCGCCTCGTACCTGGTGTTCGGCATCGGGTTCGGGTTCGTCAACGCACCGATCACCACCGCCGCCGTCTCGGGCATGCCCCGGGCCCAGGCCGGCGTGGCGTCGGCCATCGCCTCGACCTCCCGCCAGGTCGGTGCGACACTCGGTGTGGCGGTGGTGGGAGCCATGATCACCGCGTCCCTCGGTGGAGCCACCCACGTGGGGTCGGCCTCGGTCATCCGTTCCGCCTGGTTGGTCCTGGCCGGGTGCGGGGCCCTTGTGCTCGTGCTCGGTCTGGTGGTCACGACCCCGTGGGCACACCGGACCGCTGATCAGACCGCCAAGGAGCTGAACCCGGAGTTCCTCGAGAGCGTGATCCGATGACGACCACCGGGGGGCGGCGGTCGGCTGGAGGATCGCCTCAGGTCGCCCCGACCTCGGAGACCGCCTGGCGGGCCTGGTCGACGATGTGCGACCTCGTGCTCGACAATGAGCGGCGCCGCGAGGTGAGCGATGCGATCGGACTCAGCTTCGGTCGCGTCAAGGCGTTGCGCCGTATCGCCCGCCATCCCATGACCATGGGAGAACTCGCCATCAAGCTCGGGATCGACGCCCCCTACGCCACTCTGGTCGTCGACGAACTCGAGCGTCAAGGACTGGTCGAGCGGCGTCCCCACCCCACCGACCGTCGCGTCAAGCTGGTCACGGCGACACCCCGAGGCGCCAAGGAGGCCCAGCGGGCCCAGGACATCCTGAACAGGCTCCCGGTCGGCATGGAGGCGCTTTCCGGTGCCGAGCTCGAGACGCTGGCGACGATCCTGGCGAAGATCCGGCTGCCTGCTTCGGGTGACTAGGTGCGTGACCGCCGATCACGTTGCGGCGAAGTGCGCGGAAAACATGACGAGGAGCTTCGCCACGAGATACTCTATAATTCCGATGGACAACCTCGGGAATAGCCGACTACCCCGTGGGGAGGCCTGATGGGCACCGTGTTCACCGACCAGTGGGGCGCTCCGCTGCAGGCACGCACCCCCGAAGGCGTCGCCCTCTTCGACCGGGCCGTCGACGGCCTCGCCAGGCTGGGCGGTGAACCGGTGGCCGACGCCGAGGCAGCCGTGGCGGCCGATCCGGACCTCGTCCTCGCCCGGCTGCTCGGCGCCTACTTCGCCCTGTACGGCGCCTCGGCTGCGGGCGTGGCCGCGGCCAGGGGGATGCTGGCGGACGTGGAGTCGGGCCCGGGGCCCCGCGGCGAGCGGGAGGTCCTCCACCACCGCGCCGCCAGATCGTGGGCAGACGGTGACTGGGTGGCGGCGACCGGAGCCCTCGAGCGTGCCCTCCTCCACGACCCCCGCGATCTCGTGGCCCTCAAGGTGGCCCAGGACCTCTGCTTTTTCCTCGGTGACCAGGCCGGGCTGCTTGCCGTGGCGACCCGCGTGCTCCCCGCATGGACAAGCGACCGGCCCGGATGGGGATACGTCCAGGGGATCCTGGCCTTCGGGCTCGAGGAGTCCGGCGACTATCGCGCGGCCGAAGGCCACGCCCGGGCCGCCCTCGCGGCGAACCCAGCAGATGTCTGGGCAACGCACGCGCTCGCCCACGTCTTCGAGATGGAGGGCAACCAGCAGGCTGGCGTGTCGTTCCTGACCGAGACGGCCGGTGACTGGACGCCGAGTTACTTCGCCGTGCACAACTGGTGGCACCTCGCCCTCTTCGAACTCGAGCTCGGGCGGGTCGACGCCGTCCTCGACATCTACGACGGCCCGATCCGATCCAAGCGGTCGACCGAGTGGCTCGACATCGTCGACGCGGCGGCCCTGCTGTGGCGGCTCTCGCTGTTCGGGGTGGATATCACTGAACGGGTAGGCCGACTGGCGGACGACATCGAGCCCCTACTCGACTCGTCGGTCTACGTGTTCAACGACTGGCACGCAGTCATGGCCTTCGGGCTCGCGGGCCGGGCCGACCTGGTCGACCGGGTCATCGTCGAAGCACACCGGGGCTCTGTCGGCACGAACCGGTCCGTAGCCGAGCGGGTGGGTCTGTCGTTGCTCCAAGGCTTCGCGTCAGTTGCCGACGGTCGGACGGAGCGGGGGCTCGACCTGCTCTTCGGCGCGCGATCCGAGGCCCGAGCCGTCGGCGGCAGCAATGCCCAACGTGATGTGATCGATCTCACCATCATGGCTGCCGGGGCCAGGATCGGGAGCCGTCGCCTGGTGAACGAGCTGGCATCTGGGCGGCAGGATCGAAAGCCGACCTCGGTCGACGCCACCCGGGCGCTGGTCGAAGCCAATTCGGCGTGACAGGGCCGCCCAGGCTGGGACAACGAGTCACAGGACGTGCAAGAGCCCCGGGCGGAGGGCGTGCGCCACTCCTTCCGGGGCTCTTGTCTGCGTGGGTCGAGAAGGATTCGAACCTTCGTAGGCAGAACCGGCAGATTTACAGTCTGCTCCCTTTGGCCGCTCGGGCACCGACCCGCAGGCGGGCAAGGATACCGCTTCACGCGGCGCTACTGTTTCGCCATGCCCACCTTCGATGTCGTCTCCGAAGTTGACATGCAGGAAGTCCGCAATGCCGTGGACCAGGCCAACCGCGAGGCCACCACCCGCTTCGACTTCAAGGGCACCAACTCGACCATCGAGCTCACCGACAAGGAGCTGGTCCTGGCGTCCTCCACCGAGGACCGTCTGCGGGCGCTCTATCAGGTGCTGCAGGAGAAGATGGTCAAACGGGAGGTGTCCCTCAAGTCGTTCGACGTAGGCAAGATCGAGGAGGCGTCCAAGGGGACGGCCCGCCAGCACCTCGGCATCCAGGCCGGCATCTCCTCGGACCACGCCAAGACGATCAACAGGTTCATCAAGGATTTGAACCTGAAAGGCGTGTCCTCCCAGACCCAGGGCGACCAGCTGCGGGTGACCGGTAAGAAGCGGGACGACCTGCAGTCCGTGATCGCCGCCCTGAAGGGCGAGGACTTCGGGATCCCGCTGCAGTTCAACAACTTCCGCGACTGACCCGCAGGACCGGCACCCGCGTGCAGCTGCCTCCGGGGTGGGTCTACGAGGGGCGCTTGCGCGCCGCCCGGTACACCGATGCGGTCAGCACGCCGGCCACCAGGACCGGGGCCAGGAAGGCGGCAAAAGTACGCAGGCCGGGCTTCAGGCTGACCAGTGCCACCACACCGATCACGGCCACGGCCCCGACGAACAGCTCGGGGGTGTCGCCGATCAGAAACTCCCACCAGAAGTGCCCGAACGTGGACAGCCACGAGAGGACCACCGGATCGCCGGAGGCCGACTGTCGGTCGGATGCGTCGCTCCCGGGCAGCTGTTCGTCAACCATGGAAAGGCTCCGTCGACGAGGTCGCGTCGGCTGGCTCGTCCGCGTCGTGGTGGCGCAACGACAGGACCAGCAGCCAGGCGACCAGTCCGTAGAAGGCCACCAGCACGGGGATGGCCAGGTCGGAGGCGGGCCAGTTCACATGCACGCCCTCGGCGGACCAGAAGGTGCCGAAGCTCACCAGCATGAGGCCGACGCCCATCTTCATGGCGTTCTCGGGGACACCGGACAGTTGGCGGTGGACGATGAGGCCGACGATGCAGACCACCAGCGCTGCGGCCCCGGCGGCGGCGGCGGCCAGCCCCAACCGGTGGGACGTGGTGCCCAGGGTGATCACGATCACGACGACCTCGAGGCCCTCCAGGAATACACCCTTGAACGCCACCACGAAGGCGGTGGTGTCCCGACCGCTGGCCGGCGGCGCCTCGGACAGCTCGGCGACGTGCTCGGCGAAGATCGCGTCCTCGTCGTGTTTGGCCTTCAGACCGGCGGTCCGGAGGATGGCCTTGCGGAGCCACTGCAGTCCGAACACGAGCAGCAGTCCGCCCACCACCAGGCGCAGCACCGACAGAGGAACGTAGTGGACGAGGGCCGGGCCGAAGACGACGACAAGGCCGGCCAGGGCAAGCAGTGCCACCGCCACACCCTCGAAGGCCGACCTCCAACCCCGGGTGACACCGACGGCCAGAACGATGGTGAGTGCCTCGACCATCTCGACGGCGCTGGCCAGGAACACCGCGGTCACCAGCACCACCGAACCGGTGGGTGTGGCGGTCGCCATCAACACGGGCGTTCCGCCCCCGGCGTCACGCAGCCTCGACGAGCTCGTCGAGCTCCTCGAGCGGGTGGACACGGAAGATCCTGTTGAAGATCATGAATTTGAGCACCCAGAAGATGCCGAACGACGCCAGGTTGGCCAGCAGCACGATGGCCGTCTGCTCCATGTGGGGGAGCTCTTTGCCCACGTGCTTGGCCGCCGCCGCGCCGACAATCGAGAAGGCGATGCCAATGGCCGACAGCGACCAGAACGGGATGATCTCCTTGGTGAGGTGGGAGCGCCCGCCCTTGCCCCAGACCCACTTGCGGTTGAGGTAGTACGAAGGGACGGTGGCCACCGCGTTGGCGAAGATCGTGCTGGTGATCTCCCCCCACCACTTGAAGACGCCGAAGACCAGGAAGAGGACGCCGAACGAGACGATCGTCGAGACGACCGACACCATCGTGTACTTGAAGAGGTGGGCCGCCTCGGGCGTGTCCCGCTTTTCCCATAGGTGGACAATTCTCTCTGTAAGGGTGGGACGCGCGGCGGTGGATTGCATCGGCGCCATGTTACTCGTCACGCGTCCGTAATATTGATGCGTGGTCGAGGCCGGTACGTGCCATTCCAGCCGTCATTCCGGGTAACCGAATCAGAGCCCGTTGGCCCTGGCCACGCCGCCGACGAAGGCAGCGCTGGGCTTGGGGGAGCGCTCGAATGTCTCCCGGTCCACCGCCACCAGGCCGAACGTCGGCCCGTAGCCGAGGACCCACTCGAAGTTGTCGAGCAGGCTCCAGTAGAAGTACCCCCGGACGTCGATGCCGTCATCGAGGCATTCCTTGACGCCGGCCAGGGCCCGGGTCACGTACTCGATCCGCAGGGGGTCGTCGTCGGTCCCGATGCCGTTCTCGGTGACATAGACGGGCAGGCCGCCGGTGACCTCGGTGGCCCGACGGATGGTCCCCCCCAGGCTCTCGGGCCACACCTCGTACCCCATCTGGGTGGTCCGCACCCCGTCCTCGGGGCCCAGCGTCCCGTCGGGTCCGACCCGCATCCGGGTGTAGGTCTGGACGCCGATGAAATCATCACCCCCGGTGGCCTCGAGGAACACGTCCTCGTTGGGCTTACGCAGCCGCTCGATCCATGCTTCGCCGCCGGGCTGCAGCTGGAAGTCGGTCATCGACACCGTCATGCCCACCGGAAAGTCTCCCGGTCCCGAACGGATGGCGTCGACCGCCTTGCGGTGGGCCGAGACCATGGCCGCGTTGACCGCGTCGCGTCGGCTGCGATCGCGCACACGGGGTGGGAACAGCCCGTGGCGCCAGCCCATGGTGGCCACCACGTTGGGCTCGTTGAGTGTGCAGGCCATGCCGATCAGGTTGCCCATGTGGGCCGTGACCTTCTCGCAGAAGCGGGCGAAGCGGTCGGGTGCGTGGGGGGCCTCCCACGTGCCGGCGGCGGCCAGCCACCGGGGGTGGGTGAAGTGGTGGAAGGTCACCACGGGCATGATCCCGTGCTCATGGCAGGTGGCGGCCATCCGGCGGTAGTGGTCGAGGGCGACCGTCGAGAACTCGCCATCCTCCGGCTCGATGCGGCTCCACTCGAGGGAGAACCGGTAGGCGCCGAGACCGAGGTCGGCAACGATGGCGATGTCCTCCGGATAACGGTTGAAGGAGTCGCAGGCATCGCCGCTGACCTCGGCGCAGCCCGACGTCGGGTCGTGCTCCATGACCCACCAGTCGTTGTTGACGTTGCCGCCCTCGATCTGGTGGGCAGCGGTGGCGGTCCCCCACAGGAACCGATCTGGAAAGGTGATCTCCGGCACGGGCACACCGTAGCGGGGGACCCCGAGTCCCGTCGGACGTCCCGGTGGGGCGGCATTCGACAGGTTCGCGGCACCCGGCCGACCTGACAGGATGAGGGTCGTGAGCGACGCACTCGATCTCCTGGTGGAACTGCTCGACCTCGAGCCCATCGAAGTCAACATCTTTCGGGGCGCCAACCCAAACGAGGAGCGCCAGCGGATCTTCGGAGGCCAGGTGGCGGCCCAGTCGCTCATGGCTGCCGGCCGCACCGTCGAAATGGGTCGTCCCCACTCGCTCCACGCCTACTTCCTGCGACCGGGCGATCCCAACGTGCCCGTGCTGTACGAGGTCGACCGGATCCGCGACGGGCGGAGCTTCACCACCCGCCGGGTCGTGGCCATCCAACACGGCCGGGCCATCTTTCACATGTCGGCATCGTTTCACGTGGACGAGCCGGGCCTGGAGTTCCAGATCCCGATGCCCGAGGTGCCCGACCCCGAGTCGCTGCCTACCATGCGCGAGCGGCTCGAACCATACAAGGACAAGGTCGGCGACTGGTTCGACCGCCCGCACCCCATCGACCAGCGCCACATCGGCGCCCTTCCCTGGATACACCGCAATGTCCAGGAGCCCCGCCAGCAGCTATGGCTGCGGGCCGACGGCACCTTGCCCGACGACCCGCTGCTCCACACCTGCCTGGCCACCTACGCCTCGGACATGTACCTCTTCGACACCATGCTCGCCCCGCACGCGGTGGGCTGGGACGACGCCAACTTCATGGGGGCCAGCCTCGATCACTGCATGTGGTTCCACCGGCCGTTCCGGGCTGACGAGTGGCTGCTCTACGACATGGAGAGTCCGACGTCGTCGGGCGCCCGCGGTCTGGCTAGGGGCTTCATGTTCACGCGGGACGGCACCCTGGCCGTGTCGATGGTCCAGGAGGGCCTGATGCGGCAGGTGAAGCGGTCCGAGGGGGCCTGAACAGGGCATCGGGGCGCCCGCTCGAACCGGCCGTGGTCCTGTACCAGCGGAGTGGACGACTCAGCGAGCGGCGATTGGGACGTAATTCCGCTCGTCGGCGCCGATGTAGAGCTGGCGGGGACGGGCGATCTTCGAATCCTGGTTGAGCATTTCCTGCCAGTGGGCCAGCCAGCCGGCGGTGCGGGGGATGGCGAACAGCACGGGGAACATTTCCAGTGGGAACCCCATGGCCTGGTAGATGAGGCCCGAGTAGAAGTCGACGTTGGGGTAGAGCTTCCGCGAGGTGAAGTATTCGTCGGACAGTGCAATTTCCTCGAGCTTGAGGGCGATGTCCAGGAGCGGGTTCTTCCCCGTGATGGAAAAGACCTCGTCAGCGGTGCGCTTGATAATGGTGGCCCGGGGGTCGTAGTTCTTGTAGACCCGGTGGCCGAAGCCCTGGAGTCGACCGCCCTCCCCCGACTTGACCGACTCGATGAAGGGCCCGACGTTCTCGAGCGAGCCGATGTCGGTCAGCATCCGGATGACGGCCTCGTTGGCGCCGCCGTGGCGGGGGCCGTAGAGGGCGGCGGCGGCGGCCGCGGTTGCCGAGTAGGGGTCGGCGTGGGAGGAGCCCACCACCCGCATGGCGGTGGTCGAGCAGTTCTGCTCATGGTCGGCGTGGAGAATGAACAGCACGTCGAGCGCACGGGCCAGCACGGGGTCGGCCTCGAACCTGGGCTCGGCGACCTTCCACATCATCGACAGGAAATTCGACGCGAACGGGAGGGAGTTGTCCGGGTAGACGAACGGCATGCCCACGCTGAACCGGTGGGCGGCGGCGGCCAGTGTGGGCATCTTGGCGATCAGTCGGATGATCTGCTTGTCGCGGGACTCGGGGTCGAAGATGTCCTTGGCGTCGAGGTAGAACGTCGAGAGTGCCGCTACCGCCGATACCAGCATGCCCATCGGGTGGGCGTCGTAGTGGAAGCCCTCGAGGAACCGCTTGCGTACGTTCTCGTGGATGAAGGTGTGGAGGGTGACCTCCCGCTCCCACACGTGGAACTCGTCGGCGGTCGGAAGCTCGCCGTTGAGGAGGAGATAGGCCACCTCGAGGAAGGTCGAGTCCTCTGCCAGCTGCTCGATCGGGTAGCCCCGGTAGCGGAGTATGCCGGCGTCACCGTCGAGATAGGTGACAGCACTCTCACACGCCGCCGTCGCCGTGAAGCCCGGGTCGTAGAACCACACCCCGGGAAGCAACTTCGAAAAGTCCGTCGCCGACACGCCCCCGTTCTCCAAGGGGATCTCCAAGGTCTGCCCGGTGCGGTTGTCGGTGATCGTGATGCTTTCGGCCACTCGCCTCAATCCCTCCGTAGGGTTCGTCTGTCTCGTTTCGGTGCCAATCCTAGATGCTCACCTGGATGCCCTGACCAGCAGGACGCAGGCTCGCCTCAACTAGCGATTACGACCAGGAACTGCTGCATCGAGCCGGCCGGGTCGGCCTGCCCCGGCGGCAGCGATACCGTCACGGTCACCGTGTACCGGTGCCCGGCGGCGACCGGAAGTGGGCCGAGGTCCGGGGCTGCCGACGCACCGGAGTCCAGCGACACGACGGACTGGACCTGGCCACCACGCCGCCCGGCCGGAGGCGGCGCCATGCCGGGCGGATCGGCGACGGACACGGTGACCGACACCTTTACCCCGGCCTCGGGCACGGTCCCGCAGTTGGTCACCGAGACCAGTGCGGCCAGGGTTGCCGTGGGCGGCACTACGGCCGGGGACGAGCCGGGGACCGTGGAGGTCGGGGCGATACACGAGGTCGACTCGGTGCCCACCCCACCGGTCGGAATGGCGGGCGGGACGAGCCCCACCGCGGTGACGACCAGATGGTGGAAGGCCTGCAGTGCGCTCGACGATGCCAGACCGGCGGCGGTGGCACCGAGCGAGGCGCTGCCGAGTGACGCGGTGGCGACTGGGGTCGGAACCCACACCGAAGGTTGGAGACGCAGGTGCTGGGCGACCGTTGCCAATCGCAGCGCCCGGAACCCGGCATCGGACTCCTCGAACGATCTGCCCTCGGCGGTCATCTCGGTGGCGGCCTGGTCGGCCGAGATCAATGTGGCCGGGGCCGCGGGGGTGGTCGACGAGGGCGCACCGGCGATGGGCAGCGGCTGCATACCGAGTAGCTGGTCGATCGTCGTGCGCAGCGCGACGGTGGCTGATGCCCGGAGTTCCATCACTTGGGTGAACTGGGACGACAAACCGCCCTGGGGTGGCGGCGACGCCAGGTTCTGCGCCTGATGGGCCTGGAGCCCGGTGTCGACTACCGCCATGTCGAGTCCCTGCTGGAGGTTGCCCCGGGCCGTGTCCGGGAATGCCGAGTTGGTCAGCGAGGGCGCCCCGGCCATCAGCGACGACAAACGGGCACCGGCGGCCATCGAGGCCTGACCCACCCGGTCAGCCAAGGCCACGTAGCCGGCCGTGGCGGCCGAGCGGTAGCCCTTGGACTGAGTGTGGATGGCGATGAGCGTGCCGGCTACCAGCACCACGGTGATGGCGGCGGCGATCGCGATCAGGACCGACTGGCCGAGGCCGCGCCGCCGCGGGCGACGACGTCTGCGGCTGGCTCTCGGCATCCAGAGGACGATAGTGCCGACCCCGGGGACAATCCCCGTCGTCGGCAACGGTGGCGGAAGTCCCTCAGCCGACCTCGGCTGACTCGGTGTCCCCTACGCCGTCGGCCGAGGTCCCGTGTGTGCCGGCGGTGGCCAGGCTCGAGGACGTGGCCCTCCAGTCGACGGTCGGCAGGATGGCCGCCGCGTCAACTCGGTCCTTGTACTGCTCACACACGCCGAGCAGCGATCGGATCACCGAGGCAGTGAGGAGGTTGGGCACCAGTCCCAGGTCGAGCAGCTTGGTGTGTGCGGCCCGGTAGTAGTGCTCCTCTTTCTCTACCCGCGGGGTCGGCGGGTGTTCGATGGTGGCGGCGCCGGAGTACTCGTCCACCACCATCTCGGCCATCTGCTGGATCGAGAAGGACTCGGTGAACTGGTTGAAGACCCGGAACTCACCGCGGTCGGCCGGAGTCTCGATGGCCAGTTCCACGCATGCCAGGGTGTCGAGGATGTTGAGCATGCCCCGCGTCTGGCCACCCGCGCCGTACACGGTCAGCGGGTGGCCGGTGACGGCCTGCACGCAGAACCGGTTGAGGACGGTACCGAATACCCCGTCGTAGTCGAAGCGGGTGGCGAGGTCCGGGTGGAGGCTGGTCTCCGCGGTCTCATGGCCGTACACGATGCCCTGGTTGAGATCGGTGGCCCGGATGCCCCAGATTCGACAGGCGAACATGATGTTGTGGCTGTCGTGCACCTTGGACAGGTGGTAAAAGGAGCCCGGCTGCTTCGGATAGGGCATGACGTCGGTGCGGCCCCGGTGTGTGATTTCGATGTAGCCCTCTTCGATGTCGATGTTCGGCGTGCCGTACTCGCCCATCGTGCCCAGCTTGACCAGGTGGATGTCCCGGTTCTGCTCGGCGATGGCATAGATCAGGTTGAGCGTGCCGACCACGTTGTTCACCTGGGTGTAAACGGCGTGCTTGCGGTCGATCATCGAATAGGGGGCCGACCGCTGCTCGGCGAAGTGCACCACGGCGTCTGGTTCGAAGGAGGCCAGCGTCTCGCTCACGAAGGTCGGGTCGGTGAGGTCGCCCACGAAGACGTCGATGTCGTTACCCGACACTTCCTTCCACCGGCGGACCCGCTGCTGGAGGGTGGCGATCGGGATCAGCGTGTCGACGCCCATCTCGAGGTCATAGCCACGTCGGGCGAAGTTGTCGACGACACCCACCCGGTGGCCCTTGCGGGACAGGTAGAGGGCCGTCGGCCAGCCCAGGTAGCCATCTCCTCCGAGTACCAGGATGTTCACGCGGTGTCTCCTTCGTTTCCTGTGCCGCACGCCTTGACGAGGACGGATGTCGACCGAGGGGTACAGATCCCATCATTTCTAACGTTCCCACCTTGGAATTACCTGAGAATCGCAATGGGATCGTAATACTCGCCCCCCGACCCTTACGAATCGTGCCCCTCTGTCGACGAACCGCAACCCGCGAACCGGGGACAGGGGCCGTGGCGGTGGGCAGGGGACGCGTCGGCACGATGTCGTCCGCAACGGTGTCAGATGGTGCCGTCACCAGGCAGGGAAGCCGCGGGCACCACGCCTGGCCCGTCGACCGAGCCGAGCGCCGAAGCCACCAGCTCGACCGCCTGCAGTGGCCGGGTGGCCGCGTCCACCGGCACCGGCTGGACCAACTCCCGTTCCCCTGCGCCGACCACGCCCATCTCCACGAATCGTCGGGCGGTGACCAGGACCCGACCTTCGAGCGATCCGACGGCCTTGTTGTAGGCCGAGACCGCGCCGGTCAGGCTCCGGCCGACCACGGCCATGTGCTCGCCCAGCACCGAGATCCGCTCGTAGAGTTGGGCTCCGAGGACCTGGACCTGTCGGGCGTTCTCGGTGAGTACCTCCTGCTGCCATCCGTAGGCCACGGCCCGCAGCAGAGCGATGAGCGACGTGGGCGTGGCCAGCAGCACATGGTTGGCCACGGCGTACTCCATCAGGCCGGGCTCGTGCTCGAGGGCGGCCGTCAGCAGCGGGTCGCCGGGGATGAAGGCGACCACGAATTCGGGCGACGGGTCGACCCGCTTCCAGTACTCCTTCTTGGATAGCGAGTCGACGTGGGCCTTCATCTGGCGGCCGTGGCTGGCGAGGTGGGCCCGACGCTCCGACTCGTCCTGGGCCTCGTTGGCGTCGAGGAAGGCCTGCATCGGGACCTTGGCGTCGACGGCCACGTTCTTGCCCCCCGGTAGGTGGACGACCATGTCGGGACGCATGCGGCCGCTGTCGCCGTCCGAGCTGACCTGCTCGGAGAAGTCACAGCGCTCGAGCATGCCGGCCATCTCCACCACGCGGCGAAGCTGGAGCTCACCCCAGCGGCCCCGTGTCTGGGGGCTGCGCAGGGCGGTGACCAGATTACGGGTCTCGCGCTGGAGCTGGTCGTGGGACGAGGCCAAGTGGCGCATCTGCTCGGTCAGTGCCGTGTACGCCCGCTGCCGCTCGACCTCGAGGCGCTGCATGCCCTCGTCGTATTTGCCGAGCTGCTCGGCGATAGGTGCCAACAACCGGCCGATCTCCTCCTGACGCTTGGCCAGGTCTCCCTCGGCCGCCTGGCGGGTCTCCCCCAGACGGGTGTCGGCCAGCACGAGGAACTGGTCGGCGTTCTGGCGGAGCGCCTCGGACGACAGGCGGGCGAATTCATCGGTCAGCTGCCGACGGACCTCGTCGAAGGAGTCCGCCCGGTCCTCGGCCGCCCGTCGGGTCTGGGCGAGCTCGGCTTCGAGCCGGGCACGGGAGGCACGGGACCGCGTCGACTGGGCCGAGCGGACCAGCAGGCCCACCGTCAGACCGAGCACGCATCCGATCAGCAGCCCGAGCAGGAGTCCGGTGAGCATGGCGTACCTCCCACGTGCCCAGTTGTGCCCCACCCGGACGGGGAGGCATGAGGGCGGCCCGGTGGCCCCGGGACGACCGGCACGGTCGCCGCGGATCGTACCGACCGGCTGTGACGGTCTCGCGGACGGACCGGCCCTGGGTACAGATCTCGACCCGGGGTGCACGGTCAGCGCCGATGGTCGGGAGTCAGGACGTTGCGCCGCCGGCCTGTGTCACCATGGACTCATGCACCGGGTAGTAGTCGTCGGGGCTGGATTCGGCGGGCTCTCGGCCGCCCGGGCCCTGATCGGCGAGGACGTCGACGTGACAGTCGTCGACCAGCGGAACTTCCACACCTTCCAGCCCCTTCTCTACGAGGTGGCGACGGCCGGCCTCGAGTCGGGCGACGTGGCCTACCCCATCCGGGTGATCTTCGGGAAGGCCGACAACGTGACCTTCCGCATGGCCGCAGTGACCGGCGTCGACTGGGAGCGACGCGAGGTGCTGCTGGCCGAGGGCCACCCGCTCCCCTTCGACTCGCTCATCGTGGCCAGTGGGGCGACTGCCAGATTCTTTGGGATCCCAGGAGCCTCGGAGTACAGCTTCCCGCTCTACACGCTCACCGACGCCCGACGGTTGCGGGACCACATCCTGCGCCGCCTCGAGGACGTCGACGCCCATCCCGAAGGGGCGGCGGCCCGGGGTGCACTGACCTTCGTGGTGGTCGGCGGCGGTCCCACGGGAGTCGAGGTGGCCGGTGCCCTGGCCGAACTACTGGACGTGGCGGTGCGCCACGACGGGTTCCGGTTCGAGCGCTCCGCCGGTCGGATCATCCTGATCGACGCCCTCGACAGGCTCCTCACCCCGTTCCGCGAGTCGGCTTCGGCCTACGCGGCCGACACCCTTACCGGACGGGGAATCGAGCTCAGGCTGGGCGACAAGGTCAAGTCGGTGGGGACCGAAGCCGTGGAACTCGAGGACGGGACCGTCATCCCCACCCGGACCGTGGTGTGGGCCGGCGGCGTGACTGTCGAGCACACCGTGGCCGCCGAGATCGACGCCCCGACCGGGGCCAATGGTCGGCTGGTGGTCGACCACGACCTCGGTGTGGTGGGTCGCCTTGGCGTCTACGGGGTCGGCGACGCGGCCGCGGTCCTCTGTGGTGGCACGGGTCCAGATGCCGAAACCGTCTGCCCCCAGGTGGCCCAGGTGGCCATCCAGTCGGGCGGCCACGCCGCCCGTCAGATTCTGGCCGCGGTGGCCGATCGACAGGCCACCCCCTTCGCCTACAAGGACAAGGGGATCATGGCCACCATCGGCCGGCGGGCAGCCGTCACTCAGTTCCGCAGTGGGCGGGTCATACGGGGGACCCTCGGGTGGCTGGCTTGGCTGGGACTCCACCTCGTGTACCTAGTGGGCTTCCGCAACAAGATCGTCGTCTTCATCAATTGGACGTGGCGCTACCTGTCCTGGGGATCCGGACCCCGGATCATCGTGAGCGAGGAGTCGGTGACCGCCGGGGACGGCGATGTGCCGACAGGCCCCTGATGCCGGGGAACTCCCCGCGGGTCGGCGGTACGGTGGGGGCATGGAGTCACCCCTCGAGCAGATCGACCGCAAGGTCATGCAGCTCTTCGCTCTCGTCGGCGACTCGGTGTCCGGTGCCACCCACGCGCTGCTGGCCGGCGACCGCGAGGCGGCCAAGGCACTGGCCGACCGCGACGAAGTGGTCGACTCGCTCTGCCACGACATCGAGGAGCTGACCCTCCAGCAGCTCACTGTCGCCGGGATCACGTCGCCCAACCAGCTCCGGTACCTGGTCACGGTCATCCGCATGCTCCCCGACCTCGAGCGCAACGGCGACCTGGCCGAGCACGTGGCCCGGCGGGCCGCCCGCGGACTCGGCGCCGAACTTTCGGCCCGCAGCCGCGGCCTGCTCGAGCGGATGGGCGAGGTGGCCGTCCACATGTGGCGGGCCACCACCGACGCGTACGCCGAGCGCCAGGCCGCCGGGTGGGCACTGGTCGACGACCTCGACGATGAGATGGACGACCTGCACGTCAGCCTGACCGTCGAGGTGGTGGCGGGCACCATGCCGCTGCCGGTGGCCGTCGAGCTCGCTCTGTTGGCCCGCTTCTACGAACGGTTCGGAGACCATGCGGTGAATCTGGCCAAGCGGGTCGCCGTACTGGCCCGCACCAGCCCGACCGGAACCGACCCCCCGGGGCAACCGGCCACCGACCCCGCGACGTAGCGGCGCCCGCGCAGCATGGCAGCGACATCGCAAGAGCCCCCTGACCAACGGGACCCGATCGTCCCACTGGTGGGCCCGTTCAGGCCACGATGCCGAGGCGCATCAGCGACTCGGCGATCTGCACGGCGTTGAGGGCAGCGCCCTTGCGCAGGTTGTCCCCGCTCACGAACAGCGCCAACGCATGCGCCGCACCGTCGGCCACCCGGATCCGCCCGACCAACGACGGGTCGATGCCGGTGGCCCGTCGCGGGGTAGGAAGATCGGACAGCTCGACACCAGGCGCCCCGTCGAGCAATTTGGTGGCTTCGTCGGGAGTGATGGCCCGGGCGAACTCGGCCACGATGGCCAACGAGTGGCCGGTGAACACCGGCACCCGGACACACGTGCAGGCCACCGCCAGATCGGCGATCCCGAGGATCTTGCGGCTCTCGTCGCGGAACTTCTGCTCCTCGTTGGTCTCCCTTGATCCGTCCTCCACCACCGAACCGGCGATCGAAAGCACGTTGTGGGCGATGCGGTCCGGGAACACCACGGCTGCCGGGCCCGTCACGGCGGCCCCGTCGAACGTCAAGGCGGCCGCCCCGTCGGCGGTGGCCCGCAATTGCTCCTCGAGTTCGGCCACGCCGGCCACGCCCGAGCCGGATACGGCCTGGTAGGTCGAGACCACCAGTCGGATCAGGCCGGCAGCGTCGTGCAGCGGCTTGAGCACTGGCATTGCCACCATGGTCGTGCAGTTGGGGTTGGCCACGATCCCATTCGGGATCGACGACAGTGCCGACTCGTTGACCTCGGGAACCACCAGGGGAACTTCGGGGTCCATGCGCCACGCCGAGGAGTTGTCCACCACAATTGCCCCGGCCGTGGCGTAGAGGGGGGCGAGCTGGCGGGAGGCAGCGGCGCCGCAGGAAAAGAGAGCGATGTCGATGCCCGAGGGGTCGGCGGTGGCCGCGTCCTCGACCACCAGGTCCTGACCCCGGAAGGCCAGGGTGCGCCCGACCGAGCGGGACGAGGCGAACAGCCGCAGTTCGTCGACCGGGAACTCACGCTCCTCCAGGATCGCCTGCATGACGGTCCCGACCTGCCCGGTTGCTCCGACGACTCCGATGCGCATGATGTCCAGTCTACGGGGGGCCCACCGGGCACTTCACCTTGGACCGGACGGGTCGCCGCGCCGACCCGTCAGGCGAGCTCGAAGGCGGCGTGCAGGGCCCGGACCGCGTCCTCGGCCTGCCCGGCCCGGATCAGGCACGAGATGCGAATCGACGAGGTCGAGATCATCTCGATGTTGATGCCGACGGCGGCCAGGGTCTCGAAGGTAAGGGCGGTGACGCCCGGGTGAGTCTTCATGCCCACGCCGACCAGCGACACCCGGGCCACGTCGTCGTCGCTGACCACGCCGGTGGCCCCGAGCTCAGGTACCAGCGCTTCGCATACCTCGGTGCTGGCGGCCAGGTCGGACTCGGGGATGGTGAACGAGATGTCGGTCGTCCCGTGCAGCGAGATGTTCTGGACGATCATGTCCACGTTGATGTTCCGGTCGGCCAGGCCCCGAAAGAGCTTGGCGGCCAGACCAGGTCTGTCGGGCACCCCGGTGACGGTGACCTTGGCCTCGGACAGGTCGTGGGTGACCGCGGTGACGACAGCCTGCTCCATGGACGGATCCTCCTCTTCGATCCACGTGCCCGGCTCCCAGGTGAAACTGGACCGTACGTGGAGCGGAACGTTGTGGTTGCGGGCGAACTCCACCGATCGCAAGGCGAGCACGCGGCCACCGGTGGCCGCCATCTCCTGCATCTCCTCGTAGCTGACCCGGGCCAGTTTGCGGGCCTCGGGGACGATGCGGGGGTCGGTGGTGAACACCCCGGAGACGTCGGTGTAGATCTCGCAGGCGTCGGCTCCGAGGGCGGCGGCCAGGGCCACCGCCGTGGTGTCGGACCCCCCGCGCCCGAGGGTGGTGACCTCACGGTCAAGCGACACTCCCTGGAACCCGGCCACCACCGGCACGCCTCCCGCCGCGATGGTCTCGCGCAGGCGGTCGCCCCGGACTTCCAGGATCTTCGCCCGGGTATGGACGGTGTCGGTGATCATGCCGGCCTGGCTGCCGGTGTAGGACACGGCGTCCACGCCCAGCTCGGCCAGGGCCATACAGAGGAGCGACATGGTGATGCGCTCGCCCGAGCTCAGCAACATGTCGACTTCCCGGTCGGGCTGGACCGAACTCACGTCGTCGGCCAGGCGGACCAAGTGGTCAGTGGTCTTGCCCATGGCGCTGACCACCACCACGACGTCATTGCCGGCCCGGCGGGTGCGGGCCACGTGGTCGGCCACGGCACGGATGCGGTCAGCGTCGCCGACTGATGTTCCGCCGAACTTCTGGACCACGAGCGACATGGCCCACAAGGCTACAGCTCGCTGTCGGGCGGCCCGGGAGTCTGTCCACTGCCCCGGACGGTGCCGGGCCGCGGGGCGCTCCGAGCCCCCAGGTGGGACCGGCTACCCTGCTCATCCGTGGGTACCGAGAAGCGAGAACGTCAGAAGGCAGGTCGACAGCTGCGCCGCGAGGCGGAGCAGAAGGCGGCCAAGCGCAAGAGAGGGGTCCGCCGCGGCGTCACCATCGTCATCGCGGTGGCGGTCGTGGTGGCGTTGTCGGTCCTCCTCTTCCACGGGAACAGCAAGTCGTCGTCGACCACCACGACGACCAAGCCGTCAACCACCACAACCACTACGCCGTCCCCGAGTGGTGGCTCGGGCAACAAGGCCCCGTCGGCCATGACCACGTCGGCCGACTGCCCGTCGAACTTCAGCGCCACGCTGAACAAGCCGTCCTTCCCGGCCTATCCCCCGATGACCGTCGACACGTCCAAGACCTACACGGCGACGGTCACCACCGACGTGGGGACCATCACCATCAACCTGGACGCCAAGGCGGCGCCCAAGGCGGTCAACTCCTTCGTCTACCTGGCGAACCAGCACTGGTTCGACTGCATCATCTTCCACCGTGTGGTCCAAGGCTTCGTCGACCAGACCGGGGACCCGACGGGCACCGGCACCGGCGGTCCCGGCTACCAGTTCGCCGACGAACTTCCGGCCAAGGCCAGCCCGCAGTACCCGCTCGGTTCGTTGGCCATGGCCAACTCGGGTCCAAACACCAATGGCAGCCAGTTCTTCTTTGTTGCCGGCCCCTCCGGTGAGAGCCTCGCCCCGAGCTACACCTTGTTCGGGACGGTGACGGCCGGCTTGCCGGTCGTCGAGGCGATCAACACAGCTGGTTCTGCCGCCTCGAGCAGCCAAGGGACTCCGACGACCCTGCACCGCATGGTGTCGGTGAGCGTCACTTCGTCGTAGCCCGCATCGCACCGTTCGATCAACCGACCACCAGGAGGTGGACCATGGCCCCCGATGTCCCCGCAGCAGACGGCACCAGCCCGAAGACCCAGCGCTTCGACTCGCCGCCACCCATGATCATCGACCCGACCAAGACGTACTCGGCGGAGATGCTCACCAACAAGGGGTCGCTGAAGATCGCCCTCGACCACATCGGCGCACCCAAGACGGTCAACAACTTTGTCTTCCTCGCCCGGTGGCACTACTACGACGGGGTCAACTTCCACCGGATCATCCCGGGATTCATGTGCCAGGGCGGCGATCCCGAAGGTTCCGGCCGTGGCGGGCCCGGCTACAAGTTCGAGGACGAGCTGCCCAAGCCCGGCCGCTACGAGATCGGCTCGATCGCCATGGCCAACTCCGGACCGAACACCAACGGCAGCCAGTTCTTCATCGTGAGCGGCCCTGATGGGGTGGGCCTGCCCCCGCAGTACTCGCTGTTCGGCAAGGTGGTGGGTGGCCTCGACGTGGTGAAGGCCATCGAATCGGCGGGCAGTCGGTCGGGGGCGCCTTCAGAGCCGGTTGTCATCGAGTCGGTCACCATCCTCGAGGAAGACTGACCGACTGCACTGGCCGGCCGGGCCGTCCCATCCCGGCCGGCACCCGGCCTCAGGCCGGCAGCGAGGCCAACCCGTCGGGGGACGCGGCCCCGCCAAGGTAGACGGCGACCTGCTGGGCACCGGCCGAGCGCCATGTGCCATTCGGGTCCCGGATGAGCGCGGTCCGCTCGGGTATCCCGACCACCGGGGTGTCCCTCGGGGCCAGCTGCACCGAGCGGTGCAGCTTCTCCCCCGTCCCGTCCTCGGCCGCGTCCCCGAAGTGGGGAACGACCGCCACGCCGGACACCAGGCCGAGACCGATGGTCAGACCCCCGCCCCGGGCATCGACCATAGGGTCGGTGAGGGCCATGGCCGCGCCGGACGAGCCGACCACCACCGCGCCTTCCCGCCAAGCAGCCACCAGTGCGTCCCACACCGCGGAGTGCTTCAAGACGCTGCGGACATGCATGGGCGAGCTTCCGGCCAGGTAGATCAGCCGGGCCCGGCGCATGATGTCGGCGGCGCCGTCGTTCTCGGCGTCGGGCCGGGACAGCACCATGAGTCCCTCGACACTGCCGCCCAGCGGTGCGAACCACTCGCCGGCCCGCGCCACCAGTCGCTCAGGATGCTCGTAGGCGGCGGCGGTCGGGAGGACCAGGACCTGGTCAGAACCCGAGGCGGCCAGGAAGTCGGCGTCGAAATCGCAGCCCTCCTGGAATTCGCCGCCACCGACCAGGGCCAGGATTCCAGGTGTCGCGTCCATGCCCGGAGTGTAGAGGCCTAGCGGGAACCGCTCAGTCGGCGGGTTCCACCGACGTCCGGCGCATCAGCGCGCCCATGGCGTCGCACACTTCGGTGGCAAGGGCCAGGCAGTCGGGTACCACGCCCATCCCGAAGAACCCGTGGACCATGTCGTCGTAGCAGCGGTACTCGACGTCCACCCCGGCGGCCTCGAGGTCCCGGGCGTAGCCGGCGCCATCGTCGCGCAACGGGTCAAAGCCGGCCGTCACGATCAGCGCCGGGGCCACACCCGCCTTGTCTGTGGCCAGCAGGGGCGACGCCTTCCACGTATCCCAGTCCGCCGGGTCGGGCAGGTAGTGGCGCCGGAATGCCTCCATTCCCTCACGGGTGAGGAAGAAACCCTGGCCCATCTCGTCCATCGAGGCCGAGTCGAGTCGGGCGTCGAGGGCCGGGTAGACGAGGCCTTGGGCCACCGGGGCCGGAACGTCGCCGTCACGGCCGACCAGGGCGACCACCGCGGCCAGGTTGCCGCCGGCACTGTCGCCCATCACGCCGACCCACCCCGGAGCAGTGCCCAGCTCCCGGTGACTGCGGTGGACCCATTCATACGCGGCCAGGCAGTCGTCGACGGCGGCCGGGAACGGGTGCTCGGGGGCCAATCGGTAGTCGACCGCCACCACGACGCACCCCGTGACCGCGGCCAGCAGCCGGCACGAGCCGTCGTGGGTGTCGAGGTTGCCGATGACCCAACCGCCCCCGTGGAAGTAGGTGATGGCCGACGGGCGGTAGTGCGGTCGACCGATCCCTACTCCGAACCGCCGGTAGATGCGGACCGATATGTCCGGCGCGCCCGCGGGACCGGGAATGGTGCGTCCCGTGACATGGACGTCGGTGCGGGTCGGCATCGCCAGCTTGGTGGTCATCACGAACACGTCACGGGTGTCGACCGGATCCGGGGTGGCGACGCCCCGAGACGTGGCCCGCTCGAGCGCCCCTGACACCTCGATCAGGGCCTGCACGCCACGGTTGAGGACCCGGCCGTCGCGCACCACGGGACCTCTCCTCGGGGTGAGGGCCAGGAGCGTGTCCGGCCGGGCGAGCGCCGCGCCGAGGAGGCGACCGCCCATCGACCAGCGCTCGTCGAGGGCCCGCAGCCGACGGCTGTAGAGACCCCGCCGGCCCCTGCCTCCGGCGCGACCCCGGTGTCCACCATGTCCCCGACCGGGCGGTCCGTCGGGGACAGGGGCGTCGTTCGGGGTCTGAGTCGGGTCGTCGGTCACGCCGTCATCGTCGCGGCCGCCCACGGCCACGGCAAACGGGACGGCTTCCGACGGCTCCCGCGCCCCACCGCTAGCATCCCCTCCTATGTCAATCGCACGCGTAGGAATCGTCGGATCGGGAATCATGGGGTCGGGTATCGCCGAGACGGCGGCCGTCAGCGGATTCGAGGTGGTGCTCCGATCCCGCAGCCAAGCGACGGCGGACGCCACGCTGGCCGCCCTCGAGAAGTCGCTCAACCGCCAGGTCGAGAAGGGCAAGAAGACCGAAGAGGAGCGGGACCAGGCCCTCGGCCGGGTCACCGGCACCTCCGAGCTCGACGCTCTCAGCGGCTGCGACCTGGTCATCGAGTCCGTCGTCGAGGACCTGGCCGTCAAGAAGCACCTCTTCGGCGACCTCGACCGAATCACCGGTGAAAACGCCATCCTGGCCACCAACACCTCGACGCTTCCGGTGATCGAGATGGCCATGGAGACCGGCCGGCCCGACAAGGTGTGCGGCATCCACTTCTTCAACCCCGCCCCGGTGATGTCCCTGGTCGAAGTGGTCCGCCCCCTGACGGCGTCGGACGCCACCATCGCCGAGGCCCGGCAGTTCGCCGAGGCGTGCGGCAAGACCCCCGTCGAAGTCAAGGACCAGGCCGGATTCATCGTGAACGCCCTGCTTTTCCCCTATCTCAACAACGCCGTGCGCCTCTACGAGCAGGGCGTGGCCTCCATCGAGGACATCGACGCCGCCATGAAGGGCGGGTGCGGGTTCCCCATGGGTCCGTTCGCCCTACTCGACCTGGTCGGCCTGGACACGTCGCTGGCCATCCTGGATGCCCTCTATGAGGAGTTCCGCGACCCGAACTACGCCGCCATGCCCCTCCTGCGTCGCATGGTCACCGCTGAGCAGCTGGGCCGGAAGTCCGGCAAGGGCTTCCTCGACTACTCGCGGTAGTCGGGGGCACGGAACGGGTCCCCACCTGTCGCTCCGGCCCCGTTCGGGCAACAATGAAGGCATGAGCGACGTCGAGAGGGCAGTGCAGGCCAACGGGGCGGTCGCAGCGGACGCCGCTCCGGTCCGGGACAAGCCGTGGGTGATGCGGACCTACTCCGGCCATTCGACGGCCAAGGCGTCCAACGAGCTCTACCGGACCAACCTGGCCAAGGGCCAGACCGGTCTGTCGATCGCCTTCGACCTGCCTACCCAGATCGGGTACGACCCCGACGACCCGGCAGCCGCCGGCGAAGTCGGGAAGGTCGGGGTGCCGGTGGCCCACCTCGGACACATGGCCGAGCTGCTCGACCAGATCCCGCTGGAGTCGATGAACACGTCGATGACCATCAACGCCACGGCGGCGTGGCTGCTCGGCCTATACATCGCCAACGCCGAGGACCGCGGCGTCGACCCGCGGGTCCTGTCGGGCACCACCCAGAACGACATCGTGAAGGAGTACCTGTCGCGGGGAACGTTCATCTTCCCACCGCTGCCCAGCCGCCGACTGACCGTTGACACCATCGCCTACACCGTCCGCAACGTCCCCAAGTGGAACCCGATCAACGTCTGCAGCTATCACCTGCAGGAGGCCGGGGCCACCCCCCACCAGGAGGTCGCCTACGCCCTGGCCACGGCCATCGGCGTACTCGACGCGGTGCGCGAGTCCGGCCAGATCCCCGAGGACGAGTTCTCCGCCGTTGTCGGCCGGATCTCGTTCTTCGTCAATGCCGGAGTCCGCTTCGTCGAGGAAACCTGCAAGATGCGGGCCTTCACCAAACTGTGGGACCGGGTATGCAGTGAGCGCTACGGAGTCACCGACCCGAAGCTCCGCCGCATGCGCTACGGCGTCCAAGTCAACTCTCTGGGACTGACCGAGGCCCAGCCCGAGAACAACATCCAGCGGATCGTGCTCGAGTCCCTCGGCGTCACCCTCTCCAAGCGCGCCCGGGCCCGGGCCCTGCAGCTGCCAGCCTGGAACGAGGCCCTGGGGCTGCCCCGTCCGTGGGACCAGCAATGGTCACTACGGATCCAGCAGGTCCTGGCGTTCGAGTCGGACCTGCTCGAGTACGGCGACATCTTCGACGGGTCGGTGGTCATCGAGAAAAAGACCGCCGAGGTGGCCGACGCGTCCTGGGCCGAACTCCAGGACGTTCTGTCCCTGGGCGGCGCCTTCGAAGCCATCGACGACCTCAAGTCCCGCCTGGTCGGCAGCCAGTCCGACCGGGTCCGTCGTATCGAGACGGGCGAGCTCCAGGTGGTCGGGGTGAACTGCTTCACCGAGACGGCCGACTCGCCCCTGGCCTCGGACGCCGACGGGGGCGGGTCGATCATGCGGGTCGACCCTGCCGTCGAGTCCCATCTGCGGGCCGACGTGGAGGCGTGGCGCGCCGGCCGGGACGGCGGTGGCGTGCAGCGGGCCCTCGACGACCTGCGCCGGGCGGCCGAAGGTACCGACAACGTGATGCCGGCCACCATCGCCCTGGCCCACGCCGGAGGCACCACCGGCGAGTGGGCCAATGCCTTGCGCGATGTCTTCGGCGAGTACCGGGCCCCGACCGGGGTTAGCGGCGGGGTCGGCCACCGCGGAGCGGAGTTCCAATCGGTCCTGGCCCGGTCAAAGGCCCTGGCCGCCCGCGCCGGCGGGCCGCCCCGGCTGCTGGTGGCCAAACCCGGCCTCGACGGCCACTCCAACGGAGCCGAGCAGATTGCCGTGGCCGCCCGGGACGCCGGGTTCGAGGTCGTCTACCAGGGGATCCGGCTCTCTCCCGCCGAGATCGCGGCAGCCGCCCGCGACGAGGACGTGGACGTCGTGGGCATCTCCATCCTGTCCGGCAGCCACCTGGAGCTGGTGCCGGAGGTGGTCGAGCGCCTGCGGGCCGAGGGCGTCGACGCCCCCGTGGTCGTCGGCGGGATTATCCCCCCTGAGGACGAGGCCGTGCTGTTGGGTAAGGGCGTGGCCCGGGTGTACACCCCGAAGGACTTCGAGATCGGCCAGATGATGGAGGACATGATCGACCTGGTCGAACAGCACCGGGGCGCGGCGGTCGGCTGACCGGGGCGGTCCGGCGTCGAGCTCGTCGTCGACCGGAGGAAGGCCCTGCCCGAAAGGCGAACTTCGAATCGGACCCGGTCTGTCGTCAGATCAGATACCACGAAGGATCGACATAGGCCGGCTGGGGCCAGAACCCCTCCGCGGCAGCCAATTCCGACGTTGCTAGGGTCACGCCGTGGCCACCCGAGACCCCCGCTCACCACGTCGGTCCTCGGGCATCCTGTCCGGCCCGATCGACGCCCCTCCCGCCGACAAACTGGCAAAGGTCTACTCCAGGGTGCCCGCCCTACCTGGCATGGCGCTGGTCCACCGGGCCAGCGGATTCAGCGGCACCCTGGTACGTATCGAAGGGGGCGGGGTAGAACTCCGTGGCCGCACCGGCCAGGAACGGGTGTTCCGGCTGACACCCGGCGCATTCGCCGTCGACGGGAAGGCGGTCAGCCTGGTGGCCGCGCCGTCGTCCGCATCGACGCGGGCTTCGTCCATCACCGCGTCAGGATCGGTGGCCGTGGCCGGCGCCCCCGCCCGGGTGGCCCGGGCAGGTCGGTTGTGGGTGGAGGGCGTCCACGACGCCGAGCTCGTCGAACGGGTCTGGGGCGACGACCTACGCATCGAAGGCGTGGTGGTCGAACGCCTCGACGGGATCGACCACCTCGACCGGGCCATCGCCGAATTCCGCCCGGGGCCGGCCCGTCGGCTGGGCGTCCTGGTCGACCACCTGGTGGACGGCAGCAAGGAGTCCCGCATCGCCGACGGCCTGCGCCAGTCGGACGTCCTCATCACCGGCACCCCGTTCGTCGACGTATGGCAGGCCGTCCGGCCGTCGGTGCTCGGCATCAGGGTCTGGCCTCACATCCCGAAGGGCAACGAGTGGAAGGCGGGGGTATGCGAGGCGCTCGGATTCGGCGATCCGCCGGCCGCCTGGCGTCGGATCCTGGCGTCGGTCTCCAGCTATGCCGACCTCGAGCCGGCGTTGGTCGGCGCCGTCGAGCGTCTCATCGACTTCGTGACCGCCACTGACTGATCACCGGATCCTGCGTCCGCTGGTTCCGGACGATTGAGGACCAATGGCAGCCGGCGCAGGCCGTTCGGCCGTAGGTCGCAGTCAGGGTACCCCCGGACCATCCCGGTCCGGGGATCGGCGCGCCCGGGGTCGATCCGGTGCGCCGGGCCAGCCCTGTCGGTCAGCCTCCGGTCCAGGGACGGTCGCGTCGGGTGGTGGCCGGACGGGTCCACCACCGACCGCTGAACCTCCAGGCGGGCGACCCGGCGGGCTGCTCGTCCACGACCAGCACGGGCCGGGGCCAGACCTGATCGACGGCGGCGACCACGACGGCCAGCACGGTCGGGTCGATCAGCTCGCGCCCGCTTCCGGACAGGCTCACAGTGGCATGTTCCCGTGCTTGCGCTTAGGGAGATCCTCGCGCTTGGAGGCCAGGAGATCGAGGCTGCGGACCAGGATCCGCCGGGTTTCGGCCGGGTCGATCACGTCGTCGACGTACCCGCGCTCGGCCGCTGCATACGGGTTGGCGTAACGCTCGGTGTACTCCTCGACAAGTTCCTTGCGCCGACCCACCGGGTCATCTGCCTCGGCCAGGTCACGCCGGTAGACGATCTCGACGGCCCCCTCGGGGCCCATGACGGCCAGTTCGGCGGACGGCCAGGCGAAGGCCAGGTCGGCACCGATCGACTTCGAATTCATGACCACGTAGGCGCCGCCGTAGGCCTTGCGGGTGATGATCTGCACCCGTGGCACCGTCGACTCGCAGTAGGCGTAGAGGAGCTTGGCGCCGTGGCGGATGATGCCGCCGTACTCCTGGTCGGTGCCGGGCATGAATCCGGGGACGTCGACGAAGGTGATCAGCGGGATGTTGAAGGCGTCACACGTCCGGACGAACCGGGCGCCCTTCTCGGAGGCGTCGATGTTGAGGACGCCCGCCAGCATCTGGGGCTGGTTGCCGACGATGCCGACCGCCCGGCCGTCGATCCGGGCGAAGCCGCACACCAGGTTCATCGCCCAGTGGTGGTTGACCTCGAAGAACTCGCCGTCGTCGACTACCGCCTCGATGACCTTCTTCATGTCATAGGGCTGGTTGGGGGATTCCGGCATGAGGTCGGACAGCTCGGGTGTGAGCCGCTCGGGGTCGTCGCCGGTGCGCAGCAGCGGCGCCTCCTCCAGGTTGTTGGAGGGTAGGAAGCTGAGCAGGTACCGGACGTCGTCGAGGCAGGCCTTCTCGTCGGGGGCGACGAAGGCGGCCACCCCGGACTTTGTGGCGTGGCTCATGGCACCGCCGAGCTCCTCGAGCGTCACGTCTTCGCCGGTCACCGTCTTCACCACATCGGGCCCGGTGATGAACATGTGACTGGTCTCTTGGACCATGAAGATGAAGTCGGTCATGGCCGGGCTGTAGACGGCACCGCCGGCGCACGGTCCGAGGATGACACTGATCTGGGGGATGACGCCCGAGGCCTGGGCGTTGCGGTGGAAGATGCCGCCGTAGGAGTGGAGCGAGACCACGCCCTCCTGGATACGCGCACCGGCGCCGTCGTTGAGGCCGATCATCGGCACGCCGATGGACGAGGCCAGGTCCATGACCTTGTGGATCTTTTCCGCGAATACCTCGCCCAGGGCACCGCCGAAGACGGTGAAGTCCTGGCTGAACACGCACACCCGGCGGCCGTCGATGGTGCCGAAGCCGGTGATGACCCCGTCGGTGTAAGGCCGGTTCTCCTCGAGGCCCATGCCGTGGGCGCGGTGGCGAGCAAGCATGTCGAGCTCCTGGAAGGAGCCGTCGTCGAGGAGGTAGTCGAGGCGTTCCCGGGCGGTCATCTTGCCCTTGGCGTGGTGCTTCGCCACCGCCCGGGGGGAGCCGGCGTTGCGGGCGAGCTCCCGCCGCTCGGCGAGGTCTGCCAGCCGTTGGGTCATCGTGTGATCCATGGACGGTGAGGCTACCGGAACCGCCGGAGGGGTTCGATCGGAAGGCCCGACCCCGGCACCGGTCCTGGAGGTTCCACCCCGACCTTCCCGTCGGTACCGCTACGGGGCCGTGTCGACCCAGTGGGGACCACACCACACGTAGGTGACCGCGTTTGGGGTGCTACCGCCCAGGTAGGCGCGAACACTCCGACCGGCGTAACGGGCGTCGAGTTCGGTGGCCGGGGTGCCCACGAAGGAGAAGCGCTCAGTGCCGGCGCCGGTCCCCGTTGGCGACGGCGATGGCTCCCAGGCGTCGATTCGGTAGACGGCGTCGACCAGGTCCCCCGCCACCACGACCGCCCACAACGGCGAGCGACGGGAGTCGGTGTCGATCCAGCGCCTCCCGATGCGCCAGCCATGGCGGACCGATGCGTACTCCGTGGGCACCCCGTGAGGGCCCACCCGCAGAAGGACGACCTGGTGTCCGCGTTTGAACTTGGCTCGCTTGGCCAGGGCAGCTGCCACCTCGTCGGCCGGTCGGCGCTGGGCGTCCAGCCTGGTGGCGTGCCCGAGACCGAGTGCATCGGCGACTGAGGACTCGACAAGGTCGGCCTCGGCCGGGGTCAGGCCGTGGCGCAGGATCTCGATCCGCACGGGTCGGCCGTCGGCCTCGGCCACGCGGATCCGGTCCAGGAGCGGATACTTGGACAATGAGTCATCCGTCGACGCTCCTCCACGTGCCGCTTCGACGTGGCGGTGGCAGCGTTCACCCCGGCCCCGGCCCACGAAGAACGGACGGCCGCTCCGTGCGTCGACCAGCAGGTAGACGTAGCAGCCGAGCTTCGCCGCGACGCCGGGCGGGAACGAGGCCGGCAGCGGTGCCGTCCCGGGCACGTCTTCCACCCGATCGACGCCAGCAGAGGCGGCCTCGACGGCGTCCGGCTCGAGCGGATCGGACTCGACGGTGTCGGCCTCGACCGGGTCGCTGATCGACGGGACAGGAGCTGGTGCGACGGCCGATCGGGCCCGGATATGCGGGAGCCCGATGCCAGCCCCGGGTACCGACGAGGGCGTGCGGTCCGGGCCGCGCACTCCAGAGGATTCGCCGCGGTCAGCGGGCGGGGTGGCATCAGCCCGGATGGCGCGGTCCATACGGTGGAGCGTCTACTCCTGGACCAGCTCGATGAGGGTGCCGAAGGCCCCCTTCGGATGGACGAAAGCCACTGTGGTGCCCCGTGATCCCGGACGGGGCGCCTGATCGATGACCTGGCCGCCATGGTCCTTGACCGATTGGAGGGCGGCAGCGCAGTCGGCCACCCGGTAGCCGACGTGGTGGATGCCGGGGCCCTTCTTCTCCAGGTACTTGGCCACCGGCGACGAGTCGCTGGTCGGCGTCAGCAGTTGCACGTAGCTATCGGCCACCTTGAGCAGGGCCTCCTCCACGCCGTCGGAGTCGATGCGCTCGCGGTGGGACACCGTGGCCCCGAACGTCTGCTCGTAGTAGGCGACGGCGGCGTCCAGGTCGGGCACGGCGATGGCCACGTGGTCGATCTCGGTCAGCAGCATTTCGGTCATGCGCCGTGCCTCCGGAAGAGGGTGATGCGGTCCTCGCCCACCTCCTGGCGGAACTCGTGGTCGTCAATGCCCAGGCCCTCCTCGGGGGCCAGGCACAGCACGCCGATCTTGCCCTCGTGCAGGTTCCGGTGCACCTGGTAGGCGGCCTCGCCCACGTTCTCGAGCGTGTGGACGGCCGACAGGGGCGGGAGGATCTTGCCTTCGCGTACCAGCTTGTTGGCGTCCCACGCCTCGCGGTAGTTGGCGAAGTGGGAGCCCTTGATGGTCTTGAGCTTCATCCACAGGTGCCGGTTGTCGTACTCGATCATGTAGCCCGAGGTCGCCGCGCAGGTGACGATGGTGCCGCCCCGCTTGGCCGCGAACACCGAGGCGCCCATGGTCTGGCGGCCCGGGTGCTCGAACACGATGTCGACATCGTCCCCCACGAGTCCGCGGATGTCCTTGCCCAGGCGGCGCCACTCCGACTCGTCCTGGGTGTGCTCGTCCTTCCAGAACCGGTAGTTGGCCGCCTTGCGGTCAATGACCGCCTCGACGCCCAACTCGTGGAGCAGGTCGACCTTGGACTGCGACGACACCACGCCCACCGGGGTGGCCCCACCGTTGAGGCAGTACTGCACGGCATAGGCGCCAAGGCCGCCCGAAGCACCCCACACCAGCACCTTGTCGCCCTGGGTGACCGGGGCACCGTTGTGCGACACCAGCATCCGGTAGGAGGTCGAGTTGCACAGGGCGTTGACGGCTGCCTCCTCCCACGACAGATGAGCGGGCTTGGGCATCAGCTGGTTGGCCTTGACCACGGCCAGGTCGGCCAGGCCGCCGAAGTTGGTCTCGAAGCCCCAGATGCGCTGGTTGTCGGCCAGCATCGAGTCGTCGTGGGCGGTCGGGCTCTGGTCGTCCACGTAGTTGCAGTGCACGGTGACCTTGTCGCCCGGCTTCCAGATGCGGACGGCGGAGCCCACCTGGAGGACCACTGCTGAGGCGTCCGAGCCCACGACGTGTTGGTCGAGCGCGTGGCGGGCGCCCCAGACGCCCTCCCTGCCGAGCCGGTCGAGGAAGCCGAAGGTGGGGAGCGGTTCGAAGATCGAAGTCCAGACGGTGTTGAAGTTGATGGCGCTCGCCATCACCGCGATGTAGGCCTCGTCCGGGGCGAGCTCGGGCGTGGCCACCTCGCCCACGTGGAGCGACTTGCGAGGATCCTTGTCCTCGGACTCGAGGCCTTCGAACATCGTCTGCTCGTCACGCTGGACGAACGCAGCCCGATAGGAAGCGGGGATCGGGATGGCGGCAATTTCCTCGCCGGACGCGCCGGCCAGGATGGCGGAGAGGAATTCCTGCATGGAGGTGGAGGATAGTCCGACCGGGACGTCCGCTCCCGAGCCGAGCGGACGTCCCGGGTGGCACAGGTCGACGCAGGCCGTATCATGGCAGCCTGTCGTCGTGGCGTGCCCATGGGGGGTCGCCGCCTGAACCGGCCACCTGGCCGTGGAGGTTGCAATGTCCGGATCCGTCATCGTCGCAGGAGCCCGCACGCCGATCGGCAAGCTGTCGGGTGCACTCGGCAGCTTCGCCGCCACCGATCTGGGCGGCTTCGCCATCGCTGCCGCTCTCGAGCGGGCCGGAGTCGCCCCGGACCAGGTGGACTACGTCTTCATGGGCCAGGTCATCCAGGCCGGTGCCGGGCAGATCACCGCCCGCCAGGCCGCGGCCAACGCCGGGATCCCGTTGAGCGTCGCATCGTCGACCATCAACAAGGTGTGCCTGTCCGGCCTCAACACCATCTACCTGGCCGACCTCATGATCAACGCGGGTGAAGCCGACATCGTGGTGGCCGGTGGCATGGAGTCCATGACCCAGGCCCCCTACCTCCTCCCGGGGGCCCGTGCCGGCTACCGGATCGGCGACGGCACCATCGTCGACTCGATGATGTACGACGGCCTGTTCTGCGCCTTCGACAAGTGCGCGATGGGCCTGGGCATCGAGCGGTACAACGGCGCCGATGGGGTCTCACGTGAGCGCCAGGACGCCTTCAGCGCCCTGTCCCACGAGCGGGCTGCCACCGCCATCAAGGAGGGCAAGTTTGCCGAGGAGATCGTCCCGGTCGAGGTGCCCCAGCGCAAGGGCGACCCCCGGGTGGTCGACACCGACGAGGGCGTCCGGGGCGACACCACGGCCGACTCCCTCGGCAAGTTGCGGCCCGCCTTCGACAAGCAGGGCACCATCACCGCCGGCAACGCCAGTCAGATCTCCGACGGCGGTGCTGCCGTCGTCGTCATGTCCCGGTCCAAGGCTGAGGAGCTCGGCGTGACCCCCCTCGGCGAATTGGTCAGCTATGGCCAGGTGGCCGGTCCCAGCCCGTCACTCCTGCACCAGCCGTCTCACGCCACTTCGGTGGCCCTGGCCAAGGCCGGACTCAGCATCGGGGACATCGACCTGTTCGAGATCAACGAGGCGTTCGCCGCCGTCGGTCTCGCTTCGACCGACGACCTCGGCATCAGCGGTGACATCGTCAACGTGAACGGCGGGGCGATCGCCCTCGGCCACCCGGTCGGCATGTCAGGCACCCGCCTCGCGCTCACCGCGCTGCTCGAGCTCAAGCGCCGGGGCGGCGGCACAGCCGCCGTCAGCCTCTGTGGTGGAGGCGGCCAGGGCGACGCCGCCGTTCTCCGCACCATCTGACCGGATCCGCACCATCCGACCGGATCCGCCCGAAACCCAACCGGCGTCGGGCCGGTCAATACGGCGGAGCGAACAGGCCAAGTAGGGTCCCGTCCCCAGCGGCTACGTCCTCCCACCCGTCGACCCGAAGGTCCACCACGGCCAGGGCACAAGTGGGGAAGCCCCGGGCCTCCAGGCGGTCACGGTCCGCCGACCCATCGGCCAGCAGATCCCAGGTGAGGTGGAACATCGTCGGGTTGTGTCCCACCACCAGCACCGACCGGGAGTGCTCGTCGACCTCGCGCAGGTAGGTGAGGACGGTGTCCGGCCCGGCCTCGTAGAGGCTGCGGTAGGCGTCGAGGGGCACGTGATCACCGTGGTCGGCGAGCTCGGCCAGGACCAGCTCAGCCGTCTGAACGGTCCGCACCGCCGCTGAGCACATGGCCAGCCCGGGGCGGACCAGTCCTGGGGCGTCGAGCGGTGGATCGGAAGCGCCCAACCGCTCCCCTAACGCCGTGGCATCGCGCCGGCCCCGGTCGGCAAGCATGCGTTCGCGGTCCCGTCCGCCCGGTCGTGCATTGGCCGCCTTGGCGTGCCGGAGGATCCACAGCTGGCGGGCACCGTCCGAGGGCGTGGCAGGCATGACCCCATGGTGGCCCACCGGGACGGCCGGGGGCACGCGCAGCTGTGTGTCAGGCGTCCACCTCGCGGCGGCCCTCAAGGGCCCGGCCAAGGGTCAGCTCGTCGGCGTACTCGAGGTCACCGCCCACCGGCAGTCCGCTGGCGATCCGGGTAACGGTCAGCCCCAGGGGCTTGAGGAGCCGGGCGAGGTACATGGCCGTGGCCTCGCCCTCGAGGTTGGGGTTGGTGCAGAGGATCACTTCGGTGATCCCCTCGCCGTCGAGGCGGAGCAGGAGCTCGCGCACCCGGAGCTGTTCGGGCCCGATGCCCTCGATGGGATTCAGCGACCCCTGGAGGACGTGGTAGCGACCGGAGAACTCACCGGTCTTCTCCACCGAGACGATGTCACGGGGGTCTTCGACCACGCACACCACCGTGGAATCGCGTCGGTCGTCGAGGCAGATGGCGCACTCGCCGCCCTCGGCCACGTTGAAACACCGGGTGCACAGGGTGATCCGCTCCTTTACGGCGATGATGGCCTCGGCCAGCCTCAGCGCGTCCTCGGGGGCCACCTTCAACAGATGGAAGGTGATCCGCTGGGCCGACTTCGGGCCGATGCCGGGCAGGCGACCCATCTCGTCGATGAGAGCCTGGAGTGGCCCGTTGAAGACGGCCACCTAGCCCACCTCCTCGGCGCCGGGGAAGGCTTGGAGCAGGCGGGCTTCGGCAGAGTTGTCGATCTCGGCCACCTCGAGGTTGTCGGTGTCGAACTCGGCCAGGTCCTCAGCTTCGTCGTCCAGGACGACAGGGGCCGGCTCCGGTGCCGTTCCCTGGCTGTCCGGCGCGGCGGTCGGTTCGGGTGCGGTGGTGGCCGGGAGCGCCGCGGCGCCGTCGACCACCAGGACCAGGGGGATCGGACGACCGAACTGCTCGGCCAGGGCGGCCTCCACCTCGGCCCGCATGACTTCGCAGCGGTTGCGGTGGATCTCATTGGGCAGTCCGAACTGAGCCCGATCGGCGTCGGCGCCCACGAAGCGGCCGGCCTGGTAGAGCGCCTTGGCTTTCGGTCGGAGCCTTCCGATCACATGGTCGCCCCAGGCCTGCACGAGCTGGTCCCGGCTCGGGAAGGGCTCACCCGAGCTCGGCACCGTCGACGGCCTCACCTCCGAGGGGTGGGCGACCGGCTCAGCGGCGACCTCCGACACCTCCTCGACCTCGATGGCGGTCTCCGGTGAAGGCTCCGGGGCGACCGATGTCCCATTGGGCGACCCGGACCTCCGGCGTACGGCTCCGAGCGTCGGTCGCGGGCCGGCCGGGCCCGTTGGCCCGGACTCGTCGGCAACCACGGCCTCCGCGGCCACTTCGACAGATTCGGACGGTTCGGTGGGCTCAGCACCCGGAGCCGGTCGGCCGGTGGGCACGGCGGCGGCGCGGGCAGCCAGTGCGGCACCGGTGGCCGAGCCCCCGGACGGCGGGGTGGGGGAAGGGGCCGCGGCGGGGGCCGTTGCGGGTGCTGGAACACCGGTCGCCTCGAGCCGCTCGATGCGGGCCAGCAATGAGGCAGGCGAGTCGTCGGCCTCGGGGTGGACGAGGCGGACCAGCGCCACCTCGAGATTGACCCGGGTGTCCGGCGCGTCGCGCATCCCGACCTGGGCCCGGCCCAGGTCCTCCATCGCCCGCACCAGGGTGGCCAATCCGACCCGCCCGGCCTGGGCGGCCAACGCATCCCGCTCGGCCCCGGCCACCGTCACCAGTTCAGGGGCGACCAGGGCCAGGAAGCCCTGGCGCAGATGGTCGACCAGGTCCACCGTCAGCTGCTGTGGGCTGAAGCCGGCGGCGGTCAAGTGGGCGACGGCCACCAGAGCCCGCTCCACGTCCCGCTCGGCCAGCGCCTCGACCACCTCGTCGAGCTCGGGCAGATCGTCATCGACGGCGTCCGACGCCGCCACCTGGTCGAGGATCGACAAGGCGTCGCGTGCCGAGCCGCGGCCTCGCCGCACAGCAAGGTCCAGGGCGTCGTCGCCGACGTCGAGGTGGGCGTCATGGCGCACCTGGGCGAGGAGTTCGGAGAGGGTGTCCGGGCCGAGCAGACGGAACTCGAAGTGCTGGGTCCGGCTGCGGATGGTGGGCAGCACCTTCTGGGGGTCGGTGGTGGCCAGCACGAAGATGACGTGGGCCGGTGGTTCCTCGAGCGTCTTCAGCAGCGCGTTGGACGCCGCCGTCGAGAGCATGTGGACCTCGTCGACGATGTAGACCTTCTGGCGGCCCGGCGAACCGAGTGCTGCCCGGGACACCAGATCGCGCATGGCGTCGACTCCGTTATTGGAGGCGGCGTCGAGCTCGTGGACGTCGAGCGAGGTGCCCCTGGTGATCTCGACACACGAGGAGCAGACGCCACATGGCTCGCCGTCGCGGAGGTCGGTGCAGTTGAGGGCTTTGGCCAGGATCCGGGCAGTCGAGGTCTTGCCGGTGCCGCGGGGTCCGCTGAACAGGTAGGCGTGGGCCACCCGACCGTCGCGCACCGCGTTGCGCAGGGCCAGGACCACGTGATCCTGGCCGCGCACCTCGGCGAACGTCGACGGCCGGAAGCGTCGGTAGAGGGACTGGTAGGGGACTTCCTCGTTCACGTCGGCCACGCCGGGATCCTACCGGCCGGCTCGGACAGGGTCCTCGGGCCTGAAGCCCAACCCACGAGCCCCGGGGACGGAAGTCCCCGGTGGTCGGTGCGACGGCCAGGTTGGCTGCGGCACACGGACTTACCCGCTGAGAGCTGCTGCCTTCCGACCCTGACTCGATTCACAGGAGGACGTTGCGCAGGACCCAGCCGCCGCACCGACCACCGGGGAGAGCACGATTCTATCGCCGACCCGGACGACCGATAGCCCGGCACTGCCGGAGTAGCCTGTCGGGGCTGTGGACGCCCCGGGTCACCCGGACGGCCACCGACACGGAGGCGTGCGAGAGCGGCCGAATCGGCACGATTGGAAATCGTGTGTGGGGAAACTCACCGTGGGTTCAAATCCCACCGCCTCCGCCAAGGGGTCCTGACGGAACTGGACCCCTAGAGGTAACGAAACACCAATTCGCGGTGCTCCCAGAGGCCAGGCGGGTGGTTTCGGGGCCTCAGCGGAGGGCCGCAGCAACGGCGTGCCGGCCGAGCCGGCGCTGGTGTGTCCCAACCGACCAGCGATCCTGCCAGAGACCCGACTCGGGGACTGCACGACTGCCCCCTGCCAACTCAGGGAGCGGGCGAGCGTGAAGCGGGATCAGGCGGCGAGTGGTGGACCGATCGCCGTGGCTGCGACGGTGTCGGGCCCGAGTTCCTCGTAGCCGTGATCGGGCGGATCCGGCACACACAGCGGGTCCGTGACGTCCCCCGTGCGCTCCGATCACGCCCGCAGGAGCCGGATGTTGGTCGTGGCCGCACAGACAAGCAGCAGCGAAGTCTTGGCGATGCGGGGGCACCCCGACCGGGATGGACTCAGGAAGTCGCGCCGCTCGACGCACCGTGGGAGGGGCTTGGGACGCCCCGGATGCGAGCAGCCAACGCTGCTGCAGCCCACGCCATTGCCGAACGTGCGCAGCACCACCTGCTCCACGAGGTCCTTCGTCTCTGATCCACTCAGATCCGGGGACCGCAGGCACGGCGATCGGGCACGAACTCACCCCACGCCACTTCGCCCACCCGAACTGAATCTCGATTTCTCGCCCCTCAGGTGGCGGGGTCAGGGCTTTTGCCCCTTAGCAGGGTGCTACGAAGCAGCCAAGACTGGAGGACAGGAGCAGCCTGGAGGTGCGCGGCAATGATGCACTACGGATACGGCAACAGCGGGGACCACTGGGGGCTGTGGATCCTCATGATCGTCGCCATGGTCGTCTTCTGGGGTGCGCTCGCCTGGATCATCACCACGCTGGTCCGCCACCGGGGGACGCCCCCCGTGCTCACAGGGCCGCCCCCGCCAGCGAGCCCGCCTCCTTTTTCAGGAGCACGTGGCATCCTCGACGAGCGCTTCGCCCGTGGCGAGATCGACGAGGAGGAGTACACACGCCGGCGGACCCTGCTCGAGGGGTCCGGGTGAGTACCCACCCCAAGCTGCGGGGTCTGATCACCGCCATCGTGGTGGCAGCCGTTGCCCTCGTCGCCGGGACCGCCGCCGTCGTCGCCTTGTGGTATGGCGGCTCCATACCGGTCAACGGCGCCTATGGCGTCATCTCCTGTAACTCACCGCGGCTCCCGGGATCCATGATCGCCGTCCAGGTCACTGACTCAGGGGACATGATGATGAGCCAGACCACGATGGGGGCGGCCTTGGTGATGGCCCCCTCCGTCATTTCGTCCGGACGAGTCTCCTTCGTCGTGGCCAACACGGGGGCGCTGGTCCACGAGCTGGTCATCCTGCCGCTTCCGGCGGACGGTCCCGGCACCCGTGCCATCGGTGCTGACGGCAAGATCGACGAGACTCAGAGTCTGGGCGAATCGTCTCGTTCGTGTGCGGGTGGCACAGGCAATGGCATCGCACCCGGGAGTACCGGCTGGACCACGATCACGCTCAAGCCCGGCCGCTACGAGCTGGTCTGTGATCAGCCGTGGCACTACGCAGCAGGGATGTTCGATGTCCTGACGGTGACCTGAACGCCCTCCTGGAACCTCGTCGTCATACCGAGGCGGATCCCCCAGCGGTCACACCTGCTTGGCCAGATCTACACACGTCGAGCCGCGATCCAGGTGAACGGTTGCTCGGTTCTTCCTGGAGTCCGGTGGACCTCACGACGGTGCTCGACGACCTCGAACCTGTCGCCGAGGACGTCCGTCAACGTCTCTGTGCCGTAGCGGGTCACCGGAAGACCCGAGCACCATTCCGGCCCATCGGGAGCGAAGGTGGCCAGGACGACCGACCCGCCGGTAGCGACGGCCCGTTCCAAGGTGTCACGGTAGGTGTCGACATCGCGCCCAAGGAGGAAGTGAAGTACTGCCCGATCGTGCCAGAGGTCGTATCGACGTGATGGCTCCCAGGCCAAGAGGTCGCCGACGATCCAATGCACCTCGGCGGCATTATCGCCGACCCGATCTCGGCTGGTGCGCAGAGCGGCCTCGGAGATGTCGAGGACCGACACGTCGGTGAAGCCTCGCGTCAGGAGGCGGTCCACCAGGACCGAGGCCCCGCCGCCGACATCGATCACGGCAGCACTTGGATCGACGCCGAGCGCAGCGATGAACTCCAGGGATACCGTTGGTTCGCTCTGGTACCAGCTGACCGTGTCGGGGCTGTTGGACTCGTAGACCGCTTCCCAGTGGGTCGCGCGCTGGTCGGCATTCGGCGGCGAATCGGGCATCAGTGCCAGCATAGGTAGGGTGACCCATCTGGCGTAGGGCTCCCCGGTTGAGGCCCAATCCGCGGCGGTTGGGCTGACCACTTCAATGCTGATCGGACTGGAGCCCGGCAGGTTCTCCGGATCAGCGAAGTCCCTGAACCGGGCACGTCAAGGCTTCGTTGCCACTCCCTCGTACATGTAGCTCCACGGCTTCGGACCACCAAGTTGGTAGGTATCCAGCTGGGTTACCGCGAACCCGGCCCCCTCGATGAGGCGGTCGATCGGCCGGTTGAGATGGCACCCACCAGCCACCCTGCGCTGAAGGGGCGTGAGTCGGTGCTGCCACTTGGCTACCCCGAGGTCGGGAGAGAGGCCGTGCTCGACAAAGTGCAGCTTTCCACCAGAACGCAGGACTCGGTGGACCTCACCCAACGCGTCATTCACCTCAGGGATGGTGCACAGTGTCCAGGTGACGAGCACGTGGTCGATCGTCGCTGACCCCAGGGGTAGCGATGCTCCGTCGAGTCCGACGTACTCCACCGGCACGGGACAGGCCGACACTCGCCCAGCGGCAAGCTTGCGGCCCAACACGGCCGGGTCGACGGCCAACACCCGGTCCACGTCCGACGGATAGTGGGGGACGTTGAGGCCGGAGCCGAACCCGACTTCCATGACGTCCCCGGTCAGACCGGAGGCGACCCGGCTCCGGATCTTCGTGAACTCGCTGCCGCTCAGTAGGAGGTTGGTACAGCGAGGAAGGATGCGATCGACGTAGAAGCTCATGGACGCACTATGCCCCACCGGGTCCGGGCAGCCCATGCCCCGCCTCCTCGTCCCAATGGCTCCGTCACCGGGTCCACAGGACCGCATCTCATCGGCCGTCCACCGCACGACAAGCCCTTACGACGGTGTCGATTGCCTCCCTCGGGCCATCATCGGTAGCTACGACACGGACCGCCTGCTCGGCCCGTTCCACGGTCAAGCCGGCGGCGACTGCGGCACCAGTGACGTCACTCACTTGGTAGAGCACGTCGGCGTTCGGTGGGCCTCCATACCCCCGGGTCAGGTTGTCTTGATCGTGGGCGACCACCAGGAGCGTCCCCCCCGGAGCCACCGAGGAAGCGGCAACTGCGAGGGCCGCACCACGAGCCGGTTGGGGGAGCTGCAGATAGAGCACGGCGACGAGGTCGAACCCCCCAGGATGCGCAGCCCAGTCCTCCACAGTGGACTCGATCCAGGTGACCCTGACGTCCCGCACGTCAGCGAACTGCTGGGCTTTGGCTAAGCCCACCGTCGAGAAGTCCACTCCCGTAACCTCCCAGCCCTGCTCGGCGAGCCAGATCGAGTTGCGGCCCTCGCCACAGGCGAGGTCCAGCGCCGGCCCGACGGGCAAGCCGACCACCTCGGCGACCAAGAACTGGTTGGGCGTGCTCGTCCACACGAACTCGTCCCCGCTGTACCGCTCGTCCCACTGCTGGCTATCCATGCTCAGTGACGCTCGTTGCGACGGTCCCGGCTCACGACAGTCAGGCCAGCTTGGTGAACAGGCGCTGGACCTCGTCGAGGGGATAGCCGGATTCGGCCGCCTCCTCGGGGTGTTCCAGGCAGTAGGTTAGGCCGCTGGCGATCAGCCGGAAGCCGACCTGTTCAAGGGCCTTGGTGGCGGCACTGAGCTGGGTGACGATGTCGCGGCACTCGCGTCCGTCGGCCAGCATGGTCTCCACGGCCTGGACCTGGCCTCCGGCACGCTTCAGCCGCTTGCGGAGGTCCGTGACCACTTCATCGGGTAGTTGCACTCTCGCTCCTTCACTGTCTTCTCGGTCTCGTCGGTCGATTGTTGGTCGATGTTCCCAGCTCAGTGCGAGAACCGCACCTTGGGCAGGATGCGGCCCAGCCACTTCGGCTGATGCCAGGCGCTGTGGCCGCCCAGGCGGAGGACCACGGGAAGTACGACCAGCCGTACCACCAGGGCGTCCAGGGCCACGGCGATGGCCAGGATCACCCCCATCTCCTTGGGTGCCAAGGGGCCGGACAGGGCGAAGGTGAGGAAGACGGCGACCATCACCGCTGCGGCAGACAGCACCACCCGTCCCGAGGTTCGCATCGACCCGACCATGGCGTGCTCGGGATCCGGGTGGGTCTCGTAGCGCTCTTTGGCTGCTGACAGCATGAAGAGCGTGTAGTCCATGGCCACGCCAAAGACCATGGCCCCGAAGAAGAGCGGCGCCCAGGCGTCGATGAAGCCCTGGGGCTGGAAGCCGAGCGGCCCGGCCAGAAACCCGTTCTGAAAGATGAGACGCCCGAGGCCAAAGGCCCCGGCCACCGAGAGGGCCGTGATCAGGACACCGAGGGCGGCGATCAACGGGGCCCCGAGGGCGATCAGCAGCAGAATGAACCCGAGTGCCCCCAGGATCCCGAGTACGAGGGGCGTGTGGGAGGCCAGGGACTGC
Source organism: Acidimicrobiales bacterium (assembly GCA_036513075.1). Taxonomy (GTDB): domain Bacteria; phylum Actinomycetota; class Acidimicrobiia; order Acidimicrobiales; family RAAP-2; genus Bog-756. Next base: position 48,238 of record DATBZS010000102.1, read on the forward strand.
TGGAGGTCGTGGTTCTCCGCCGCGGCACCGCCCACCAGTGCCCCGACGGGAAGCACTCGACGCAGGTGGTCGATGGTGGCGCCGGTCGCAGCAGTGGACGGCCCTGTGGTCGAGACCACCTGGTCCAAGGTCCACCCAGCATGAGCGGGCCCGGGGACGACCCCGGCCACCCCGGAGGCGTGGGCGAGGGCGTCCATGGCCTGGGGCTGTTCAATTGTGGGCACGACCACCTGGAGGGTGCCCGGAGCACCAGGTCCGAAGGCGTTTGTCACCTGGTAGTAGCCGATCCGGGCATTGGCGCTGGGTGGGACGATGGTGATGGAGGGCATGTTGGTGCGCATCCCGATGATCGGGGCGGCGGCCAGAAGCAGCAGGACCAGGGCGGCCGCGCCGGCTGGGAACGGGTGACGCCAGAGGAATTTGCCCCAGCGGTGAAGGATCCGATCGAGTGTGCTCTCACCCTCGGGCGAGGGTCTGCGACGGAGCCGGACCTTGCCCTTGTTGATGTTGGTACCCAGCTTGCCGAGGACCGCCGGGAGCAAGGTCACGGTGGCGGCGAGTACCGCCACCACTGCCAGCATGATCCCGAAGGCCATCGATCGGAAGGCCGGGCTCGGGACGATGAGGATGGCGGCGAGCGAGGCCAGCACCGTGAGGGCACTGAAGGCCACGGCCTTGCCGGCGGTATCCACCGTCTCGGCCACCGAGGCGACGATGGCCTCGCTGTCGCCCGGCTCGGCCCCCCGCCGCTTGAGGGCCGACCGGAACCGCATGACCAGGAAGAGGGCGTAGTCGATGCCCAAGGCGAGGGCGAACATGAGGGCGAAGTTGAGGGCCCAGATGGACACCGGGGTGAACTTGGTGGTGATCACCAGGGCACCGGCGGCCACCAGCAGCCCAACCATGGTCAGGAGGAGGGGAAGACCGGCGGCCACCAGACTGCCGAAAGCGATGATCAGGATGATGATCGTCACCGGCCACGACAGCATCTCCGACTTGAGCATGGCGGACCGGTTGGCCGTGTTGAAGTTGGCCCATAGGGCGCTGTCACCGGTCAGTGTCACCGATACGCCGGACGAGGACAGCGCCGCAAGCTTCGGCGCCACGGCGTCGGCCGCCTGCACCATCTTGTTGGAGTTCGCGGCCGCTCCGGCGGTGATGACGGCGGTCCGGCCGTCCTTCGAGATCGATACCCCGACCTGGGGTGGGACCACGGTGGACACCCGGGGATCGCTCCGAAGTACCCGGGTCGCCTTGGCGACCACGGCCTGGGCTCGGGGGTCCGACGTGATCGGTCCGCGGTGGTCGACGATGACCACCTGCAGACCGGTGGCGCCGAGTCCGGCGAAGTTCTTCTCGATGACGACCCGGGCCGCGACCGACTGACTGCCTGAGGCTTGCCAACCGGCACCCGCAAGTGCGCTCTCGACGTGGACGGCAAAGAATCCGAAGCCAGCGATGACGAGGAGCCACGCCACAAGCACACGGCGGAAGTGGGTGGCGACCCAGGCCCCGAGGCGGGCAAACGGGCGGGATCGGTCCCCGCCTGAGGGCTCGGATCCAGAGCCTTCGTGTTCGACGACCGGAGACTCCGGAGAAGAGGCCGTCGGTTGAGCGCCAAGTCCTGTTCTCGGGGATACCGTCATATGCCGTCCTTTTCTCCGTTCGCCTATACCCCACCGGGTATCTGGCACATTACCACAATACCCCCCCGGGTACCACCGACCTCCGGGCACTACCGGAACATTGTGATACCCTATGGGGTATGTGCAGAGCTGCGAAGTGCAAGAAGTGTGGGCGCCCGACCTGGAAGGGCTGCGGAGCCCACGTCGAACAGGTGCTGGGAGACGTGCCTAAGGAAGAACGGTGCCAGTGCCGGACAACAGTGGCTCCGGCCCCGAGACGGAAGTCATGGCTGTCTCGATGATGGCCTCACCCCCGGCACACAAGCGAGTGGTCATCATCGGCGGGGTGGCTGGCGGAATGTCGGCCGCCACCCGCCTTCGCCGGCTCGACGCCGATGCCACCATCACCGTGCTCGAGCGCTCCGGGCATGTCTCCTTCGCCAACTGCGGACTGCCCTACTTCGTGGGTGGGCTGATCGAGGAGGAGGAGGACCTCACCCTGCAGACTCCCCAACAGCTCTTCGATCGTTTCCGACTCGATGTCCGGGTGAATGACGAGGTCGTGGCCATCGACAGAACGGGGCACACGGTGACGGTGCGCTCCACCCTCAATGGTGAAGACCTTGTCGTGCCCTACGACAAGCTGATCCTCAGCATGGGGGCAGCCCCGGTCCGGCCGCCGATCCCAGGCTATGACCGGGTCCGGACCCTCCGCACAGTTGAAGACGCCGCCTCTATGGCTGCGGAAGTCGGCGTTGCCCCGGAGACAGCCGTGGTGATCGGGGCGGGATTCATCGGCCTCGAGATGGCCGAGAACCTCGTAGCGCAGGGATTGGACACCACGGTCGTCGAGGCGGCCCCCCAGGTACTGACGCCGCTCGATTCGGAGCTGGCCGTCTTGGTCAGTGACGAATTGGTCGCCCACGGTGTTCGGGTCGAGCTTGGTGTGTCCGTGGCCTCGGTCGGGGAGAGTTCGGTCACCCTGTCTGACGGTCAGGTCCTTCCGGCCGACCTCGTGGTCGGGGCCATCGGCGTCCGGCCGGACATCCGGCTGGCCGAACTGGCCGGACTGCAGCTTGGACCGGAGGGCGGACTTCGGGTGAACGACGCCAACCAGACGAGCGATCCGGACGTCTACGCCGTGGGCGACGCGGTCGAGAAGCCCGATGCGGTCTCGCACTCCACCTCACTCATCGCGCTGGCCAATGTGGCCAACCGTCAGGGACGACGGGTGGCGGACCACATCGCCGGACGGCCCTCGCACGAGGTGGCATCGCTCGGCACGTCGATCGTGAAGGTCTTCGACGTCGTGGCTGCCACCGTGGGGTGGAATGAACGGAGACTCCAAGCCGCCGGTCGACCCTTCCGGGCCATCCACTCCCACCCCTTCGACCATGCCACCTACTACCCCGGGGCGACTCGCATGGCGGCCAAGCTGATCTTCGATCCCGAGGTCGGAACCATCCTGGGGGCGCAGATCGTGGGCCGCAACGGTGTCGACAAGAGGATCGATGTGATCGCCACGGCCATGGTCGGCGGGCTCACCGCCCCCCAGCTGGCCGACCTGGAGTTGGCCTACGCCCCTCCGTTCTCCTCGGCCAAGGACCCGGTCAACCTCCTCGGCTACATGGCGGAGAACATCCTCAGTGGGGACTGCGACGTCGTCGGACCGGCAGAGCTGGAATCGCTAGTGAAGCAGGGCTGGCCGTTGGTCGATGTGCGTACGGCCGAGGAGCACGCAGCCGGTGCCATCGATGGCTCGGTCAACCTGCCCGTGGACTTGCTCCGTGATCATCTGGGGTCGCTGGGTCATGGTCCGGTGGTGGTCTACTGCCAGGTAGGTCAGCGAGGCCACACCGCGACCGCTCTGATGCAAGAGCTCGGGATCAAGGCCCGGAACCTCGATGGTGGTTACGAGACGTGGTTGGCATGGACCCGGGCGCAGACGGCCGGCATTCCGGTTTGATCGGAGCGCGGCCCGGCGTACCGGCGAACACCTGAGGACCCCGAACACTCAGCGCTGCCTCTTGGGTCGGCTGTAGTGCTCCCAGCGACCAACTACTCGGGTGCGATTTGTCTCTTGTTGGTGCCAAGTCGGCGTAGGCGCCCCACCGACCTGCTGGCGCCGAGCCGACCAGTTCCGGCACGTAGGCCCCGATCGCTTCTGCTGCCTCGCGCCAAGGGGTTCACGAAGGCCTGGACTGCTACGACGAGGGTGGGCACGGTCTTCCATTCAGCAGCAATTCTCCGGACCCCGTCAGCCGCCGAGGATCGTAGCCGCGGCTCCTCGAAGGTCGTATGGCCACTCGCCTCCCGACGCACACGGCCACGTGTGCGTCGGGAGGCGAGTGCGTGCGCGATCGATGCTTCGCCAACCGAGCCCGAAGGCCCTTTGGGTGCTCCCTCGACGCAGGCGTTCGACGCAATTGCCTTCCTCTTTCTGGGTGATCTCCCCTGAGCGGATTGCACCCACATCCGGACACCGGCGTGCCGGGCGCGCACTGCCCTCATGGCCGCGTCGAACTCAGGCGTCCCCGCTGTCGCCCGCATGCGAGCCGCTTCGGGTTCGGTGATGCGGACGGAAGCCCGAGGTCCGCCGGCCGTCAGGCGACGGCCCGGCGGAAGACCCGGGTGGCCCAGGCGAGCACCACGACGCACAGCGGCACCAGCACGGCGAACGCCTGCCACACCACCGCTGTGGCGATGTAACCGACTGCCAGGGACCGGGCCGCTGCCACCAGGTAGTAGAGCGGGTTGAGGTGGGCGAGGACCCGGAGCCACAGCGGCCCGAGGGAGATCGGCAGCAACACCCCGGCCAGCAGCAGAATCGGGAGATTGATCCCGTTGATGATGGCAGCGAAGTTGCTGATCTCCTTGGTGACCAGCGCTGTGGCCGTCGAGAAGGCGCCCATCAAGGTGGCCAGTAACCACAGGAGCACGGTCAGGACGGCCAGTCCGGCCCATTCGTCCGGGACGGGGTGCGGGCGGGATTCGTTAGCATCCCGGCATGGGGACGACGGTGGGCCAGGTACCAGCTGCGGGGTCGGCCGACGGTGCCGACGGCGAACACGACGCCATGGCCATGGGCTTGGCCCTCGAGGAAGCCGCCGCCGCGCTCCTGCATGGAGACGTACCGGTAGGTGCCGTGGCCTTCGTCGGTGAGCGGGTTGTGGCCTCCCGGCACAATGAACGGGAGCTGACCGGCGACCCGACCGCCCACGCCGAGATCCTGGCCCTGGCTGACGCCGCCGCCGAAGTCGGGACCTGGCGGCTCACGGACGTGACCCTGGTGGTGACGCTCGAGCCTTGCCCGATGTGCGCCGGCGCGCTGGTTGCCGCTCGCCTCGGCCGGTTGGTCTTCGGGGCGACCGACCCCAAGGCCGGAGCCTGCGGCTCGCTCTACAACCTGTGCGCCGACCCCCGACTGAATCACGAGGTGCCGGTCACCCCCGAGGTGCGGGCCGACGAGTGCGCAGCGCTCCTCACCGCGTTCTTCGGCGAGCGTCGGCGGGACGGCTGAGGGGCTGACCCGTCGAGGGTGCTTCGGTAGGATCGGCCGGTCCCACGCACCGTGTGGGTCACGAGGTGGATAAACGGGGAGTCGGGTGGCCGATATGCGTGCGCTGCAGGTGACGAGGAATGGACCGCCGGGTGAGGTCCTGGCCGTCCGCGATGTCGAGCGACCAGCGCCCGGCGACGGCCAGGTACTGGTCGAGGTAGGGGCCGCCTCCCTAAACTTCAACGACATCGACCGGTGCCTTGGCAAGTTGGTCTCCGTGCCCACCCCACCGCCCTACACCCTGGGCATGGACGTCTGCGGGGTTGTGGTGGAGGCCGGTGGCGGGGCCGAGGAGTGGCTCGGCAGGCGCGTAGTGGCCATCACCACGACCGCGCTCGGCGGCATTGCCGAGTACGCACTGGCCGACATGGTGTCGGT